>JBBRNJ010000179.1:0-1570 GCA_038230375.1 Polyangiales bacterium | reverse complement strand
GAGCGCGAGCGCGGCCACCGGGTCTACACGGCGTCGGATGGCTCACGCATCCTGGTGGGACGGACGTCACAAGAGAACGACGCGCTCACCTTCAAGCTCGCGCGCCCGCACGATCTCTGGCTCCACGCAAAGGGCCGACGCGGCGCACATGTTGTCGTCCCCCGCGACAAGGCGCAAGGCGTGCCCCAGGAGGTGCTCGTGGACGCGGCTCACCTGGCGGCGCACTTCTCCGAGGCACGCGACGAGGCCGTCGTGGATGTAGAGTACACGCATCGGAAGTTCCTGAAGAAGCCGAAGGGCGGCGCGCCCGGCCTGGCGATCGTGGAGCGCGAGAAGGTGATCGCCGTGCGCATCGAGAAGGCGAGACTTGCCACGCTGCTCGGCGAGGCTCCATGATCTCGGCGCGCGCACCCGTACGGCTCCTCGTGCTCGCAGTGCTCGTGGGGCTCGCGTCCGCATGCGGCGGCGCCGCAGCACCCACCCAGAACGCTTCGGCTCCACGGCCGAGCCCGGCAACCCGCTACCGCATCATCGGTCGCGCCGACCTCCGCGCTCCCGACGCGCCAGTCCTTGCGTGGCCGGGCACCACGCTCTCGGTCAACGTCGTCGGGGACGGCGCGCGGCTCGTCGCGCGCTTCCGCGAGAAGAAGGGGCCGTTCGGCACGAGCATGTACCAGGCGCTGGTGGACGGACGGGAAGAAGGTCCGCCGATCGCGCTCGTGGAGGGCGACAACGCGGTCGTCGTTGCGACGCTCGGCCCGGGTCCTCACCGCGTCGACCTTGTGAAGCGCACGGAGGCCATGTCCGGTGTGAGCACGTTCCTCGGGTTCCAGGGCGCAGAGCTCCTGCCTCCGCCACCGCCAGCGCGGCTGTCAATCGAGCTCGTCGGTGACTCGAACACCACCGCATACGGCGTGGACGGCGCGGGCCCGCGCTGCAAGTTCTCTCCAGACACGGAGAACTTCCTCCACGGCTATGGGTGGAAGGTGGGCGTGCTCCTGCACGCGGAGATCGTCGCCACCGCGTACTCCGGAAAGGGCATCGTCAAGAACTACGCGCGCGAGGAGCAGGGCACCCTGGGCGACATCTACCCGCTCGGAAACCCGTTCGATGGAGCGAGCGCGACTCCTCTGCCCCGCGCCGATGCCGTCGTCCTGTTCGCTGGCGGAAACGACTACTCGTACGACGACCCGACGAAGCGTGATCCGCCAGACGATCGCGTCTTCGCGGAGGCGTATGCGAGCCTGCTCCGCAAGATCCGCGTGGCGCACCCGGAGGCGCCGATCATCTGCGTGGTGACGCCGGCCATCGCCGACGTCGACGGCGACCATGCGCGAAGCACGCTGGAGTCCAACGTACGCGCGGCGATCCTGCTCACCAGCGACGAATCCACCTTCTTTCTGGCCCCCGCGCAGGCCGACGCCGACGAACAGACCGGCTGCGACTACCACCCGAATCCCGCGCTGCACGATCGGCTCGCCGTCACGATCGCGAAGATGATCGAGCACGCAGCCTATTCAACGCGTGCCAGGCGTTGATAGGCTGAGCCCGTGCGCCTCCTGGACACCAT
>JBBRNJ010000178.1:0-1585 GCA_038230375.1 Polyangiales bacterium | reverse complement strand
GAGCGCCTTCTAAGTTACCCGGACCATCTTCTGAGCTTACCGGCCACCGTTAAGCTCACAACCCCCGCCTTCCTTCACGAGCCGCCCCCTCTCCACCGAAGAAGGAGCGCCTGGATTGGTCCGGAGACCAGAGCTCGTGCGAGCTCGGTGCTCCTCCGAGAGTAAATTCTCCGCGCGGCGGGTCCGATCCTCTTGCTGCGAAGGCCGTACGGCGGTGCTCGGGCGCGGAGGCGCACGGACAGTGCGTCTCGGCCCTGTGCTCCGGCGTGCGGCCTTCTCGCTGCGGTCTCGGCCCACCGCGCAATCGCCTCGTGAATAATCCGGGCTAGAGCGGTCGCTCATCGAGCTTGGTACGGTCCAGCCCGCTCCGGCGCTTCATGCGGCACGAGCGTTGCGTTGCCTGTGATGGATGACCGCGCTGAGTCTCGACCTGCGAAGCCGTATCGTCGCCGCTTACCACGCCGCGGAGGGCAGCATTCGCGAGCTGGCTCGCCGGTTCAAGGTGGCGCCCAACACAGTGGAGAACCAGCTCAAGCTCGAGCGCGAGACGGGCGGGCTCGCACCACGCCCCCACGGCGGAGCACCGCCGCGCAGGCTCACGGACGAGGGTGTGCAGCACCTGCGCGTGCTGGTTGAGGAGAAGAACGACCGAACGCTGGCCGAGCTCGTCGACCTGATGGCCGAACGCCATCAGGTCAGCGTGAGCGAGACGACGATCGCAAAAGCCCTTCACGACAAGCTGGGGCTCTCGCGCAAAAAAAAACGCTACGTGCCAGCGAGCAGGACCGGCCCGACATCCAGCGGGACCGCGAGGCGTTCCAAGCGTGGCTCCGGACGACGGAGGGCCATCGACGGATCTACTTCGACGAGTTTGGGAATCATCTCGGTGTAGCCCGGCGCTATGGGCGCGCCCCTGAGGGCGAACGCGCGCACGGCAAAGCTCCCGTCAACAAGGGCTCGAACATCACGCTCATCGTGGGGCTATGCCTGGCCGGCGTGGTCGCCCCGTTCTCCTTCGAGGGAGGGATGAACGGCGACAAGTTCGAGTCCTACATTCGGGAACGCGTTGTCCCGGAGTTGCGGGAGGGCGACATCGTACTTGTCGACAACCTCGGCGCTCACCGCAAGCTGGGGATCCGTGAGCTGATTGAGGCCCGTGGCGCCGAGTACAAGTACCTTCCCGCGTATTCTCCAGAGCTGAACCCTGTCGAAGAGTGCGGCTCCAAGATCAAGGAAAGCGTTCGCAGCGACGCTCCACGCACTGCGCAAGCGGTTCACGATGCGATCGCGCGCGGGGTCGGTCGCGTCACCGCGAAAGACGCGGCCGGATGGTTCGATCACGCCGCCCACGATCGCGCGCCCCGACCTCATCCCCCGGCGCCCGGATGCGCCCGTACCAAGTACGATCGGCGACCGCTCTAGGTGGCTGGTGTCGAGGGCCGCGCGTCGATTTGCGTTGACGGTTTGCCTGCTCGCAAACGCGTTTCGTGTCGTCCGAAGGCGTTCGAACCTAAACTTTCGAAACCTGGAGGCTTCGCTGCCGCGAGCACTCGTCGGAAGGGGTCGTTCGACACCAGTCACCTAG
>JBBRNJ010000177.1:0-1710 GCA_038230375.1 Polyangiales bacterium | reverse complement strand
TATGATAGAATAACCGGATAACCGCGCAGCTAAAAAGAGAAACGACAGCGACTTACACAACCAGAATCGTACGGAGGCACCTGAAGGGATCAGTTCACCCAGGAAGACCCCATCGGCCTCGCCGGCGGGATGAACCTGTACGGCTTTGCCGGGGGCGATCCCGTCAACTTCTCGGATCCGTTTGGGCTGTGTCCGCCGTTAGAGCCATGTCCCGTCAGAGCCGGGTGTGTCCGAGATCTAGTTGAAAAAACAGGTGGTGCCTCGATATTCGAGCGTTGATCCGGCCAAGGATTTCCGCTCTCACTCCGAGGACACCACCCATGCCAAGAGTACGACAGACGACGCCCGCGAGCCAGTCCGCAGCGGGTCTCACACCGGTCGCCACGCAGCTGGCCATCCCGCTCGACGACGGCACGGCGATGCTCGCGATGATCCAGGCGCTCATTCCGCTCGGCCTCAAGGCGGTTGAGCAGGCGCTCCTCCAGGAAGTCACGGCGCTCGCCGGACCGCGGTATGCCCACGGCGACGCGCACCCCGAGCGCGTGCGGTGGGGCACGCAAGCCGGCTCGATCTTTCTCGCGGATCAGAAGCTCCCCCTTCAGGTCCCCCGCGTTCGCGATCGCGCCGCGGGCCACGACCTCCCGCTCACGACGTACCAGCACTTCCAGACCCCGCGTGCCTTGGATGTGGGACTCTTCCGTCGCGTGCTCGGCGGGCTCTCCTGTCGTGAGTACGAGGCCGCGGCGGAGGCCGTCCCCGAGGCGTTCGGGCTCGCCAAATCGAGTGTCTCGACCCGCTTCATCCGCGCGAGTGCGCGGGCGCTGCGCCAGCTGCAGGAGCGGCGGCTTGACGATCGGGAGTGGCTGGTCCTCGTGCTCGACGGGAAGCGCTTCGCTCAGGACGGGATCGTCATCGCGCTCGGCGTGACGCGCACGGGGGAGAAGCGGATCCTGGGCATGGTCCAGACCGCGACCGAGAACAAGCGCGTGTGCGCAGCGTTCCTCCGTGAGCTCGTTGACCGAGGCTTCACCACGCCCAAGGGATTGCTCGTCATCCTCGACGGCGCGAAGGGCCTCCGCGCCGCGGTGCGCGACGTATTCGGAGACGACGTGCCCGTGCAGCGGTGCCAGTGGCACAAGCGCGAGAACGTACTGAGCTACCTGACCAAGACGGAGCAGCCGGTGTGGCGTCGCAAGCTCCAGGCGGCCTACGCGCACGGAAGCTACGCCGATGCGAAGCGCGCGCTCCATCGCGTGGTCACGGAACTTCGCGTCGTGAACGAGTCGGCAGCGCGGAGCCTGGAGGAGGGGCTCGAGGAGACGCTGACGCTCCATCGGCTCGACGTGTTCGCCGCACTCGGCACGAGCTTCAAGACGACCAACCTGCTGGAAAGCGTGATGGCGCGCGTCGAAGCGAAGACGGAGCGCGTCGATCGTTGGCGCACGAGCGATCAGAAGCTGCGCTGGTGTGCGGCGGCGCTGCTCGCCGTGGAGGCGCAGTTCCGGCGGGTCAAGGGCCACGCGCACCTGCCCTTGCTGGAGCGCGCGTTGGCGACGAACCTCACGCCGTCCCTCACTGCCGCAGCGTGAGACAACTTCCCGAGGTCACCGCCTGAATATCAACTGACTTTCGGACACACCCCATGCGCGAGCGCGCCTTGGACTCTGGTCTTGGTGCGATCTCCAAGAGGGTATGTAGTACACCCGTCCG
>JBBRNJ010000176.1:0-1784 GCA_038230375.1 Polyangiales bacterium | reverse complement strand
TGCCCCTCGCTCCTCGAGGATCTCGACAATCGACAGCGCCATTTCGGTGTCGTCCGTGTAACGCCAGGGGGCACGTGGGACGACGCGATCGGCAATGAGCGGCACGATCTGCTCAGTTTCACCGAAGAACTGCTCTCCGAACGTGTCGCCCACGGACAGCCCTTCCAGTGATAATCTCGCGCGTTCCCTGCCGGTCACATTGCCTCTGTCTCTTCGTCTGACGCCTTCGACATCAACCGCGGCTTGCAGCGCCGCCAGGAGCGTGGCCTTGCTGGACCGCCGAGTCAATGTCTGTTGCCCGTAACCTGTCCAGATGGATGAAGAACGCCTCGAGCGCCTGTCGGGCGCCGAGCCGTTGTTCGAGCTCGGCCCACGGGCCACCGCTCGTCGCGTCGGTGATGAAGCAATACCAGCTCGTGAAGTCCCTGTACGGGTTACCGCCATCCTCCGCCCCCGCCCAGCCCATGCCATTGATGAGATTCTGCAAGCTGTTGATCGACGTCAACTACTCTTGCCGGTCAGCGACAACTATTTTTGCCGGTTCCAGCCTCTTCCTTCCGCGTATCCCACCGCCCCCGCCTCCAGCACCACCATCGGGTAGTTGTCGTCACCTCCCTCGTAGTTGTCGTCGAAGCTCGCACCGCCCTCTCGCCCTTGCCGTGTCGCGGCTCCCGTAGTTGTCGTCACCTCCTCCGTAGTTGTCATCACCTCCTTCGCGCCCACGCCATCAACGCCTCGCTGTTCTCGCGGGTGGCGACTCCCCGCCAGGTCGCGAGGCAAGGTTGGTCACGGGTTACCCTCCTCGTCCTTCTTCCTCTTCCTCAACTCGTTGCGCTTCTTCGCCGCCTCCGCGCGCACGCTCTCCCGATCGATCTCGATGATCGCCGCGTGGTGCACGAGTCGGTCGATCGCGGCTGCGGTCGCCATCGGCGTCTTGAAGATGCGGTCCCACTCGCTGAACACCAGATTGCTGGTGATGATCAAACTCCGCCGCTCGTACCTCTCGGCCATCAGCGTGAAGAGCACCTCCGCCTCTTCCGCGGTCTGCTGCACGTAGCCCAGGTCATCGAGGATCACGACGTCGAACACATCCAGCGCCCGCAGCGCGCGCGGCAAACACAGGTCGCGGCGCGCCACCAGGAGCTGTTGCACCAGCTGATACGTCGGCGTGAAGAGCACGCTCCGGCCCGCCTCCACCAACGCGTGTCCGAGCGCGCAGGCCAGATGGCTCTTGCCCACTCCGGGCAGCCCGAAGAGCAGCACGTTGTTGGCCTGCTCCACGAAGTCGCCGCGCGACAGCTCCTGCACGCGGAGCAACGCTGTTCGAGGCACCAGCGTTTCGTCCAGCGTCGCGAAGGTCTTGCCCGGGGGCAGCTTCGACGCGCGCCGCAGCCGCTCCACACGCCGCTCTTTGCGCCCTGCGGCCTCGAGCTCCATCACCTCGGCGACGACCAGCAGAGCCTCGCTGTGCCCGCCGGCGATGAGCCGCCGCCCGAGCTCGGCGGCCACCATGGGCAGCTTCCACTCCGACAGCAGCGCGGCAATCCGCTCGCCCCTCTCGGGCGTGTACGACAGCGCGCTCACGAGTCCCCTCCGGCGGCCAGCAAGGCATCGTAGCGCCGGAGATCCGGAACGCCGATGTGGATCTCCGGAACCGTCGGCTCCACCGGATGTGCCAGCGCCTTGACCGCGACATAGTCAAAGGCCTCGCCGCGCTCGAGCAATCCCGCGAGGGCCTGTTCGACCGCATGCTCGCCCGTGCTCGCGGCCAGGTGCAGCACGCG
>JBBRNJ010000175.1:0-2167 GCA_038230375.1 Polyangiales bacterium | reverse complement strand
TTCCGCCGCTGATTGGCACGGCGGCGATGCAGAACGAGGGTCGCTCCATCCTCGCGGAGCTCCTCGCCGCGCTCGGGCAGTCGAACCAGGCGCGCGTGCGCGGCATCCCGCTGGTGTTCGATCCCGCACTGGAGGTGAACGCCTATGCCGGCTGCGACGAGCGCGGCGCCCCGTTCCTTGCCGGGACCGAAGGCCTGCTCGAGGCCGTGGATGCGCTCGCACAGACGAAGGCGACCGACGAGATCTTCGGCACGCGAACCTACGACGCGTACACGAACGCCGTGGTGCCCGAGCTTGCGAAATCCGACAAGGGGCGCGCCGCTCTGCCGCCGGGGATCATCCCGCAGGAGCTCGGGCCTGACGCGCGTCGCTGGTCACGTGCGCGCGAGATCTTCGACGAGATCATCGCGTTCACGTTCGGACACGAGCTCGGTCATCACTACCTGGGGCACACCGGGTGCGCGAACGGTCAGCCCATGGGACCTGGACCAAGCTTCACGCAGCTGGGGCAGCTGGCGACGGCGCTCGTACCTGGCGTGAATCAACCGAACGAGATCGCGGCGGACAGCGCGGGCGCGCAGAACTCCCTCGATGCAGGCCTCGCGCGGCGCCCGAGCTACCGATGGAGCGAGCGGGGAGGGTTCTTGCTCCTGGATTTCTTCGCGCGGCTCGAGCGAGGCTCCGCGATGAACCCATTCAACCCCGCGGGGATCTTCCTGCGTAGCCACCCGAACCCGGGCCTGCGGCTCCCGCTCGTGCAGCTGGTGGCACAGAACTGGTACGCGCAGCATCCTGGCGTGCAGTAGCGGGCCACCGGCCTTCACGCGCGGCTCACATCTCTCCCTTGGACATGCGCGAGCAGCGTCGCCGCGTCGACTGTTCCCACGCGGCCATCGATCATCGCGCGTCGGAAGCGTTCCTTTGCGGGCGCCGTGGCGAGACCGTCGGGCGGCAGGACGCTTGCCGTGCTGAGCAGCGTCCATGCCTCCAGCGCCTGCACCATGGGCGCGCCAACGACGCCGGCAAGCAGCTGTGGGGCCGTGTACTCGGGGAGCACGGGTACCGCAATGGAAGCGTCGAAGATCTTTCTCACGTGAGCGACCACACCGCCGTCATTTGCTCGCGCGTACTCCGACAGCAGAGACCTCTCGACGCTCGCTGCGCCCAAAACCTGCAGCAGCCACGTTGCGCCTGGACTCCGCGAAACATGGAACGCCTCGAGGAGCTCCTTTGGCGCGCGCGCACCCGTCTCGGGGTGACGCGCGAAGAGGTCGAGCATCTCCGGTCTCGCGCAGAGATCCGCCATGAGCCGGTGGCCGAGCTCGTGGCCCTCATCGCGCGATCTTGCGGTGGGCAGCACGGGGGGCGCCTCGGCCAGGAAGTGATGGAGCGCAGACCCGAAGGCACCGCAGATCGCGAGCAACGTCTGCGGGGAGACCTGCGTGCTCGGGCCGGGCTCCAGATCTGCGCTGAGCGCAAATGCGCGGCCCATGGGATGCAGTGTGATCGGGGAAGACGACCAACCGGCGTCGTCGGCGTCGGCCGCGAACAGATCCAGGAAGAACGTGCCGAGCGTCTTGCCCTCCGCGTTCGATACCTCGTACGCGACGACGCCACTGTTCCACACGGGTGTGTGCGGCGCGGGCCGCAGGTTCACCCCGAAGATGCTCGCCACGATCTCGGCGAGCGCCGGCATCACCCGATCGCGGGCCAGGTACCGCGACAGCTCGCTCACCGTCGTGGCTGAGCCGCGGTCACGGAGTTCCTCGTAGAAGGGCACGTCCCAGGGCATGAGCATGTCCGTGAGCCCCTGCGCTGCCGCGTACTCCTGCAACGCGCGACGTTCGCGGTTGGCGGCATCGCGCAGCCCGACGTCCGTCTGGAGCGCGGCACTCACCGCGACTGCATCGCCGATGTCGCGCTCGTGGGTCAGGTGCTCGAAGGCGCTCTGGAACCCGAGCAGGCGCGCGCGCTCGTTGCGCAGCCCGAGGATCGCTTCGATCTCGCCCTCGGCCACGGGCCTGCAACGGACACCGCGCCAGAGCGTCTCCCTGGCCTCGCGATCGGTCTCCGTGGCGATCGCCTCGACACGGGCATCGGCCTCTTCGTGCAGAGCCTCGTTCTCCCAGAAGCGGCCCTCGCGGGTCGCCAGCTCCGCCTCGATCTT
>JBBRNJ010000174.1:0-2244 GCA_038230375.1 Polyangiales bacterium | reverse complement strand
GGGACGAGATCCAGCCCGGACGTGATTTGATCGCGTGGCTGTACGAGACGTAGATTGGATCTCTTGCGTGCCGTTTCTTCTTGCGCGCATCGGCGACGTGCGGTGATGGATGCGCGTGATGAACGGCACAGGAATGAAGCGGGCGTTGCGCGCGATTGACGATTTTCGGCGGGACGTGGCGGAGATGGCGCCGCACACGATTGACCTGCGGGAGCTCGAGATGGAGGTTCAGCGGCGGCTGCACACGGTGGGCCGAGAGCTAGTCACGGAGGTGTTGCAGCGCGCCGACGTGAAGGCACCAACGGTCACGTACCAGGGGCAGCAGTGGGGCAACCGCCGGGAAAGCCCAGGCACGTACACGAGTTTGTTCGGGGAGGTGGACGTACTGCGGAGCACCTTCCAACGGGGTGGCGGCGGGGCCGTGCTCGTCCCGCTGGATGTGCGCCTCGGTATCGTGGAGAAGCGCTACACGCCGCAGGCGGCTCGAGTCCTGACCCGAGCCATCGCGCTGATGACGGCGGAGGAGGCCGCAGGCTTTCTTGCAGAGGCGGGCGTGGCGTCCGTGAGCAAGTCGACGCTGCACCGCGTGCCGCACGCGATCGCGGCACGGTATGAGCAGCGGCGACAGGCGATCAACGACGAGTTGCGCGAGAGCGAGGAGGTTCCAGACGATGCCGTCACGGTGCAGGTCTCCATGGACGGTGTCATGGTGCCTCAGGACGGCGAACACACGAAGCCTCGAGGACGCAAGCCCAGCGGGCCGCAGGCACCTCCGCGTCATGAACAGCGGTACAGCGTCGTGGCCCCCAGTTACCCGTCGCGAGAAGACGGCCAGAGCGGCCGAGCCTGGCACGAGGCCTGCGTTGGCACGTTGTCGTACTGGAACGCCCGCGCGGAGCACCTCAAGACTGTCTACGTCGCCAGGATGCCGGAGAGCGGCAAGGGCACGGTGGCCGATGAGCTCGAGGACGAGCTGCACGCCGCACTCGCGCAGCGGCCCGATCTCCACGTCTGCTTCGCGGCCGATGGGAATCCGACGCAATGGACCTTGCTGGAGGGAATCAGCATCCGACTGCCGCCCGAAACGGGCGAGGCCTCGTACCTTCTCGACTTCTACCACTGCGCCGGGTACCTCGAGGCGGCCGCGAACGCCGTGCACCACGACGACGCGCCGGCGGCTCGCGTGCTTGCCCGGCACTGGGGTGACATCCTGCTCGAACAGGACGACGGTGCGATCCGCACCCTGAAGGCCATGCGCTACCACCGTGAGCAAGTCCCGCGCGGCCTGCGCTCCAATGCGATGAAAAAGTCCATCAAGTTCCTCGCGAACCAGGCCCGGCGCGGTCGTCTGGCCTACGCAGAGGCGCGCCGCAACCATCGCCCGATCGGCAGCGGCGTCGTCGAGGCCGCCGCCAAGACCGTCGTCAACGTCCGCATGAAGCGGGCGGGCGCGCGCTTCTCCCAACATGGAGGCCAAGCCGTCATGCTCTTTCGCACGGCCGTTCTCTCGGATCGATTCGACCGACTCTCCTCATGCATCGAACGCACCTACGTGAGCGACGTCCGCGAGGCGGCGTAGCGAGGTGTCCATGGCGGATATGCACCCGCCCTGCGCGCCAAACCCCAAGTTGCGAATCTTCTGAACAAACGCGCGATCGGTCTCTTCTTCGTTAGGAAGAAAGACCACGGCATTGATGGTGACCGGGGCGGGTTCCGTACTCGGCTGGTACGTAACCGTAAGCGTCACATCGGCCTTGCGCACCGCGGCGTGGAGGATGCCGTCCGAGTCGGTCTTGCCGACCACCCTTTCGCCATCGGGAAGAACCATCGCGTAGGCGGTGTCGGGGGCGGGGTCGAAGTTGCGATCGTGGAGCTGCAGCTCGAGGTGCATGAGCTCCTCGCCTTTCACGCAGGGGCAAGTCTTGGCGATCTCGCGATAGATGGAGCACCGGTACGGCTTGTCGTCGGGGAGAGGGTCGGGCAGGGGATCGTCGACGCCGCCGGCCGTCTTGCAGGGCCCGAGGCTCCGTAGCTTGCACGGCAGGTTCTGGGGCGTGGCAGCGACGTCGAAGATGAACAGCACCGTTCGCCGGCTTGCCGCGTCGCGCGCGTGGTCGCTGAGCGGATTGTACTCCCCACATCCTATGAAGAGCGCGGAGCCAATCGGTGCGAAGCGCGCCTTTGGGACCGGGTCGTGCGTGATCTCATCCGCGAACGAGAGGAGAAATTCCTTCCGCGTCGCCT
>JBBRNJ010000173.1:0-2530 GCA_038230375.1 Polyangiales bacterium | reverse complement strand
CTCACCATGGACACGATCCGCACGATGGAAAGGCCCTCCCGAAAGAATGGAAGGACACAGTGAGAAACAAACGACACCGCGCTACATCACCGCCGCCGCGCGAACCGATCCCTCACGCCCGACGTCCCGCAGTAGTGTTAGGCACCTGGAGCCCAACGGCGAGTTGCGAATATTCGAGCCGGCGACCTGGAGACGTCGATGTCGACAACCCGTCTGCCATGACAATATGACCGTTTCTGATGTAGACCTGCTCGCGCGCCTGGCTCTGCACGTCCCAGCCGCTCCCCACGATCCCGGGCGTCACGAACTTCGTGCAGATGTCGCGCTCGGTAAGGGCCTTCTTGTCCACGATCGAGCGTCACCGCACGTGGGCGCCGCAACGCGGGGCAAGCAGCGTCGCGCCGGGGGTGAGGTCAGGATGATCACGTGCGTCCAGTCGTGCGACCACGTTTCGCCGCGCGTGGAGAGCGCCTTGCACGGCCCACGGCGCTGCGTAACACTTCGTCGATGGTGCCCGACCCTCTGCAGCTCTCGCGTGATAGGCGGTTGGAGCACGTAACGGCGAAGCGAAACCAGGCAGCCCGCGCCGTTGACAGCCTGCGCGCTTCGGATCGTCAGCAGACCGAGACCGTGGACCATCTCACGCTGTTTCTGGCAGCGGCCCGGAGCGTCGTCCTTTTGCTGGAGCATCTTTTCGGCAAGGACAAACCTGCGTACGACAGAGCGGATCCTTCGGAGAAGGCACGTCGACGCGACTTTCACCTCTGGTGGCGAGCGTCCCCGGAATTTGGGGCGCTCGCTGCGCATCACCTGACGGATGCGCGGAACGCGGATACGCACCGGCTCTTTCTCCCACACTTCGAGGTCAGGGCACCGGATGGAGAATTACTTCTGAAGACTGGAACTTCGTTGACTGGCGCGGTTGGACTCATGCGCATCGGTATTCATCATCGTGGCGGACTGCCGACGCGGGCTCTGTTTGCGTTCGCGGGACACGGGAACGTTGTCGACGAATGTGTGGCCTACCTTGCGCTGAGCGACGCCGCCATCACTGCTGCAACTGCGACGATTCACCAGCTGTGGCCGAGCTAGGGTGCCACCACCACCAGCCCGTCGTCTTTCACAAAGCCGCGATGGGCCAGAGGAGACCGATGATGACACAGCGGCCGGAGTTCGCGCGGTGACCGCTTCCGACAGTCGTGCGATCGAGGCGTCAAAATGGGCGCGCCTACTGATGGTGTCGTTGCGAGAGGCGTTTCGTTCTGCGACCACGGAGGTCCAGCGGGAAGTGACGAAGTCCCTCCCCGCCTGCGATCGACCGATGCGCGCGCGCGTTCTGTTGCGCGTTGACGATAGTCCCGTCGTGGCATTCGGAGTTGAGCTGCAGGAGGCCGATGCGAACGCGGACCTTCATGTGGAACTCCAGATCGCACACGAGGGCAACATGGACGCCCCCGGGGTTCCCGGGTGCGTTGAATACCAATTCCGAAACATGCGTGCGAATTGGTCCCCCGACCGGCCGCCTGAGGCACCACTCGATCCGTGGATGGCCAGCCTGGGTCCCCTGCAAGGTGATAAACCGCGGTGGTTTGTAGTCGTACCTGGCGGTCCGTTCGATCTCGGGGTCGCGTCCATCATCGAACATCACTTCCGCGCGCCCAGCCCCACGCCGCCGCCGGCGTCTTCACCGAGCGCCCCACAGCCTGCGCCCCAGCACCTGTACGGGCTGCAGCAATCGCGAGAGGACACGGCGATCGAGCGCTGGATGTATCTCAACAACGCCGAAACGTTTGCGGCCCTTGGTCTCCCATGGGGTTGGTGGTGTGGCCTATGGCTTCGCCGCGACGTCCTGTTTGATGATCGCGCGAGCGGAGACGTGGATCTCATCGCAGGTCCCCTCGAGTTTGACTTCGATGACGACGAGCTGGGCCGCAGGACGAAATCGGAAGCCGCCATGCGCCCACTCGCAACGAATCACGGCCTCATCCGAACCATGGCGATCACCCGAGCGGCACAGGATGGACACATCGTCTGGCCGCCGCGGACGGAGTTCGTCGTTGGGTGCGAGGTGAAGGCGAGCCGATACGACGAGGAACGCGGTTGGCGTTCGACCCACATCGGGGAGGCAACGCGTGTGAAGGGGCAGCTCCACTATGTGCTGGGCAAGGGCGTTGATCGCGTTGCGCTCCTTCATCTTGCCGCAACGAAGCCACGCGGCGCTTCCGCGGGAAACCCGTGGCTCGCCGCCGGGCGGGATGTCGAGAACGCACTCGCGTCGATGCAGCTCATCTTCGAGCCACCCGAGGTGCCCGCGTGTGGCTACTTCGTCGGTCTGCTTGGAGCAGTCGATCGGATGGAGGAACACTACGAAGGCGCTGGCAGCGGGCTACTGGTCAAGCAAGCGGCCACGACCAACGAGAATGTCCAGAAGAGCGCGGCCTGGCGTTCGCGCCTTCGGGACCGGCTGGAGTCCATGCCGAGGCCGACGACTTTGCGGACTTTCATTCGAGACTGCAAGCTGTGCGGGGTG
>JBBRNJ010000172.1:0-2679 GCA_038230375.1 Polyangiales bacterium | reverse complement strand
GGTCAACCCTGATCGACGTCAACTACTCTTGCCGGTCAGCGACAACTATTTTTGCCGGTCCGGGCCTCGTCCTTCCGCGTATCCCACCGCCCCCGCCTGCACCACCACCCTCGGGTAGTTGTCGTCACCTCCGTCGTAGTTGTCGTCCATCCTCACGCGCCATCACCCCTTCGCGCCCACGCCATCGAAGCCTCGCCGTTCTCTCCGGTGGCGACACCGCCCCCGGTCGCGAGGCAGCGTCGGTCACGCGCTGCCCTCCTCGTCCTTCTTCCGCTTCCTCGACTCGTTCCGCTTCTTCGCCTCCTCCGCGCGCACGCTCTCTCGATCAATCTCGATGATCGCTGCGTGATGCACCAGCCGGTCAATGGCCGCGGCTGTCGCCATCGGCGTCTTGAAGATCCGGTCCCACTCGCTGAAGACCAGATTACTGGTGATGATCAGACTCCGCCGCTCGTACCTCTCGGCCATCAGCGTGAAGAGCACTTCGGCCTCCTCTGCGGTCTGCTGCACGTAGCCGAGGTCATCGAGGATCACGACATCGAACACGTCCAGCGCCCGCAGGGTTCGCGGTAAACACAGGTCGCGACGGGCCACCAGGAGCTGTTGCACCAGCTGATACGTCGGCGTGAACAGCACGCTCCGGCCCGCCTCGACCAGCGCGTGTCCGAGCGCGCAGGCGAGGTGACTCTTGCCCACGCCGGGCAGTCCGAAGAGCAGCACGTTATTGGCCTGCTCCACGAAGTCACCCCGCGACAGCTCCTGCACGCGCAGCAGCGCTGTTCGCGGCACGCGCGCCTCGTCCAGCGTCGCGAAGGTCTTGCCCGGCGGCAGCTTCGAGGCACGCCGCAGGCGCTCCACGCGCCGCTCTTTGCGCCCGGCAGCCTCGAGCTCCATCACCTCGGCGACGATCAGCAGAGCCTCGCTGTGCCCGCCGGCGACGAGTCGCCGCCCGAGCTCGGCGGCCACCATCGGCAGCTTCCACTCCGACAGCAGCGCTCCGATCCGCTCGCCCATTTCGGGCGTATACGACGCCGCGCTCACGAGTCGCCTCCTGCTGCCAGCAAGGCATCATAGCGCCGAAGATCGGGCACGCCGATGTGGATCTCCGGAACCGTCGGCTCCTTCGGTTGCGCCACGGCCTTGACCGCGACGTAGTCAAACGCCTCGCCGCGCTCCAGCAACGCCGTGAGAGCCTGTTCCACACCATGCTCGCCGGTGCTCGCCGCCAGGTGCAGGATGCGCACATACTCCACGTCCGCGCGGTCGCCGCGTCGCGTTCGAAGCGCATCGTAGGCCTGCCGGAACACGAGCGAGGGGAACAGATCCTCGCGGTACCGGTACGCTGCAAAGGCCCCAGGCTTGCGCACCAGCGACCAGATCACGTGCCGATAGTCGACCCGATGCGCCTTCTCGCCGCGCAGCCGCGGCATCGTCTCGACCGTCTTGTTGGCGAACCGGACCTCGACGACGTCGGCGTACACCCGCGCTTCCACCTCGTGTCCGATCAGACGCGAAGGCACCGAATAGATGTGACCCGAGACAGGGATCGTGCTCCACTTGCGCACGTCGACGACCACGCGGGTATACTCGGGCACGCGGCTCGTGGGCAGCGCCTTGAGCACGGCGCGCTCCTCCGCGATCCGCGCTTCGTGGCCCTGGTGAAACCTCTCGGTGACGACACGCTGGACGAAGCTCATGTACTCTTCGACGCTCGCGAAATCACGATGACCGCGCAACAGTAGCGCTTGCACAAGCGCGCTCTTGAGCAGATGATGCGCCTTCTCGACGACGCCATTCTCATGCGACTCCCCGGGTTGGATCCGCGAGGACTGAAAACCGTAGTGGTCGACGACGTCGGCGAACCGTTTCGTCAACGCGCGCCCGCTCGTCTTCGCCAGCTCGTGCGTTGCCGCCGAGAGGTTGTCCTGCCGCACCCGCTCCGGCACGCCGCCAAGCGACCACAGGGCGCCCTGGAGGCCCTTGACGAGCGCCTCGAAGGTCTCGGCGAACGCGAGATCGACGAACCTCCAGCCGCTGTAGGCAAGAACGAACTCGAAGAACAGGTGAACGAATACCGCTCCTGCGATGGTGACGCCAAGCTCGGTTGCGTGCGTGAAGTCCATCGAGGCCATGCGCCCGGGCAGATGCTCTTGCGGGAAATACACTTCTTTCTCCGGCCCGCGTTCGGCCCGCCACTCCCGCACGCGCCGCTGCAACGTGCGCAGCTGCCCATGCTCAAACACACCAGGCCTCTTGCGGCACAGCTCCGCAAGCAGCGTCTTCGCCTCGAATTTGCCCTCCTTGTCCGCCACCAGCAGCGGCTCGATCTCCGTCGTCCACACGTCGACGAACGGGTCCGGCCGCGTGCGCCACGCCCGCGGCTCCTTCGTCGCCGAGGGCAGCGGCCCGCGTTGCCACACGCGCGCCGTCCTCTCGCTCATCCCTGCGGCCGATGCAGCCGCCTCCAACGTCTTGTTTTCCATCCGCTTTTTCCTCAGCAAGCGGACCTGCGTGTCGCTGACCATCCGGGACTCCACGAGCCCCGGCCGTCCGCCGGAACCCTCAGCCCCGCACCGTCGCACACGCCGTCCGCGCGGCCGACGGACCGGCAAATCTAGTTGTCGCCAGGCGGCAGAAGTAATTGTCGCTGATCACCGCTCTCTCGCCCGCATCGCGATG
>JBBRNJ010000171.1:0-2859 GCA_038230375.1 Polyangiales bacterium | reverse complement strand
TGGGCGCGGCTGTTGCGGTGGGTAGGGCTGGGGCTGCGGCTGCTGCGGGTAGGGCTGCTGCTGCTGCGGATACTGCTGCGGTGGATAGGGTTGTGGAGGCACCTGCTGCGGTGGGTTCTGTCCCGTCTGCGGCGGCGCCGCGTCGTCCGCCTTCGGACCACACGCAAGCACAACGAGCGAAAACGCGACCACGACCCCAGCCCAACTTCGAAGCGACCTAACCAACTGTGGCCTCCGTGGTCCCGCTGCCAGCCAGGACGCGCAGCTGGGTGAGCATGGCGCGCGCATCCTGGTAGCGCTCGTTCGGATCCTTCGCGAGCGCCCGGTCGAGGAATGCGCGGAACAGTGGCGTCAGCTGCGGCGCCGCGCGCTGGACGCCAGAGTCGCGGTCGATGTCGGTCACGCGGTAGCGGCGCGACTCGTCCTTGGGCGGCGGCTCGCCGTAGAGGCACTCGTAGACGAGCGCACCGAATGCATAGAGATCGCTTCGCCCATCCACCAGGCCGCCCTGCTCTTGCTCCGGTGACATGTAGCCGGGCGTCCCGAGCGGGATGCCGGTGCCGGTGATGCGCATCTCTTCCCATTCGACGCGCGCGATTCCGAAGTCGAGGATCTTGACCTTCTCGGCGGGCGCGCCCGGCATGAGAAGGTCATCCTTCACGAGGAAGACGTTGGACGGCTTGATGTCGCGGTGAACCACACCCGCTGCATGAATCGCGATCAGTGCGTCGGCGATATCGAGCGCGAACGGGAGCACCTGGTCCGTCGTGAGCGGGCCGCGGTCGTGGATGCGGGCGGCAAGCGAGTCACCGCGCAGGAGCTCCATGACCAGATAGGACGTGCCGTCCGCGAGATGACCGTGGTCGTAGACCTCCACCACGTTCGGGTGCCACGCCAGGCCCAGGGCCTCCGCCTCTCTTCGAAGGCGATCCGATGCCGTCACGTCGTGCGCGGCGGCAGCGCGCAGAAGCTTGATGGCCACGGGCATGTCGTCTCCGATACGCGTCGCCTCGAAGATGACGCCGCTCGCGCCGGAGCCCATGCGGGAGACCAGGCGGTACTGGCCAGCGACGACGCTCCCCTCGAGCGGTCCCTGGTCGTCGCGGAGCTCGCGCAGCTGGAGACTGCGCTCGAGCGCGCGCACGCGCATGGCCTGGGCATCTTGCTCGCTCTCGAGCTTGACCTTGTTCTGCATCGCCCGCAGCCCCGCGTAGCCGAGCGCGCCACCAAGAACCGCACCGGCGATGCCAGCGCCGATCGAGTGCGCGAAGAACCCCGTGGCGAAGAATGCAGCCGCACCCGCGACCGGCATGGCCGCGGCGACCGAGCCGGGAGCCGCTGCCGCCCACGTCACGGTGAACGTCTGCGAGATGCCGGCCTCGACGGAGCTGACCGCGGCGCGCGGGAACCCGAAGAGCGTGGGGACGATCGACAGCTCCGCCTCGCGGAAGCGGCGCAGGCGCCCATCCTTCTCGAGCTGGGGATCGTGTGCATAATGCACGGTTCCGATCCACGTGCCCGCCTCCGCCTTCACGGTCTCCCAGCGCGTGGTCCTGCCGTACTCGCTCTCGGACCCGTCCTGATGAGAGAGCGCCTCCTCCGGCCCCTGCGATCCGCGAAGGAGCCGCGCCCACGCACCGATGCACTCGATTGCGACCAGCTTCTCCGCGGCCGTGCTCAGTGAGCCCTCACCGGCGAGCTTCTCGTAGAGGACGATCGCTTTGTGCAGGCTGGGCAGAGGGAACAGTCGGGTCTCGTCGGTGAGGTCGTCGTCGGTGAGGTGCAGCTCTCGCAGGAGCTTGTGCGTCGCGGCCTTCCCATGGCTCAGGGTGAGCGCCACGGTGAGCGCCTTGATCTTCTGCGCCGTGACCTGTCCCCCCGGGTAGCTCGGACGATGCAACGAAAAGCCTCACGCCGATGGTAGACCCTTGCGATTCTCCCCGTCCACGACTCTGACGAAGATGCGCTCCCTTGCGCTACGGTGAGCGCGCCCCATGAATGCCGCGCTCAAGGCGTACGTCGAAGAAGCGTTCGTATCGGCGCACCTCTGCGTGTTCAAGGCGCGGATCACGGGCGAGACGCTGTGGGTGCTCCTCGGCTCTGGCCCACCCGCGTCCGGGGTCGCGGGCGTGGGGGTGCTCACCCACGACGCGAAGAAGCTGCATTTTGCGGGCCGCGCGCCACCGGGGCACGTGCGCGACGTCGCGCGTTCCGTGCTGTTTGAAGGCGGCACGCTCACGCGCCTGGGCGAGCGCAGCGTCCTCGTCGAGACGCCCGGAGGCACCCACCTCGCGGTCCTCCGGGGCAACAACGTCGGGGTGCTCAGCAATGAGCCCCCGCTTGATCAGGAGCTGCCCCTCGCGCGCGCGCGCGAACGGGGAGCCGCGATCGCGCAGGCCGTCGCTTCTGCTGCCGTGGCCTTCTTCCAGGCAGAGCTCATGGGCGCATTGAAGAAGGCGCGCGTGAAGGTCTTGCGGCGCCTGGCAGCGGTGGAGAAGGACCTCGCAGCCATGGAGAAGGCAGACGACATGCTGCTCTCCGCGCAGTGGCTCTTGCCGATCGCCCAGAGCGCGAAGCGAGGGCAAACGGAGCTCACCGCCACGGACTGGGCCGCCGACCCGCCGCGCGAGCTCAAGGTGCCGCTCGACCCAGCGCGCTCCCCGCGCGAACAGATTGAAGGCATGTTCAAGCGCGCGCGCAGGCTGAAGGCGGGGCGCGCATTTGCGCAGCCGCGGCGCGACCACGCGAAGGCGCAGGAGAATGCGCTGCTCGACCTCCTGACCCACGCGAAGGAGGCGACCACGCTTGCGACCCTGACGGAGCTTGCGGAGCGCGCGCGTGTGCTCGCACCGAAGGATT
>JBBRNJ010000170.1:0-2955 GCA_038230375.1 Polyangiales bacterium | reverse complement strand
TGCGGTGGCGACGGCGCTCCCTGAGCGCACGGCCGCGCGTGGTCCGCCGTTCTGGCAAAGCAAGACCCTCCGCCGACTCTCGGGCACCACGTAGAGACACGCCGCCCCCCTCGCGCCGCGAGCTCGTCGCGCCAAGGCGAGCGTGTGCGAGCGGCCTGAAAATGCGGCCTACGGGAGCGATGCGGCCTGCGGCACGGGGATGTACCAGCGTGCTCCGAGGGCGCCCGTCGCGAGCGGCGCCAGGATCGCAGCGCCTCGCGGCGGACCGAAACGGCCCTTCTTTTACCTACGCGCCTTCAGAGGGGCACTGGAGGCGCTCGAAGATCGCGACAAGACGCTGCTGCGCCACCAGGTCATCGACGAGCTCAGCATCGATCAGATCGGCGCGATTTGTGGTGTACACCGAGCCACGGCAGCTCGCTGGCTCGAGCGCGCGAGAGAAAGACTGGTGGACGGCACCCGCGCCAGATTCATGCAACATGCACGCATCAGCGAAAGCGAGTGCAAGAGCCTCATGCGGGTGCTCCATAGTCAACTAGACGTAACCATCCGAACCCGCCTGGAGCGCGCTTGACCCGCGCGCGGACATATCGTGATCAAGAGCGCTACAGGAACCCTCGCGATGTCGCGAAAGCTTCGAACTGTGGCTTGCTCCACGTCGTGGACAACAATGATTCTAGGGGGCCCACCCTGGGATCGATGCACAGGAGCTCGTCCGGATCCGTCGCGATGACCCGGACGGATGCGCCTTCCGGAATGGGTAGCCCCAGATCAGGAGACACCTTGTTTGCAAGCTTTCCGGAGATCTTGAGTGCCGCATATGCGTTCGCGTTCTCCCATACCGAAGCTACGAGCTGAAGATCTGCCATCGATACTTCGACCCAGATGCCGATGCTCCAGTAGCCGTAGGACTTCACGGGGATCCGCAACAGGCAGCGTACGAAGCCTCGCTTCCCGTCCAGGCTTGCGAGGTTGCGTTCGAGCACCACGCGCTTCTTCTTCGCTGACTCTGCGATGTCCGCGATCACGTCTGGCGCGTGGAAGCTCGTCTCCAGCGGAACGGCGGCGCTGCCGCACTCGACCCGTTTCATGAATCCGCGCAACGAGGGGTCCTCCGCGAAACCTGCATCGAGCACCTCGAACGCGGCGGCCTTCCATGGATGCCGGAGAGCTGCTTCGCGCGAGAGCCGCTCGCCCAACGTGCTCGACGTGCTCCACGGTGAGTCCGCCATGTCTCTCAGCATCACCTCGTAGGATTTCTCGGTCGGGCGTACGCAACAATAGAAGGCGACTCTCGTCGACGGGTTGGAGTCTTCACCCCATTCCCCGATCGACACCACCATCGCAATCTCGTTGTCCGGGTGGTCGTTCGAATAGATGGCCAGATAGACCGCGAAGGCAGCGCGGTCGCGATGCACGAAGCGCGTGAGGCGGACCGAGAGACCGCCGCAACACTCACACGTGAAGGCATCCGGCGGCTCGCGCTCGATCTCGTACGTGGCAGCCACGCCCTAGCCGTAACAGACGCAGCAAAGCCCTGCCACACCTTGGTTCCGCCGCACGTCGAGCTCATCGTCGTCGCTCACGGGTCAGGTCATCGTACGCCGCGTGGTCCCCGGCAAGAGCACGGCGGCGTGCGCCATCCAGCAGTCCGTGCGCTCCACGGCGACGTCGTGACCCAAGGTGCATACGACGTTTGGCCCATCGCTGCCGTCGGGGCCACAGCAACCCTGCCGACGACGAGAGTCAGGGTACGGTCGTGTTCCGATCGTTCCGATCAGGTCTGCGACGTTGACGAGGATGTGTCCCGTGGAACCGGTCCAGTAGTCATCGTTGCTCCGCGCAAAGTGCCCGGGCGGCACGGCGGGCTTCCCATCCTCGTAGCAGATGCTGTCGGGTGACAACTCGCGGAGCAGCTGCGTGAGGACCTGCGCGCACGACGAACACTCGAAAGTCCACATGTCGACCATCGGCATTGACGGTACCGCAGACGCGACCATTCGGACGCCGGACGTCCGGCGTCCATGTGTCGATCCGATTCAGGCTTTAATTCACGGCAGTTCGTCTTCATCGATCGCGAAGATGGCGGAAATTCTCGCACGCCGTGCAGCGGGCGAGTCGCCGTCGCAGATGACGCAGAATTCGAATGACTCGCGCTCGCAGACTGCCTGGACCTCCAGCGCCGCCGCGAAGATGGGGTTCAACGTCGCGCCCGGGCGAAGAGGCGTTGTTGCTCCACGAAGCCCGAATACCGCTCTCGCTCCGGCGAGCGAACAGCGGCCGCGCCGATCGCGAGCAGCGCATCCGTTCGTTTCGACGCCGGCAACGTGCGCAGGTGCGCAGGATGATGGAGGTCGCGAGCGGTTGCTGCGGTACATCCTGCGTCCGCCGTTCGCGCAGGAGCGGGTGCAGACGACGCCGGAGGGGCTTGTGCGGATCGCGCTGAAGAAGGCTTGGTCGGACGGGACGGTTGCGGTGGAGATGACGCGCTTCGCGATCCCCGACGGGCGGAGATCCGCTGAGCCTTCTGTGCCGCTTGGCTGCGAGCGTGCCTCCGCCGCGATTTTCCCCCGTCGGGGATCACGAAGCGCGTCACACGGTGCGGTACTCGGGTGTGATCGCGAGCGCGAGTAAGCTGCGCTCGCGTGTGGTGCCGCAGGCGAAGGCTTCGCTGGTGGTGCCGGCGGCCTCCGCTGGGGACGAGGTCCCGAAGCGCGGTCGCCGGTACATCCCGTGGGCGGAGCTGATGATGAAGACGTTCGCGCTTCGTGATCCCCGACGGGGGACAAGGTGGACGTGCTCGAGTGTCCGCGGTGCCACGGCCGGCTGAAGGTGCTGGGGATGGTGACGGAGCTCGGGGAGGTGCGGCGTTTTCTGAAGGGGCTTGCGGTGGCGACGGCGCTCCCTGAGCGCACGGCCGCGCGTGGTCCGCCGTTCTGGCAAAGCAAGACCCTC
>JBBRNJ010000169.1:0-3264 GCA_038230375.1 Polyangiales bacterium | reverse complement strand
GCCTCGGCTGCGCGATCCGGCTCGGGCGTGAGGTTCGCGATCAGGCTGGGCAGCGCGGTCACGATCTTGTCGTGCGGAAGACGCACGCCGATCACACCCGTACTCGCGCTGACGACGGACGCCTTCGGTACGCCGAGCGCCTTGGCCGTCTCCGTGACGACAATGTCCACGGACTCCATGCCCGAAGGACCCGTGAGCGCGTTCGCGTTGCCGCTGTTGATGATGATGGCGCGAATGGCCGCGTGCGGGAGCGCCTTCTCTGCGTGGAGTACGGGCGCCGCCTTCGCGCGGTTCACGGTGAAGGCACCGGCACACGCCGCATCCACGTCGGACACGATGAGCGCGACGTCGTTCTTCTTGGGCTTGATGCCCGAGGGGACGCCGGAGAATCTGTAACCTTGGGGGAGCTTCACGAGTGCCTCGACAGATGTGAGAAACCAAGCGCGCGCGGGTAACCGAGCATCAGGTTCATGTTTTCGACGGCCTGACCGGCCGCGCCTTTGAGCAAGTTGTCGACGGAGGCGGTGATCACGCAGAAGCCGCCCTCGCGACCCTCGGAGGCGACGCCGATGGCGCACTGGTTCGTGCCCACCACGCGGCGCAATGACACCTCTTCGGGCGTGCCCGCGATGGTCACGAACGGATCGTGCGCGTAGTCCTCGCGCAGGAGATCCACGAGCTGCGCGGACGTCTTTGCTTCCAGGAGGCGCGTGGTGATCGTGGCGAGGATGCCGCGCTGCGTAGGCAGGAGGTGCGTCGTGAGGCAGACGCGCACGGGCTCCTCGCCGACGCGGCCGAGCGCGGCCTCGATCTCCGGGATGTGTTGATGGCGGAGCACCTTGTACGGGCGCACGTCGTTCGCGAGCTCGCCCAGGCTGTAGCTCTCGTCCTTCTGGCGACCCGCGCCCGTGACGCCGGATGCTGCGGACACGATGAGCATCTTCGGATCGAACAGGTGGCGACGAACGAACGGCGCGAGCGCGGTGACGATGGCAGTGGCGTAGCAGCCCGGGTTCGCGACGAGCGGCGCGTCCACGACGTCCGCAGAGAAGAGGGCCGTCATGCCATAGGGCGACGCCTTGCGATGCGCGTCCGAAAGGTCGACGACGCGCAGACCACGCGCGACCAGCTCCTTCGCAAGCGCATGCGCGGGCTCGGCGGGAACGGCGAGGAAGGCGAACATGCCCTTCTTCGCGGCAGCGAGCGCCTCCTCCGTGCGCACGAAGCGCAACGACGCGTGCGACGTCAGCCCAGTCAGTTCCGACAGCGGCTTGCCGGCGTGCGTGTCGCTGGCGGCGGCCACGAGGCGCGCGTGGGGATGCTGCGAGAGGAGCTTCGTGAGCTCGACCCCGGAGTAACCAGCAGCGCCGAAGACGATGACGTCCATATGCATGGGGCGCGCATGTTTATGCGCGGATTATGCATGACGCAAGCGGAATCCTCACGGGCGGGAGTCGATGAACACGCGGACGCGATGCCTGTTGATGTCCACCGCGCGCGGGAGGGGGACGCGGTGCCCGGCGGCGGCGGGCCCCCCCATCGTTGGCAGCTCTCCTTGTAGGACGTAGCGCTTCCATTGTTCCGGGTGCTCTTGCTCGATCAGGGCTCGGAGGACGCTCTCCTTGAGCCTCACGATGGGCTTGCCGTCGGTGCTGCTTCGGGGACGAATGCCCAGCTCTCTTACTGGGTAGACCGTGAGCTCCAGGGGGAAGAGATCGGGGACGTGCACATGCGTGAGGTCCTTCACGCGGCCCTGCTTCATGATGCTCACTCTCTGGGTCTCGTGGGTCCAGCCGAGATGCTTCACGCGCGAGACCACGTCGTCCGGATCGTCGGCGAAGACGTGCAGGTCGATGTCGCTGCCCTCTCGCACGTGGCCAGTGGCGACGGAGCCTATGAGTCGGGGCAGGAAGCGATCGAGCGGCGTCATGGCCTCGAGCGCGACGACGCGCATCGCGAACAGGCGACGGATGCGGGCGTCGCCCTCGATCTCGTGGACCAGCATGAGGAGCGCATCCTTGATCTCGCCGTTCGACGGCAGGTCGCGCGGACGGTACCGGAGCCCTCGCACCCCCGTCTGCCCGAGCAGGCGCTTCGCTGCCATGCGCTTTGCCGTGAAGTATTGCTTCACGTCCTCGCCGTACATGATCTGCGCTGCGAGCTGCGCGATGGCCTCGCGGAGCCCGCCGAATCGCTCCCAGCTCACGAGCTCACGGTGCGGGGGCCCTGGCCGAGCGCGGGCTCCAGCGCCGCACGGAGCCTTGCGAGCGCGCCGCCGATCAAAACTCCCCTTCTGGGTGCATCATACAACCTTTTCTGGACGACCTGCTGCGACACCCCGAGGCGTCGCGCAATCTCCGGCAGTGGCGCGGTCATCCGGATCGATCTTCCCTTTCATGTGGTTCTGGGGCCGCGGCGAAGATCGCCGAGCCAGCTTGGTGGAGGAGAAACGAGAGAGCGTCGTCAGCGGACGAAACACGAGCGTCCATGCGGCGCCCACCGAGATCCCAGCGGCGCAAGCACTCCAGGTCCCGAAGGCCAGTCGTGCCCGCGAGCTCCCGACGCGTGCGGCGCGGCTCACGAAGCAGATCCAGGTGATGTCGCACGAGCCACACGACGCGGTCACTCATCAGACCCTCGAGAAGGTCCGCGCCCACCTCATCATGCGTAGCGCTGTCGATGGCTTTTCCCACGTCGTGAAACAAGGCCGCAGCCCAGAGCTCAGGCTCATCCGACTCGCAACGAGCGAGCTCAAAGACCTGCAAAGAGTGAAACAGCGCGTCGCCCTCAGGATGATAGCGCGGAGACTGAAACACGCCATCCAGCCCAACAAGACGCTCCAAAAGATCAGAGTGCATCTATAGAAGGCCGCAGCTACACCCACCAACCCACCTCAACCTCGACGACGACCTCGACCCCAACCTCGACCTTCGACCTCGACCCCGACGACGACCTCGACGACGACCTCGACCTCGACGACGACCTCGACGACGACCTCGACCTCGACGACGACCTCGACCTCGACGACGACCTCGACCGCACCGTCCGACCCGAACACGCAAAACGGGCCGAGCTAGGGGCCGCAAACAAACGCAGGGCGCCTCAGACCACCGCACTCATGCACTCTGCACGCATCCCCATAAACGGTGACAGCGTCGCATGGGGCAAGAGCCGCCCGTCAGGCGAGGCTTCGAGCGAGCACGGAGCGGAACGGACTCCTGTCCGTGAGCACCGCGCGGAGCTCGAAACGAAGCCTGGCGGGAT
>JBBRNJ010000168.1:0-3360 GCA_038230375.1 Polyangiales bacterium | reverse complement strand
TTCCATGCGTTCGTCGCCGCGGCTGAGCGCGGTCTGCGCCATGGTCTTGCGCAACACGCGCGCACCGAGCGGGTGCCTCTCGGCGTGGTAGCTGTCGAGCAGGCTCTCAGGTGATGTGCCGTGGATGACCTGCGCGAGCTTCCATCCCAGGTTCACAGCATCCTGGACCCCGGTGTTGAGTCCCTGTCCGCCTACCGGGGAATGCACGTGCGCGGCGTCGCCGGCCACGAATACGCGCCTGTCTCGATAGGCGGCGGCCTGCCGGGTCATGTCCGTGAAGCGAGAGGCCCACGTCACATTGCGAAGTCCGTAGTCCGATCCGTAGAGGCTGATGAGCGCCGCGCGTAGCTCGTCCACGGTCGGCTCGTCGCGCTCGCTGCGTTTGTCCACGCTCTCTTCGCGGAGCACGATGCGCACGCGCCCATCTTCCAGTTTGCCCACCGCGTACGTCCCCTTCTCATCGCGGCGCATACCGGACGGTGCCTCTTCCGTCATCTCGCCCTCGGCGATCAAGAAGCTGGTCGACGCGTCCCACCCGGCGAACTCGATGCCCGCCTTCTTGCGAACGACGCTGCGACCACCGTCGCACCCGACGAGATACTGCGCGCGCAACGACCGGCCGTCCGACAGCGCGACATCCACGCCGGTGTCATCCTGCGCAAACCCTGTGACGTCGCATCCGCGATGGATCAGCACCCCGAGCTGCGAGACCCAGTCCGCGAGAATGCGCTCGATGCGCTCCTGCGTGAGCGCGAGCACATAGCTGTAGCGGGTCGGAAAATCGCTGATGTCGAGAGGGACCGTCCCGAACGACACCAGCTGCATGGCCTTCCCCTCCGAGAGGAAGCGCGCCGCGATCCCACGCTGATCGAGCACCTCGATCGTGCGTGAATGCAATCCCCCCGCGCGCGCTCCAGGAAGCGACTGGTCCACGCGCCGCTCGACGATCGCAACGTCTACCTTCGCAAGCGCGAGCTCGCCAGCAAGCATCAACCCCGTTGGCCCACCGCCGGCGATCACCACGGCGTGCTTCATCATGAAGGCGACTGTGCCAGACCCCCGGGGGCTTCCCGCAAGCCCCCATCTGTGGCATAAGTTGGAGGTGGAAAGAGCCGCGAACCCAAGGGCGGTTTACGGCTTCGTGGAGTTCACGGCGTGGCTCACGCGACGGCCCTTCGTGGGGTCGGGGACGCGCACCGGGCCACCGCCGGGCGCGCACTTCCACAGTGACGGGGCGGCCTTCGCGCGCGGGGCTTCTTTGGCCAGCGCGTCGTAGTCGGCGCGGGTCACTCGGCGCAGCTCGTGGACGAGGGTCTGCCAGATCGCGGCCTCGTGCGCGGCGCTCTTCTCTTCGACCTTCGTGATGTCGAAGCGCGCCTTGCGTGCCGGCCCAACCTTGATTTTTCTTGGCGCGAACAGCACGGGCGCGGGGCCGCGGAACACGTTTTTTCCGAGGCGCGCGTAGTACAGCATGGTGTGCGCGGTGGAGAGCGCACCGGCCCACGGATAGCGGCGAAGGCGCCAGGCAGAGGAGAGCGTGCGGATGTCCTCTTCGACCTTCGCCGACTGCAGCGGGGTCTTCGGCTTCTTGCGCTCCTGGAAGAAGAGCCCAGTCTTGAGCTCGTCGCCCTCGACGCCGAAGACCTCCTTGATGCCGAACTCGCCCGGCTTCTGCGCGACCAGGGAGCCATGCGTGAGGTCGAAGCGACCCAGGATGAAGAGCGAGAGATCCTGCTCCAGGTCGCCCACGAAGCGCACGGTCGTCTGCGCCTCCTTGTAGGTCTCCGTCGGAAAATCGGAGAAGCACATGGCCTCGACCGCGACGCCGGCCGCGGACAGGTTTTGCACGGCCTTCTTCACGTCCTCTGCGGGGATGCCCTTGTCGATGAGCGACAGCACACGCGGCGCCGCCGACTCCACGCCGAGCGCGGTGGATAGCGCTCCGCCCTTCGCGAGCTCCAGGCAGCGCTCCTTCGTGAGCGAGCGCTCCGGTCGCATGTCCGTGCCCCACTTGATGTCCAGCCCACGCGCCACGATACCGCGCGCGATGTTCGTGGCGATGCGCGGTGAGAACACGTCCTGCGAGAAGTAGAAGACCTTCGTTCCGTACTTCTTCTGCAACGCGGTTATGTGGTCGAGCACGGTCTCGGTCGGACGCTCGCGATACTTGGCAGTGCCGACCTCGGCGAGCCCATAGTGACAGAATGTGCAGACACCCCAGTAGCAACCGCGCGTGGGATCGTATGGGAGCACGAGCTCCGGCGTCAGATAGCGATCGAGCGGCAGGCCGTCGAAGTCCGGCGGCGGCAGGATGCTCATGTCTTCGACCGTGCGGCCCTTGATGATGCCTGAGGGCTTCTCGCCCTTCTCCAGCGCGCGCACAAGGTCGAGCAGCGCGAGCTCACCCTCGTATACGACGGCGGACGAGAACGGACCGAGAACGCGCGCGGCTTCGTCACCCTTCAGGCGGATGAGCATCTGGGTGAGCGCGGGCCCACCCACCGTGATGTGCAGGTCAGGCATCTTCGCGCGCAGCGCATATGCGAGCGAGAACGCGGGCTGGATCTGCCCCGGGAACGCGACAGAGATGCCGACCAAGTCGACCTTCTCCTTCTTCATGCGCGCGGCGAGCGACTCGAAGTAGTCGAAGAATGGATTCGTCTCCGGACCGGCGTCACGCTCGATCTCCGCCGGCGTCAGCAGAGAGAACGGCGTGCGATACGCGACGAAGTCGATCGTGAGCGGAGCGTGCGCGGCGGACACCACGCGCATGGCGGACTCCACGGTGTCCACCGCGGCCGCGTATTCACCGTGGTCGTAGAACCGAGTTGGGTCCTTGAAGACGGAGAGCGCGTCCGCGATTGCTCCTGGCGCATGCGCGGCGTCACCACGAGCGTTCCAGAGCGACGCATAGAGCAGCTGCTCCTGATGCGTGAGCGTCACCTTCTTCTCCAGCTCGCGGAGGCGGGCGTCCATCTTCGCGCTCAGTTGCTCGAGCGACTCTTCGCGGAGGAGGTGCTCCCAGCCCTCGAGATTTGCGTCGATGGGGAGCACCGTCACGTCGTGCTTGCGGAGCCACGCGGTGAGGGTGGGGACGGCCAGATAAGGGGCTGTCGGGTCGCAGCTCGGCGGGTAGATGAGGGCGACCTTCGGCTGCTTCGACATGGGGCGGCTGGGGATAGCACAGGTGCCGCGATTGGCCAGTTTTGGCAGAGTCAGCACTACTGCGGGATGTCGCCGTCCCAGGCGCGAATCTACGCATCAATCGCGCCGTGGCAACGGGACAATACCCGGCGTATCCGGGGACCACTGGCGGCAGCGAGCAACAGACGCCAAGCGTCGCTCGTTCGCTTCAGGGGC
>JBBRNJ010000167.1:0-3632 GCA_038230375.1 Polyangiales bacterium | reverse complement strand
GTTGACGTGCATCGTGTCCGACCAGACGAAGAACTGCGTGTTCGTCATGTCCGCGGCCTCGGAGAAGAGGCAGCCGGCGCAGGTCGAGCTGACAGCCGCGAAGATGTCCGCGAACTTGCCAGTGACCTTCGCGAGCTCTGCGTCCGTGCAGGAACCCTGCGTGCCATCCTTCGGCGGGTTCACTTCCGCGATGTCCATCGCCGTGATCGCCACCGGGCAGTTGGGGGCTCCACCTTCGGGAACGTCTTGGTTACCACCACCATCGATGGCGGGATGGATGCCCGAGTCCGCCGGAGTGGTGCCACCACCACTGCTCGGGGTGGAGCAGGCCACGAACCCGACGCCCACACCAACGATCGCGACCCGTGCGAGAACTGACAGCAGGTTGTTGTTCATGACCCCACCCTGCAGCAATCTGCGGACCACGGCAGTCACCCCGGCACGGGTGAGAAACGACGGGCTCAACCTAAACGATTTGAGACAAACGCCGTTACCTCCTCCATGAGCCAAACGGGCCAGCGCGCCGAGCCTTTTACGTACACCGGAACCATGTCCGCCATCATGAGCAAGGCCGACGTGATCTCGCTGGTGAAGGCGGCAATCGCCTCACCGACGAACCAGCTCCCCGTTCCTCCCGCCACCGCCATCAAGCTCCTCCAGCTGACACGAAAGCCGGATGTGAAGTTCGACGAGGTCGTCTCTCTGATGGAGGAGGATCCCGTCGTCGCCGCGAAGGTCCTCTCCATCGCGCAGTCCTCCTTCTATTCGCGAGGAGCTCGCATCACGAGCATGCGCGACGCCATCGTGCGCATCGGTCTCCTGGAGCTCGCGCAGCTCTTCATGGAGATCACAGCGTCCGTCCGCATCTTCAAGGCCAAGGGATTCGAACAGGCGATGAACTCGCTGAAGCGCCACTCTTCCGCCACCGCGCAGCTCTCACGTGTCATCTCCAAGTACGCCGACGTGGACGACGAGCACACGTTCATGTGCGCGTTGCTTCATGACGTGGGCGTCGCCATCGCAGCGAACGCGGTGGGCACGCTCTGGCCGATCAATATGGTGTGGCCGGGCATCATCGAGGCGCACGCCGAGGTGGGACGTCTGGTGTGCGAGGCGTGGCAGCTCCCGCCCGACATCGCCCCGTTCGTCGCCGCGCATCACGTCCACAACCTGGGTGGTCCTCCACACCCTGCGGTCTGCGTGGTCGCGGTGTCGG
Organism: Polyangiales bacterium; assembly: GCA_038230375.1. Classification (GTDB taxonomy): domain Bacteria; phylum Myxococcota_A; class Polyangia; order Polyangiales; family Polyangiaceae; genus JANXLV01. Next base: position 2,416 of record JBBRNJ010000167.1, on the reverse strand, counting down.
ACTGGATGGCGGCGAGGCTCGGCTTCCCGATCCCGAACGAGCCACTGCCTCCGAGCCCACAAGAGGAGCTGCGGCTGCTCAAGCTGGGCGACGAGCAGCTCGCGAAGATCCAGGTCGAAGCCCAGGAGATCGCGAACCGCATCCGATGACCATTCGCCGCCGTGACGCTCAGTCGGCGGCGTCGTTCGCGTCGGAGGCGTCGAGCGTGGCTGCGTCTCCTGCATCGGAGCCCGCGTCCATGACCGGTGCACCGCACACGGCGCGCAGGCCGTCGATGAACGTGTCGCACGTCTTGTAGACCGCGCCTGTGGCGGGCCCGCATGCTCCGCGAACGAACGTGCCCTGCGGCGCGCACGCATCCAGGCCTGCCACGTTGAGGCACGTGGTCTGGTCAGTGCAGATGTCAGGGCATGCGGCCGCGAGACAGAACTCTTCGTCCTGAAGCCTCTTTCCACACATGCTGGAGCCCGACGCGGTGGCGAAGCATGCACCGAAGTTCAGGAACGCGGCGCCGGACTCCTTGGTGGGTGACCACACGATCGGTTGCCAGTTCGCGTCGGTCTCCACGCTGAACACGCATGCGCGACACGTGTCGGACGTCATCGCGTCGTAGAGATCCGTGAAGCTCTTGTTCGCGTCCGCGGAGGTCTTCTCGATGATGTCGAGCTCGGCCTGGGAGCAAGCCCCCACAGTGCTCGACTTCGGCGCCTTCCACGTGGGCGTCTTCAGATCGGCGATGCTGACGGGACACGTGGACCCCGCCTCCGACGATGCGTCCGCGTACACCGTGTTGCCGTTCGAGCAAGACGCGCTCGCGCCGAGGACCGCGAGCGCACCAAGCACGAGAAGCGGCACGGACACCGCCAACGCCTGGGACGCCCGCGCGATCCCGCCGCGGCGGGGCCGTTCGTCCGCGCGGTCCCAACTCACGGCAGACACAGCGAGAGCCACGCCGGGAAGTCGCTCTTGTTGAGGACGTCCTTGCACGTCTCGGCGGCGGGGCAGCCACCGTGGCCTGGAGCGTTGGTCAACAGCCCGCCGTCGAACGGCGTAGCCGAGTTGGGCGTGTGACAGAGATAGAGGCACTCCTGCGCCGCCGAGGCGTCGGGTAGGAACACCTGACCGCCGTCCGGGAACTGCTTGAAGAAGCACATCATGCCGTCGCCGCAGTGGGTGAAGCCGTCGCAGAGCTCGTGCTCCTTGGACGCAGTGCCGAAGATCGGGGTGCAGTTGCCGGTGCCGAACTTGTCCTGGACGATGCACCCGGTAGCCGCGGTCTTGCAGGCCTGCACGCCGAGCGGCTTGCACGTCTCCTTGTAGGTGCACACGTAGTAGAGATCCTTGCCGCCAGACACGAGGGTCAGGTCGCAGGCGCCGCTGATGCCTTCTGGATCGCTCACGCCGCATTGATCGTTCGAGCAGCAGTGCGGGGAGCAACGGCCAGTCTGGATGGCGGCGGCCGCGTCGGCTCCTGCGTCGGGGCACGGATCGCCGATACACTCGAGACCGGGCAAGCACGGGTTCCCCTGGTTGCTCGGGCAGCAAGCGCGTCCGGTGGGGAGCTGCTCGCTTGCCTGCGTGGGTGCGCACTGGGTCACCAGGTTTGAGCCGCTGCCGCCCACGACGCACTCTTGCGCCTCGCCGGTCTTCGACTTCGGGCAGTCCTGGAGGACGATGTCGCACGCGCCCATGATCGGGGTGCAATGGCCGCCCGCATCACCCGCGGCGCCATCGCCGTTGCCCTGCGTGGTGCCGTCCGCCGCAGCATCGGAGCCGGTGTTGACCGTGGCGTCGGAGCCTGCGTCGTCGGTGGAGAAGCCACCCCCGGAGCTGCTGCTGCAGGCCTCCACGAAGATGCCGAGCCCCAGCGTGGCGCCGCACGCAAGAAGGGCCAACGTTCTCGGGCCCAGGTGATTCAGCATGCTCATCGCGAGACTCCTTCTTCCTTGCGGCCGTACCTCAGGGAGGGGTGGGTTGCTTGCCCGCGTCTTCCGCGGCCTGGTTGGCCAGGAAGGCCCTGGACGCCCGGCCCATCGTCGAGGTCACAGGCGCTGCACCCGTCTTCACGGTCTGAGGTTTCTGCTCGTCTTCGCTGCAAGTCGACGCGCAGCTGGCGCACCCGATCGTGAGCCCGGCGATCATCAGCAAACGCTTCATCCGAATCGACACTTTGGACCTCTTCTAACAGAAAGACGCGGCAGCCTCACAGACTGCCGCGTCATCCTTACTCAGCCAGTGGCTTGTTCAGCCGCCGTCGCCGGCGTCGGCCGAGGAAGCGGCGCCGCCGCAGAGGAGCTTGATGCCGGGGGTGTCCGAGCCCTTGGCGTCGAAGCACTTGCCGAAGACCGCCTTGAGGGTCGTCGCGCCGCCGCAATCAGTCGTCTGCTTGTCGTCGTACTGCTTGCAGTCGCCAGCG
>JBBRNJ010000166.1:0-3644 GCA_038230375.1 Polyangiales bacterium | reverse complement strand
GCACCGCCAGGCTCGCCATCGCCCACGCCCTCATTCGCTGGCTCCCGCGATGCCCGCTATGCAGAAGAGAATGCGAACACGCTCTCACGCGGGCAGCGCCGAGACGTTCCGGCAGGAACGACATCCCGCAGTAGTGTTAGTTGGCGAACCCCGCGTGCGCCCGGGTGCGCAGGCTCGCTCACAGCCCTTTGCAGCAGCGGAATCCCAGGTGGTAGTTCGAGTGGCCGGCCTTCGCGACCTCCTCCACGTGCCACCGCGGATCGAAGCTGCAGTTGTCGGGGTATGTGTCGTGGAGCATTCCGCCGCTCATCTTCTGGTTTGCGGAGGGCGGCGCGTCGTGTGACTTGCCCACGTCGATGTAGAAGAACGCGCTCCCCTTGAGCTGCGTGTAGACGACGTCACGTTCTCCCGACGCTCCGGAGGCGCGTGCCTCGCGGCTCATCATCTCCGCCACGTTGCCGTGCTGATCGAAGACGCCGAAGCGCGAGCGGCACCGCGGGAACGCACCCGACGGCTCCGTGTCCGTGGAGCACGTCTTCCACGCGCTCTCCGCGCTCTGCACGTTGCAGCGCCAGAGGCGCGTGCCCCAGGCCGTGGGCTCGCCCATCTCGTGCGGCGTGTTCGTATTGCAGATCTCGTAGTCGAGCGTGTCGCCGTACGCGTAGACGCGATCCTTGCCGCCGTCGGGATCACCCGTGCACGCCAGGTTCCACTCCGCCTGCGTGCAGAGCCGCTTGCCCTGCACCTGGCACGTGGTCTGCGCCTGGCTGGGCGAGCCCCACACCATGGGCAGCTCGCACGCCTTGTTCGGGAACTCGAAGATGTCGATGCAGCTCTTCGCCGCGCCCGCATCGCCGCCGCGGAAGATGGGGACCATGTTCTCTGCCCCGCACGTCGCGCGCTGCTCGGGCGTTTGCAGCGTGACGCTGCGCAGACCTTCCAGGCATGCGCGGCGAGCGATGGCGTGATGAGCAATGGCAGAATTCCCGTCGCTGAACTTGCCGGGAATGGGGCCGAACGCAGACCGTGTGAAGTTGGTGCTGGGCAATCCGCTCACGGAGAGCAGCTCCTCCGTCGTACCGAACGACAGCGGCAAGTCAGGCCCGGCATCGAACGGCGCCGACGCTTCCGCGGTAGCATCCAGAGGTGCTGCGTCGGGTGGGGATGGGGCGCTCGCTCCATCCACCGTCACTGGTCGCTCGGTCTCGTCGCGCGTGCATGGTCCAAGGAGGACCAGGAGAGCGAGGGCCGCGGCGCGCATGGTGCGACTCTAGGACCCTCCGCGCGGGGCCCCTAATTTCCTGGTCGGTCGCGCTCGCGTCGGCCCTGCAGCGATTTTTTTCTGCCCTCCTCTTGACGCTTCCCGAGCAGCGGTTAACGCTTCTTTTCGGGCCGGGCAAGCCCCCGGTCGTCGCTGTTTCACGGAACACAGGAAGGAGAGATTCCATGCGCATTCACGAAGCGGACCTCTGGGACGAGGACTTGACCGACCATCCGTTGGACGACGCAGATCTGCGTCAGCTCCCCCTGGACGTCGCGCTCGATGACGATAGCGACGACGACGGCATCTCCTTCCGTTCCGTACACCAGGAGCCAGAGCTGCTCACCTGGCGCGGTCTCGCGGAGCTCTCGCAGAGTGGTGGCTTCCGCCTGGTCCCGAACGAAAGGAGACAGTCTCGCCGACGTGCGCCGTAGCGCAGCTCACCTGACGTTCAGTTGCCGCAGACCAGGGTCACCTCGGCGGTGCCGCCGCGCGGGCCCGTGATCGTCGCCTGGTTGGAGCCGTCGAAGGTCACGGACACCGTGCGGCCCGTGGCCTTGTGCGTGTGGGTGATCTCGCCGGAGGGGCAGCCGTCGGAGCCGTCGGCCTCGCGGCACACCTCGTAGTCCTTCAGCGTGCTGTCGACCTCGCGCGAGCCGACCCGCGTGACGGCCGTGCCGTTGCTGGTGCGGCACTTCTTCGCGACGTCGATCCTGGTCTCCACGTTGGTGGCGTGACTGACGGTCTCGCCACCAGCGCTCTCGCGCGTCCAGGCTGCGTGGCCCTTCACGTCGATGATGCCGGCGGCAACGGAGATGTCGCGGCTCGCGGAGAACGTGACGGCCTTGCCGTTGATGGTCATGTTGGAGCTGGCGGCCTCCGCGTGGAGCGAGCCGTCCGTGTTCTTGCTGAACGTGACCGTGATGTCGCCGGAGTGCTGACGGACGCCGAACGGGCCCGTGCAGTTGTCGAGGTGGATGTGGACCACGGCGGGGTTCGACGCATCGCGCGTGCGGGTCGAGCAGCCAGCGGGCCACCACTGGGCGGCGGCAACGGAGCCGGCCGCGGCCATCGGGTCCTGGGACTGTACACTGCCAAGGAGGGTCTGCTCGACGTCGCTGGTCTGGGCCGCTGAGCCGGCCGCTTCGTTGGCGTCACCGTTGTCGGACGCGTTGGAGTCGGCGGTGCCGCTCCCGGTCGACTTCGCGCTGCAAGCAACGGCGAGGGTGGAGGTGACGACGAACGCGGCGATCAAAAGCTTCTGCATGATGGACTCCTCGTGGGGGGTGACATCCCGTAACGCAAGAGCGGGACCAACGATCTCTGTCCACGAAATGCCGTAATAAACAGCAGATCGCGGTCGAAGGGCGCCTCGAACCACGGACGACTGTCAGGCCAGGTGGACCTCCCGACGTTCTGGGAGCCAGGGCACTCCGTGCGTACCACCGCCCTGGAAACGCCCCGCTGTCCACGCGCCAAAACTGTGCTACTTCAGCGTCGCCCCGATCGCGTTGGGCCCCCCCCAGGAACACACCATGGCACGCTATCAATTCACGTCCGAGTCGGTCACTGAAGGACACCCGGACAAGCTCTGCGACGCAGTCTCCGACGCCATCCTCGATGGCATCCTTGCTCAGGACCCGAAGGCGCGCGTCGCGTGCGAGTCGCTGGCAAAGACCGGCATGGTCGTGGTGGCTGGTGAGATCACGACGACCGCCTGGGTCGACATCCCCGTCGTCGTGCGCGATACCGTGCGTGAGATCGGCTACACCAGCTCCGAGATGGGCTTCGACGCGCAGACCTGCGCCGTCATCACCGCCATCGAGAAGCAGAGCCCGGACATCAGCCAGGGCGTGACCGAGGGCGAGGGCCTGCACAAGGAGCAGGGCGCCGGCGACCAGGGCCTCATGTTCGGCTTCGCGTGCGACGAGACCCCGAACCTCATGCCCGCGCCGATCGACTTCGCGCACCAGCTCGCGCGTCAGCTCGCGGCGGTCCGCAAGGCAGAGAAGGTGAACTTCCTCCGCCCCGACGGCAAGACCCAGGTCACGCTCGAGTACGACGGCTACACGCCCACCCGCGTCGACGCGATCGTCGTCAGCACGCAGCACGACGAGACCGTCAAGTACAAGACCCTGCGCGAGGCCGTGATGGACCTTGTCATCGACAAGGTCATCCCGAAGAAGCTCATCGACAAGAACACCAAGTTCCACGTGAACCCCACCGGGCGCTTCGTCATCGGCGGTCCCCTCGGCGACTGCGGGCTCACCGGTCGCAAGATCATCGTCGACACCTACGGCGGCATGGGCCGTCACGGCGGCGGCGCGTTCTCCGGCAAGGACCCGAGCAAGGTCGATCGCTCGGCCTGCTACTACGCGCGCTT
>JBBRNJ010000165.1:0-3661 GCA_038230375.1 Polyangiales bacterium | reverse complement strand
CGCAGTGCAGAGGGCTCAGCGACGCGCCACCGACGACGCCTTCCCGCGGTCCGTGCCGCTCACACCCGAGTCGCCGCCACGCGGCCACAAGGAGAAGGACCCGCCGGGGACGTGGGGTCACCCCACGTGGATCGCCCTTGATTTCCAGGCGACGGTGGACGGAACCCCGCATGCGTTCTCGTACGCATTCGACTCCACGCTGGGCGCTGAGGAGTCCAGCTACGCCGCGCATGCCCATGCAGACCTAGACGGCGACGGACAGACCAGCTCCTTCACCGTACGGGGGCGCGCCAAGGCCGGAGCGGCGCAGGCCGACCCCGGGATGGATGTCGTCGCGGGCCTGGAATGAGGTAGAATCCCAGGTCGACGCCATGCTGGCTCGCCTCCAGAGCACCCTTCTCCCTCTCCTGTTCGTGGCCGCTTGCATTGGCGGCATCGCGACGACGCAGACCAGGCTCGCGCAGCAGGTCACGCGGGTGAAGCTGCGCGACGACGTGTACGCGCTTCCGCCGCCCGAGGCGATCGTGCCCATGTCGCTCGGCTTCCGTCACGCTGGAGCGGACGTGGTGTGGGTCAAGCTGCTGCTGGAGTACGGCTCACACTGGTCGAAGCGAATGTACTTCCGCGAAGGCGCGCGCTTCGGCGAGGACATCGTCGCGCTCGATCCGAAGCACTACACCTTCTACAAATACATCGACACGATCCTCATCTACCAGCCGACGGACACGCACAGCAGCACTGGTGACGTGGAGGATTGTCGCGCCGCGCGCCGCTTCCTGGAGCGGGGCACGCAGGAGTTCCCGTACGACGCTGACATGTGGCTCCACTATGGCCAGTTCGTCGCGTTCATGGCGCCGGGCTTCATCAAGGACGAGAACGAGGTCGAGCGGTGGCGCATCGATGGCGCGAAGGCCATCGGTCGTGCGATGGAGCTTGGCGTCGCCGCCGATCGAACCATGGCCGCGGCATCCCTGCTGAACCGCGCTGGCGAGACGCGCGCCGCGGTCGCGCATCTCGAGCGCGCCTATGCGCTCACCGAAGACGGGGACGCGCGGGAGAAGATCCGCTTGCGGCTCGAAGCCCTGCACCAATCCGTGGCCGTGGATGAGGCCGGCCGCGCTCTCCGGCGCGTCGACACCAGCTGGCGTCGCTCCATGCCGTTCGCTTCCCGCGGCACGTACCTGCTGATGTCGCCGAACCCCGCGGTCGCGTCATGCGCTGGGCGTGACAGAGCAACCGACCTTGACTGCCTGAAGAGCTGGTCCGAGGTCGTCGACCAGCTGCAAGCAGGCCCGCGCGTTCCGTAGGTACGAGATGCACGCGTCAGAAGCGGTCACTCCACCAGGATCGTGCGCAGGCTGATCATGGTGTGCGACTCGTTGCCGGGCAGCTTCGACCACACGCTCACCTCGTACAAGCCGGGCGCCTTCTCGTGATTGGCGAGCGGGACCTCGATCTCGAACGCATCCCCGGTGACCACCAGCGGGATCTCCGTCACGAATCCCTTGGGCCAGTACAGCGCGAACGGCGCGGGCACCGGATAGCTGCGACGCTGATTGAGGTCGTGCGTGGAGAGCGGCTTCGGCGTGTCGATGCGCGTGATACCGACAGCGGTGGCGGACGGCGTTGCCCTGCCCTTCACCTTGATCTTGGTCCCGACCTTCGCGCGCGTTGGGAGCGGCTCGTACGTGCCGTAGGTGTCGAGGAACTCCTGCGAGAAGCACGGCACCGCGATCTCGGTGGCCGTGTCCTTCGGCTGCGCGACGCCAATCCCCACGCGCGTGTGCGCTGGCTTCAGGATGTTCTTGCGGTGTCCGTCGTTCGGCGGCTTCTCGTTGAAGAACATCGACTCGGCGCGCTCCACCTCTGCAGGATCGATCTGCGGCGAGGGGTCCAGCGTGCGCGTCTTCTCGTCCGTGAAGCACGACGCATTCTCCAGCACCATGTCAGCGCCCCCCGCGCGCGTGAGGCGCTCCTCCGGCACGGAGCCGTCGCTGCCCCAGTGCCCGAGATAGCCAAGGTGCGCCATGTCGTCCGCGTGCGACTGACCTGAGGCGGTGGGCGGACCGGTGTCCAGCACGACGGGCCCCAGCTTCTCCGAGCGCCGATCGCGGTTGATGAGCGCGAGCATGTACTTGCGCGCCTCCGCGGTGGTGAGCTTGTGCGTGGGGCGCGTGGTCTTTCCGTCGTCCGTGACGAGGGCGCCGTCTGCAGGTGCCGGAGCAGCTTCGGTCGCCGTCTGCGCTGGCGCAGGAGGCGCGCCGCCGTCCGCGATGGGAACCCTGCGTTGGTCCGCGCCATTCGCAGGCTGCGACGGACCGCACTGCACGGCTCCGACCAGGCCCGCCACCACGACGAGCGCAACGGCCAGCTGACGAGGCGCGAGAGAAGGTCCTGTTTGCACCAATTTTTGATACACCACCCGTGATGAAGTCGTCCATCCTGGCGGGACAGCTGATCTGCGGCGGGTTCGCCGGTCCGGCGCTCTCAACCACGTTCCGCGCGGCGCTTTCGCGCGGTGAGCGCGGCGGCGCGGTGATCTTCAAACGCAACATCGAGACCGCGGAGGGCGTGCTCGAGCTGAATCGGGCGATCTCCGGCGCGGCGCCGTCCGAGTTGCCACCGCTCATCGCCGTGGACCAGGAAGGCGGCCGCGTCGCCCGGCTCAAGGCCCCGCTGCTCTCGGTTCCGCCCATGCGCGTACTCGCCGAACGCAAGGATCCGGCGCTGCTCCGACGTGTCGCGCGCGCGCAGGGTGAGGAGCTCGCTGCCCTGGGCTTCACGATGAACGCGTCGCCCGTGCTCGACGTGGACACCAACCCAGACAACCCCATCATCGGCGACCGCAGCTTCTCGCGCGACCCAGAGGAGGCAGCGCGGCTTGCGCTCGCCTACGCAGATGGACTTGCGGACGCCTCGCTGCTCACGTGCGGCAAGCACTACCCGGGACATGGCGACACCGACAAGGACTCTCACCTGGAGCTTCCCACCGTCAGCCACCCGAAGGAGCGCCTCATGAGCGTGGAGCTGCTCCCGTTCCGCCGCGCGGCTGCGCACGGCCTGGACGCGTTCATGACGGCGCACGTTGTCTACCCAGCGCTCGATCCCGGAGTGCCCGCCACGCAATCGCATGTAATATGCACGGACCTGTTGCGCGGCGAGCTGGGCTTCCGCGGCGTCGTCATCTCGGACGATCTGGAGATGAAGGCCATCTCGCAGGACACCGGAGATACAGCGGTGCGCGCGATCGCCGCGGGATGCGACCTGTTGCTCGTCTGCTCCGACGAGGAGCGGCAGGAGGTCGCCGTGGCGGCGCTGGCGCGCGAGATCGACGCTTCGCCCGCCTTTAAGGCGCGCTGCGAGGAGGCGCTCGCACGTGGACTCCTGATGCGACGGAAGAAGCCACCCTCGCCGGACCTCGCGGCGTTCCGGAACGCCATCGCGTCGCATGACGCCGTTCGCGCAGAGCTCGGGGCGTTGTCATGAGCACGCTCTACCGCGCGGCCCGCGTGCTGACGTGCGACTCATCGACCGGGCAAGGACCTCTTGGCATCATCGACGACGGCGCGGTCGTCGTGCGCGAAGGACGCGTCGCGTGGGTGGGGCCTCACGCGAATGCACCAACGGACAGCGCGGAGGCGCGCGATCTGGGCTCCGCGCT
>JBBRNJ010000164.1:0-3791 GCA_038230375.1 Polyangiales bacterium | reverse complement strand
TGCCCTTGGTGTCGTACGCGATGCTCGCCAACGTCCGCTGCTCGCTCATCGTCTGCTCCGAGGCCCTAGGAAACCGGTTACGCGATGGCGTCACACGCGTGCAAGAATTACGCTATTTGCAGAGGTTCCCTAGCTTCGCCGAACCGGCCTGGCCTGACCTATCAGAGAACTTCCGTAGCACACGTGAAAGTGGCTTGCGGAGCGATTTAGCCCGGATTTCTCACGAGACTATTGAATAACGGCTGCCCCGAGTGGTATAAGGTGTTTGTCGAGAACGACCTACACACCACCACGGAGACAGCCGTTATGCAGACAGAGTGTACGGCAGAGACGCTGACATTTCAAGCGGTCGCGGGACGGGCGGTGATCGGGCGGTTTGATGGCGGCACGCTGACCTCGGATGGGGGCGCGCTGCTGTTGCGCGAGGTCGAGCGGGCCACCGGGATCCTCACGCAGTTTGCCGACTGTTTTCAGGATCATCGCGATCCCGCGCGTGTGACGCACGCCGTGGCGGCGTTGGTGCGGCAGCGCATTTATGCGCTGGCGTTAGGCTACGAAGATTTGAACGATCACGACGCGCTGCGCCACGACCCGCTCTTCGCGGTGCTGGCGGAGGCGACGGACCTCACCGCGCCGGTCGCCGGCAAGAGCACGCTCAACCGGCTGGAGCTCAGTGCGGCCACGGTCGGGGACGCGGAGCGCTACAAGAAGATTGTGGTGGACCATGCCGCCGTCGATCGGCTGCTGGTCGACGTGTTTGTGCAGGCGCATCCGACCCCGCCAGCCGAGGTCGTGCTCGACCTCGATGCCACTGATGATCCGGTGCACGGCAATCAGGAAGGGCGGTTCTTCCACGGCTACTACGGCCACTACTGTTACTTGCCGCTGTACATCATGGCGGGCGAGCACCTGCTGTGTGCCCGGCTCCGCGCGGCGAATATCGACGCCAGCGCCGGCGCGTTGGAGGAAGTTCAGCGGATCGTGGCGGTGCTGCGCGCCGTGTGGCCGGCGGTCCGGATCACGTTGCGCGCGGACTCCGGCTTTTGCCGCGACGCGCTGATGACCTGGGGTGAAGCCAATGGCGTGGACTACGTGTTCGGGCTTGCGAAGAACAGCCGGTTGATCGGGGAGATCACGGCCGAACTGGCGGCCGCCAAGGCGCAGTGCACGACGGAGGCGCCGCGGGCGCGTGTCTTTGCGGAGTTGACCTACGCGACGCTCGACAGCTGGAGTCGCCCCCGGCGCGTGGTGGCCAAGGCGGAGCACCTGGGCACGGGCGACGACAGCAAGAGCAACCCGCGCTTCGTGGTCACGTCGCTGCCGATCGCCCACATCGATGCCCGCGGCCTCTATGAAGACGTCTATTGTGCGCGCGGCGAGATGGAGAACCGGATCAAGGAGCAACTGATGCTCTTCGCCGACCGGACGAGTGCGGCGACGATGCGGGCGAATCAGCTCCGGCTGTACTGCTCGTCCGTTGCCTATCTCCTGCTCCACGCGCTCCGGCGGCTCGGCCTCGCCGGCACCGCGCTCGCGCGGGCGCAATGCCAGACGATTCGCCGCACGCTGTTAAAGCTCGGCGCGCGCATCCGGATCACCGTGCGCAAGGTCTGGCTGGCGCTCGCCACCGGGTCTCCGCACGCGCCGCTCTTCGCACGCGTCCACGCCACACTTCGCGCGTTTCCGCGGCGCTGTTAACGCACCACGCCGCGCATCCCGCCACCGAGGTCCGGTCCGCAGCGCAGCACCGCTGCGGTCCCTCGCCGTCGCCGCCAGTCCGTCCCGGTCGCCCAAACGCGCCGACGAGACCCATTTCGCCACCCAGACGATTGCGGCGCGACACCCAACGTGCGAACGCGGGCCTCGAACCATCGCACCGGGCGACAAAAACGCACCATCCTCACAAACCCGCTACATCTCGTGAGAAATGCGGGCTAGTCGGTGTCCAGCCTGAATTCCGTCATTCCCGCGAAAGCGGGAATCCATTTGGAACTGCGAACATGGACTCCCGCGTGCGCGGGAATAACGAACGCATCTCGAAGCACGGTTCTGGGTACGCGAGATGCAATTGCGTGGCGAAGTCGAAGCGTGCAGGGCGCTGCTACCGGTTGCGTCGCAGTTGATTCAACACAGAAGGGAGATTCGCCCGCAGAGCGAATGCCGCAATCGCGGGCAACAGACGAGGCAGCATGCGTCTCCTGCATGCCAGGGAAGCAAGCGATTCACCCCGGGCGCGCAGCCAGCAGCCGCAACCCTACGCCATCGGCGAACCAATCCGATACGTGCCCTTCCTCCTCGAATCCGACGCGGCGAAGCGCCGACAGCACGCCGCCAAACGCACCTTCATCGGGGATCTCCGCGACCACGATCCTGACGTTGCCCGATGACATCGCGTCCATCACGGCGCCCGCGAGAACGTCGAGCGTTGCCTGGTCGCCCGACGCGAGCAGGTGAACTTTCGTCGCTCGCGCGGCTCCGGCGACGTCACCATACAGTGCCACGCCGAGCGTCGCGCCACGCTGCTCGTCAACGGCGATCAGGCCTTTCTCATGCTCGGAGCCCCGGAGCGCGTCGTCGAGCAGCTCGAGTGCACGCTGCTCGTGTCGACTATCGCCGTGCACAGCGATCACGAGGTCGCGCGCGGCTTCCGCATCAGTCGGGCGGAGGGCACGAACGCGATACTCGCTCACGAGCGGAATGTCAGATGTGAATCGCGCGCCCGAGCACCGCGAGCGCCGCTTCCTTTGTCGTCTCGCTCAGCGTGGGGTGCGCGTGCACCGTGACGCCGATGTCCTCCGACGACCCGCGATACTCGAACGCCAGCACCACCTCGGCGATCAGCTCCGACACGTTTGGTCCGATCATGTGCGCGCCGAGAAGCTCGTCGGTCTTCGCGTCGGCAATGAACTTGACGAACCCGGACGTCTCGCCCGCCGTGCGCGCGCGACCGTTGGCCGAGAACGGAAACCTGCCCGCCTTGTACTCGCGCCCACTCGCCTTCACCTCACGCTCGGCCAGTCCCACCGACGCGATCTCCGGCCACGTGTAGACCACCGAGGGAATCGAGCGATAGTGCATCTTCACCGGCTGTCCCGCGATCACCTCGGCGGCAATGACACCCTCCTCCTCCGCCTTGTGCGCGAGCAGCTTGCCGCCGACGCAGTCGCCGATCGCGTACACGTTCGGCAGGTTGGTGCGCATCTGGTCATCGACGATGGCCTCGCCGCGCTTGCTGACCGCGAGCCCGAGCACCGCGGCGTCGACACCCGAGAGCGATGACCTGCGCCCGACCGAAACGAGCACGTAGTCCGCTTCGAGCGTCTCCGTGGCGCCGTCCTTCTCGACGTCCACGAACATGGTGTCGCCTTCGCGTCGCGCGCCGGTGACCTTCGAGCTGGTGCGCAGCACGAGGCCCTGCTTGCGGAAGATCTTGTCGGCTTCCTTCACCACGTCTTCGTCCATCCCGGGCAGGATGGTCGGCATGAACTCGACGACGGTGACCTTCGCGCCGAGCCGGCGCCACACGCTGCCGAGCTCGAGGCCGATCGCGCCGCCACCGACGACGATGAGGTGCTTCGGCACCTGCGGAATCTTGAGCGCACCGACGTTCGACAAAACGCGCTCCTCGTCGAATTTCAGGAACGGGAGCTCGATGGGTACGGAGCCCGTTGCAATGATGATGTGTTTCGCCTGGTAGGCGGTAATACTGTTTTCGGGGGGGGCCCCCCGCACCTCCACTACATTGCCCGCCTTCAGCGTCCCGAACCCCTTCGCCCACGTGATCTTGTTCT
>JBBRNJ010000163.1:0-4101 GCA_038230375.1 Polyangiales bacterium | reverse complement strand
GCAGCGTGTCGATGCCCTGGGCGATCTCCTTGCGCGCATCCAGGTGCTGCTGGCAGATCGTACGTGCAGCCATGAGCACGTCGGAGAAGCCCAGCACGTTCTCGCGCCGCTTCTCCAGGTCAATCTCCGCCGGGCACCGCGCGAGGAGCGCGCGCGCTATCTCCGGCGCCCGCGAGAGCTCCGCGCGACGCAACCACAGGCGAGCGAACAGCGCGCCGCGGTCCTCGTTCGTCTTGCCGTCCATGGCCCCGCGGAAGCGACGGAACTGCTCTGCCACCTCCGTGCGCTTGCGATAGTCAGCGCCGAGAAACGCATGCGTCGCCAGCGCGAGCGCATCCGGGTCGGCGGTGGACGCAGCCAGCACCACGCGCTGCGCAGGCTCGAACGCCGCGTCGTTCGAGGCCACGTACGAGGCAAGGCGCACCACCTCGTTCATGGTCCTCTCCACGCGCTCCGCGTCCCCGAGTGGCAGCGTGAGGTCAGAGGCGCGTCCGCCGCTCTCCGCCACGCGCGACAGCACGGACCGCACGAGATCCCCAAGCTCCGCGAAGCTACCGAGGGCATCGAACAACGCGCGCGCCTGCTTTCGCCTTCCGGAGTCGCAAGCGTCGTCCTCTGCCAGCCACGCAACCATCGCACGCTCCGTCGCCAGCTCGGAAAGGCGTGCATCCTCCGCCTCGGAGAGCAGCGTGAGCTCGGGAAGGAACCCCGCCTCCATGGGGTACGTCTTCACGATCTGCGTGGCGAACGCATGCAAGGTGGAGACGCGGAGCTCCCCGCCGCGATGAAGCGCTGCCCGCGCACGTTCGGCACGCTCGTGCGGGAGCCACGCCGGATGCCCCAGGGACGCCAGCGCATCCGCAACCCATGCATCATACACGGACTTCGCGCCGGGGTCCGCCATGCGCGACAGCTCCACGGTCACGCGTGAGCGCATCTCCACGGCCGCCTTGCGCGAGAACGTCGTGGCGACGATCTGGCCGGGCGGGACGGGCTCGCGCAGGTGGCCGCGGTGATCGCCGGTGGCGCCGAGCAGCAGGTTCAGCATGGTGCCGACCAGGGCGTGGGTCTTCCCGGTGCCCGCGCTGGCGGCAAGCACGACGTTGCGCGTGAGCGCATACGGACACGGGTTTCGCACGCGCGGAGGGTACACCCAAGACCCGATCGATCTTGAGCCAAACAGCATCTAGGATGCTCGCCATGGCGGCGGCAAAGAAGAAGAAGAAGAAGAGCGACTCCCCGAAGAGCACCACTCCGAAGACACCTCCGCGGCGCAAGACGCCGAAGAAGCAGAAGGCGCAGTCGTTCGGACTGTCGCCGGAGGAGACGCGCGTCTCCGCCGACGAGGTTACGGACCTCATCGCGACCATCACGCGCGAGGGCGGCGTGGTCGTGGGTCAGTACAAGGATCCGCTGGGCGGCCACCCACTCGTGATCGCCGTGCTCCCGATCGACAAGGTGGAGCCCACGCCCTTCCAGCGCGATCTGTCCGACGCGCACCACAAGCGGCTCGCGGAG
Source organism: Polyangiales bacterium (assembly GCA_038230375.1). GTDB lineage: Bacteria > Myxococcota_A > Polyangia > Polyangiales > Polyangiaceae > JANXLV01. The sequence continues at coordinate 2,583 of JBBRNJ010000163.1, read as the reverse complement.
GTGATCCAGAAGACGGGGCGCTTCCTGGATCCCGTCATCACGATCACGGCGCCGCCCGCGATCGGCGGCTTCTGGACGCCGAATGGGCGTCACCGTCTGGAGGCGATGCGAAGGCTGGGCGCGCGCGCGATCACCTCGCTCGTGGTCCCCACGCGCGAGGTCGCGTGGCAGATCCTTGCGCTCAACACGGAGAAGGCTCACAACTTGAAGGAGCGCTCGCTCGAGGTCGTGCGTATCTACCGCGGCCTCCTCGAAGAGGATCGCGAGAAGTCGGAGTCGGGGTTCTCGTTCTACCTGGAGGACCCGGCGCTCGTGACCCTTGGCGTCTGCTACGAGAGGAACCCGCGCTTCGCTGGCGGCGCATACCACCCGGTGCTCCGGCGCGTGGAGCACTTCACGGACGAGAGCATTGGCGTGGCCATCAAGGAGCACGAGCGGCTCGCCACCCTCACGCTGGAGGTGGAGGAGAAGGTGGCGGCCGCCGTCCAGAGTCTGCGCGGCAAGGGCCTGATGAGCCCATACCTGCGCTCGTTCGTGGTCGCGCGCGTGAACCCGCTGCGATGGATCAAGGGCGACCTCCCGAGCGCGGACTCGGTGCTGACGACGATGCGCGATCGCGCAGCGCGCTTCAACGCGGGCAATGTGAAGCAGGAAGACCTGGCGCGCATGGGCGGCGGCGTCCCCGACGAGGACTGAGTGACCGGTTGTGCGGCGCGGACACGCACGCGTAGCCACCTGCCCACGGACGGTGTGGGCGACGGCGGAAGACGGTCGGATTTCCCAGTGGTTTCGAGGGTGCCAGGGTGCGGCACGACGGATGCTTTGAAGGGAGGTACACGCCGCGCCGTTGCGGCTCCTCACCACGAAGGACCCCGTCATGTTCGCCCGAAGCATCCTCGTCGGCTCTTCATTCGTCCTCGTCACTGCCTGCGGCTCCATGTCCAAGGAGCAGGTGGTGCCCGTTGGACATGCGACGACCACACCCGCGACGCTCACGGTGACGCCCTCGCACACGACGCCGTCCGAGCCGCAGACAGAGCCCCTGAAGCTGGACGCCAAGGGCCGCTCGTCGGGTCTGCTCGGGATGCCCGCGCCCGCGCCGAAGCCGCGTGCGTCGCTCGCGCTGGACCACGCGCCCGCGCCCGCGTCACTCTTCGGCGCGCAGCGCACGTGGAAGATCGACGGCCACCTGTTCCCCGGCATCTCGGCGATGGACGACCGCGAGGCGAGCGCGCTCCACGGCAGCTACGTGATGAGCTACACGTCGCTGGTGACGCCGTGGGAGCGCTGCGATGCTCCCGTGTCCACCGCGCGCGAGGCGACCGTCGAGGAGTGGTTCGCGTCCTACGACGCACGCGAGCTGGACGACACGGACCGCGCGACGCTGCACACGAAGGCGGGCGGAAAGGTGATGGTGCACGACCTCTCGTGCAAGGACGCGACGCAGATCGAGATCGTGGAGATCTCGAAGGACGAAGTGGCGATAGCGAGAGATGGAGTCATCTTCACCGCGTCACGCGTGAAGTAACGACCTCCAATGCGAAACGGCCGCCTGCCCGATGGCAAGCGGCTGCTTCACTCACGAGGCGTGCCTTGACTACCTCTGACGGCGCTGGAAGGCGGGAACGTCCCAGTCGCTCTCGAAGGCCGGGAAGCCGTTCGAGCCACGCTCGCTCTGCGCTGCGACGGTCTGCGAGACCGGGGCACGGGAGGTGGGCGCGGGCTGCGACTCGCGTACGGGGGCGCGGGAGGCGAGCTCTCGGCCCTGCGAGTCGCGGGCCACGCGCGCTGCCATCTGCGAGACGCTCTCGCGCGTGGATGCCGGCGGCGACTGCTGCGCGGTGAGCGAGTAGGCGGGGCGCGACACCGACGGGACCGTCTGCGGCGCGATGCTTCCACGGCTCCCGCCGCTCTCGATCTGGATCATGCGCTCGTCATTGTCGAAGCCGGTCGCGATGACCGTGACCTTGACGTTGTCGCCAAGGGCCTCGTCGACCGTGGAGCCGAAGATGATGTTCGCCTCTTCGTGCGCCTGCTCCTGGATGAGCGCGGCGGCCTCGGAGATCTCCTTCATCTTGAGGTCGGGACCGCCGACCACGTTGATGAGCACACCGCGCGCGCCTTCGACAGAGATGTCGTCGAGGAGCGGCGAGCTGATGGCCATCTCGGCCGCCATGCGGGCGCGGTTCTGGCCCTTGGCAATGCCGGTGCCCATGAGCGCGCGGCCCTGGTGGCTCATGATGGTGCGGACGTCGGCGAAGTCGACGTTGACCATGCCGTTCTGCGTGATGAGGTCGCTGATGCCCTTCACGGCCTGGAAGAGGACCTCGTCCGCCTTGCGGCAGGCCTCGATGAACGTGAGGTCCTCGTCGCCGAGCATGAGGAGCTTCTGGTTCGGGATCGTGATGAGCGTATCGACGTGCTCCGAGAGCTGCGCGAGGCCGATGTCCGCGCGGCGTGCGCGCTGACGGCCTTCGAAGAGGAACGGCTTCGTGACGACGCCGACGCAGAGCGCGCCTTCTTCGCGGGCGATCTGCGCGATGATCGGCGCTGCGCCGGTGCCAGTGCCGCCGCCCATGCCCG
>JBBRNJ010000162.1:0-4678 GCA_038230375.1 Polyangiales bacterium | reverse complement strand
TTGCGTCCCAGTTCTCAGTTCCGTTCGGGCTTGCGCGCGGCAGCGTGAAAAACGCGGCGGGGCCGCTGTCAGGGCCCCTGAAGCGAACGAGCGACGCTTGGCGTCTGTTGCTCGCTGCCGCCAGTGGTCCCCGGATACGCCTGGTATTGTCCCGTTGCCACGGCGCGATTGATGCGTAGATTCGCGCCTGGGACGGCGACATCCCGCAGTAGTGCTAACCGATACTGGATCGCGTCTTGGGATTCTTCTTGGTCTGGTTCACGGCTGAGGCGGCCGAAGGGGGAGGGACAGACTTTCGTTGGCGACTGCCAATCGGAGTAGGCGGTGGTGGTTGCTTGGGTAGGTCTATGGTGAACACGCATCCCTTGCCAGGGAGGTCGCGTACGCGCAGCTCACCATTCATGGCTTTTGCGGCCTTGAGGCAGATGGACAGACCCAGGCCAAGTCCAGTCCGGTCACCGCCCCGTTGCGAATACGGTTGAAACAATTCCGCAGCTTTTCCAGGCGGAAGTCCACTACACTCATCCTCTACTTCGATGAGAACGCGATCAGATGTCGTGCTGGTGGCCAGCCAAACGTTGCCATTTTTTCGGGTGAACTTGAGGGCGTTCTGAACCAAGTTTGCAATCGCTGCTGTCAGGATCTGTCGGTCGGCCTCGACGATCACGGTGGGTTCACCAAGCTTGACAGTGAAGTGAATCCCTTTCGCTTGGGCCTGAACTGAGCCCGTGATCTCGACCTCTTCGATGACTTCAGCCACCGCCACTCGCTCCAGGTGCTGAAGGCCGGAATCGATGCGAACATCGGCAAAGGAACGGTCGATGAGGTTACGCAGGCCCAACAGACTTCGGCCGTGCATGAGGCCGGTGCTTCCATTGAGAGCGACCACACCGTTCTTGATACTTTCGAAAGACAGAATGGCCGTATTGAGCAGGTTGCGCATCTCGTGAACGAGGACACCAAGCCGCTCAGTTCCTTCATCACGGATCGATCCCTCACGCTGTCGCGCGTAGACAGTGACGGCCTCTGCAATTGCATCGTCGAGACACAGATTGAGGGTCCGAAACTCCTCCGTCGTGACCGACGCATTGCGTTCGACTGCCAGCGCCGTCACCACCTGACAGATGTCGCCGTAGTCCTGAACGACCTGCCGCACAGTGAACCCCTCGCGCCAGAGGTCTCTGCCATGGCGAGTGGCAGCCTTGACGATCAGATCTTGATTTTCCGCGCCCGTCGTCTGCTTGAGGCGCAGAGCATCCACAAGTTGGTCCAGAAAGATGGGGAGGCCCTTTTCCAGGTCCAGGGCGGTGGGGTCGGTCTCGTTTCTCGACGCTCCCCTTTCCCGTGCGCTGGCGAGAATTTCAGCTCTGTTATTTTGTATGAATTCGGAGAGCAAGTCGTTCCTCCACGCGCTTCAGCAGCGCCGCAAGGTCGACAGGCTTTCCAACGACGCGACCTTGCATGGTCGAAATGAACGCGCGTGTTTCAACGGTCGTGCCGCCTCCGGTGACGAAGATCATTCGCTCGGCCTGTTCGGGAGCCGCAACCAGCAGTTTCGCGTACAGCACATCCCCACTCATTCCAGGCATCATGATGTCGGAAATAATGGCGTCGTACGAGGCTCCGCCTACAATTCGGCGGAGTGCCTCCGATGGATCGTTGATGACGGTGACGTCGTAGCCGGAGAGGCAGAGGGCAATCACCTCCGCACTGTCCGTGTCATCGTCCACCACCATGATTCGGGGGAGATCATCGCTCATGCTCGTGCTTCCCAAGTGTTCGTCCAATATGCACGGTGAGGAAGCGTGCGAGGGACGATCTGCGATCACCGTGTGAGAACCCGGATCCTCAGGGATATGCACCTCTCCGGATGGTGGCGACAGCTTCAGCGGACGAATCATCTGCATCTGTGGCTCGCAATAATCGAGCCATTCGACCTTGTGCCGTTTGCCGCCGAATCTCCTCAGTGAACACCACGTGCGGCAAGCACGACCGCCTCACCGATGTGGCGACCTCGCATGGGCTTCGCACGTTGAACCGGTGCCATCGCGACACCGACGCCCGCCGTGACCACCCCGGCGCCCTGCATGAGGGCGTCCGTGTAGAGCACGGGCGCCGTCTACCTGTTCCGCTGAAGGCATCCATCGCCGTCAGCGCGAATGGACGGGTCGAGCGTGTGGGAGGTGAGCGGTCAGGGCAACACGTAGAGGCCTGGCTTGGTCTCGCTGCCTGCACCGCAACAGGTCCGCGTGACGAAGAAGCGCTCCGCGCCGAGAGGGAACTCGTAGTCGAGCAGGCTTCCGCCAAGGCCGCGGGGCGTGGGTGGAGAGCGCACCAACGCGGCCTGCTTCAACGGCCCGCTGCTCACGCGAACGAACGCATCCGAGAGCGTGACGTCGCGTCCATTCTTGGTGTGCTCATGAAGATGTACGCCGTCATCGTCGAACCACCCGTGCGCCTCGTGTGCGATGCGGCTGAAATCTGGCGAGAGCACGAACGCGTACTGGGGCACCGCCCAGCCGTAGGTGAAGACGCCAAGGACCGTCTGTCCGTGGAAATAGAGCTGGATCGCGTCGTGACGACTCCACCTGTTCGTGCTGCCCATGCTGATGCCGCCCAGGTACCGATGCCGTGCGACGTCGGCCACGCGAATGAACAGTTCGTCGTCACACACGCGAAACGCGACCACGCGATCCGCGCCATCGAAGAAGAGTCGCCGGTAGTACGATCGGGGAGCGGACGATGTGCTCACCGGGCACGCGGCGACCTCCGTGCGCTCAAGAAGCCCCAGGTCGCGATCGAACTCGACTATCGCGTCAGCGCACGCGCCGAAGACGCGGGAGCCCGCGTGAAGGATCTGCGTGCACGCCATGGCGCTTCGCGCGAGGACCGCGCCGCTTCGAACATCCATCAGGACGACGTTCGGCGTGCCTGCGGGCTCGTCCGCGACGCCGTAGACCGTCCCCTCTGGGTGCTGCACGGACGGCAGCTCACCCGGCTCTGCGTCCATGAGCCGCGTCCCCGACGGCGCAACGATATGAGCGAGCGGCAGCGCGGCCTCGTCGGCGGCCGCCTCTGCATGGGCAACGTTCGTGAGGGCACACCAGGCGAGCGGGAGCGAGAGCAGGAATGTGGGCTTCATCGGAACCTGTAGAGGCCGTGGAGGGGTTCGTTGGCAGGGCCGTCGGGGGTGATCTCGAACGAGGGCCCGCCATCGATGTGACGTGGATTGAGCTGCGCCCACTGCTTCGTGGACTCGTTGTAGAGCCACGTGTCGCGACGCACACCGCCGTAGCTCGCGCCGGACGCGCCCGCGCTCCAGGACGCGTCGAGCTGGTATTCGTGCACGGCGTTGGCGAAGTAGTCACAGCCACGCATGGGAAGCGTGACCGACTTGTCCACGAAGCGGACGCTGGAATGAGGGAGCTTTTGTGCGGTGAGCGCCGCGTCCAGGACGTAGTCCGTGCAGTCGATGCCGATGCCATACTTCCACTGCATCGACTTCACGCGGCTCTCGATGTCACCAGGCCCATCGGGAAGATGTCCGGCGTCGATGAGCGCCTGCGTCACGCGCACCAGATCGTGGGCCGACGGAGCGCCCAGGAGACAGTGCGTTGGATCGGGGGCGCCGGCCTTTCGGCATGCCGCAAGGAGCTCCTTGACGGTGGGCACGGCGCGGTCGATCGTGGGGCCGTTGCCCGTGTGTTTCACGCCGGCTGCTGCGTCGTTGTGTCCGCCGCTCATCCGAAACTGTGGCTCCGCGCGAACACTCGCTCCGCTCACTTGATAAGGTCCAGCGTACGCCTCTCGGTACGCATCGAGCCGGACCTGCTCGGGCGTGAGCGCAGGCGACGACGATGAACGAGCCGCGACGGAGGTCACCGTTGGGTCTGCTGGCACTCGCGTCGCGAGCGCCCATTCGTCGTGAGCGTGCGGCGTGACGATGGTGCTCGGGTCAAGCTCGCGAGGCGACGGCGACGGCCGCGGCGCTGGCGCAGCGTGGCGCTGCATCTCGTCCCTGAGCCAGGACGGTGGTTCGGAGCTTCGGGAAGCGGGATCGATGGACATGCCCCCCTATCGGCCGCGGGACGCGAGGGTTGCGTACAACGCCTACTTCTCTCCGCCTTCGGGTGATGGGCCTTTGCTTTCGACGCGAACGCTGCTGCCATCAACCTCGTGGTCACGCTGGCGCTGCTCGAGAGCCGAACCCGCAGCGTCGGCCGCATCGGGAACGAGGAAGAGGCTGTCGCCATACGGCGGAGCCACGGACAGGTCGGTCGGTGGTCGTCGACGCGATGGTGGTGGGAGGGACCTGCGGTGGCAACCTCTACACGCCTCGCGTGGTGCTCGTGGATCCGAAGCCGCGCGTGGGGCCGCCGCCGCCGCACCCGGGCTGCACGTTCGGACAGCTGTCACGCTTCCTGTTCGTCCTGCGCGGCGCCGCGAGCGAGAAGGCGATGAATGAGCGGCGGTCTGGCGCGCTCGACGCGAGCGAGACGATGGTCCTCCGAGCACATGCGGACGCGAACCTGCTGGCAACGCTCCAGGGCCTCGACGCCTTCATCGACGGCAACGACGAAGCGTTCCAGGCGCGCGTCACCGCAGGCGAGCGCGCCGGCCTCCTGACGTACGAGCGTCGGCCCCCACCGCCACCGACGTCGTGGGGATTCAATCTGTC
>JBBRNJ010000161.1:0-4686 GCA_038230375.1 Polyangiales bacterium | reverse complement strand
CTGCTGCGGGCCGTACGTGGTCCCGTTCTTCGGCAGGCGCGCGATGCCGCCGGTCTGGACGTTCTCGGCGTAGATCGCAGTCGCGTCGCCCGTGAGCGCGCCGTTGAGAAGGTATGTGCCGTAGATGAACGTTGGCGTTCCGAAGCCCACGGCCTGGCTTGCCCGCGTCGCGGTGCTCAGATGGTAGAGCCCCACGCCCGGGCCCGCGTCCACCGGTGGCGTTGCCGAGGAGTCGAAGAAGACGACCGTCCCATCGCCGGTGATGGTGGGGTGCCGCTCGTCGGTGCCATAGATTCCCTGCACCGGAGCCACGGACGAGAACGCATCGTTCACGGTCGCACGCGAAGCGGCGAACACGTGAAAGTGATTGACGGCCTGGCGATCAGAGGCCCAGTAGATGTTCAGCTCGTCGGCGCTGAGCACGGCATGCGAGTCATTGGTGTTGGGGTCGTTGATGCCTGCCACTGCCACCGCGGGCCCGAAGGGCATTGCAAGGTTGCATCGCGGCGGAGGGGCCGAGTCGCCCGAGTCCACCGCGTTCGCGCCGCCATCGGTCGGTGCGACCGACGCATCGTTGCCACCCGCATTCGCGTCGCCCATGGTCGATGGCTGCGAGCCGTCCAGGGCCGCCGCGTCGTTGTCGCCGGAGCCACCGATCAGGCTGGAGTCTCCAACGCAGGCGGCAAGCCAGGTGGCGCTGATGGCGCCCGTTGCGGCGAGCACGGAGAAAAGGACGCGGGGGGTTCGAAGCGTGACGGTCATGGTCACAACGTTACGCCATGGCGCAGGAGACGCCAACCACGTGCGCGCTTTCGTCGAAGCCGTCTCTCGCGAAGAAGGTACCGACCCGCTAACCCGCCTGGTGTGCCCTTCGCCACTGCGACAGCTCCTCATAGGCTGCGCCCGCATCGGTGCGAAGGCGGCGAGCGAGCTCGTTTCGAAGGAACGGATACTGCGTGCGCTCGAACGAATCGAGTCGTGGAGCGGAGACCGTCACTGGCATGTCGACGAAGAGCAGCAGCTCGCCCAGCGTTGCGCGCAGCTGTTTGTTCGGGTGCGTGAACGTCGCGTTCGCCAGGTCCGGCACGATCTGCCACGCGCTTCGCTGCATCAGAAGCGCCGCGGCCAGGAAGGTCGCGACCTCCGCCGCGCCATTCGCGGTCTTGTCGAACGTGTCGTCCGGCAGCTTGGGAATCGCACGGCGCAGCGCGTGCTGGAAGCGATCGATGAGGAGATCCGTCGTCACGGTGCTGGGGCCGCCCAGGAACGCGGCCCACTTCTCCAGCTTGTGTCTTCCGTACCTGAGACCGTTGGCGAAGCTGTCGGGGAGCGCGAACGCTCGCACGAAGCGCGGCGCCTCGGGAGGGTCCTTGCCGTCGCACAGGACCTCCGCGCAGCCCGTCCACATATCCCGCGGCACCACGTCGGAGTCCACGATGCGGCACGCCATGGACAACGCGGCGGGGCGATCGATGGCAGCCATGATCCGCAGCACGTCCACCATGGCGCGCGGCGGATTGTCCAGCTTCTTTGCGCCCGGGTCGCACGCGGTCTTGATCGCGCGGCCCGTCTTGAAGTTCTGTGGATAGAACGAGTACAGCTTGCCGTTCTGCACCGCTGTGGCGAGCGCCTTGTCATCGGCGCTTCGTCGCGCTCGACTCGAGCTTCTTCACCGCGGGCCCCAGAAGCTTCTCGAACCGCATCTCTTTCCCGAGCGCGATCCGGTACCCAAGGCGCCGGCGGCGCCGTGACGTAGCCATAGAAGACCATTTCACCCCTGGCCGACAGCGCCGCCGCGGAGTCCATGATCGCCGCGAGATCCGCTGCGAACGCCAGGTACTCGTCCAGGGAGAGGAGCGCGCGGAGCGTGAACGTCCCGTCCTTCTCGGCGCTATCCATGAGCGGCGTGGACTTCGCCACGAGCGCCAGCACCTTCTTCACGGTCGCGGGGTCCGTGCGCCGCGCGTCGGAAATCCCGCGGGCAGCTCCGCGAAGGACACGGGCTTGGAGTCACGCCACGATGCCAGCTTCGCCGCCGGGAGCTTCAGCTTTGCATGAACGACGACATCCCAGGACATGTGGCTCGATCCTAGCTGTCTCCCGTCCCCTCTGCAGCGACGGCGCGCGGGCCGAACGCTGGATCTGCTCCGCGCGAACGGCACGGGAACGCCGATGTATGATGAGTCACCGATGGCTGCAGTCGTCCACACCGAAGCCGCGCGGCTGGCCCGTCGCGCTCGCATGAGCCCGGCGGCGGCAGCGCGGGCCGACGTCCTGATCTCGCTGCCGTCGCATGTAGATGCAGCGGGCGCCTCCGCAGTCGCGGCATTGACTGCCGATGCGATCGGTCAGGCCGCGTGCTCGGACGTCCTCGGATACGTCCATCGCGAAGACGCAGAGGCCTTCCTCACGCGCGAGTCACACCCGGCTCGGCGCCCGCGTGCGAGAGGTGCTTGGCAGCGAGCGGCCATTGTCGAAGGGGAAGAAGAAGGCGTCCACGGGGTCAGCTCGATGAAGCATTCGTCTACTTCGCGAGCGTCGGCGCGTCTCGCAGGCGCCGTCCTGTTGATCGCGATCCACGCAACGGGTTCGGTGGCTTGCGAGCCACGCACGCCAAGCTCCGCGGATCGCTACGAGGCCTGTCTGGCCGAATCGTCGAGCTCGCGCGAGGACGCAGGTGCCGCGCATGTCGCGAGCGAAGACACCGCGCCACCGCAATACGTGTCTCCAGGCCAGCTCTGTTGCATGCGGGTGTGCTCGCCGAAGCACTGCCTCTGCACCTGCGAACACGAACCATGTGACCATTGAGCCGTCGATCGCGAACAGCATCGACAAGGTGGACGTGTGAGAGGCAGTGGCGGCGGCCTCCGTCTCTCCATCTCCAGAAGGCGCGACAGCAAGGCGCTCGCTGGCCGAGGCAGCTCACGCGGTCGTGTTTGGTCCGCGATGAGATAGGCTGACGACCGAACACGGGGAGAACGAAACATGAAGCGAGTATTTTGCGGGTTGGTTGTGGTTGTCGCGCCTGCGCTTGGGATCTGGCTGAGCGCATGCGTGGGTGACAGCACCACGGACCCCAGCTCGAGCACGACCGACGCGGGCGGGACCAACCCCGGCAACGACAGCGGCATGCTCGTTGGAGCCGATGCGGGCGGCGGTGGAGATGCGGCCGCGGCAGTGGTGCCGACGCACGCGGCGGGGGGCATCACGCTCGCGGCCGACAACAATCTGGCGTGCTCCCTTGTCACCTCGGCCGCGACCATCACGCGCGCGGGCGACGAGACCGACGTGACAGACTACGTACTCTACTGGGGCTCGAGCCCCACCACCAAGGTCGGGCCGGCGATCAGCCTCGTCGCGAAGACCGGTGCCAACGTCATTTACTCGCTCACGAACGTGGTGCGTCCGCAGACCGCGTCCTATCTCCTGGTGTTCACCAAGAATGCGAGTGGCGAGATGGCCAACTGGCGTCAGCGTAGCGGTGAGCGAGTCTGGCCAGACTGTCAGCCAGGACGTGTCGGCCGGACAAGGCGCCAACAGCGGCAGTATCACCGCGATCGCGATCGACGTGGCGAATGCCAAAGTCCTAATCGCCTCGACGAACGGAGCCAACGCCGCGAAGCCCGCGCTCTTCCGGTGCAACCTCGACGGCAGCAGCTGCGTCTATTCTGATATCTCGGTGGGCCAGGGAGCCAACAGCGGGTACTCACCATCGATCGTCGTCGACGCCGTGAACTCCAAGGTCCTCGTTGTCACCGAGAACCGCGCGAACGGCAGCAGGGCAGCGCTCTTTCGATGCAACCTGGATGGCACGGGCTGCACCTACAAGGACCTCTCCGCTGGGCAGGGGGCGAATAGCGGGATAACGCCGTCGGCTGTGATCGACACTGTAAACAACAAGCTCCTGGTCGCCACCGCCTTCATCAACCAACCCGCGCTGTTTCGCTGCGATCTCGACGGGACGAACTGCACGTACGCGGACATCTCTGCCGGACAGACCGGGACCGCCGGCATAGCTCCCTCGCTTGCTCTGGACACCACGAATGCCAAGCTGCTTGTTGCGACCAACAACGGCAGTAACAACTACAAGCCCGCGCTCTTCCGGTGCAACCTCGACGGCACCGGATGCGCGTACTCCGATATCTCTGCGCTGCAGGGCGCCAACAGCGGCACATCGCCGTCGATCGTCGTCGACGCGCTCAACAAGAAGGTCCTCGTGGTGACGCAGAACGACGCAAACGCGACAAAGCCCGCGCTCTTCCGCTGCGATCTTGACGGCACGAACTGTGGATACGTGGACATCTCCGCCAACCGCGGCAATATTAGCGGCAACACTCCTTCCGCCGCGATCGACGCGGTGAACAAGAAGCTCTTGGTCGTGACGAGCGTGCAGAATGCTGGGGACCAGGCGCCGACGTTCTACCGCTGCAACCTGGATGGCACCGGCTGCACATTCACCAATATCTCCAGCAGCAACGCCGGTTCGTTCTACCCGAAGGTGGCATGGAGCGCCGCGACTCAGACCCTGCTGGCCGTTCTGGACGACGGCGCGAACCAAATGAAGCCAGGCTTCTTCGCCATTTGCGCCCACTAACCTCGACATCGCGGCCGTTGCGTCCGTGGTCAGCGCACCCAGCGCACCGTGATCTCGCTCCGGGCGTTGATGGCGAACCGTGTGCCGTCGAG
>JBBRNJ010000160.1:0-4721 GCA_038230375.1 Polyangiales bacterium | reverse complement strand
TCAGGCATCTCGCGCACGATGTCTCTGCTACGCGCGCGGCCGTTCACCGCGAAGGCCAAGGTCACACGTCTTCACCTGTCCGCGCGCATCTCACCGGACCAGGTCCACGATGGGCTCCATGGCGACGTGTTCGCGATCGGTCAGTCCGAAGGCAACGCGTTCTTCGCGCTCTCCATCGGCCGTCGCATCGACGTCAAGATCGTCGCGCGTTGAACGCGCGCCAATTCACCGCGCGTTGAACGTGCGCTGATTCACTTGACGCGCTACTCGACGACGTCGAGCTGCTGCAGTTGCTGCTGGACGTCTGCGTGGCTCACCGCGCCTGCGCCCTTGCGCGCGAAGATTCGGAGGCGCTCGCGCTGGAAGACGAGCTCGTAGTAGGGCGGCACCTCGGCGACGGCCTCGGGCGCGGCGTCCCACATGAGCACGTGGTCGTAGCGGGGCTCCGCGGCGTTCCAGAACTCCGCCCAGCGCTCGTGGTAGTTGCGCGCGCAGTCGTCAATGACTACGCCGCCCGTGTGCCACGAGCCGCAGAGCCAGTCTGGCGTACGCATGCTGGGCGCGAAGCTCTCGAGCACGAGGTGGTTGAAGCGATGCGGGGGCGGGTCCGCGTACATGACGGGGAACGAGCGCGAGTGCGCGAACAGCAGCGGCGCGGACGTCTCCTTCTCGATGACGTAGTAGCCCCACGCGTGCAGGAGGTTCTGGGTGTTCTCGCTGGTGTGTTTCGCCTTGAAGATGAGGGGAAGCAGCTTCGCGTGCTGCGGGACCGACGGGATGCCAGCGGTGAACGCGACGCGCTCCTTGTCGAGGCGCACGAAGTCCGCGGCCAGGCCGGCGCTGGAGAGCGCGGCGCAGAAGGCGAGGAACAGGGCCACGCGACGCGGCAGGTGCGTGGGCACGCGGAGCACTGCGTACAGCCAGATGAAGGGGATCAGGCGCGAGTTGACGTGGAACCAGTTGGTCGCCGAGTACGGCCCGAACACGTAGAGGAGCAGCAGCACCACGACGGCCGCGGTGGAGAAGTATGGCACCTGCGTGCGGCGGTTCCGCACGCCGAAGTAGACGAGCGCGAGCGCCGGCACGAACGTGGCGATGGTCAGCTTGGTGAATGACCAGAACCACTCCGCCCACATGTTGTAGGCGAGCTCCCAGAGCGGAAGCAGCTTGTCGAGCCGCTGATAGCCGGTCATGGGTCCGACAGGCTCCGTGGCCTGCACCGCCACCGACACGACCGCGAGCAACGCCGGAAGCGCGAGCGCCGCGCCGAGCCGCTTCGCAAGCGTGAGCCGCTCAGCGCGCGTGCGCTGGACGGCGACGTGAATCACTGCGAGCAGCATCACGACGAGCAGGCAGAAAACGTGGGTGGACCACGTGAGAAGGCCGAGCACGATGATGGCTGCGGCGCTCTTCCACGATGGCGCGCGCTCATGCTTGTGCATGGCGATGATCATCGACATGGCGAGCGGCACCGCCATCGCGAAGTCCAGCATGCCCATCGAGACGAACCAGTTGTGGACGAAGGGCCAGGCGAACAGGCACGAGATGACCATGCGGCGGCGGTCGCCCGTGAGCTCCAGCACGAAGCGCGGGAGCGTGTAGCTCATGACGCCGAGCACGAGCAGCGTGAAGAGCTTCGCTGCGAGCTTGAGACCAACGACCTTGCCGACGAAGTAGAGCCACGCGAACAGCGCAGTGTTCGTCTTGAGCCAGCCGTTGAAGACGAACTCCGGATAGAGATCCGGGTGCCTCATGACCTCGATCGCGGCGAGGTGGTTCGGGAGATCCTGGTAGGGGGGCACCTCGACCAGCGCGAGCGGCCACGCAGACATCGCGAACATCACCGCGCCAACGACAAGCCCGAGCTGCCGATCCGAGAGATGCGCTAGCGCGGACCGGGCGCGCCCCGCTTCGTCCGTGAAGGACTCCACGAGGGGGCGCGCAGGCGATGCGGCTCCGACGGAGACGCTGCTCGCGCCTCGCATCTCAGAGCTGAAGTCGCTGGCGAATTTGGGGCTCACGAAAGAAAGTCTCCACGAGAAAAGCTCGGAAGGCGTGCAAGGACGACGCCGAAGGCGTCCATGCGTGTTTTGACAAGGATATCGAGGGTCCGACCGTAGCGCACACCCCGTCCCGTGTCCACCTGACACAGCGCGCAGCGGGGCTCCATGACGCCGAGATCATGCTTTGTGCAAACGGTTGAGCTATTTCGAGAACCCGCCCGATTCACACCTCAGCCCTCATCTTCCTCCTTCACCCGACCTTTACCCCGATCTACTCCCTTGTCTGGCGATGTAGGACATTGGCATACTTAGTGAAGCACTGCCGGGCACCATGCTGCCCCGCCACCACGAGCCCGCTGCAACGTCTGGAAATGGTTCGCACGCGCTCTCCCAGATCCCCCCGAGCTGGTGGATCACAAGTCCCTCAGGTGTGGTGGAGCGATGGGGCGCGATCTCACTGCTCGCCCTCGCATCGGTGCTCGGCACTGGCTGCGCCGCTTCACAAGAGGAAGAGGAGGTGCCGCCCTCGTCGCATGCTCGACCGGTCGACGGAACGATCGCGTCGAAGCTCTACGGCGGCTCGCTCGACATGCGTGATGACTCCGTCGTGGCCCTCGAGCTGAACCTGCCGGAAGGCAGCAAGGAGCTCTGCTCCGGCGCGCTCATCGCGGCGAACGTCGTCCTGACTGCCCGACACTGCGTCACCCCCACGCTCACCAAGAAGGTGGTCTGCAGCGCGCACGGAACCTCCGAGAACGGAAACCACTTCGGTGACGACGCCCCGCCTGCGACCATCAACGTGTTTCGCGACGCGCTGGCGGCCCTGGACGCGGCGCCCGACGCGCAGGGCAAGACCATCGTCCACGACGACGCCAAGGTCGTCTGCGATCATGACGTGGCGTTCCTCATCCTCGACCGCGAGCTCCCGAACGTGAAGCCCTATGTGATCCGGACCGGCGGCATCGATGCGACCGAGCACGTCAACATCGTCGGCTACGGAAAGAACGACGTGGGCGCGGCGCTCGGCACGCGCCTCCAGAAGCTCGACGTCCCGGTCCTCGCGATCGGCGCCGGCACCTCGGCGAGCAAGACAGCGCTCGGCGCGCATGAGTTCGAGCTCGGCGCCGGCAGCTGCGGTGGCGACTCCGGCGGTCCGGCATTCAGCGCGCAGACCGGCGCCATCATCGGTGTGGTCTCCCGCGGCGGCGACTGCACCGACGACTTCGGTCACGTGTTCGTCGAGACCCGCGGCACTGGCGATCTCCTCTCCCGTGCGTTCGAGCTCGCTGGTGGTGCGCCGCAGACGGAGCAGGGACCGCAGGACCCGGTGGACCCCGCGGCGACTCCCGCCGCGCCCCACGCGGGCTGCAGCGCGGCACCATCCGGCTCCGCCGGGGACGCTGGATTTGCAGGTCTTGTGGCCGTCGCCGGCCTCGCAATCATTCGTCGCCGTCGCCGCGTGTCCTGCTAAAACAGCTCGCATGCAGCGCGCCGTCTTCGCACTCGCGGTCTCTCTCTCGTTCGTCGCGTGCGCCGAGTTCGAGAAGGGCATGAACGATCTCAGCAAACCGATCAAAGGGCCCAGCATCAACGCACCGAACAACAACGTCTCGGTGAACGTTGGCTCGAACGGCGCGAGCGGCGCACAGCCCACCGCGACCGACGGAGGCGCCGTCGCGACGACGAGCGGCTGGCAGCCACCGCCAGGACAGACCACGCAGAACGTGGTGACGGGCACGTGCGAAGGCAGCTGCAACCACTACCTCGGCTGCAAGAACGTGACGGACGCCGCGTACAAGGCGGAGTGCATCAAGGGGTGCATTGCGCTCAAGCGGCCCGCGCAGGATCTGGCGCAGTTCGAGGCCATGGACTGTCCGACCGCGATCGCCACAGTCGAGAAGCCCGCGCAAGCTCAGGCGGGCGCCCCCACCACCGCGCGCGGAAACGGCACGTGCCCCGCGCCCACCACAGTGCCGCGCTCCCCCGAGGACGAGAAGGTCTTTCAGGCCTCCACCACCCACGCGTTCTGCGGGTTCACCTACAACAAGACCACCGGCACCAGCCGGGAGATGGTGCTCCGCTTCATGCCGGACGGCACGATGGTCCACCAGACCAAGACCGAGCGCTCCGGTAACAACAGCGCCGGCAGCTATGGCGTGGTGACGGCTGGTGGGGATCGCTACTGCTGGAAGTACGGCGGCGGCGTGATGACGTGGTCGTCGGATGGTGCAAACTACACGCAGTTCGTGACGAAGGTGGAGGACAACGGGAACGGGGTCATCTTCGTGACCACGAAGCTGGGAGAGTACAAGGCCTGTCAGTAGAGGATTCGACTTCGACACGGCATCGACAACGACTTCGACAACGACTTCGACAACGACTTCGACTTCGACCTCGACTTCGACCTCGACCTCGACCTCGACCTCGACTTCGACACCGACCTCGACACCGACCTCGACTTCGACACCGACCTCGACTTCGACACCGACCTCGACCTCGACAACGACTTCGACTTCGACACCGACTGCGGACTCGGTATCGGCACTTTCTTCGTGCGGTGGGCGCCTTTCACTCGCGGTCGTTCATGGGGCCTCCTGACATGCTCGTGGGTGGCACGCGTCCTCGCGTTGTCAAACCCCGCCGTCGAGACACGTTAGCTCCAGGGCGTCGCCGGGGTTTGACAACGCAAGGACGCGTGCTCGTGGGCGGCCGGCATGT
>JBBRNJ010000159.1:0-4910 GCA_038230375.1 Polyangiales bacterium | reverse complement strand
GATCGTTGCCCTTCGCGGCGTCGACGAAGAAGCCGACACCGTCGCTCACGCACGCGGGTGAATCCTTGGGCTCCTTGGTCAGATCGCACGCGGCGGGGACCACGACGCCACCTCCGGTGCCGCCTTCGCCAGTGCCGCCGTCGCCGGTCGCGCTGGGGTCAACGGTGTACGCCCCGCTACAAGCGACGAGCAGAAGGCCAAGCGGAAACAAACCCTAGCGCACGGGGATAGACGAACACGAGGTCGCCGAATTGGCAACGCGCCGCCATTTCAGGCGCAGGCGGCGCGGCGCCAGCTCGCTGATTCACTTCCTGGGTTGCGGCGCGCGGTCGATGAAGCCCAGGACGTCCGTCATCTTCTCTCCCTCGAAGCGGGCAATGTCGAAGCCCACCACGACGGGCTCGGTCTGCCCTTTCACGCGGCCGTACCAGTTGAAGCGCACCTGGTCGTGATGGGAATCGAAGGCGTCGCCCACGGTGATCGTCATGTCCGGGTACTCCTTCTGCACGTGGCTGATCACGGCCGAGAGTTCCGCGAGGCTGGTCACGGACACGAGCGGATCCGTGTAGGTTGCATCTTTGTCGTAGACGCGCGCGAGCATGGTGCGGCGCTTCTCTTCGTCGCGTTCGTTCCACGCCGCCAGATAGACGGCGACCGCGTCACGAAGCACCTCTGCGCGTCCGCGATCGATGAAGCCATAGACGCGCTTGATGCGCCCGTTCTCCACCACGATCGAATCGAAGCCCACCGCGAACGGCTCCTCTCCGCGCGCGTTCGCGGCGGTCCACTGGAAGCGGGCCTGGCCGTGATGCTGATCGACCGGCCCCTTCAGCGTGAACACGGCCGCGGGAAGCCTGGTTCGAGCGCTCTTGATGAACGCGTCGATCCCGTCGTGACCATGCACGTCCGCGTGGGGGTCGGTGTAGACGCAGTCCTCGGTGAACACTTCGCCGATGAGCGCGCGACGCTTCGCGGGATCGAGCTCGTTGAACGTGGCGATGTACTTCTGGGCAATGGCTTCCATGGTGGTCTCCTTCGTTGTCGTTGCGTTGGTGGTGGTCGATGCGGCCGTCGCGGATTGGCGCGAAGGCGGTGGCGTGGCCGCGCATGCGAATGACAAGGTCATGCACGCGAGGGTCGTGAGAACGGCATGTTCGAGATGCATGCTTGTTTGGTAGCTCCGCGATCGCGCACGAGCGATTACCTGCAAGGTGCAATTCTTGGAGGAGCGTGCGCAGACGTACCGCGAGAGCCTGCGCGCGTTACCTCGGAGGTAATGGTCTCCGTGGACGGCTGGGGCTAACCTCGGGCGAATGCTTGGATCCACCCGGCCCTTCGGCACACTTCTCCGCGACTGGCGTACGCGGCGCAGGGTCAGTCAGCTCGCGCTCGCGTGCGAAGCGCAGATCTCGACCAAGCATCTGAGCTTCCTCGAGACCGGTCGTTCACAGCCAAGTCGCGAGATGATCCTGAAGCTCGCCGAAGAGCTGGAGGTCCCGCTTCGTGAACGGAACGCGCTCCTTGTCGCGGCAGGGTTTGCCCCGGTGTATCCGCAGCGGTCGCTCGAGGACGATGCGCTCGCAGGGGCACGCGCCGCGATCCTCGCCGTGGTGAAGGCGCACATGCCGCATCCCGCGCTCGCCGTCGATCGACACTGGAACATGGTGGCCGCGAACGATGCGGTGATGCCGCTCCTGGTTGGTGTGGACGCGTCGCTCCTTGCTCCTGCGAACGTGCTGCGACTCTCGCTACACCCGCGTGGGCTCGCGCCGCGGATCGTGAACCTGCGTGCGTGGCGCGATCACTTGCTCCATCGACTACGGCGTCAGATCGAAGCGACGGCGGACCGCGAGCTGTCTGCGTTGCTCGAAGAGCTGAGCGCGTACCCGGTCCCGGAGGCGCGCAGCGATGGGCCGGAGCTCGCGCGAGGCTTCATCGACGTCGCAGTCCCGCTGGAGCTAGAGACGAAGGACGGCGTGCTGAAGCTTCTCTCCACCACGACCGTCTTCGGAACACCGACCGACGTGACCCTTTCGGAGATCGCAATCGAAGCCTTTTTTCCCGCCGATCCTGCGACGGCGCGCGCGCTCTCCAGCACCGCGGTGCACTGAGCTCTGCGCCAGGGTGCAAACTTTGGACTCCCGTGCGTCGCTCTGATCGGCGACACTGCGGTGGATGGATTTTTCTTCTTTCCCAGCACGCTTGGCGTTGGGCGCGTAGGTAAAAGAAAGGCCGTTTCGGTCCGGTGCGAGGCGCTGCGCTCCTGGCGACGCTCGACATGGTCTCCGCGAACCGCGCTCGAACATCCCTCTGCCGCAGGCCGCATCGCTCCCGAATGCTGCATTTTCCGGCCGCTCGCACACGTCCGCCTTGGCGCGACGAGCTCGCGGCGCAAGTGGGGGGCGGGCGCGCAGATGGAAATAGAGGACCGGCTTGCGGCGCGGCGCGTTCCAGTTGGTGCGACCAGAAGGTGGTCCCGCGACGAGCGACGCGGCGGTGGGTGATTGCACGTCGACCAGCCCCCATTCGTGAACGTCGAAGACCGCGCTCGAGGCGCTGGACGCTCCGCTCGGGACAGGTGCCGCAGCGATTGGTGCAGGTGGCGCGGCGCTCGCTGTCGACCAGGCGTTCGGGCGCAACGATGGACTGGGTCCGTTACACGCCGCGCACGCGAAGGTTGATCCGAAGGCGACGAGAGCAATGAATCTGTTCAACGTCGACCAAGCATACCATTCGGCGCTGGCTACGCGTTTCTGTGCGCGTCTAGCCACGGGAGTAGGACTTCTCTCATGTGGGCTACGGTTGCTTCTTCTACCTTCGCGGCGTCGACGCCTAGTAGTGGTGCTAGCAGCGGGCCGAAGAGAGCCGGGCCGGGAGCGGCGCCTGGAACGGGGCCGCGAACCAGGCCGACCAGGCCGCGGAAGTTTCGCGGGGTCTTCTTGGTCGTACCGAGCAACAGGTATGCGCGGAAGTGGAAGCTCGTTGCGAGCGCGGTGTTGAAGCGCGAGCTCACCAGCTCCACCGCTTGCGTGCGGTCATCTCCATCACGCAGCCAGAACGGCGAACGACCGCGGAAACCAGCCTCGAGCAAGAGACGCTCCGCGGCGCTCACTGCACGATCGCGCACCGCGTGGAGCGTGTCGATCGACGGGACAGCCGTGGCGCCGGTCGACTGCATCACCTTCCGCGCCACGCTCGCGATCTTCATCATCGAGATCGCTTTGCCCGCGGCCGTGCGCAATGGACCAAGAGTCACGTCGTCCGCGAGCGACGCCGTCTCGTCCGCTCCGTTCACGCGTCGCACGAACGTGAAGGCTTCCTGGCCCACGGTCATGTCGGCAACGTCACCGACTGCCGCCGCATCCGCTCCGCGTAGTTCGATGTCGAGCGTCGGAGTCTCGAACGCGCTCGATCGCGCCGGGGTCTCCACGACGACCACCACGCCTCCCTTCACTTCGCGCAGAGCTCTCACGCGTGCCCCGGCAAGGACGTGACGAAAGACCATCGCTGCGTAGTCTCGATCGGACATCGTCAGGCAGCGTAGCCACGGACCCAAAGTACGACCAGCAGCGAAACTTTCTGGTGCTCGCGTCGCTGCCGTGACCAAGGTCTCGCGTGACGCTACCGAGTGAGTGGCTCACGGCACACCGAGAAAATGGCTCTGGATTAATCTTGGTACCGGGATTTTGCGGTGTGGGCTCGGCGCTGGGACCGAGCTTGATGGGTGCTTCAGCACGCCAGGACTCTCACGGTGGGGAAATGGGCCTGCAGGGCCTCCAGGTCTTTTGGATCGCTCGTGAAGACCACATCGCCTCGACTCGCGGCGAAGGCCATCACGATCGCGTCCATCGAAGTCGCGCCGCGGACGCTTGCTTGCGCCTCGCCTGCTGCCTTTGCGACCGCCAGTGTGAGTGGCTCCACGTTCACCGCGTCCAGGATGTGATCACGCACGTCCGTACGAGCTCTCCACCACTCTGCGATCACCGGGACCGGGACAGCGAGCAGTGCGAGGCGTTGCTTCGCCAGCTCGAGGAGCTGAATGCCGCGTTGCTTTCGTCGTTCGATCGCGATCAGCGCACCCGCGTCCAGCGTGATTCCACGAACTGTCATGCGGCGCGGCCGCGACGCTTCTTCGGGGCGGGCACGCCGTCGATCTCGGCCAAGAGCACTGCGCGTGCGTCGCTCGTCATGGGCGGCTGAGCGGCTCGCTGGAGCAACCAATCGAGCGCGTGCTGCCGCTTCGCTTCCTTTGCGATCGCCGAGACCAGCGCAGAGACGTTGCCCCCATAGCTACGCTTTGCCTCGGCCCTGAGGATGCGCTGGGTCTCCTGGTCGACAGAGATGGAGAACGTGGCGGTCTTTCCAGCGCGCGATGCCATTGTGTTACACAGCGTAGCACAGTCGAAAGCGCATGAGTCGGCGCGCCCGCAGGCAGGCGAGGGCAGCCAATCCCCAGCGCGGTGTTGGGTTTCAGGACGTTACCTTCGATGAATCCTGCGCGCAGGAGGGGCCATTCGAAGAGAACGCCAGCGACCCCAATCAACGCAAGCAGTCCTGCGGCGGTGGCGAGTGCCACGACCGGTGTGCCGACGGGCGGAGACCCGCTGAGCCTTCTGTGCCGCTTGGCTGCGAGCGTGCCTCCGCCGCGATTTTCCCCCGTCGGGGATCACGAAGCGCGTCACACGGTGCGCTACTCGGGTGTCATAGCGAGCGCGAGCACCCCGTCGGGTATCACGAAGCGCGTCAAGCTGCGCTCGCGTGTGGTGCCGCAGCCGAAGGCGTCGCTGGTGGTGCCGGCGGCCTCCGTTGGGGACGAGGTCCCGAAGCGCGGTCGCCGGTACATCCCGTGGGCGGAGCTGATGATGAAGACGTTCGCGCTTCGTGATCCCCGACGGGGGACAAGGTGGACG
>JBBRNJ010000158.1:0-5542 GCA_038230375.1 Polyangiales bacterium | reverse complement strand
TGTCGCGATCATGGCCGTCGCGGTGGTGATCCTGTCGGTCGTGCCGGGCATCGCCATGTGGCTGCCAGACCTCGTGTATTCCAAGTAGCATTACTGCAAGTCGCTTGCGCCGGACGTTCGGCTTCGTGTCATGGCGCTGCTCGTCGATGCGGCCGTCATCGACGGTGTCGTCGCGCCAGAAGAACGCGCGCTCCTCATGGCATCCGCGGCAACGCTAGGCATCGAGGCGACTGCGCTTGAAGAACGCATCGCCGGCCGGCTGCGCAGTGGCGTCAGCGTGAGCCCGCGGCCACCGCTCGCCAGTGGCAACGAGTGACGCGCGCTCTCAGAACGCGCGCTCTCAGAACGCGCGCTCTCAGAACGCGATCGACGATCCCAGATAGAACATGACCTCGTGGGCGACGACGTGCGAGGACACGTTGCGCTCCGCGATGGCCCCATCCGGTGTGATGGTGATCGACTCGTTCGCGAGGTGCCCCAGGCCGACAGCGTACGAGACTGCGAGCGTCGTGGTCGCGATGGTGTGTCGCACGGGGGCCTTCGGATCGTCCTCGTTTTCCTGCTTGAACGCGGTGCCGAACTCCGTGCCCAGCGAGACGCTGTAGTAGTCGATGACGGTCGGCGCGTTCGCCTCCGCCTGGCTGAAATCCGTGTGGAACCCGCCGCCCAGGGCCAGGGCAGGGTTGATGCGAAAGCGCGCTCCGACGCCGCCGTTCACCACCGCGCGTGACTTCGTGCCCGTGGTCTGATCATAGAAGGGCGCGATGGCGCTCGTCTCCACCGAGTACTTCGCATGCTCCTCGATGCGCGCCAGGCCCAGGTGCACGCGCATCGGACGCAGGATCCCGGAGGTGAAGCCCGACTGCCCATCGAACACGACGGTGCGGGTGGGCGGGTGCGTCGCGTCGCCGGAGTCCACCGACATGACCACGTGATCGGGCACGTGATAGACGGACGCTACCGGGCTCCGCATGCTGAGGCCCGCGCTCCATTTCTTGCTGGGTGTCCACTTGAGGCCCCACACCAGCTGCATGCCGAACTGGATCTGATCGATGGTCTCGTGTGTGACCTGCGTCCGGCCCGTCACCGTGCGCTCGTCCGCGAGCACCGTTCCCGTCGATTGATCGAGCGTGCTGTACAGCGCGAACAGCGACACGCCAAGGCGGAGTGTTGGCGCGAGCGTGAAGCCCACGCCCAGCCCCGCGTACGTGTCGGAGTACCGCATGTAGCCGTCCACCGCCGCGAGGCCCAGGGGATTTCCCGCCGCGTCGAACAAGCGGACCGACGCCCGTGGCAGGAGCGAGCGCTGGCTCGGGACGAAGAGACCGAATCCCAGGTTGATCTGACCGACGCGCCGGGTGAACGCCAGCGAGGTCGGCACGGTGTTGAAGTCGAACGTGCTGAGCTTCTTCTGGTCGGAGCGGCTCCCATCGGCCACGAGATCCGGGTTGCCACCGAACCTCACGACGTACGCGTTTGCGGACACGTCAACGCTGCTGCGTGTGTCTGCAGCGAGGCCCGCGGGGTTGTACCAGACGGCGCCGCCGCCCTTCACGGTGGCGGTCACTGCGCCGCCCACGACCGCAGCGTCGTTGCTCAGGTGGTACGTGTCCGCATTGCCTGCATCCGCCGTTGCGGAAAAGGCAACGAGCAGCACGGTGAGCGCGAAGGACGTTCGTGTCCTCATCGAGCCGCACCATAGGTCGACAATGCAGGGCCGCACCAGGGTGAAACGTCGCGCAGCGAGCGCCGGGCGTCACGGATTCAGCGCGTGGAGGAAGCGAGCGACCTCCGGGTCGACCGTCGCTGCGTCCAGCATCATCGCGAAGTGCCCCGATGGCAGGTCCACGAAGCGCGCTGTCGTCCTGCGTGCGTAGATGCGTGAGCTCTCCTGCGAGACCATCGCGTCGCGCCGACCATGCAGGACCAGCGTCGGCATCCCTGGAGCGCCCGCATTCGGGTCCGCGCCGGAAAACAGGACGAGCCCCACGAAGGTGCCCTTCATGCGCGCTGCAAGACGCGTCGCACCGATACCGCCGTTCGACAGGCCCATGAGCACGATGCGCTTTGCGCCCGCCGCCTTCAGGGCTGTCACGGTCGCACGCAGGATGCGCTCGCCCTCCGGCGACCACCATGCGCCGTCCGTTCCCACGTCCGGACATGCGGTCATCGCGGCGCTCTGGGTGGCCACGCGCGCGACCTGCCAGCAGGGGAGCGCGAAGCGTCCTCCGTAGCCGTGAAGGAAGATGACCGCGAGCTCGCTCCGCACCCCGCCCCGCGCCCGCGGCGTGTACGTGAGCAGGTCCGGCGTGTCGGGCGAGAACGGTGCGGGCCCGAGGACGAGTGGCGAGCTCGGATCCTCCTCGTCGGCGCGCATGCGATCGTAAGCGCTTCGCATGGCCGCCTCCACGCGCGGCGCGTCCGGGTCGCGGAGCATCCCGTTCGAGACCAGTACACGCGTGCCGAGCAACGCCACGCCGGCCTCGTTCGACGGATGGCGATCCGATGCGAACGCGCACGTGGAGAACCAGAACAGCGCTAGCAGGAGCGAGACCGCGATCAGCGTGCGTATGAGCTTCACACACGGAGGCTCCCATGCCTGGACCACCGCCGTTTCTCGTTCACGGTCGAGCGGTCGCGAATCAATGCCGAGCGGTCGTCGTCGGCAAGCCGGGGTCAGCGCTCGAAGTACTTCTTCCAGACGGCGCTTGCCCAGGTTCCGCCGCCGCGGAGCGTTGGATGAACTCCATCCTCCTGGTGCTCGAACGTGAGCTTGCTGGAATCGAAGTAGCGACATGGCGCGGAGCTGCGCTTCAACACGCCAAGCATGCCCTTCTCGATCGCCCACGGATTGGGGCCGATCCACACGCAGGGGCGATCGCCAACGAGCGAGACGATGCCCTTGATGTCGCCCTCGCGCATCTCGGGGCTCGGCAGAAAGAGCTCGTTGGAGCCGAGCGCGATGATCACGACGTCGGGGTCCACGGTCTCGAGCAGCTCACCCAGCTGAGGCTCGTGGTTGTACATGACAGTGGTCGCGTTACGCTGCGTGGCCAGGGTCATCGTAGCGCCGCGGCTCTCCACGAGGCGCTTGAGTGAGAAGCCGAGCCCCGAGAAGACCATCGAGTCCCCGATCATGAGGACGCGCGTGCCCTTCGCGATCGTCAACGACCGCGGTCGCGGCGGAGGAGCGGGCGGAGGCGGCGAGGCCTGTGGGGGAGGGGGCTCGACCTCTGGACGCGGGAGTGCAGGTGCGGGCTCAGCGCTCGTCCTTGGTGGCGGGTTTGCCTGCGACAGAGGCGTGCTCGGCGGGCGGCTCGACATCGGCCGCGGTTGTTCGCCGCAGCCAAGCGCCAGTACGCCGCACCCGATCCACCAGCCGAGCCTTGGCAGCATCCCCACCTACCGAATCGTAGTGGGATACCTCACGAAGGGAAAAGAAGCCTGCAGAGCGCGGCAACTCGCGGGCTCAGATCTTCTTGCCGCCAGAGCCGCGGACCTTGGTGCTGTTCGCCCGTGACTTTCGTGCCCGCGCATCGGGGGATGTTTTCCGAGCCTCCTCGCGACGAGTCAGCGCCGAGTCGGGCTTCGAGCGGTTTGCGCTCTTGCGCGTGGACTTGCGCGACGGCTTCGTTCCTTCAGCGCGCTTCGGCTCCTCCGCGTACGTGGCCTTCTGCCCGATACGTCCATCGGCCTCGCGGATGGGCTCTCCCTTCTTGTGGGTCTTCGCCTTCGCCTTCTTCTTCGGCTTGCGCGCGGCGCGTTGCTCTTCTGCGCGAAAGTCTTGTCCCTTGGTCGCCATGAACGATCTCCTTGATAGGCAGTCGAGCCAACGAGCATACCGGGACACCTCCGCCTGCGGGGCGCGAATGCCACGTCCTGCCGCGTGCGTCGGGGCACGCGGGCCACGATCTTGCGCAGAGAGCCTTGTTTTCAGCGGCGATCGTCGATGGCGCGTCGGTTGCTCGAGAGCCCTCGCCCGGCAAGTCGGGCCCCTCCCGAAAGAGCTGTCATGACCCGCACGTCGATCCAGACCCTGTCCGTTCTCTCGCTCTTCGCGCTCTTTGCGCTTGGCAGCTCCTCCAAGACCACCAAGACCGACGGCACCGGCGCGACCGGCTCCGCAACGCCGACGTCCGCAGCGACCGGCGGTGATCCTACGAAGAGCGCCAAGCTGATCGGCAGCTGCGATCGCTCGGACCAGATGTACCTGGATTGCACGGAGTCGTACGAGCCGTCGATCGGCGGTGACGACAAGAAGCAGTGCGAGACGCTGGGCGGTAAGTTCCGGCAGTCGAAGTGCCCGCGCCTCAAGGCCATCACGCAGTGCTCCGAGGGCAACGCTCCGTACCTCTCCGTGAGCTACAAGTACGAGGGCGCAAAGACCGTCCCCTCCGCGGATGACTGCGCACGCGGCTTCAAGGATTACAAGAAGACGCCTGCGGAGCTCACGGCGAAGTCCACGCCGGTCTCGTGCAACGCCATCGCCACGTCAGGCAGCTGCTCGCAGCTGTCGGCGTTGACGCCGGAGTCCGAGCGCGGCTGCCTGGACCTGGGCGGTGAGATCAAGGATCCGCCGGAGCCGTGCCCTTCCGCGAACGGGCTTGCGGGCCTGAAGCTCACGCGCACCGACGGCATCGTCGAGCAGGCGTTCTACTACACGACCCCGTACAAGGACCTCAGCGGCGAGCACACGTGGAAGGATGAGGACCTTGCGCTCATCTGCGGCCTGGCCGGCGACAAGTGTCAGCACATTCCGTTCGCGTCCGCGCCCGCCGCGAGCGCCGCGCCCGCCGTGAAGGGCCTCGCGCAAGGCAAGCCGCCCGCAGCCGTGAAGGCCGCTACGGCGCCGTCGGCGAAGCACAAGTAGCGTAGAAGCGCGCGAGCGCCGCGCTGGCATCCAGGTCGTTCGGGTGGAAGCCCGGCCGCATGTAGTGGAGGTACGGAATGGCGAGCCTCCGGAGTGGGCCGGGCGAGACGAAGAGGAAGCTCGCCAGGTCCGCCCACTCTCGCAGGTCGAGCAAGGTGTCGTCGGCGCTCATGAGGCGCACCTGATGCTCGGCGACCTTGAGCCAGAAGATGACCGTGGCCGCGAGCATCACGAGGACGCGCTCGCGGTAGCGCCCACCCACCGCGCGGTAGAGATCGAACGCGACCGCCTTGTGCTCGTTCTCTTCCGCCGCGTGCCACTGCCACAGCGCTGCCATCTCCGGTGCTGCGTTGGCCATGCCGTCGTCTTCGAGCATCACGTGTCCGAGGAGCGCGGTGAAGTGCTCGAGCGCGCACGTGACAGCCAGCTGTCGCCGACGTGGCGTCCACCGCGTGACGCGTGAGAGGAGGCGGCGGACGCGCTCCTCCATCTCGGCGATGGGCAGACCCTGGGCGCACAGCATCTCGTTGTAGCGGAGGTGCTCGCGCGTGTGGATGCCCTCCTGCCCGACGAACGCACGGACGGCCTGCAGCAGCTCGGGGTCCTGCACCTTCTTCTCGTGCGCGCGAACGGAGGCAAGGAAGAAGCGCTCACCCGCAGGGAAGAAGATGG
>JBBRNJ010000157.1:0-5625 GCA_038230375.1 Polyangiales bacterium | reverse complement strand
GGCGCAACGAGAAGTGTCGTCACGGATCGCGATGGCGAAGCGCCGCGATGACCTTGTCTCCAGCGATCCCTTTGCCGGCGCGAAGCTCGTCGAAGGCGCCTTCCAGCGCGCGTTGCAAGCGGCCCTGCTCCTCGGCGTCCAAAGAGTCCTCCTCGACGGCGACAAGATCCAGCTCGGTGCCATCCGGCAGATCCGTCGGCTCATCGACCAGAATGCGGCCGTTCTTCACGCGAGCGCGGAGCGATGCGGACATGCGTATACGTTAGCACCTCTGGCGCCCGTCTCCAGTGCTCCAACGCCGCGCGCGGCGCCTCGGGAGTGCAGTCAGTTCGCCGCAATATGCTTCCGCAGAACATCGAGCCCGTCATCTTTCAGCAGCGGCTTGGTGAGCAACATCCTGAGCGCGTCGGCCCTGAGGTCCTCGATCTCGGACCGCATCACGATCGCCAGCTCTCGTACGGCGTCTGCCCGAAGCCCCATCTCCAAGTACGCGCAGGCAAGGTTGAAGTGGGACGCACCATCGTCCGGCGAAATCTGGGCAGCGATGCCCGCCCTGAAGCCCTCGAGCGTCGATTCAATCTCACTGTCGCGCCCCTGCGTCTGCGACGATCCCATGCTCACTTCGTCGCCGTTCCACACGAACGTCCACACCGGGCGATCGACGCGCGCGGCAAGGGCACCGACTACGTGCGCGCATTCCTGGCAGACGCTCGCTTTGTTCGGGTGGTACTTCGCCGGCAGATCGCAGAAGAAGCACGCCTTGGTCGACGCCATCTCTCGATGGTAGACCGTCGCGTCGCGCCGACAAAAGCCGACTGCGCGCCCGGCTTTCGCTGAGCGCGCAGTGGTGAGAGTCACGAATCACTCGCCGCACGTGGCGCCATGTGACGCCACGCGTGGCCGCTGCGCGAGGGTCACTCCTTTGCGTCGCCTCGCGCGAAGATGCTCGCCACGTAGTTGAGCACATCCGTCGCGCTCACTTCGTTGGATGAGGCGCGTCTTGATGATGTCGCCGCGGCTCCGCGCAGAGAGCTCGCCGCGCTCTCCTCAGAACGACTCGAGTGACACCTTCACGACGGGATGCGCGGCGACCATCTCAGCAGCTGCAAGGTGCTCCTTCACCGCGCCTGCCCATTCCTCGAGCGAAGCCAGCTTCTCGCTCCACACGGACACCGACTCGGGCAAACGCAGCTTCGCCACCGGATAGACCAGGTCGACGCAGAGCTGCTGTCCCCGTCCACGGGCATAGAGCTGGCGCACGAAGCCCACCGTCGTCTCCGCGCCGCGAGTGGCGTGCTGATAGAGCAGCATGTCGCCAGTGCCGTGCGCGCGGCCCTGGAAGGACACCTCCGTGTAGAATGCACGAATTAGCTCGAGCGCCGCGAGCGGGGTGAGCGCGTCGAGGTCCGCGTCCCTCGCCTTGGCGAAGCCGACGAACGCCTTCTGGAGCTGGCTCGGCGATAGGGCCTCCTTCGCCGCCGCGCGCCGGGCCACGGATCGAGGAAGCTCGATCAGCTGAGCCACGCGAGCCCGGACGCGCAGCGCGTGAGGAGAGAGAGACGCGGCAGCCGCGGGCTTCTTCTTCGCCGGTCGCTTCTTCGGAGCTGACGCCATGCTCAATGCTGCAGAGTGTACCCGAGCTGTCGATGGCGCGGATGTCTGAGGTACGATGGGCACATGGCGCGAAGAATCGGCACCTTCGCGATGCTCGTCGCGCTGACGTTCGGGGTTCGTTGCTCGAGCGAACCCATCGAGCCCTCCCCCAGGGCGCCGCTGGAGGTGGCTCCCGGGCCAGACCTCCCGGCGTGGGCCGTCGGGAGCTTCACACACCACCACATCGATGTGCAGCGGATCACCGTCGAAGCCGACGGCACGGTCCTGATGCAATACGAGGGTGGCGACGTCGGCGGCCAAAGCTGCGGGCGCGCGAAGGTCCAGGGCGGAAGCGTCGTCATCGAGAACCGCGACGGCAAGCCCGACCCGTTCGAGCTCATTCGTGACGCCGATGGCGCGGTCTACCAGCGATCATCCAGCGGAGCGATTCACTACGAAGCGAGCGCGCTCTGCGGTCGAGACGGAGGTGGCTGCGGAGGCTACGGCCGCGTCGCCCCGTGCACGCCCGACGAGCGCGAAAGCATCGCCGCCCGCGTCGCCGAATGCCGCAACCCCAGCCCGAAAGACGGCGGCAAAGACTAGAAGAGGTGCCCACCCCCGTCAGCGCTGCGCGCCGCCGACCCCTCCCAAATCGCGGGCCAAGCCCGCTCAGGGAGGGGTGCAGAACATTCGGTCTCAGGCCTGGGCCGACTCGATCTTCGCCACCACGGCAGGGAACGAGGAGATCAACGTGCAGTCACGATCGCGAAGAAGAACGCGGACCGCGGGATCGTCGAAGTCCTTCGTGTTCCGGTTCGCAAAAACGGCGGCCTCCGTGGGTGGGCTTGCGTCGAGGTCGATGAGGACGCAGGCGAGCATCACCGCATCTGGCAGCTCCAGCCCAAGGTCATGCCGCATCTTGTCCGCCTTCGTCATCGCCAGCCAATCGAGCGGCAAGACCCGACCCGAACGAAGAACGCGTGATTTGGTGTTCTCGTACGACCCGAGCGCCATCTTGCGCGCCTTCAGCATCAGGCCCTTGAGGCCGTCTGCCTCGGCCTTCAGTGTCGCGTTGCGACCGACCTGCTCCAGCGATCCAGTAACCTTCTGATCCAGATCCGCAAAACCGCTGAGGCGTCGGTTGACCGCGTTGAGCGACTCCATGACCGCGTACACTGGCATCACCAGCTCGACGCGCGACTGCTCCGCAAGGGCTAGCAAGCGCTCACATGCCTCGGACTGCTCCTGCTCCAGAGCAAGCTCGACGAGGTAGTTCGATTCGACGTAGACCCTCAAGCCGCCTCGCGGACGATGCGGCCGCCGCGAACCTGCGCGAGAAGCTCCTCGATCTTCCCGAGCGGCTGCACCGAGCCCGTGGCCACGTCTTCGAGCCACCGCGCCACGATCGCCTCGAACACACTCGGCTCGATGAAGTCATCTCCGCGTACGCCGGCATTCACGTAGTACGGACCGAGCGCTTTCTCGGACAGCTCCTCGTAGTCCGGAAGCTCTTCCAGAGGAGTGCCGCGCCGCCACGCGTAGAGCGCCTCCGGCGTGGCGATCAGGAGCGCGGGCAGGTCGGTGCCCAGGCGCTGCGCGATGTTGCCGCGAACGTCTCGCGCCCACATGTTGTTGATCCCCCGGCGCGCCTTCGCCTCGACGACGAGGCCAAGCTCGCCCTTCTTGTTGTAGGCACTGAAGTCAAACCTCCCGGACATGCCGCAAGTCTAGCAGCCGAAGGTGCCTCCGCCCACGGTTCGCCGCAGGGTCACCCAGGCCCGGGCACCGCCGAGGAATGCTGCGTCTGTGCCAGTCAGAAGCCCAACGCGATGTTCTTCTTCCCGCCGAACGCTGAGAGAGCGCGCGCCTGGAACGAGAAATCGGCCGCGTCGTCCGGCACCTCATAGATCGCTGCGAACTGCTTCGCCATCGACGGCGGCAGCGCCTCCATCGCCAGCGTCTTCTCCCCGTCTTTGATGTAGAAGGTCGCACTGTCGTAGTCACCGAATTCGCGCCCCTTGCCATCAATGAGCTTCGGATGATCTAGGATGCGGTCTTCCTTGTTGGTGAGGTTCTTCACCTTGAACTTCACGTAGATGAACTTGCCTTCCGTGTGCGCCGGCTCTTGAAACTGGTTGTTCGATGCAAGCGTCTTGCCCTTCATCTTGGCGTCCACCACGGTCCACTCGCTGTCGGCCAGCGTCACGGTGTCGCCGATGGCGGCGCTCTCGCTCACGGGGCGCTCCCGTGGTGCAGCGCTTCCAGCCGCGGCGTTGTCGCCCTTCGCCGGCTTGTCATGACCAGGGCCGACGCTCGGGCTTGGCGTCCAGAATGAGCCGTTCAGGGTCTTGAAATACGTCTGCATCCGGACAAGGGGCTCCCCCGCAAGGTGCCCGTCCACGCACATCTTGCTCGAGTCGGCGTCGGGCTTGACGTGTCCGCTGAACCTGCACGGCACGGTGGCGAGATCGGACGACTCGGTCGCCAGCTCGACGCCATCCTTCGTCGGGGTCAATTTGAGCTTCGTGATGCGAGAATATGGGGACTCGGTCAGCTCCACTGCGCCCAAAGTAAAGTCGCCGGGCAAGGTATCGCGCGGTGCGAACGCGCACGCTGCCCCTTCCACCGTCGGCGCCTGCGTGTTCCACCCGATTTGGGCGCTCGTCATCTTGCCCTTCCCATCGAGGAACGCGATCTTCACGGTCCGCCCGTCGACAGAGAGAGCGGCGGTACCGGGGCGGGCAGGGGAGCTGCCGAGAAGGCCGGAGTAAGAGTATGCGAGCGCGACCTCGGCTTTCCACACCCCCTGGACTTGCGCGCACGGATCGGGCGCGGCCCCGGAGTCAGCGCTCGCCGCGCCGGTCGCGGTGCCACCAGTGTCCTTCTTGCATGCCGCTGCCGCGAGAACGCATGCGCAGACAGCAGCCAGCGTCGCTAGTTGCCTCAATGTTCTGCATTTCACCAAGTGAACCCCGCCTTCTCGACTGCGTTGATCAGGGCTTCGACGAGCGCACGCGCCGTCGGGTAGTGGTGCTGGGCGGCAGAGGGGCGCAAGGCTCGGTCGAATCGGCCGTAGTTCTTGCCGCAGCTGTAGCCGAGCTCGTGCTCGGTGATCCGGCTCCCGTCGGGGCGCGGCTCGACCAGCGGCAGCAGCGCCGCGATCTCTCGGCTCACCGCGACGGCGCCGTTGTAGCGC
Organism: Polyangiales bacterium; assembly: GCA_038230375.1. GTDB lineage: Bacteria > Myxococcota_A > Polyangia > Polyangiales > Polyangiaceae > JANXLV01. Next base: position 836 of record JBBRNJ010000157.1, on the reverse strand, counting down.
TCGACGATGATGTGGCAGTCCGCCCAGCGTGCGGTGCTGCCGCTCGGGCCCCACACCCGCACGTACCCGAATGGGTTTGTGCACCGCAGCCCGAACGTCACCGCGCGTGGAGCCGGAGTGCCATCGGGCAGGTCAGCCTCGCCCAGCTCGTGATCATCGCCAGCCGAGGCTCCCTCTGCACTGCGCTCGATGAACGCGTTCAGGATCTGCTGCGCCGTGAATGCCATCGTGCTCCTCTCACCTCTCCGCCGGACAGGGTAGTGGGTACACAGATTGCTCTCTCTCTCTCTCTCTCTCTCTGTCCAGCAGCTTCGTGCGACTGGCAACACTCTCGGGCGGGCGTTCGCGATGGGGCGATGACGCGACAAAAGCCGACTGCGCGCCCGGCTTTCGCTGAGCGCGCACTGGTGAGAGTCGGGCGTCACTCGCCGCCATGCGTGGCGCCATGTGACGCCATGCGTGGCGGCGTGAGGATTACTCCTTCGCGTCGCCCCTCGCGAAGATGCTCGCTACGTAGTTCAACACGTCCGTCGCGCTCGTCGATGACGCCAGACACGAGCAACACGACAAGCACCAAGATCCAGAAGAGGTGCCCACCCCCGTCAGCGCTACGCGCTGCCGACCCCTCCCAAATCGCGGGCCAAGCCCGCTCAGGGAGGGGTAAGAAACCCTTCGCTCAGATGAGCGCCGGCCCTCTGCCGCGCGCGCCGTGCCACACCGCAAGCACCTCGACGACGTCGCCTGTGCGGTCATGCCAGAAGAACACGTGGTAGCGAGAGCGCGGGAGCAACATGCGTCGGACCATCACGCCGCGAACGATGCGGTGGCGAGCTCCT
>JBBRNJ010000156.1:0-6267 GCA_038230375.1 Polyangiales bacterium | reverse complement strand
TGAAGCGAACGAGCGACGCTTGGCGTCTGTTGCTCGCTGCCGCCAGTGGTCCCCGGATACGCCGGGTATTGTCCCGTTGCCACGGCGCGATTGATGCGTAGATTCGCGCCTGGGACGGCGACATCCCGCAGTAGTGTTAGCAGTGTGTGGAAGCAGATATGGGAGAATTTCATGACTGAAGAACATCGGAGCGCTCCGGTAGGCCTCGACGCAGACTGCACGGCGGCTGGCGAGCGAATGCATCGTCTCGCCACGGAGCTATTCCCGATTCACCGCAGCCTCACGGGTGACGGCGTACGCAAGACGTTGGAAATTCTTCGACGAGAGCTTCCAGCTCTGCGGATTCACGAGGTCCCATCGGGCACGAAATGCTTCGACTGGGATGTGCCACCCGAATGGAACATCCACTCGGCGAGCCTGATTGCTCCGGATGGGCAGACCGTCGTGGACATCAAGGACCACACGCTCCATGTGGTCGGCTACTCGGAGCCCGTTGATCGAGAGGTGGAGTGGGATGAGCTGCAAGAGCATCTGTTCTCCATTCCCGATCAGCCGACCGCGATTCCGTACATCACATCTTACTACCGTCGCTTCTGGGGCTTCTGTCTCTCGCACGACAAACGCCGGACTCTACGACCTGGGCGCTACAGAGTGAAGATCGACAGCACTCTCGAGGCCGGCGCGCTGACCTACGCGGACCTTGTACTTCCGGGCAGAACGACGAAGGAGGTATTGCTCTCCACCTACGTGTGTCACCCATCCATGGCGAACAACGAGCTGTCCGGACCGGTCCTGGCCGTTGCGCTCGCACAGTGGCTGGCTGCGCAACCGCAGCGGGAGCTGTCCTATCGCATCGTGTTCGTACCAGAGACCATCGGCGCGATTGCCTATCTCAGCCGCAACCTGGATGCCATGAAGCGCCACACCTATGCTGGCTTTCAGCTGACGTGCGTGGGCGATGAGCGCGCCTACTCTTATCTGCCATCGCGCCAGGGAGACTCGGTCTCCGACAGGGCGGCCCTGCACGTTCTTCGTCGCCTTGCTCCTGATTTCGTCCGGTATTCGTTCCTCGATCGCGGCAGCGACGAGCGGCAGTACTGCAGCCCTGGCGTGGACCTTCCGGTGGCCTCCGTGATGCGGAGCAAGTATGCGAAGTATCCGGAGTACCATACGTCCCTGGACGACCTCGCCTTCGTCACGCCGCGAGGGCTCGCAGGCGCATATGCCGTTCATACGGCTATCATCAGGCTGCTCGAGTCGAATCGTCGGTACCGTGTGACCACGCCCTGCGAGCCGCAGCTCGGAAAACGGGGCCTCTATCCAAGCATCACGGCCAAGGGGCTCGATGGTGACGTTCAAGCATTGAACGACCTGCTCGCCTATGCCGATGGCACGTGCGATCTGATCGGCCTGTGCGACAAGATCGGCGTGTTCGGGCCAGACCTGGTGCCGATCTTGAAGAAGCTGCTCGACGCAAACCTGCTCGAGCCGATCGACAGCGACAGCTGATGGCTGATGAAGCGTGCGGCGCCAGGTCACGGTCCGTACGCGTACAGATGGTCGAACCCGGCTACGTAGACGTGACCCTTCGCCACGATGGGCGTCTGAAAATAGTGCACGTTCTGGAGCGCATCCGCGGGGCCGCCACCGTTGAACACGGGCACGCCCGTCTCTCCGTCGAAGCCGTAGAGCGCCGTTTCGCCTGCGGCCCACACGATCGAGTCGGCGCCTGCGCGTGAGCTGGCAGACACCGACGGCGGTGCGAGATCAGTCCGATCCGAGCACCACACCGGGGTGATCGTCGGCGGGTTCGTCGCCTCGATCCGCACGGTGGCAAGGTGGCCGAAGATCCCGGAAGGACAGCCGACGGGGCCGCCATTTGCGAGCCGAAACGTGACGTACGTGCCCGTTGGCGTTCGGTAGGTCGCGCCGGCGCCGATGATGAGGTTCGTGGCGACCTGCGCCACCGCCACCTGTCCGCCGACTCCGCCGAGGTTCTTCCGATCGAGCAAATACATTTTTCCGTTCTTGCCAAGGGCAACGGCGAGCGCGCTGGGAGTCGCGCCGGGCACGTCAGTCAGAAGCGCGGCGGAGCCACCCAGGTCCAGGTCGCCTTCGTCGAGCGCAGGCCAGTCGCTTGGCGCGAAGTAGTCAGTCGCCTTTCCGGAGAAGGACGGTCCGCGCGAGAAGCGAATTACGGACTCTCCGCCAACCCACGCTGATGCGTCAGCACCGTGCGTGTCTGTGTTTCCGGTCGTCATGTACATGCGCTGCCCGTCGGAAGAGACGCCTGCGACCGCCCAGGCGCCACCCTGGGCGGCGGGCGTGGCCCAGGAGAGGACGTTCGTGGGCTTCGCGACGTCGATGCCGACGATGAACCCATGGTAGTTCGAGCAGTCGCCCGCAAGACCGCCGAACGGGATGTAGAGCACGCCGTCCACGAGCGCGAGCGCGCCGCGCTGGTTCTCCAGGTAAGACGTGAACGGGGTCGGCGCTGCGGCGAGCGCGGCCTCGATGTCGACGGGCCAGCCAGGTCGAACCCTGCCGTCGTCCACGGAGATCGCGAACGCCAGGTGTCGCTTGGTCACGCCGTTGTCCGGAGTGCTCAGCGCATCCAGGTAGATCGTCCGATGCTCGAGATCGATGAACGGCGTGCCCGTGATGCCGATCGGGTCGATGTTGCCACAGCCCGGGTTGCCTCCGAAATCCTGCTGCAGCTGTATCAGCGTCACGGCCTGCGCGAGCGGGGGCGTCTGCCAGAGGACCGTGGTGCTGTTTGCGTCCAGCGCATAGACGACGTTCTGCTCCGTGGCCACGATCACCGCGTCTTTTCCGCCGATCGCCTGATCCACGAAGAGCGGCGCGGCGTACGTCGGGCCGGCGATGGGCCAGCTGGCACGCAGCCCGAACGACAGCGCGACCTTGGCCTTCGTCATCGTGGGATCCGTGAAGAGTCCAGTGCGGGCAGCATTGTTGTGGTGCTGCAGGACCGAGGCGCCCGCGTCGAACGGTATCACCACGCGCGCGTCCAAAATTTCGACCTGCACGTCGGCGCTGACGGCGGCGTCGCGAACGCCATCTGCATCACCGGTCGACGGAGACGAGGAGTCATGATCCGTGGACGCCTCCATGGGTGCGCCTCCACCAACACCCTCGCCGCTGCCGCACGCAGGCCAGATTGTCGAGGCCAAGAGCAACATGGCGAACGCCACGGCGCGGCGTGGTTGTGAAGGGGGTACGCGCCACCTGAACACGGCGAGCAAGCGCACCATCAATGGATCACCGCGAGTGCACGCACCGGGCGAGAAGAATCGGGCCGCCGGCGTCGTTGTCCTCGGTGCCGGTCTCGATGCCGCCCTGCTTGAGGTCGACGCAGTCGTAGTCGGGATCGGTGGGGCTGATCCACAGGAACACGGTGCTGGAGACCAACTTCGTCGGCGCCTGCGCGTCCGTAGGTCCCAGCGGGTGTGGGAAGAGCAGCGGGTGAAACACCTGACTGAAGCGCGGATCGATAATCCCGTAGAGCTCTTCGATCTTGGGGAGGTGCCATGCGCCACCAGCGCCGCTCGGCAGCGAAGTGCAGTAACTCTTGGCGGCAGACACGCTCGAGAAGGTCTTGCCCTCGCGCTCCCACTCGAGGCCGGTTTCTTTGGCCCAGACGAGGTTGGCGGTGACCTCGAACGTCGCCGGCCCCGGCGCGCCCTTCACGCACCTCACGGCGAGCTTCGTGGTCTCGTCATTGGTATTGAACCCGCAGGAGGTCTGGCTCATGTTGAAGGTGCTCGGCGCGGCGTCGCTCACCCCCTGGTAGACGTGTGAGCTGGACCAGACGGCGGACGAGAGGTCCGATGGGTCGAATTGAGGCGGAACGCAGACGACCTGCGCGCTGGGGGGCGCCGCGTCGATCGCCTGGCGCGCGGTAGTGGTAGCGAGCTCGACGCGTGTCGGAAGCCGATAGCCCGCACCAATACTGGCGCAGTACCCTTGTGCCTGCGCGATCGACAACAGGCCGGCGTCCAGCTCGTCGGATGTCGACACCCGCCACAGGAGCTGTGTGTGCGTCTCGTAGATCGCGCCGCCGTCGGCGGGCAGGTAAATGGGATCGAACTCCGGATCCGTCGTGCTGAGCACGGGCCACACCGGGTAGAGGGCACCCCCCGATTGCTCGAAGACGATGGTGCAGGTGCCCGTTCCGTCGCAAGACTGGCAAACGCCCGCCTCGCAGAGCGGCCCCGCGTCGACCGCCGCAGTGGCGTCCGCGTCAGCGCTCGGGCTTGCATCTGCGTTCGCGACAGCGTCTGCGTTCGCGTCCGTGCCGCCCGACCCGTCGGGGTGATCGTCGATCCTGAGGTCGCCGATGAAGAGCTGGGTGCACGCTGCAGAGAGCGAAATCGCGACGAATGTCAGCGCCGCTCTCACTCGATGCCGCTTCTTCATCAAAAGATCCCCATGGCGGAGACGCCGCCGAAGCCCGGAACGATACGGACGCTCACAGCATTGGCCGACGGCTTCGAGGGGGGCGCGAGGACCCACAACACGACGCCTCCAGCGAGCGCGGCACCGCCCACGACGAATGCCACGGTAGACGCGTCCCCCTGCGACCGAGCGCTGTCGCTGTCCTTCTTTGCCTGACTCGTTGATGAGCAGCTCTGGGGACACGCGTCGTGGGCGCTGTTCCACTTCGATATCGCGGCGACACCAAGGCCGGTGCCGACGCCGAGACCAACGACACCGAGACCACCAAGACCGTACGCGGCATAGCGCATCGTGCTTGCCCCGCCCTCCGGGTTGTCCGAGCCAGTCGTCGCCTGCGGCGCGCCGCTTGTGGGGGCCTCTGGTCGGGGCTGAGGCTTCGCGATCTCCGCGCCGGGCTCCACCTCGATCTCTTTCCTGTCGCCCTCGGCGAGCGTCACGTCGAAGGTCTTCGGCTCGCGCGACTCCGCAGACACGACCAGCACGTGGGCGCCGGGATCGACCGGCAGCGCACTACCGAAGCTCGCCGCCGTCAAGAGCAGGTCGTCCCGCTTCACTGTCATGTTCGGAGGAGCGTGTGATGCCGCCCTCACCGTGAGACGCGGCACACGTTTCTCCAGCTCGCTCACCTTCTCGCGCGCCGCTGGCCCACGCTGGAGGCGATCCTGCATCGCATCTGCGAGGTCTGCTGCTTCTTGCCAGTGCTGGCGCGCCCCGGCGATCTTTCCTCGCGCCTCTTCGCACTGAGCAAGGCTGATGAGCGTGCCCACCGCGCGCTCGAGGCGGTTGCTCTCGGCCAGCTTCACGCACGCGGTCGCGTAGTCCTTTTGCTCCAACGCCGCGCGCCCCTGCTTGAAGAGCTCCTCGGCCTCGGCGGAACCCGCGATGTCCGCACGCGATGCACGGGCGGCGAGCAAGATTGAGAGTGCGAGTACACATGAGACTCGCTTCATCGGATGCTGCCAGGGTCGATGACGCGTGGCGCGACCGTCGCCGAAGGCTCGGGGGGGCGGACTGGCTCAGGTGCGACGGACTTCGCCGTCCAAGCACTCTGGCGTGGGCTCGGCGACTGGGATTTTGGGCCTGCAGCGACGGTCGGAGTAGAAGCCGGAGGCGCGGCAACGGACGATGGCGAGCCGCTCGCCGCCTGATCGGGGGGAGCGTCCGCCGCGCGGGCGCCCAGGTTTGGCGACGCCGTGGACACAGCCGCGCTCGACGGCACAGGGTCTCCCGCGTTTGCCGCGTTTGCCGGGGGCGAGCCACGGAGGAACGCAACGTAGAGGCCGGTGCCGATCCCCAGGACCGCGATCACGCCGACGACGAGCCCCACATTCCTGGACGCGATCGGCTGCACGAAGGATTGGGACGTCGGTACCTCCGTCGTGCCGCCGACGACACTCGAGACAGCGGCCTGCCCCAGCGGCGTGGTAGCGCCGCTCTGGGCGCCACCACCGCTTTCAGGCGACGATGCAACTGAGCTCGGCGGGACGGGCGCACGCGGGACCGGGGCGCTTGTGTGCTTTGCGGGCCCGCCGACGAGTGATGAGAGCACGCTCGTTGAAGCAGGCTCGCCAAACACCGTCTGGAACGCGGCCTTGAGCGCGGCTCGCATCGCCGACGCGGATTCCCAGCGCTCACCCCGGTTGAACTGAACCTCGATTTCGCTCGGCCTGACGAAGTTGTGCTGCGCGTCGCCGCGGGACGCGTTCACGGGTCCTTGTGGGGGGTTGCGTGAAGGATTTGGAGATCGCGCGCACACGTCCCCCTTACCCCCAGTCGCAAGTGAAGGTGGCG
>JBBRNJ010000155.1:0-6326 GCA_038230375.1 Polyangiales bacterium | reverse complement strand
GAGCCGACGGCGACGCCGGTCGCTGCGAGCCCGATGCCGAGCGGCACGAGCGCACTCGTCTTCTTCTCGGGCGGCGGTGGTGGCGGCGCAACGGTGCCGGAGGGCGGCGGTGCGATGGCCGTGGAAGATGCGCTCGGCAGCGGAGGCGGCGGAGGGGGCGCCTTCACCATGACCTCGATGGTCTGCGATTCGCCTTCCTTCAGCGTGACGTCCGTCTTCGTCTCGGGGCCCGAGCTCACGTGCGCCAGCACTGTGTGCGGCCCCGGGTTCAGCTTGCGCACCTCTGCGAGCGCGGCGGTGGGGACCTCTGCGCCGTCGATCGACACGGTCGGATCCATGCCCGGCGGCGCGCCCGTCACGTGCACCGTGAGCGACGCGATCTTCGTCTTCAGATCCTCTGCGAGCGTGGACGCATCACGCCGCGCGTCTTGCGACTTTGCGGTCTCCTGGGGCGCGACCGCAGTGCGTGCGATGTCCAGGCAGATCTCGCGACCCTCGACAGGCATCTTCAGGTCCGCGTACGTGCGCGCGAGCTCGATGCCTGTGACCGGCGTGCGACCGAGCGCATGCGCCGCCTTGAACTTCTCGAGCGCGCCCTTGAGGTCGCCGGCTTCCTTCAGCCGCTTGCCTTCCTTGAACGCCTCGCGCGCGCCCTCGACGTCGGACGCGGAGTGGCCCTTCTGCGCATGCGCGTCCCCAGGCACGAGCGCGACACTGCCTACGACGGCAGTGAAGAGCGCGAGAGCCAGTGAACGTCTAAGGGAACGTTTGAAGAAAGGATCAGTAAATGTCATCAGGCCGCTTGGGCGAAGTCGCGGAAGGTGCAGGCTTGTGAGATGGTACCGGATGAACGACCTTCGCGCTGCTACCCGCAGAGGGTATCGCGCTTGGGGCAATCGCTGGAACAGAAGAATTGAGCGGGGGCGGGGAGCCTGCCGGCGAGCCCCCTTCGCCCGGCGGACCCGAAGGAATCCCGGTCGTACCGCCCGTTCCGGTGGTCGCACCGATGTTTGCAGACTGCACGAGATTCGCGCCGTTCGACAGGCTCGGGTCCTTGGTCGCCTGGTCCTGACCAAGCTTCACCAGGCCGAACGCGGCCAGGCCCAATCCGAAGATCGCACCGACCGCGATCCCCATGGTGCGGCCCTTGTTCTTCTGTGGGGGTGGCGCCTGGATACCGAGCCCGCCATCTGTCCTGCCGCGTGGGTCGGTGGTCGGCGCGAGCTGCGTCTTCGCGCTGCCCACGCCGCTGACAAAGCCGTCCGTGGAGCGCCGCGAGCCGGGGCTGCTCGTGGAGCGCGGCGGGGCCTGAGAGTTGTGCGAGCGGCTGCCGTTCACCGCAGCGGCCAGGCCGTCGGCCATCTCCTTCGCGGAGCCATAGCGATCGCCGGGCTTCTTCGCGCACGCACGCATGAACCACTCGTCCAGGCTCGCGAGCTCGGGGCTCACCTGCGACGGCAGCGGCGGCGGCTCGTTGTGGATCAGGAGCGCGAGCGCGCCCACGGTCTCTGCCTCGAACGCGCGTCGTCCGGTCAGCATCTCGAACGCGACCACGCCGACGGACCAGAGGTCGGTGTGGAAGTCGACGTCCTTCGCGCCAACGAGCTGCTCCGGGCTCATGTAGTACGGCGAGCCGATCATCGTGCCGGTGCGCGTGCCGCTGTCGAGCAGCGGGATGTTCACGCCCTTCGCGATGCCAAAGTCGAGCAGCTTCACGAACAGCGCGCCGTCGCCCGCGTCGCAGAAGAAGATGTTCGCGGGCTTGATGTCGCGATGCACGATGCCCACGACGTGCGCCTTCTCGAGCGCACGCGCGAGCTGACTCACGACCTCCGCGACCTCGTACGGCGTCATGCGCGCGCCCTGCTCCTGGAGATGCGCCAGGTGGTTCTCCAGATCGCGGCCCTCCAGGTACTCCATCACGATGTAGGGAAGGCCGTCGGCTGTGACGCCGTGGTCCAGCGTCTGCACGACGTGCGGGCTCTTCACCTGCGACGCCGCCGCCGCCTCCCGTGAAAAACGCGCGAGCGCCTCGGGGCTGGTCGTGTACTCGGCCGCGATGAACTTGACGACGACCTGCGTGTGCAAAGACTGGTGCGCTGCAAGCCACACGCTGCCCATGCCACCCTCGCCGAGCGGGCGCACCAGCTTGACGCTGGAGGTCACCATCATTCCCGCCTCGGGTTTCGACACGACGTCCTTTCCGTGATTCCGGGCCACCTCTACAGAAAGGGCCCTCTTCAAGAATGCGCGACAGGGGTTTTTCCTGCAACATCTTTGCCGTCCACGCGCGGGGTGGGAATCCCGAACGGCGGTCCCCGCCATACCGTTTGCAGAACCGCGTGATCTTGGGCGTTTTTTCGAGTTTGCGGCAGCGTTGGGGGGCCGCGCAAGCGCTGCCGGCGCGTATTGTGTCACGGCGCGCCGTGCCATAGCCGGTGAGTTGCGTGCTGTGAATGATCGGAATGTCATGGAACGGGGGGCTTCCCTCGTTGCGCAACACGGGGGATGCTGGTTTTTCCTGCTTCTCCTACGATTTGCGCGAGAGGCATGGTTTCTGCTGAAGTGATGCCAGGGAGCCCCGATCGGGGGACAGTGAAGAGATGATGGTTGGCAAAAAGGTGATCGTGGCGGTGGTGGGGCTCGGTGCGGCGGCGCTCGCCGTTGCCTGCAGCTCCATGGACGCCGCGTCCCTTGGCGGCTTCACCGACACCACGCCCAAGGGCGATGCGCAGCCCGACCAGACCAGCAACCCCAGCGGCTCTGGTGGGGCGGTCAACGATTCCAGCGTCTCGGGCATCATCGCCATCCACGCCTCGCGCAACCTACCCGCGTTCCGTCTGTGCTTTCCCGACCAGGCGAACATCCTGCCGCTGCCGGACGACAAGCTCATGCCCAACGCGAACGTCGTTGGCGTGGACATCGGCGCGGCCGTGCACATCGGCTCCTTCGCGACGACGGGCAAGGGGTCGGGCGCCTCCGTGGGCATTGACGGCGGCCCCTACGACGCGGGCTCCACGGCACCGGTAGACGGCGGCGACGGCGGCGGCGACGGCGGCGACGGCGGTGGCGATGCGGGCGTGAAGATGACCGACGCAAGCGCGCCGTCGGGCGACGTGGTCCACGTCATCGAGGAGAAGCTCGCACGGCAGTTCTATCCGCAGGGCACCGACGCCTCGGCCTGGCCGAACTGCGGGCCGCTCGTCCAGGTGCTGCGGCAGAACGGGTACGAGGGCCATGGCCTCTACACGGTGCAGAGCGTCGATACTGTCGGCGCGACCACGCTCACCAACGGGGCGGGCGGCGTCAACCTGATCGTGATCGAGGGCTGCAGTCCCGATCCCACGCTCGACACGACCGCCTGCGGCGACACGTTCACTCCCGCGCTCGGCAACCTGCGCTATCGCATCGTCCCGTCGCTCAACACCTACAAGCCCTCTAGCGTGATGCCCGGCAAGTTCCCCGTGCAGACCATGCTGCTCTCGCCGCGCGTGAAGGCGTCCGTGGGCGCCATGCAGACCGTGACGTTCACGTTTGGTCGCCTTGCCGACAACACGGGCGCCGCACTGCCGCTCTCCTCCACGTCACCCGTCCCGGTGATGCCGAAGGAGCTCGACTTCATGGCGGCGGATGCGGGCGACTACGACTCGTTCGGGTTTGCTCTTCACTACGCCGGCGATGCGGGGCTCTCGCAGTCGCTTGCCACCATCCAATCGCAATCGTCTCCGCGTGACCTTCCCCAGAGCTTCTATCTCTTGCCTTCGAATTTCGTGATCCTGATCGTGGGTGATCCCACGGCACCTCCGTCCGCTGCCGGACCAGGTGCGTCGCTCCACTTCCTCGCAGTGCCAGTCCGCGATCCCGCTTCGTTCGTGGACGCAGGCAGCGACGGCGGGTAGCCGCGATGGTCACGACGTTCTCGAGGCCCCCCACACGTTCGGAGGACTTTCCGTCATGAGGATGAACCTGCTCTCTCTCGCTGGTCTCGCGGTCGCGCTCGGCGTTGTCGCCTGCGGCAGCGCAAGTCTGTCGTCGTTCGACACCACCAACGGTGCCGGCGGCGCATCGGACAGCGCGGACGGCGGCACTGGCAATGGCCTGGGCCCCGGGATGGGCGGCGATGGGGACGCCGGTGTCACCGGTTCGACCGTCAGCGAAGGCAGCGTCGTGCTCGTGCACGCCTCCCGCAACCTGCCGGCGTTCCGCGTCTGCTTCTCCGGTTTCACGCAGACGCTGCCATTGCCGGACGACAAGATCATGCCGAACGCGAACGTGGTCGGCGTGGACATCGGCACTGCGGTGCATATCGGCAAGCTCGATACCGCCGGCACCTCATCGGGCGACGCGTCCGTTCCCGTCTACGATGCGGGCGAGGCAGGGGCGAGCGCGCCGCAGTCTGGTGACCTCTCCGTGATCGAGGAGAAGCTCGCGCGACAGTTCTTCCCGCAAGGCACGGACGCATCGACGTGGCCGAACTGTCAGGAGCTCACGCAGGTGCTGACGCAGAACGGATACGAGGGGCATGGGCTCTACACGCTGAAGGGCTCGGCGCTCAGTCCGAACAGCACGCTCGCCACGTTCGTTATCGTGAAGGGCTGCGTGCCGGACGCGGTGCTGACCACGAAGGAGTGCGGAACGACGTTCACGGCGGCGAAGGGCAATCTCTCGTACGACACGCTGGAGGTCGCGGCGCAGGACGGCACCGACTTCGACTTCAAGGGCGTGACCGCCTCGCCGGCGGTGGCCGATGGCACGTTGCTCTACTTCACGCAAAAGCCAACCAACGCGCAGGCATCCGCGATCACGCTCCGGTCGGCGATGGTTTCGTCCTCAACCTCGATCCCGCTCCCGCCGGACACCACCGACTACTCGTTGTCGAACTTCGAGCTCCGGGATCCCAAGAACCTCAGCACGGTGCTGCTCACGCAGTCGCTCGCGGACATCCAGGCGCGATCTGCTCCGCGCGAGCTCCCCGACAGCTTCTTCGCGCTGCGCTCGACGTTCGTGCTCTTCGCGATCGGCGATCCCGCGGTCAACAAGATCGATCCCACCGCATCCACCGCGCTCCACCTCCTCGCGATCCCTGTGCAGGATCCCGGCAAGATCGATCCCGACGGCGGAGCGCTATAGTGGTGAGCCTCCAGCCTCGACAGCCGGTTTGAGCGCAATCAAGACAAGACGGCGCACCGAGCGTCAGCGTCTGCCAGCTGTTGGACCGGCTGGTCGACGGGGATGCACGGGTGGCTGCCCCGTTTGCTGTTTGAGTCCACGTTCCAGTGGTTGTTTGAGTCCACGTTGCAACTTTACCCGCGCTTGCACTCGATCGGCGAGGTCCGAGTCGATCCTTTTGGACTCCGGTTTGCCATACAACCCCGGGAGTAAGTACCGTCCGCGTTCTTTCCCAAGCTTCTTCTTCTCTACAACAAGAGGGTTGGCTTTGGCGAACACGTCGATGCGAACTCCTGTAACTTGCCAACAAATTCGCTGTCCCGGTAGCGCACCAGCAATCACGAAGTGTCCGCCCTTTAGCTCACGCTCGATATGAAGATTGGGCGCGGGTTTGCCGATGGCCGTCAACTGATACCGGACACGCTCGTTTAGGGCGTCGAAATATTTCGGGAGCTTCACACGAATTCTTCCCTGTCGATCGGCCTTGCTGACGCCATCGTACACGTTTTTTCTTTCATTTGACTCGACTGAGGAGTGCTGAAGAAACTTGTTCGCCGGATCTAGCGGGTGGTCAATTCGAAAGAGTTTTGATTGGGCCGAGAACGTGGACGCGTTAACCGTGGTGGCCGTTACTGTGCCATCGACATAAACATCGCCGCTGAATACTGCTGAGTAAATATCCCCGTATGCCTGGAGCCCCACTCCATTGGTTCCGTACCCACTAAATTCACCGCCGATCCCACTGGTCGAGTACGAGTAGCCTGCTACGGCGGTTGACCCATACGCCAGGACACCCTCTCCGGCCGAAGCATCGGTATTGTTCGCGTAAACTGCGGCGCCGTAGCTATTGGCTTTCGCGTAGAGACCATACCCCGTGCCGGTACTCTCCGCCAAGACTCCGGTGTTGCCACCGGTTCCGTACACTCCAGCCTGTCCCGTCGTTGCTATACCTATTACACCATACGAGTTGACTGTCGACGTGGTCGTGTAGCCATAAACGCCTGCACAGGTCTGATCCTCGATTTCGCTCGGCCTGACGAAGTTGTGCTGCGCGTCGCCGCGGGACGCGTTCACGGGTCCTTGTGGGGGGTTGCGTGAAGGATTTGGAGATCGCGCGCACACGTCCCCCTTACCCCCAGTCGCAAGTGAAGGTGGCG
>JBBRNJ010000154.1:0-6466 GCA_038230375.1 Polyangiales bacterium | reverse complement strand
TGACGCCATGCGTGGCGGCCAGTGACGCCATGCGTGGCGGCCAGTGACGCCATGCGTGGCGGCCAGTGACGCCATGCGTGGCGGCCAGTGACGCCATGCGTGGCGGTGTACGGAGGCCAAGAGCGAACATGACAGCGGTGATCCGCAAGTACGCAGCCGGCACCCGATACTGCATCCGGTCCGAGCGTAGCGCTCCGGGATCGTCGGAACCAAGGTCTTCGCCGTCTGGCCGCCGGAGGGGCGGAATGCGCTACGCTGCTGGGATGGGGCGCGGGTTTCTCTTTCTGGCTGGCGCGGCGGCGGTCTTCGTTACTGGCGTTGGGTGCGGGTCCGCATACACGACAGACCCGCCCGCCGCTGCGGACGACGCGGGCACCGACGCCAACGGAAACCAGGTGGACGGCGGAGGTAGCGGGCCCGACGCCGCGGTCGCCACGCTGACCGCACGTCCTGGATGGGCCACGGGACGATTCGTCGCGCTCACCTCAGACGCTCCAGACGCGCTCACCAACTACGACGTGCTCGTGGTGCTGCAAGCGAGCTTCCCGTACGCCAGCGCGGCGCCCAGCGGGGACGATCTCCGCTTCCAGCTCCCGGGCAACACGACGGACCTCCCTTACTTCATCGAGACGTGGACGATCGGTGGAGAGAGCCACGTCTGGGTTCGCGTTCCAAGGGTCCCCACGGGCAAGAGCGTGCTCGCCATGTACTACGGCAACCCGTCGGCGATGGCGGCGTCGAGCTTCCCTTCCACATTCCCCGGCGCCGTCCGCACGGCGGGCGCTGGGCTCGGGAGCACCGTCGCGACCGCGAGCGTCGATGCAGACTGGTACGAGCTCCGCGCCGGCGACACCCTGACTGTACCTGATGGCGTGCCGTGGAAGGTCTCCGCACGGCGCGTCATCGTGGCGGGTCAGATCGTCGGAGACGGGAAGGGCTATGCCGGAGGCGTTCCCTCATTCACTGCCGGTGCCGGTCCAGGCGCAGGTCAGCCATCGCCGGCCCACAAGTCGGGGTCGAGCGGTGGAGGCTACGGCGGCGCCGGAGGTATTGGTGGTGCGGACGTTGCGGAAATCCCATCCACGGGTGGCATCGCGAACGGCACGAAGACCGGCGACGAGATCGACATGGGCTCCGGTGGCGGCGCGGCGTTTGGAAAGGCCGGTGGCGCAGGTGGTGGCGCGATCACGCTGCTCGGATGGAAGACCACGGTGAGCGGCGGGCTGCGTGTCGATGGTGCGCCGGGGCAAGGCCTCGCCGGCCAGAACGCTGGTGGAGGTTCGGGCGGAGGAGTCCTTGTTGGCGCGTGCTACCTGGACATGAGCGGCGCCACGATCGCGGGCGCGGGCGGCGCCGGTGGTGCGTGCGGCGGACCGGCGAATGATTGCGGTGGCGGCGGCGGTGGAGGCAGGGTGAAGCTGCGGCGGCGCCCGGAGGGTGCGTTCGTTGCACCAGCGTCCACGAACCTCACGGGCGGTGCCGGAGGGAGCGGCGGCGGCAGCGTGACCATCGGGAAGCCAGGCGCAGACGGCATCACGGACACCGCGCAGACCTCGACGCTCTTGAAGGGCGTGACCACCACCCTCGGCGACGAGCAAAAATTCTAGCGCCGCTCTCGAGAGCGCCGACTCGGGTCAGATCGCGCTCGGCGCTCAGTGGGTCGCAGGCGGCGGTATCAGCATGAACGGAATGTCCACTGTCGCGCCCGATCCGCCCGGCGCCGCGAACTGCGCGCGGTTGACGGTGCGCTTGCAGCACGCCGCGACATCGGCGGAAAATCCCTGATTCTCCGCCACGGTCGTCGAGGAGACCTCTCCGTTCGCATCGAGCGTCGCGCGTACGAGAATCTTGCCCGTGCGCGCGAGGTCGGCCGGCGTCCCTTTGTTGTAACATGCACGGAAGCGCGCCCTGAGCGACGCTGCGACGCGATCGGCGTCTGACACCGGAGGCGTGCTCGTGACGGGAAGGAGCCGTGCCTCACCGACGGCCGCGGGCGCGGATGGCGTGAGCGGCATCGGGTTCGATCCAGGCGTCTGTCCCGGGTCAGGCGCGGAGGCGATGAGCTTCGCGAGCGCCGCTCTCGCGTCCGTGAAGTCCGGGTTCATGCGCGCGACCGCGTCCACGAGGAACGGCTTCATCTGGGACAGGGTGTTCAGGTTCTCGGGCAGCGCAGAGAGCAGCGCGGCGAGCTGCGACGCCTCGCGGTGATCGAACGTCGAGATGCAGTCGGCGGCGCGATACCGGAATGCATGGAGCACCTTCAGATCAGCCAGGTGATGACCGACGATCCCCGGGCGGAGTAGGCCCGGCGGCTCTGCCACGGACACCCACTGCGACGCCGGCTCGGTGATGGTGGCGCCGACCTCGATGTCGTCCCTGCCGATCGACACCGTGGTGTGCGTCGAAAGGCCAGACAACGAGATGGCGTGGCCCGGCTGCTTCAGAGTGCGCGTCAGAACGGCAAGGGCGGCGAGATCGTCGAACATCGGCTGCAACGCGGCACGATTCGTCACCATGTAGTAGCCGTTCTTCTTGCCGGGTCCCGACAGCGGAGCAGAGTACGAGAACCGGTAGAAGCCGCTGGGATAGATGGTCGTGCTCCCGCCGCCGCCCTCGAAGTCACCCCAGATCGCACTGACGTCGCTGATGACGACCGCGCGCGTGACGCCATCGCGCTCCGTCGGCGGACCTGCTGCGGTGCCCGCTTCGAGCAGCCCGCAGATCGCAGGTGGGCCAGATTTAACGGCCACGGGCGGAGCCCCCGCGTCCACGGGAGGCGCAGCATCCCCAACAGGCGCGCTCGCGACGGGAGCGACCGATGCGCTCGGAGCGCTCGAGACCGGCGGAGGCGGAGGGGCCACCGCTGGCACCGGTGGCGTTTCGCACGCGACGACCGTGAGACCGAGCAGCAGGAGTCGCGCGTTCATCGTTCGAGCGTAGGGTGATGTCGACGTTGGTGTCGAGGTCGAGATCGGGCTGCTCATGCACACGTCATGGTCACCCGCGCACTCGAACCCCCCAGCTGCTCGCTCGAGCAACCATTCAACACCGCTGCGCCGGCGACCGCCGCGGTGGCGGCACCAAAGAGAAGGCGGTGGCGATTGCGCCCTCCGCGGAGTGACGGATGTCCCGACCGCTTCGCCGCGGTCGTCGCCGCACCGCAGAACGGACACGCGAACTCAGAGCCCTTGACATGACGGGTGCAGTTGGAGCAAACGAGAAACGTCATCCCACAAACCTAGCGCGTGGTGCCAGATGGGGGGAAGGATCTCGAGGTGATCGACGAGCCGAGGTGCCTCGCTTCCACGCGAGAAGACGGGCACCTGATGGTGCATCACTCGTCGTTCGCGCGACCGTGGCCCACGACGTGATGCACCAGGAGCGCGCCCCTTGTGTCGGGGGAGGCGCCTTGGCGCGTGGGGAAGGCTGCGGGCAACCCGAGGAGGAGGCGATCGACGAGGAACGACAGCATCTTTGCGTCGTACGCGTCGTCGGCCTCTCGGTACTGCTCCACCGTGCGGTTCACCCATGCTTCTTCGACGGCTGCTGCTTCGCCGTCCTCCTTGAGCTTGACGGCGTAGATGCAGATCCCCGTCCAGCTGCGATGCAAGAAGAGCCACGGCGCTTCGTAGAAGATGAACCACTTGTCTTCCATCGCATCGGGCACGAGGCCGCGCTCGAGGCGCACGCGCTCGTCCGCGCCGAACGTGCGTGCGTAGGGGAGCGCCGTCCGGAGCTCGGGGAGCGGCTTCGCTTCCCAGGATGTGCGCGTCGCGCCGGCGGTGGGCATGAAGACATCGTACCGCCCCGCGATCGCCGGACCAAGCGCCGCCCGGGTCACTTCCGCGTGTTGAACGGCTCCTCGGGATAGACGGTCGTTGCCAGGCGCGGGTGTGCACGTCGCCTGGTGGGTCCGGTCGTCCCTGCTGGCGGCGGGCTTGCGTGACGCTGCTCGTGCGGGGCCACCGTCACCGTCATGGGTGTTGTGCTCGTGACCTGGACGGGTGGCTGCACGCTCGCCCATGTCACCCGCGCTGGTACGCTCGCCGATGGCGCGGGCAGCTCGGCGCTCGCGAGGGTGACAGGTACGCTTGCGGCGGAGCTCGGGGGCTGCACTGCGAGGCGAGCATGGGGCGTGCTCCCAGAAACGAAGAGCGCGACGAGCAGAGGCGCCGCGACCATTGCCGGCGCAGCGACCCGCGTCAGCAGTGAGCGCGGATGTCCTGGTTCTCGCTCTCGCCCTGGCATGGCAGGCGGGCGCACCGACGCCGTCGTCGGAGGCACGCTATGCCGCTCGTTCGACTCGTCAGCGAGCGGAGCAGCTTCGGAGTCGACCGAGAGAACGAGCTTCGGTAGACGGCTTGCCGTCCGCGCGACGGCGTGGATCCTTGCGAGCTGCGCAGACGCCTCCGACCCACCGAACGCAGCCAGCGCCTGCGCGAGACTCCTGATGTGCTGGATGCGACCGCGACGCTTCGCCTGCAGGCACCGCTGGAGCACTCCGTCGAGACCTGGAGGCAGGCGCGGGTCATTGTCGGATACGCGTGCGCGCGACGGGCTTCGAATGGCCTTCAGCACGTCCTCGGCCGAGCCGTTGCCGAAGGGCAACGAGCGCGTGAGGAGCTCGAAGAGGATGACGCCGAGCGCCCACGTGTCGGCGCGCCCGTCGATCTCCTGGCCCGTCAGCTCCTCGGGTGATCGGTAGGCCGCCGGACCGAAGAAGGCCCCCGGCGCGAGCACATCATCGTGCGCGCCCACCTTTGCGTTGGCGCAGCCGAGAAGTTTCACGCGTGACTTGCCGTCGCTGTCCCTGACCACGAACAGCTTCCCGGGGTGGAGATTGCGGTGGACGATGCCGCGCCCATGCATCTGCACAAGCGCCTCACACGCCTGAAGCACGAAGTCGACCGCTACCTCGAGCGGGAGTGACCCGCTCTCGAGCAGTGTGGCGAGCGTGCACCCATCGAGCCATTCTGTGACCAGGAATGGCGCGCCATCTGGCAGCAGGCCGCCTGCCTCCACGTGTGCGACGTGCGGGTTCGACAGCTCGCCCATCAGGCGTGCGGCCCGCTGGAGGCGTTGCCTGGCGACCTCGTCACACGCAGCGGGCGGGGCGACCTGCAGAGCAAAGTCTTCTCCGGACTGAACATGCGTGGTGCGGAACGTGGTGAGGTCGTCGGAGCTCGCCACGATCGAGAGGACGCGGTAGCGACGCGCCACCACGTCGCCGAGCAACGGGAGACCGGACGCAGAAGCTCGCTGGTTCGACACCATGACGGGTGTCGAAAGCGAATCCTGGGCCACGTCGGGAAGACGGCCCAGACCGGTGCGCAGATCTTCGAATGCGAGCAATGGCGCCACACCGCGGTAGGCTGCCGCACCATGCGAAGTGTGCTCGGTCTCGGGGGCCTCCTCTCTCTTGCGTGTCTTGCCTCTTGTGGGTCCGCGCCTGCGCCCACCTGCCCCGCAGTGAGTGCGCCCAGCGCGCCCGGCACGGCCGTTGCTCCGATCGCGAGCTCCCCTGCCCCGTCCGCTGGCGCCGCGCCCGTGGTGGTACCGGCGAAGATCGGAGTCGTGGGTGCGCCGAACGTCACGTTGATCGGCATGGTCGTCGCACGGCCGCCGCCACCGTCACTCGCCGACGGCGGAGCGGAACGCGTGCTCGATGGCTCGCTCGACTCGGGGACACGCATTGCCGTGGACGTGCGCGCACCACGTGGACGCATCCTCCGGCTCGTCATGAACGAGAGCGCGATCACGTCGTACACGGATGATCGCGGCGCGGGCCTCCCAGCGGCCAGGAGCCCGTTCAACGCCGTCGTGTCCGCCGGTGGCTCGCGCATGATCGTGTGGCTCAATGCCGAGCACGCGCCCAGCCGCGACGCCCAGCGGGTCACCGTCCGTGCGAAGCTCGTGCTCGAGACGGCAGACACGGTGAGCACGGTGAGCGCAACGCTCGGCGCGGGCGCGGACAAGCGGGTACCGACCAAGCTCGGTGAGCTGCACGTCACCCGCACCGACGGCATCGGTCAGCCCAGCGCGTTCGAGCCAACGCCCTCGCCCGCGACCACGATCACGCTGGTCGACGTCGAAGGCCTCACGCCGTTCCTCGGAGACCCCGAGTTCCGCATCGACGGCGTCGTGGCACGACCGGACTCCACGGGCACCAGGATGAGCAACGGCCACTACGACAAGACCTACATGTTGGCCCACACGAAGAAGCCCGTCACGGTGAGCATTCAAGTGACCGAGCCCAGACGTGAGACGATCGACCTCGAGGTCGTGAGCGGCCTCGCGCTGGAGTGATCTCGCGCGGCGCGAATGACTAGTTCTACTGCGGGAAGTTGCGTTCCAGTTCTCAGTTCCGTTCGGGCTTGCGCGCGGCAGCGTGAAAAACGCGGCGGGGCCGCTGTCAGGGCCCCTGAAGCGAACGAGCGACGCTTGGCGTCTGTTGCTCGCTGCCGCC
>JBBRNJ010000153.1:0-6595 GCA_038230375.1 Polyangiales bacterium | reverse complement strand
GTAGTCGTGTCGTACACGGGCGAGACCGGAAACGATCTCTCGGGCACCGGGTACAAGCACGGCGAGCTTGTCCAGAAGGGCAACCGTGGCGTCTGGAGTGAGGCGCTTCTTCCCGGCAAGTACGCGTTCAACACGTACGCCGGCAAGGTCATCATGGTCCCGACGACGAACTTCATCCTCAAGTGGAACAAGGATGAAACGGGCTCGCACCGCTTCGACGAGAACCTCGCAGAGGTCTCGCTCATCACAAAGGACGCGTTCGAGCCGAGCCTCCCGCTCTCCGTCGTCGTTCATATCGACTACCGGATGGCGCCCTACGTCGTGCAACGCTTCGGCGACGTGAAGCGCCTGGTCGAGCAGACGCTCGATCCGATGGTTGCTGCGTACTTCAAGAACATCGGACAGACGAGGACCTTGATCCAGCTTCTCCAGGATCGCAGCGTCATACAGGCGCTCGCGAGCGAGGAGATGAAGGCTCGGTTCTCACACTACAACCTCGACCTCGAAGAGGTGCTCATCGGCACCCCGACCGGCAGCGAGGGAGACCAGCACATCGACACGATCCTCGCGCAGCTGCGCGCACGTCAGATTGCCTCCGAGCAAGTCGAGACGTACGCGGGCCAGCAGCGCGCGGCCATCAAGGAGCGCGAGCTCCGCGAGGCGATGGCTCACGCCGCTCACCAGGCGAAGCTCACCGCAAGCGAGCTCGAGATCCAGGTGCAAGCGAACGAAGGCAAGGCCGCCTTCCAGCGCAGCCAGCAGGAGGCGCTGACCATTCGCACGCTCGCCGAGGCCGAGGCGGAGAAGGCCGCGCGCATCGGTATCGCGCAGGCCATCGCAATCGAGGAGAAGGTCCGCGCCTACGGCGGCCCGAAGTTCCAGGTGACACAAGAGGTCATGTGCAAGTTCGCGGACGCGATCGCCACCGCCAAGGTGGATGTCGTCCCGCGGATGGTCATCGGCGGAGGCGCCGGTGGCACTGCAGGCAGCTCCAGCATCGCGGAGTCGCTCCTGCTGCTCATGCTCTCGGACAAGCTGGATGTGAAGGACGCCCCCATGACGCTCCGTGACGGCCTCGGCGCCGGCGGAAACGGCAAGGGGCGTAGTAACCCCGAAGCAGACGCGTTGCGCGCGCAGATCCGCGCGGACCTTGGGTCGAGCATGTCGTCCAGGGCCCCGCACGTACCGCCGCCGCCGCCGAAGCCGGCCAGCTAGTGAGGCGCGCGCCTCCGAAGCGCACCACCGAGTAGCGAACGAACGCGGGTGATCTGGTTCCTCCAGATCACCCGCGGGCGTTTTGTTGATGGCGCGGAGGCGCTTGCCGCGTAGTTTTGGGGGGATGCGGAGAGGCCGACTATCCATCGCACTGCTGGCGCTCGTGACCGCGTGCGAGGAACCGCCCCGCACGGCGTCGACACCGGCGACGATATCGACTTCGACCTCGACTTCGACACCGACGTCGACACCGACGTCGACCTCGACCTCGACCTCGACCTCGACCTCGACGTCGACACCGACCTCGACCTCGACCTCGACCTCGACCTCGACCCCGACCTCGACGCCGACCTCGACACCGACCCCGACCTCGACCCCGACCTCGACCCCGACCTCGACGCCGACTTCGATTTCCGTGCCTTTTGCTCTCGTTGTTTCCTTCAGCAGCATCTGCTGTGGCCCGAACGCCAATGCGATGGCGGCGGTGCAGCACGTGCTCGCGAAGTATCCGAAGGCTGCGACCGGGGAGGTGAACCATGGTTGGGGTGAGGAGGGGGAGTTCGACCGTTGCTTCACCCTCGAGGCGGTCTCCGACGCGGAGCGACCCAGGCTCATCGCAGATCTCACCCGCGTTGCCGCCAGCAACAAGCTTGTCAGCGTCACCGAGCGCGGTCGCTGCAACGCTGCCCAGAGCTTCGCCTCACCGCCCACATCCAAGGATCGACAATGAAGCCACTCTCCACGCGAGATCTCTCGAAGCTGCCCGCGCCGGGGCGTCTGTCCCCGTGGTGTCGTTCCCTCGCGGTGCTCGATCTGATCCTGTTCCCTGACGACTGGGAGGACCGCATGTTTTCGTTCGACCCGGCGTGGGGCAAGGCCCAGATGTTCCAGTTCCGCGACGGGTCCGGCGACCACATGAACATCCTCTTCCCCGAGGTCGGCGGCGCAGCCATCCGTGGATTCGCGCACGAGAGCAAGATGAGTCCGTGGAGCGGCGGGAAGAAGAAGGGCAAGCCGTGGCCCGGGCTCTTCGAAGGTCTACCGAAGGCATTCTCCGACATCCGCACGGAGCCCGCCTTCGGCGGCGACGAGATCACGTTCTGCGCGTGGTGGTCACGCGAGCACGAGATGGCGTGGCGGATCGGCGACGTCGCGTTTCCCGCGGGCACGGACCCCGACGGCTCTGTCGGCCTCATGGAAATCCTCGCGGGGACACCGGCCATGTACGCGAGGGTGGCGAGCGCATACGTCGAGCGGAAGATCCCTGTCTCCGCAGTGGAGAAGATCTGCGCAGGCGCGCCGCTGACAGAGGCGCTCGTCCGCGCGCTCAACCCGGACGCGATCCTGGCTGACATCCGCGACGAGGCCCTGGCGCTCGGCCGCAAGGTGGAGGACGTGACCGCGCCGCCCGTGAAGACGGCGAACGCAAAGGCGAACGCCAAGGTGAAGGTGAAGGCCAAGGCCAAGGCGAAGGTTGAGGCCAAGGAAGCCCCGGGCTTTTCCATGAACCCGATCGGCTTCGTTCGTTCCACGCGCAAGGAGGCCGTGGACGATCACTGGGACAAGGAGACGGTCCGGATAGAGCTCGACGCTCGCTTTGGTTCCGACGCGCTCCAGGGGCTCGACGCCTTCTCCCACGTGGAGATCCTCTTCGTGATGAACGGCGTGGACGAGGCCGAGATCACGACAGGCGCGCGTCACCCGCGCGACAACCCGGCGTGGCCCGCGGTCGGCATCTTCGCGCAGCGCGCGAGCCGGCGCCCGAACCGGATCGGTCTCACGATCTGCGCGGTGGAGAAGGTGAGCGGCCGCGTCCTGCATGTGCGGGGCCTGGATGCGACGCACGGAACGCCGGTGCTCGATCTCAAGCCTTGGGTCAGCGGCTTCGGCCCCCGCGGTAAAGTGCGCGAGCCCGCATGGATCAAGGAACTGATGAAGCGCTACTGGAAGTAGACCGCACCTCCTACTGCGTGTTGCCCGAGACCTCGAGCTTCCACGGATCGATCGTGTCGCACTGGCCTGTGATGTGCTGCACGCGGATCGTGACGGTCGCGTCGTCGACCTTGCCGTTGGCGACGCTGCCTTCGCCCCAGGCGGCGTTGGCCGTGTCGATCGAGCCGGGATCCGACGACTGGCCGGCGACCTTGGTACACTCGGCCTTCGCGCTGCCGTCGTTCACGTAGACGAACATGTCGTAGTTCGTGCCAGCGATGGAGGTGAGCTTCGCCGTGATCGACATGCCATGGCCAATGGCGCTGTTGTTGTTCTCCGTCACGCGAACGGTGATCCACTCGGACGTGGAGCCCGTGGTGGTGACTGTGTTGTTCGCGGGCGACGAGTCACCGCTGATGGTGCCGATGCCGCGCGTCTGCGGACAGGTCACGGGGAAGCCGCACGTGGGCATGCCGGAGTCGAAGACCATCTGCGCGGAGGAGTCATCCCACGCTGCGTCGTATGAGAGGCCTGAGTCGATGACGACGAAGCCGCCGTCGTCGCTCGGGACGGATGCGTCAACCTGGGTCACGCCCACACCCGAGTCGTCCGATGCGGTTGTCGCGTCGCCGTTGTTGCCGCAGGCCGCGGAGAGCGTCGCGGCGACCACGGCCAGGAGCCCGAACGCTGCAGCGAGGTGAGGTGCACGCCTCTTCATGCGCATCTTCATGGGCACGTCCGGAGCGCGAGGCCAGGCACGTCCTTGCCGTTCTCCTTGTGAGAGAGCGGCGGAAGCGGCGTCTGCGTGAAGTCGAACGCGCCAAGAAGATCGTTCGCCTGCTTGTCTTGCGCGGCCGGATCCAGATCGGTGAGTGTCTGTGTGGAGCCCATCACGCGCTCGATGAAGCGCGGAATGCTCGCCTGCTCGGACACCTCCTTGAAGACGAAGTGCGGCTTCGCGTACGGCGAGATGATGATGAGCGGAAGGCGGAAGCCCAGGCCGTATACCTTCTTCGGGTCGCAGCCATACTGCCGCGGCGGAGGTACGTGGTCGTACCAGCCACCCCAGTCATCCATGGTGATGATGATGGCGGTGTCCTTCCAGTACTCGCTCGCCATGATCGCGTTGATCTTCTGGACGGTCCAGTTCTCGCCGCGGCAGACGCTGCAGTCTGCGAACGTGTTGCAGATGTTGCCCGGGTTTGGGTGCTCGCTCTGCAGCCACTGGTTCGCTACCCAGGACACCTCTGGGAGCGTCTTGTTCGCTATGTCCGTCTCGAACTGCGTGTCATCCACGATGTGCGCCCACTGGGACGGCACGTTGCGAACGGAGTCCACGGCGTCGAACATGGACCACGGCTCCGTGCCCACGACGGGGACGACGGTGCCGTAGAACTTCCAGTTGATACCCTTCGGCAACACATCGGGCACCGACGGGATCTTGAAGCACGGGAAGATGTCCTGCTGCGCGCAGATGTTCTGGTCGAGCACCGGCACGCGCGTGGTCGACTTCTGATCACAACCCCAGTACGGGTTGGTGAACTGCAGGTCCGGGTTGCCGATCGCCCAGCCCGCCTGAGCGGCGATGGTGAAGAAGTGACCCGGGAAGCTTGGGCCCAGCATGCCTGAGAAGAAGTGATCGCCCAGCGTGTACGCCTTGGCGTAGGCCCAGTAGTTCGGAATGTCCGACTCGTAGTACTGGCCATACGGCAGCAGGTAGTCGCCACCTTTTTCGGGCGGGATGGAATCCCACGAGTCCATCTTGCCGCCGTTCCACGCGGTGAGCGCGCAGTCATGCTCGTGGCACATGTCGTGGATGACGGGGTCCACCGCGTGCGGGCAGTCAATGACGCCCATGGACGTCTTGCACTTCGCGGTGCCCTCGGCGCCGGGGAACGTGCCGAAGTAGTTGTCGAACGTGTGGTTCTCTTTCACGAACACCACGACGTGCTTGATGAGGATCGGACCCGTGTAGGATCCATCCTTTCCGGAGTCGGTGGCGCGGCCCGAGTCGAAGCCGGGGTCGTCACCGCCGTCGGTGGTCCCTTTGGCATCCATTCCGGAGTCACCGGTGGTGTCACCGTTGTTGCCGTTGGAGCTGCCGCACGCCGTGCCGGAGGCTGCGAAGAAGAGCGAACCGAGCGCGACCAAGCTTGCGAGGCGCAAGGAAGAAGCGTGACGCATCATGCAAGCGTAGCACCTTCTACGGCATCGATTCGCGAACGATCTCAAACGTTCCGTAGTCGAACGGCGTGCCGGGGGCGTGAGTCTTGCGGACCAGGCGCTCGCGCTCTCCGCCCTTTGCGAGCTCGAGCGCGCGGTGGTGGCAGAACGGGTTGTCGCCGGTCTTTCCCAGGGCAACGTGGCTGGTCCAGTTGCAGCCGCCAAGGCACGCCTCCGCGTAATAGCAGGTGCGGCAGAAGCCGGAGAGGTTCTCCACGGTCATGTCGCGCGTGAAGCGGAGCTCCTTCGAGCGCTCCCAGATGTCCTTCAGCGTGGCGTCGCGGATGTTTCCGCCGACGTAGTCAGAGGTAGGGAGCGAGGGGCAGCCCTTGATGTCGCCGTTGGCCTCGATGCCAAGTGTGCTGCGCCCGGCGCCGCACGAGCCACGATGCCCGGCCGCCGACTTGCCGCGAAAGACGGACTCGAACGGACCGAAATAGCCGATGTTGTTTCCCGCCCAGATCCGACAGCCGCGCGCGTTCGCCTTCTCGTTCAGGGAGGCGAGCATCGGCATCACGTCGAGCATCTGGTACGGCTCGATCAGGAGATCGTCGTAGTCACCTGCGCGGCCCATCGCGGTGGTGAGCTGCACCTGCCAGGCCTTGATGCCAGCGTCGAGGAGCGCGTCGAGAGTGGCGGGGATCTCGTGCAGGTTCTTGCGGTTGATCTGGGTGTTTGCGGAGTAGGGGATCTTCGCGTTGCGCAGGTTTGCGATCGCATCCATGGCAGAGTCGAAGCTGCCCTTCGCCGCGCGCAGCTCGTCGTGCATGTCGCGGAGGCCGTCGACGGAGACCGATGCGTTGCGAAGGCCCGCCTCTTTGCCCGCGAGCGCGCGCTCCTTCGTGAGGCCGCGGCCGCCCGTGGTGATCGACGTGCGGATGTTCCTGGCCGTGAGCGCGCGCACGAGATCGAGCCAGTCGTCGCGGAGGTAGGCCTCTCCGCCGATGAGCGTGCACTCTGCAACTTCCAGCTCGGCCATCTGGCGGACCAGGTCGAGCGCCTCCTCGGTGGAGAGCTCGTCGGGGCGCGCCTTGCCCGCGCGCGAGCCACAGTGGCTGCACGCAAGATCACATGCGAGCGTGATCTCCCAGACGGCGTAGATGGGGCGAACGCGCGCGTCGATCGCGCGGGTGTCGTCGGCGAGCTGGAGGCGGCGCTTGGAGGGACCGGCCTCGGGCGCGATGGGGAGTCTTCGTTGCATCAACGATCAGTCGCCGCCGGAATC
>JBBRNJ010000152.1:0-6765 GCA_038230375.1 Polyangiales bacterium | reverse complement strand
GCTGACCGCGACGTTCTCGATGTGCCCGCTCTCGTCGAGCGTGATGGTGACGTCTGCATCGCCGGCGGCACCGAGCTGCGCCTTTGCCCACGACGGGTCGGCGCTGCTGGCCTGTGGGAACGCACGGGTGAAGGCCAGCGGGAGGTCTGACGCGGAGCGCTCGCCCACGGCGCCGAAGAGCGCGCTGGATGGCGGGCCGCCGTTCTCGCCGCTGGTCGGCGGCGCTTCGGTTGTGGCAGCCTTCTGCCCGCGCACTGGCTTGCCGCCGCGCGTGCGTGACGGGTCGGCCTTCTCGATTCCATCATTCGCGCTGGGCTTCGCGTTCGCCCCCGCCGCGCGCGCCATGTCAGCGGCCTGCGTGCCGGCGGAGGCTTGACCTGGGTCGCCGGGCTCCGTCTCGGGTGCCTCGACCGTGAGTTCTTCGTCGTGCGTGGGCAGGAACGTATCGCCATGGAGGGTGGCGGTCGCGGCGGATGGCGGGTGTCGCAGATCGTGGAGGAGCTGTAGTGCGGCAGGCCCGCCCAGCGCCGCGCCGAAGCCGCCGATATGCAACGCGAGGGACACGCCGACGAAGAGCACCGGTGTGGCTGGTGAGCTACGGGGTGCTTGGCGAGGAGACGTCACTGCTTCACCACTCCTCTACAGTGTACCAAGCCCCGGGAATGTTCCCACCGACTCACGATCCCAGGTATAAACCGGGCCCACGATGCACAGCCGCGTCCTTGGAATCACCTGCCCTCTGTTCTCCCTCCGCTCGGAGGACGACTGGGGGAAGGGCCAGATCAGCGACCTCCTCGCGCTCGGAAAGCTCGCGAAGGCGGCCGGCGCTCGCCTGATCCAGATCCTCCCGCCGCACGAACTCACAGAGAACGAGTCCAGCCCCTACGGCGCCATGACGGCGTTCGCCCTGGACCCCACCTACATCACGCTCGCGCGCGTCCCGGAGCTCGAAGGTCGGATCTCGGGTGACCTGACGGCCGAGAGCCAGCGCCTCGCCGCGCTTCCCACGGTCGACTACGCCGGCGTGCTCGCGTGCAAGCGCACGGCGCTCGCATCTGCCTTCGACAACTTCGTGAACGACCAGTGGCAGAAGAAGACCGCGCGGGCCGACGCCCTCGTTCGTTTCTCCGAGCGCGAGCCATGGGTGTTCGACTACGCGCTCTACGCTGTGCTGCGTGACAGCCACAACGGCTGGGGCTTCTCCACGTGGCCCGACAAGGAGCGCCTGCGCGACGCAAGCGTTCTCGCCATGGGCAGGCCGCTGTCCACGAGCACGCCGTTCAATCGCGCGGTGCTCGCGCGCGTCTATACGCAGTGGCTCGCCTTCACGGAGTGGCAAGAGGTGAAGAAGGAGCTCGGCGCGCAGGGGATCGCGCTCATGGGCGATCTGCCCTTCATCGTTGGCACCGAGAGCGCAGACGTGTGGGCCACGCCCACGTCGTTCGATGCAACCGTCTCCCTGGGCGCGCCGCCCGACGACTTCTCCGCCGACGGCCAGGACTGGGGACTGCCTGCGTACACGCCCGACGAGCTCTCGCATCTGACGTGGCTCGGCGCGCGCTCACACCATGCGTCGCGCCTGTACGACGCGTTCCGCATCGATCATGTGGTCGGCTTCTTCCGTCAGTGGGTGAAGCCGCACGAGACCAAGAAGGGTGAGTTCCGCCCGAACGTGGACGCGCAGCAGGCGAAGCTGGGCGCGCACATCCTTGCCGGCGTGAAGAGGTCGGCAGGCACCGCGCGCGTGATCGCGGAGGACCTGGGCGTCATTCCACCGTTCGTGCGCACCACGCTCTCGGACCTGGATATCCCGGGCTACAAGGTCGTGCCCTGGGAGAAGGACACGCGCCAGATGGTGCGCTCGCCGGAGGAGTACCCGGAGCTCTCCGTAGCCACGTTCGGCACGCACGACACCGCGCCCATCACGTCATGGTGGGCCGAGCTCCAGCCGTGGGAGCGTGAGCAGATCGCCGTCCACGCGGGGATGCGACCCGACGCGCCAGAAGAAGAGCGTCACGTGAAGCTGTCGCGCATGCTGCTCTCTTCGCCCGCATCGATCGCGCTGCTCCAGATCCAGGAGGTCATCGGTGACGGCGACCGCGTCAACCTTCCCGGGTCGGTGGGCCCCGACAACTGGACGTATCGCATTGCGCAGCCGGTGGAGGAATTGCTGCAGAATACACGCATCGCCGAGCGCGTTCAGGCAGTGCGCGAGGCGTCGGAGAAGAGCGGGCGCGCTTCATGAGCCGCCTCCGCGCGGCCGTGCCGGCGTGGCCGGGAAAGCCGTTTCCGCTGGGCGCAAAATACGACGGCGCAGGCGTGAACTTCGCGCTCTTCTCGGAGCATGCGCGCGCCGCGTGGGTCTGCCTGTTCGACGAAGAGGGTGAGGAGACGCGCGTCCTGCTCGCCGAGCGGACCGCGCAGGTGTTCCACGCGTACGTGCCGGGGCTACGGCCC
This sequence comes from Polyangiales bacterium, assembly GCA_038230375.1. Classification (GTDB taxonomy): domain Bacteria; phylum Myxococcota_A; class Polyangia; order Polyangiales; family Polyangiaceae; genus JANXLV01. Next base: position 4,308 of record JBBRNJ010000152.1, on the reverse strand, counting down.
GGTCAGCGTTACGGGTTCCGCGTGGACGGGCCGTACGATCCCGCCAACGGGCATCGCTTCAACGCGCACAAGCTCCTGGTCGATCCGTATGCGCGCGCGCTCGTGGGTCGCGTGGACTATCGCGCGCCCGTGTTCGGCTTCGATCGCAAGCAGGGTGAGCTCGTGATGGACGCTGGCGACAGCGCGCCTGGTGTACCGAAGAGCATCGTCGTGTCGGAGGAGTTCGACTGGACGGGCGACCAAGCGCCCGACGTGCCCTGGTCCGACGTGGTCGTCTACGAGGCGCACGTGAAGGGCTTCTCCATGGCGAATCCCGATGTGCCGTCGCACCTCCGCGGAACGTACCTGGGCCTCTGCCACCCCGCATCCATCGCGCACCTCACGGCGCTCGGCATCACCACCGTGGAGCTCCTGCCGGTGCACGAGCACGTGGACGAGCCCGAGCTCTTCGCGCGCGGCATGCAGAACTACTGGGGCTACAGCACGCTCGGCTTCTTTGCGCCGGATCAGCGCTTCGCGAGCGTCCCCGGTGAGCAGGTGCGCGAGTTCCGCGAGATGGTGAAGAAGCTCCACGCCGCCGGCATCGAGGTCGTGCTGGACGTGGTCTACAACCACACGGGCGAGGGCGGCGCGAATGGCCCCACGCTCTCGCTGCGCGGCATCGACAACCGCACGTACTACAGGCTGCAGAAGGACAACCTTCGCCTGTACGAGGACTTCACCGGCTGCGGAAACAGCCTGAACGTGAACCACGCCGACACCCTGCGCCTCATCATGGACTCGCTGCGCTACTGGGTCACGGAGATGCACGTCGACGGCTTCCGCTTTGACCTCGCGTCCACGCTCGCGCGTGACGGCGGTCCCACGTCGGGCGGCGTGGACAAGCTCAGCTCGTTCTTCGACATCATCCATCAGGACCCCGTGCTGTCCGCGGTGAAGCTCATTGCGGAGCCGTGGGATCTGGGCGAGGGCGGCTATCAGGTCGGTAATTTCCCCGTTTTGTGGCGTGAGTGGAACGGCAAGTACCGCGACTGCGTGCGCCGCTTCTGGCTCGGCGAGCGCGGCAAGGTGGGAGAGATGGGGTATCGCCTCACCGGCTCCAGCGACCTCTACAACAACAGCGGCCGTCACCCGCAGGCCAGCATCAACTTCATCACCGCGCACGATGGCTTCACGCTCCTCGACTGGGCCAGCTACGAGAAGAAGCACAACGAGGCCAACGGCGAGAACAACCGCGACGGCATGGACGACAACGCGAGCGCGAACCACGGCGTGGAAGGCAAGACGCCGGACGCACCGATCCAGGCGTTGCGCTTCCGCCAGGTGCGCAACATGCTGACCACGCTGCTGCTCTCACAGGGCGTTCCCATGATCACCGCCGGCGACGAGATGGGTAAGACCCAGGGCGGCAACAACAACGCCTACGTCCAGGACAACGAGACCGGGTGGGTGCACTGGGATCTGGACCAGGCGGAGCGCACGCTGCTCACGTTCACGCGCAGGCTGGTCGCGCTGCGCGCCGAGCATCCGGTGTTCCGTCGTCCAAGCTTCCTGCGTGGTGAGCCCGCAGGCGGAAGCCGCCTGAAGGACATCGCGTGGTTCACACCCAACGGACACGAGATGACCGGCGCCGACTGGTCGAGCCCGCGGTCTGCGGCGGTCGGGCTCTTGTTGTCCGGTGATGCGCTTGGCTTCCGCGACGAGAAGGGTGTTCCCGTCATCGACGACACGTTCTTCCTGATCTTCAACGCCAGCGCCGAGGACATGGTGTTCGTGCTGCCCTCCGAGGTGTGGGCCGACGCATGGAAGCGCATGCTCGATACCAATTCGCCGGACGGCTCGTGCGAGGGCCGCGTGGCTGCCGGAGAGCGCCTCACGGTTACGGCTCGCTCCGCATGTGTCCTGATGCGCATCACGCCGGAGCGCGGCTCGTGGCGACCCATGCCCGCGGCACCCCTGGTCTCCTGACCGAGGATCAGCGCGTGATGAGCGAGCGCGCCTTCACCGCCTTCACCGCGCGCGGGTGACGACGCGAACGGCCTGCGACAGCACGGCATCGCGCGAGCCGATCGGGGAGGCGAGGGCGGCGAGGGCGCTCGGGGTGCGCTCGAACGAGACGTCAACCGCATCGCCATCCTTCGGAGCGTAGGCGCCGTCGACCTCCTGCGTGAGGTTGCCCATCGTGCCGCCGAACGCGGTGAACGACGCGGTCTTGGGGCAGCCCGCGACGCGGCACTCGGTGGTCTCGAGCTGCATCTCCGTGTGGAAGAGGCCGGCGGCGCTCACCGTGCGGGTCGCCTTCACGGTGGCCGTGGCGTGTCCGCGGTTCTGTGCGTCGCTGGCGTGAGCGCTGGCGACGGAGCCGGAGACCTGCGGGACCGACGCGATCGCGAAGGCCGCGAGCGAGACGAACACGCCTGCGCGACGCGCGGTGAGCCGGTTTCCCAGGCTGCGACGGCGAAGGACCACATACGCGAGGAGGCCCAGGCCCACCGCGAAGGCCATGGTGCCCGCCTTCGACGACGGCTTCACCGGAGAGACAGTCGACTCGCCGCCGCATCCGCCCGCCGCCTGCATCGTGGAGCCATACAGCTTCGAGAGGCCCTGGAAATCGTCCGTCTGCGGCGCGCGAAGGGAGGCGTCGTTCGGTGCGGTGTAGCGGTACATCAGCGCGGTGCCGTTCGCGTACTCGTCGTTCATCCCGAGCGAGTGACCGGTCTCGTGCGCAAGGACGTGCACGAGATCGTAGACAGCGGTCGGCGAGTAGTTGCCCTGGTCGGGCGCATCGCCGTGGCTCGTGCCATCGGTGACGCCTGCGCCGGAGGCATTGGCGGTATGCGTGCCCGTGACGGAAGAGGGAAGCACCTGGAACTGGTACTTGCCGTTGATGACGACGTCCGCGTCGAGCACCTTGCCGGTCAGGTTGTCGTACGTGAGGACGGTGATCGCGAGCGCCTTGCCCGCGGGCGCGTAGCCGCCGGGGACGAAGAAGACACCGTTCTGGTTGTCGAAGCCTGGCGCCGCAGGAATGATCGCTGCGCTGTCATGGAGGACCGGCGCGCCCTCATGACCGCCCCACGCGTCGAACGCGGTCTTGATCGCATCACGCGATCCGGTGATCGCATCGACCGAGTCGTTGACGCGGAACTGCACGGCATCCGACTCCCAGTGCACCAGCGAGCCATTCGGCGTGTGCTTCACGTCGTAGGCCGAAGCCTTCGACGCCCCCCCAGCCAGGAGCACGGACAGCACGCTGAAAGCGGCGACTCCGGCGAAACTGGGGCTGAGGGAAGACCGTCTGCTCACGGTACCGTTGTACGGCGGAACACAAACGTCTCCGACCCATTTCAGCAGCCCGATTCAAAATAAGTGCGAGCGATTACAACAAGTTCCCACGTTGTCTCACATAGGTCTCAGAAATGCCAATGGTGCTGTAATGGGCCTCGGTGTGCCGCAAAAACCATGTGGCGCACAAAGCGCCGCCAATCCGCAGGCTTGCCCGCCTCGCCTTCCCACGTTGCCCATGCTCGGTCGTCAGCGCCGAGGTGGAGGCGCCGCAGAGGCGAAGGGCGAGGAGAAGGTGGAAGTGGGAGGGGACGGAGAAGGAAAAGGGCCCAAGGGAGGGACGAGCGGAGGTCCGCGCCGCTGTCGAGGTCAAAGTCGAAGTCGATGTCGAAGTCGAAGTCGATGTGGAAGTCGAAGTCGAAGTCCACGTCGAAGTCGAAGTCGAAGTCGATGTTCACGTCGCAGTCGAAGTCGATGTTCACGTCGAAGTCGAAGTCGAGGTCGATGCCCTCGTTCTCGATCAGCCCTGGATCACCCTCAGCGATCCCCTCACCACTCCGTATCCTCCCTCTGACTGACACGCCTTGAAGACTTCTCTTGGCTCCGCCTTGCCCGCCAGCAGATCGCGATAGCTCCTGATGATGCGCGCGGTCTCCTCCGCGGACTCTCGCACGAGCTCCACGCGGAAGCGGCGCACGCCCAGCTCGCGCAGGCGCGGCATGAGATCCGCGGCGCTCTGGGCGCGCGCGTGGAAGACCGTGTTGCGACAGCCCACGTCCGCGATCACGGGGTGCTCCATTCCCGCGCGGTCGCGCAGGCTCACTGCGTGACGATCACACGGGCGACCACACGTCCGATGATCCTTGCCCTCCGACAGCAGCGCCGCGAACACGCAGTGCTCGGTGTAGAAGAGCGGCATGGGATGGTGCACCACCACCTCTGCGAACGCGGCCAGGTCGCCGTCCAGCAGCGCGGTGAGCTGCTCCGCGTCCAGATCGAATGCGGGCGTGAATGCCGCGAGGC
>JBBRNJ010000151.1:0-6950 GCA_038230375.1 Polyangiales bacterium | reverse complement strand
GAGCACGGCGCCGGAGGCATCCTCGTCGTGACGTCGCAAGAGGACGTACAGCTGTCCGGCCATTCCGGCTACCGGACTGCGCGGGTCAGGTCGCTTGCCTCGACCATCTGCCGCCTGCACGCCGCGGAGCTCGAGGCTCGGTCGCAGAGCAGGATCCAGCTGCAGCGAAGCACGTATCTTTCAGAGATTTCCCACGCGACAGAAGAGATCGGCGCGCTCACTGCGCTCGACGGCGCGACCCTCCTGACCTGCTCGCTCCGCCTTGCAGGCTTCGGGGTCGTGATGCCCATCGCGGACGGAGGCGACGTGGTGGAGGCAAGCGACGCGCAGGCGAGCGTTGTGCGCCCATTCGATCTGGGAATGCGTGGGACGCGGCATCGCGCTGGTGCCGCGTACGCGCGAGCGCACCCTGGGAGCGTGGTCTTCGTCGCGTCGGCAGACGGGCACCTGGGCTGCTTCTACCGCGGCCCCGAACGCAACGAGGTGGTCCTGTGGCGCTTCCGCCCGTCCGATCTGAGAGGCCTGTGACCGATCACGGCGCGCTCGCCGCGTGCCTCGCCAACGACCGCACGCCGTCCTTGAAGGAGCCGCAGTCGTGATTCGCGCGCATTTCGGCCTCGAAAAGCAGCCTTTCGCGTCAGACGATCTCACGCTCCTCCCGCATCAACAAGAGATCTTCGAGACGCTGCGCGTCCACTGGCAGCAGGGCGCACTCTGCCTCATCGTCGGCGAGCCCGGCACCGGCAAGAGCATCATCAAGCACGCTCTGCAGACACGATCCGAAGCGCCTCATCATGCCCGTCGTCAACCGCACGCTGCACACCGACCACAGCACACTACGCATCCTCTGCGAGGCGTTCCAGATCGACATCGACGGCCGTGACCATCGCTGCGAATCGCGGCTCATCGCAGAGGCGCAGCGCCTCAATCACCTTGGAAAAATGCTGGCGCCCATCATCGACGATGCGCACCTCATGGACATCGACTCTCTTCGAAAGCTCCGTGCCGAGTCACCTACTCCGTCGTCGTCCACAAGCTCGCACCCGACGACATGACACGCTTCATACATGCAAGCTCGATCGCATCGCCCTCGCCCACGCCACCTTCACCGCAGACGCGCTCGCCCTCATCGTCCGCGCCTCCGAGGGCATCCTACGCCGCGCGAAAAACCTCTGCGTCGCCACGCTCCTCGAGCCGTACCCGATCGCACCAAGACCGTCGATCTCAAGCAGGTCAACCGGGTCCTCCTCCAGCCGCATTGGCGCAGAGACCTCGACGTCCCCGCGTGACGACCAGCAACAACGCGCGTGCACCTCCACGTCGTGCGCACCTGCCGCCACGATCTCGCGTGGCTCAGCGCGTCGTACGAGCGCTCGCGTCTACGACGCCATCGGCACAACGCCACAACGCCATCGACTTGCGTACGACGCACCCGGGCAAAATCTACGATGGCGGTGCGGTCATCAGCCGGATTTCGTACAACGCCAATTCGCCCACCGCCTACGATGTCAATTCGGCCGCTAACACGTAATCGTCGATGAGCGCCGGACACCCCATCGCGCAAGTCTACGGGCGGTAGTGCGCGACGTCGACAGGCGTTCAGCGCAGTGCGCGGAGACGTTTCTTCCAGTAGCCGGGCTTGCGACCGCCGTACGCGACGGCGACGACCAGGTACTCGGCATCGAGCTCCACAAAGACAATCGCGTAGGGAAACCCATCGAGGTGCGCGCGGCGCACTTCGTGGCCGAGGACGCGCTGGGCGGTGCCGATGTTCGGGGTGTGTACGAGCGCGTTGTAGCGGACGCGATAAGCGGCAAGAAAGTCCTCGCCGAGTCCTTCACGCTTGGACGCGTACGTGTCGCTGGCGTGGACAAGCTCGGCGGTCGCGTCGGGGTGCGCGCGCCAGTCTTCGCGCTCATCGGCGGCGGTGCTTCGCCTCGAGCTCCGCGAGGACCTCGTCCATGTCGCGGGTCTTCACGCGCCCGGAGACAACGTCGTCGATGCGACGTGCAATCTCTTCGTCCCAGGCCTTCTCGACGTCCTCGGGTGAGTCCTCGCAGGCGAGGCTCGCTTCGAGCTCCGAAACGACGAGCGCGCGTTCAGAAGCAGACAGCTCCATCGCATCGTCGATGACCTTCTTCGTGCGCGCGTTCATGTCGTAAATCATAGGCTGTTTCTCTCCCGAGAGCCACTCGCTCTCCGTGCTTCGTTTCTCGTGAGGGCTCGAGCGCGGAGATGCGCGGCGCTCTCACGCTCGGCACCGCGTAGCTCCGCGCTGAGCACCGCGGCACCGCCGACGCCACGCGCGTGGTGGCGCTCGTGCGACGAGGAGTCGGCACGCGGTCCTCGCTCACAGATCCAGTCACCGGATCAAAAAATCCAGTCACTGGATCTGCAGGGTGGAGGGCGGCGCGGGGCGTGCTTCGCGACGAGCCGCACGTGATGCGGGCCAAGCACGCCCCGTGACGCCCGGGCGCGCCGCGCCACGGGAAGGTCGCGAGCATGCGGTGGGCGGGCCTCCTGGGTTCCCATTGTGTCCTTGCCCGCTCCGATAGCGATGGACGCAATCTCCCGGTACGTCTCAAGCAGCTCCGGCGTAACGCCGGTGGTGTCAACGGGCTGGCCGGCTGCGAGTTTGTTGAGCAGCGCCTGCGTGCCGCTGGGCCCTTTACCGAAGACCTTGCTTAGGCTCGCTGCATCGGCTTGGGAGAGTGTCGGTCGCGTCTCGCCGCCCGCAATCGTCGGCGGCGCTCCTCCGGCACCGGCCGGGCAAATGCCGCCCGCAAGCGTGAAGAGCGGTCCCATCATGGTCGCGCTCATAGCGAGCCCACCCGGAATGCTGTTCGCAGCATCCGGAAACATCGCGTCTTGCATCGCCATGTCATCCGAGCCCAGCGTCGAGCCGAAGCCGTAGAGGAGTGCGGCGGCTGCAAAGAAAAAGAGCAACGGGTGCCGACCGGTCTGGTCGATGTACTGGACTGGGTTGTCGCGTCCGTATTCGTACGCGTTAAACCCGCCCGCAAGCCCCGCACCATCCTTGCTCGTCCACCGTCCCGTCTCCGGGTCGTAATCGCGGGCCCCGAAGCGCACGAGCTTCAGGTCCCTGTCGTAGAGTCCGCCGGCGTAGCCAAAGGGCTGGAAACCCGGGTTCGTGTCACTCGTGACATTCCCCCATGAATGATTCGCCCACTGCGTGCTCGTACCCGGAGCCTCGATTTCCCTGACGTCATTCGCGGGCTTCGAAGCGTCGAGCCATGACGCGAGTGCGGGGCGCGAAGGGGAAAATCCGGAGGTGCGGTTTTCGACCACCAGACGCAAACGTGCATCATGCACGTAATCGTCGGTGAGCGCCGGACACCCCATGCCGCAAGTCTATCGGATGGGCGAGACCGTCGCACGGCTCTCGTCTCCAGGGCTCGAGCGCGGAGATGCGTGTCGCGCGCGCGTGCGTGGAGGTCGGCGGCGTGTAGAGACGTGTCGCGCGCGCCATGCAGCTCCGCGCTGAGAACCGCAGCGCGAGTGACCCTCTACTTGCGCGGACGCTTGCGCGCTGCGGAGACGCCACGAGCGGGCAGCCGCGCACGCCAGTAGTTCGGGCGCTTCCGCAGATGCGCCACCGCCACCACCACGCGCTCCTCCGTCTGCAAGATCACCGCGTACGGAAATCGAGGCGTCAGGAGCAGACGACGGATGGTCGCGCTGCGCACGCCAGGCACCACCACGCCGGGCCGCGGGAGAGTTGCCTTCGCGAGCGCGTCGTTCACGAGCTCCAGGAAGTCGTCACCGAGACCCGGACGCGCCTCGTTGTATCGGTCCATCGCATCGTCGAATTCTTCCCGTGCCTCGCGATGGAAGCTCCAAGGCCTCGCGCTCATCGCCGCTGCGCACGCGCGCGCTTGCTACGTTCGCGCGCTTCACGAAACACTTGCTCCGCCGGGATGACCTCCGCGCGGCCCTCTTTCAGGTCGGCGACGCGACGTTCGATTTCCTCCGCCCATGCACGCTCCACCACCTCGGGTGCCTCGTCAGGCCCGTCCTCTAGACTCAAGAGGACGTCGTGCGCAAAGGCGGCGCGGTCTTTCCGCGGCAGCTCGAGGACGTCTTGCAGCAACTTCTTCGCACGCGCGTTCATGCCGTAAATCATAAGCTGTTTCTCTCCGCTCTGCCACTCGCTCACCGCTCACAGATCCAGTCACCGGATCAAAAAATCCAGTCACTGGATCTGCGGGGTGGAGGGCGGCGCGGGGCGTGCTTCGCGACGAGCCGCACGTGACGCGAGCCAAGCACGACCCGTGACGCCCGGATTCACGTGACGCGGGAAGGTCGCGAGCATGCGGCCCAAGTCCCTCGGCCATCGCGGCGGCATGATCCTCCCCCGCGGTCCCGCCCACCACTTGTAGAATACATGCTCTGCACCCGCGACGCGCGCCATCTGCGCGGCGCGCTCCTACGTGGACGCAGCGTGTTCACCAGCGTCGCGGGCACAGCGGAGAGCAACTGGCGAGACTCGCACAGAGGAAACGCGCCGCTATTCCACAGTCGCAGCGTCCGTATGCCCTCGCGATCGAAACTCCGGTGTTTCACACACTACCGCAATGGCGCCACTGTCCACCGTTTCAATGGACACGAGCCAGTCACTTGGGCGTTTCTGAGCAAGGCGAACGGCTTCCTTGGAAACCATGTCAGCGCTCCAATCGGAGCCCAAGAGTATCGTCCAGGCTCCGTCTTGAGGACGAAGCGCCCCGTGCGGCGCTTCCGACAGTCTCCAAGCGTATACGCGAAAAATGATCGTACCCGGATGAACGTTGTGCATTCCATACGAACAGGCTTTCTTCAAGTCGATGATGGCACTGCCGCGATCCGCCAGGCGAACGCAAAGCGTGAACCTTCCGCCGATGTCGGCGTATATGGAGGTGATCGAGGCGTCGTGGAATCCAGCAACATAGCCATCCGATTCATTGATGTGCCCGAGAGCTTGTCCTTCCAATGTCATGGTCTTCCTCTCGGCGAGGGCGGGTCGTCGCAGCTTGGCTCGCGAGAAAGACCTCGGTCCGTCATGGTTGGCCTGCCCCCCCCATCGGGTCTGCCCCAGTCGTGACTGTGTTCTTTTGCGCCAATTCCTTTTTCGTCCGAATGTCCGGCCTCACGGTCAGTCAGCGGAAAGCCATCCAGACCGTAGGAGCGCGTCTTGTCCGGGCCGCGAATCGCATCACCGGGTGGGCCGGTGAATGGTGGATTCCTATCGGCATCAACGACCGTGTTCGCAACATCGAACTCGCTCGCGAAGTCGGCGGTACCACCGCCACTGTTCGCCGCGTGGGCGAAGTCGCCGTAGAGTTGGACGAGGGCTCCAACACCGATAAGGAAGGAGATGGCTGCTCCCTCTTCCGCCAACGTGAAATGGCCGCGCGGATCGATGAAGTTAATCGGGTCGTCGTTCGTGTAGCTGTAGAGGTTCAGCCCGGCCGCGAGCCCCGCGCCGTCCTTTGACGTCCACCTCCCAGTCTCCGGGTCGTAATCGCGAGCCCCGAAGCGCACGAGCTTCAGATCCCTGTCGTAGAGTCCCCCCGCGTAGCCAAAGGGCTGGAAACCCGGGTTCGTGTCGCTCGTGACGTTCCCCCATGAATGATTCGCCCACTGCGTGTTCGTAGCCGGAGCCGCGACTTCCCTGACGTCATTCGCGGGCTTCGAAGCGTCGAGCCATGACGCGAGTGCGGGACGCGAAGCAAGAAATCCGGAGGTGCGGTTTTCGACCACCAGACGCAAACGTGCATCATGCACGTAATCGTCGGTGAGCGCCGGACACCCCATGCGGCAAGTCTACGGGCCGGCGTTCGCGCCGTCGACAGGGCGTTCAGCGCACGGCTCGGAGACGCTTCTTCCAGTAGGTGGGGCGACGCTTCAGGTGGGCGACAGCGATCACCAGCCGCGTGTGCTCTCGGACATCGAGGACGAGTTCGTAGGGGCGGTCGCCAAGCAGGACGCGACGGTAGTGCACCGGCACTCTGTCGCTGACGCGGCTCCCGGGCATCGGCGTGTTCGCGGTTGCCGCGAGCGCGTCGCTCACCAGCTCTTCGAGCTCCGCGCCAGCGCCGACCCGTTCGTGCTCGTACCAGAGCACGGCTGCTTCCAGCTCGGCGCGAGCCTCTGGTTGGTACTCCCACGCCCTCATCGTGCAGAGCGAAGACGTTCGCGCAGGGCGCGATGCACTTCGGACGCGGGGATGGTCTTCACGTGTCCCTCTTCGACGTCGCGCACGCGGCGCTCGAGTTCCTCCGCCCACGCCTTCTCGATTTCTTCCGGCGTGCCCTCATCTTCGAGGCTCGCGTCGAGCTCCGCCACGATGAGCGCGCGGTCGGACGCGGGCAGCTCCAGCACCTCTTCGAGTAGCTTCTTCGTGCGCGCGTTCATGTCGTAAATCATAGGCTGTTTCTCTCCCGAGAGCCACTCGCTCTCCATGCTTCTTTCTCGTGATGGCTCGAGCGCGGAGATGCGCGGCGCCCTCACGCTCGGCACCGTGCAGCTCCGCGCTGAGCACCGCGGCGCTGACGACGCGACGTGCGTGGTGGCGCTCGTGCGCCGAGGAGCCGGCACGCGGTCCTCGCTCACAGATCCAGTCACCGGATCAAAAAATCCGAGGGACTGGATCTGCAGCGTGGAGGGCGGCGCGGGGCGTGCTTCGCGCCGAGCCGCACGTGACCCGAGCCAAGCACGACCCGTGACGCCCGGATGCACGTGACGCGGGAAGGTCGCGAGCATGCGGTGGGCGGGACCGCGGGTGAGCGCGAGCGGGCGGCACCGAGTTGACATAGGCTTTGCTTATGTCAAGCCGGCGGGCGGCACGTCCGCTTGCTCGCCGCGTTCGCGTTGTCACGCACGTGCAGTGAGAGCGGCGTGCAAGCGGCGTGAGTCCGTAGTGCCGAGCCGCACGTCCCGCGGGTAGGACCTTT
>JBBRNJ010000150.1:0-6998 GCA_038230375.1 Polyangiales bacterium | reverse complement strand
GGCGGCAGCGAGCAACAGACGCCAAGCGTCGCTCGTTCGCTTCAGGGGCCCTGACAGCGGCCCCGCCGCGTTTTTCACGCTGCCGCGCGCAAGCCCGAACGGAACTGAGAACTGGGACGCAACTTCCCGCAGTAGAATTAGTGGCCCTTCGGCGGAACACGACGAGGCAGATGCAGGGTGAACGTCGTTCCCGCGGCTTCGGTCGAGGTCACGTCGAGCGTGCCGCCGTGTGACATCACCACCTGCGAAGCGATGTAGAGTCCCAATCCAAGGCCAGAGGTCGGGTTGTCGCGCGCTGTGTGGCGAACCATTGGTTCGAATATGGTGTTGAGGGCGCCGTCAGGAATGCCTGGGCCGCTGTTGTGCACCTCCAGTAGCACCTCGGCACCATTGTCCTTGGCAGTGAGGCTGATAGGGTCCCCCTTGCTGCCGTGCTGGATGGCGTTCCGAAGCAGGTTTGAGAGCACCTGCGCGATACGGTCGCTGTCCCACTCTCCGCGCAGGTCTCCCTCCGCCCGGAATTCCAGGCCATCGGGATGAAGTCCTTCGAATTCGGCGACCACTTGCCGGCATAGAGGACCCAGATCCATTGGAAGCCGCACGACCGGTATCAGCTCTCCGAACCGAGTACGGGTGAGGTCCAACAGGTCAGCGATCATTCGGTTCATGCGGTTGGCGCTATTCAAAATGCGCGAGGCAACACGAACACTTTTATCGTCGAGACCTTCGGTGGCCACGAGCAATGCCGAGCCCATGATGATGGCCGAAAGCGGGTTGCGCAGGTCGTGGCCGAGGATGCCAAGGGACTGATCTCGGTAGTGTTCGGTGGTCACCATGAAACGCCCGACAGCCTCGGTGAGTGCTTCATCAATGGCCTCGTTGAATCGAGTCACTCCTCCGGGATCCGACCCGCTCTTTTGCCAGAGACGGAGCACGCTGGCACGGAGGGCACGATACTCCGCGACCATCTGGCCGAGCTTGAAACCAACCTCGATACGCAGGGCTGCGTGGAGCCTCCCCATCTCGCCCAGGTTCTGAGCTTCGCCGCGACCTTTGGACTTTTCAGCTTGCTCCGCTGCCGTTTGACGCGACTTCATGTCGCGGATGATCGCACTCAAAATTTCGTCAGCATGATCCCGAAGGGCCAACCGGCTCATGGCACCTCCCGCAGGCATGAGCGACCGGGCAAAGGTCTCCCACTCCGCCACGATGGTCACGCGCTCAGCGTCGATGAACTCAGCGAGGTCCATGATCCGATCAGGCGTGTCGCAACACGGCGACGCTCTTCCGTGGGACGAGTCGCCGGATCTCCGCAATGAGAGCGTCGATCGAGGTCGGCTTCACGATGTAGCTGCTGAACGGACTCTGGCTGTCCGTAGCTCTCGGAGTGGCAACCCCGGTCATCGCCACGATGGGAACGTGTTTCGTGCGGACATCTTTCTTGAGACGTGCCGCCAGCTCATACCCGTCGATTCCTGGAAGCCTCACGTCCGTGACCACCACATGCGGGATGGAACGGTCCAGCGAGCCGAAGGCGTCCTCAGCGTTTTCAAAGGTCGATACCTGGAAGCCGCCGCTGAGTCGCAGCAGTTCCCCGACCAGTTCGCGCGAATCATCCTCGTCATCGACGAGCATCACCGAGAGGGCGGCAGCCGCAGAACGTGGCTTCTTGAGGGTCATCGTGTTTGGCGTCCTCGGTCGGGCGAGGACCCTACCACCCCCGCACGCAACGACAAGGTGAACCTCCCAGAGGTCTCCCATCGCGGAGTCCATTCTCTGTTTGTTGTAGAGTACATCGATGTAGTCGACGGACTTCCTCGGCCAAAAGAGAGAAGGGAAACGCCACGGATGATGACGTTTCCCTCTTCGTTTTCCCGTGACCTCTCGCAAGGTTTCGGAATCTTTGTAGGCGCGGAGGGGCTTGAACCCACGACCCCTACCGTGTCAAGGTAGTGCTCTACCACTGAGCTACGCGCCTGGGTCCAGCGTTTTCTAGCTCCGTAGACCAGCAGCTGTCAAGCACGCGAAGCGCGGGCTTGGGGACACGGGGTTGGGGAGACGTCCAGCGCCCCGACCGTGAACGGCGGTTTTCCCCCCATGTCATGGATGTCAGTGGCAACCGAGTCGCAGATCGGCCTGCCTTCATCGTCGCCACCGCAAAACGCCGGGGTTTTCGGCAAAAAGGGCGTCGAGGCACACCCGTTGCTCATTGGGCTGACACGAGACGCGGCGGGCCACGACATGGTGGTTGCCTCTTCGCTTATCTTCCTTCGTGGTGGTGTCCGTAGCTTGGCTTCGCTCGTCTTGGGCTCACTCGTTACACATCCGCTCCCGTCGAGCGGTGGACGAGTGGCCCGCGCCCGGGTGGGCGCGCCGCGCTGGTTCGCGGTGCGCCGCCCGTTGTGATGCGGGTGTCTGGTAGGGTCGTGAGAACGCGTCGCGGGACCGACGCAGAGAAGGCACTGGAGGAATCATGGACTGGACAAAAGGGGCAGCACACGTCGTCACGACGACCGGCGCCATCGGACTCTTGGCAATGCTGGGATGTTCGAGCAGCGCGGAGCATCAGACCGGTGAGCTTGGCAATGGAACGTTCTCGTTCCCGTGCGATTCGTCCACGCTGAACTGCGGCCCCGACAACCACGCGCAGCCGTTCCCCACCGCGGTGGCGAGCGGCGCGAAGTTCCGCATCGACTTCCAGCGCCCGGAAAACAAGGCGAACATCGACACGCTGCTCCCCATCTCGAAGCAGATCATCGACATCGCCCCCGACGGCCTCTTCACCGCGAACCGCGCCGGCTGGGGCGGCTTCGTCGCGAAGAACCCCGGCGGGCAGATCGTCGACTTCAGCGAGGTCCGCATCGTGAAGGCGTCCGAGGTGTGGCTGAACGCGCACTCCGACGATCCGCTCACCACGGACCAGAACGACTTCACCACGCTGACCATCACGCTCGGCGGGGTCTCGCAGGCAACGTACAACCTGCGCGCCAACCTTCACTCCAGCACGAAGGAGGTCCTCTCTGGCGAGGTGGACTTCGAGTGGAAGGTCACGGACCCCACCATCTTCTCCATCACGAACCAGAAGGGTCACAACGCGACGATCACCGGCCTCAAGGCAGGCACGTCCATGCTGACCGTGTCCGGCGCAGGCGTTACCAAGACCGCTTCGGTGCAGGTGAAATGATGAAGACGCTCACTCTCTCCCTCGCTGGTCTGCTCGCGCTGTCGGCCGTCGCTTGCGGCGGTCCGCACTACTCCACGCACGAGATCGACCACTCGGTGAGCCCCACCGGCGGCACCATCTCTCTCTCGAAGGTCACCGTGCCCCTTGGCGGGGCGGTGAAGGCGCACATCGTGGCGTACAACAACGACCACAAGCGCATGGGCGGCGGCGTGGAGTCCGACAATGCCACCGTCGTCGGCGTGTCCCAGGTGATCACCGGCGAGGACGACTGGGTCTTCCTTGGCGTCACGGCGGGCACCACCGTCGTCCACCTCCAGGCAGACGGACAGGTCGTGCGCGACATCCAGGCCGAGGTCGTGGACGTCCAGGACGTATCGCAGCAATCCCCCTGATGCGCTAGAACAGGGCCGTGGAGTCCCGTTACCAGCCCGACGACGCTGCTCGTTTCGTGAAGGCGCACGCGTCCGTGCCGGAGCCGCTGGCGCTCCGCACGTACACGTCCAGGCTGCTCGGACAGAATCCGGCGCTCGTGTTGCACGGCGGCGGCAACACGTCCGTGAAGCTCACCATGAAGACGCGTCATGGCGACGTGGACGCGCTCTGCGTGAAGGGCTCCGGCTGGGACCTTGGCGCGATCGAGCCCGCGGGTCATGCCGCGTGCCGCATGGACCACCTGCGCCGCATGCTCGCCGTCCCCGCCATGACCGACGACGAGATGGTGAGCGATCTGCGCTCCTCGCTCCTGGACCCCGCTGCGCCCACGCCCAGCGTGGAGGCATTGCTGCACGCGGCATTACCTGCAATCTACATTGATCACACGCATGCAGACGCCGTGCTCGCCGTGGCGGACCAGGACGCCGCCGCGCGCATCTGCCGCGAGATCTGGGGCGACGCGCTCCTCTTCGTGCCGTACGTGATGCCGGGGTTCGGTCTGGCGAAGCGCTGCGACGAGCTCTATCGCGAGGCCCACAAGCGCGGCGAGAAGCCCAGCGTGATGATCCTGGAACGCCACGGCATCTTCACGTGGGGTGACACTGCAGAGCAGAGCTACCAGTCGATGATCGACGCCGTGTCGCGCGCCGAGAAGTACATCGGCCTTCGCACGCGCAAGAGCGTGGAGGTGGGGACGCTCCAGCGCGATGCAGCCCTCACGCGGCGCGTGCTCCCCATCGTGCGCGGAGTGCTGTCCCGGTTGCACGGGCTTGCAGAAGAGACGGGCCTCCTGCTCGACGTGCGCGTGGACTCCCTGGAGCTGCTGGAGCGCGGCGATCTGGACGCGTCGATCGCCCGCGGCTGCATGACGCCCGACCACGTCATTCGCACGAAGCCGCTCCCCCTTCGCTTCGACGCGCGCGCGTTCCCCGACGACGCCGCGCTCGCCAGCGCATTCGAGGCCGCCGTCACGGAGTACACCGCAGGTTACGACGCCTACTTCGAGGCCAACGTGAAGGCGAAGAAGGTCGCCGTCACCAAGCTCGATCCGTTCCCGCGCATCGTGCTGGTGCCGCGCGTGGGCATCGTGTCGGTCGCTGCCACCAAGAAAGAGGCAAGCGTCGCCGCGGACGTGTACGAGCGCACGCTGCCCGTGATGTCGACCGCGAACGACGTTGGCGCGTATTCGCCAGTCTCCATGTCGGACCTCTTCGACGTGGAGTACTGGAGCCTCGAGCAGGCCAAGATCAAGAAGCAGGCACGCGCCACGCTTGGCGGGAAGATCGCGCTCGTCACCGGCGCCGCCAGCGGAATTGGTCTGGGCACCGCGGAGCTGTTCCTGTCCGAGGGCGCGCATGTCGTCCTTGTGGACCAGGACATCGAGTCGCTCGCGAAGGAGCTCTCGCGCCTGCGCAAGAAGTACGGCGCGCTCGTCACCGACGTGATCTGCGATGTCACCGACGAGGCGAACGTGCGCGCCGCCTTCGACGCAGCGATCTTCGCGTTCGGAGGCGTGGACGTTGTGGTGAGCAACGCCGGCAGCGCTCCGCAAGGGCTGCTCCACCAGGACGACGGCGCCGCGAGCCTGCGCGCGTCCATCGAGCTGAACCTCCTCTCGCACAACACCGTGGCGAAGGTCGCGGCGGAGGTCATGATGCGCCAGGGCCGCGGAGGCAGCCTGCTCTTCAATGCGAGCAAGAGCGCGCTGAACCAGGGCCCGGGGTTCGGGCCGTATGCGATCGCGAAGACGGGGCTCATCGCGCTCATGCGCCAGTACGCCGTGGACCTTGGTGCCGCGGGCATTCGCTCCAACGCAGTGAACGCTGATCGCGTGCGCACGGCGCTCTTCGGCGGCGGCGTGGTGGAGGCGCGCGCGAAGGCACGCGGGCTCACGGTGGACGCCTATTTCCAGTCCAATCTGCTCGCGCGCGAGGTCACCGCGGACGACGTGGGACGCGCATTCCTCTACCTCAGCACGGCGCGCAGCACTACGGGTTGCATCATCACGGTGGATGGCGGAAACGCAGCAGCGTTCCCCAGGTAGGACAGGGTCAGAAGCGCACGGCGCGCTGCTCGTCACTACGGGATGGTGTGCAACCTGCCCCTACGATCTCGCGCACCGAGGATCTCAGCCACAACGCCACGTTCGGCCCGCGCCTGCGCTGGCTCGACATCATGGGGTGCAGCATCAGCGAAAGTTTAGAAAGGAGGCTCGATTTGTTGGGGTGAAAAGCCTTCTTGAGCGGCCTCCAGTCCCATTGTGGCTAGCCGTTGTGCCATAGTGAGGGATTGTAGAGACAGTGGTGGTGTGGGACCGTCGCGACCTCTGGGAGGTGCGTCGTGCAAACAGGGAAACGCAGAATCGAAAGTAGAGTTTTTGGGGCGGTCAGAGGTGGTTGGTTCGGGGCGGGGGTCGTACTCGCGGTCGCCGTCTCGCTGGATGGCTGCGCTGGCGGACCCCCCCGCTGAAGACCATCTGGGCAATACCAGTCAATCATTGACGTCCAGCGGACGTGCTCCTGGCGAAGGAGTCGCTGCAGGCGCGACACACTCGTCCGTGATGGTCTCGTGGGCACCACTCGCCGGCCAGGTAGTGGCCGGAGTTGCCGGTGTGACGCGTCAGCCAAGTGCCTCCGCCACGGTGGCGCTCGAAGTCCACAACTACGAGAAGGAACCAATGGAAGCGCAAGTCAGTGTCCGTATCCATGGGCTGGACGTGAAGCGCGACGTAGACCTTGGAGTCCTCCACCTGGCTGCAGGTGAGACCAGGATGGTGGGCTGGAAGATCGGCACAAGTCCGATTGCCCCAGTTGGGTCGCTGCTGCGGGTCATTCCCCACGCGCGTTACATCCGTCACGGCGTAACCGCGTCAATCCCTGGCCCAATCCTCTTTGCGGCGTTCTCCGCGGACGGCCAAGAAACGCTCACCAGCACAAAGGACGGCAACGAAGTCCGCGCGTACTCGCTCGCAAGCGACACGGCGCAGAGGAGAGGCCCTGCCAGCCAGGCGGCCAGCAGCACAGATCCGACCGTCGCCCTCCAACGTCGACGTGGCAAGCTCGATGGTGTTGCCGTCGACAGCTTCACAACGCCACCGCCCGTTGGCTCCGACGTGATCGGTGACTCGCTCTCGGCCTCAAACGTCGCATTAACACTACTGCGGGACGTCGGGCGTGAGGGATCGGTTCGCGCGGCGGCGGTGATGTAGCGCGGTGTCGTTTGTTTCTCACTGTGTCCTTCCATTCTTTCGGGAGGGCCTGTCCATCGTGCGGATCGTGTCCATGGTGAGTGCGCATGTTCGAGATGGGCGAGGCTGGTCTGCGGCGTCTTGAGTCGTTCTTCCTCACGGACATCGGCCGTCATCTTGGGCGGCGTGAGCAGC
>JBBRNJ010000149.1:0-7337 GCA_038230375.1 Polyangiales bacterium | reverse complement strand
GGACCTGGGCCAGCTGTCCGAGATGATCACGGACCTCGACAAGCTCCATGTCGAGATGAAGCGCCGCGCGTGACGCCCGAGATCACGGCAGCCGCAAGCGCAGCCCCCGTTCCGACGATCGCGGCGCCACGAACCCTGTCCGAGAGCGAGACAGCCGATCTCCGGCGCGTGGACGAGCGAGCGGTCGCCGCGCTTCGTGCGCATGATCGCGCGGCGCTTCGTTCACTCGCTGCGAAGGGCGTGGACATCGAGGCGACCGTCAATGCCACCTCGGAGGCCGAGTGCATCGGCGACGTCATCGGCTTCGAAGCGAGCGGTGACGACCTGATCGTCCGCCACGTGCTGGGTCACAAGGAGTACAGCCCGGAGGGCAAGTGCGAGGGTGTACACGAGCTGCGCGTCCAGTACGTGGGGCCACTCGCTCGGGATGCACGGCTCACCAGCGCACACCGCTGGGGTTGGTAGCCTGAGATCGCTCAGGTGCAGGCGTGCGCGGACACATTCAGCGTCATTCACATTGCCGGTTCATCGAGAAAAAAAGGTATCAATCGGCTCCGACGGGTGAGCGATCTCGAGAGGGCCGACACACGAGATGGATATGCAGGTCCACTCGCACGCCACGCAGCCGCTCCCCCGTCAGTCGCTCGATACGGTGGTCTCGGGCAAGTCGCGGGTATTACCTCCGCCTACTCCGAAGACGGGCTGCGCGAGCGTGGTCGTGGTGAGTGCGCGCGATGTCGTTCGGCATGCGTACGCGGAGCGGCTTTGCCGACGTTCGGAGGTCTATGGGGTCTCGTCCCGACGCGAGCTGGTCGAGGTGCTGGAGAACATCTCTGCGATGCGCGCGCCGCTCGGAGGTCACGACATGATCGTGCTCGATGCGCGTGGGCCCGCGCTGGGCATGGGCGAGGCGATCGCGGCGCTTCGCATGGCCGGGTGGACCGAGGTCCCGTTCGTTGTGTCGCATGCGGAGACGCTGTTCGATGCGCTCTCTGACGGACCGGTGCTTGTGATCGTCGCGCACGAGGCTGCGGGCCCCACAAAATGAAGACGACGCGGCTCGCGTGAAGCGCGCCGCGCCGAGAAAAGAATCGCCCCTGTCGGGGCTCACGAAGCGCGTGGCGCTACTTCGCCTTCTTCTCCTGCTTCTTTGCCTGCTTCTCCTTGGTGGAGAGCTTCGGCTTGTTGTTCTTCTTGTCCTTCTCGACGCCCTTGGCCATGGTGAGCTCCTTTCCACGCAGGATATGACGAACGAGGCGCGGGCATCAACTTCCGATCGCTTCCGAAAGGAACGAGTCGACCGCTTTCCCGCTCGCCTCCTCTGCCTCCAGCCGGAACGCGTGGCCCACTCCCGGGAGCATCACCAGCTTCGCCCCGGGAATTCGTGCGGCGAGGCGCCTGGAGTTCACGGCGGGGACCAGTCGGTCCGCGTCACCGGTGATCACCAGCGTGGGCACGTTGATGCGCGGCAGGCGGGACGTGGCCTCGTAGCTGGCGATGGCAAGCACCTGGGTCAGGATGGTCTTCGGACGAGGCCGCCCCGCCGTCTTGAGCCAGTCGTGGAAGGCCTGCGGATGGGCGCCGTAGTACGCGTCGGACACCAGAAACTTCGCCGTCCGGGCCAGATCGAGCTTCTTTTGTAGGGTTCCGCGAAAGAGATCGAAGGTCACGCGGAACGACGGCTTCTTGGACGTGAGGTACCCGCCATGGGTGCATCCGAGCACCAGCGCGCGCACCTTGTCGGGGTGGCGAAGCGCGAGCTCGATCGAGATCATCCCGCCCATGGACACGCCGAAGACCGCGGCCTTGCCCACGCCCGTCGCGTCGAGCACGGCGGCGGCGTCGTCCGCCATGTCACCCACGCGGATGTGGCGGTCGGGCAGCGTCGAATCGCCGGTCCCCAGGTTGTCGATCAGGACGACGCGATATCGCTTCGCCAGCGAGTCGGGCAGGCTTCCCCACGCGCGCGCAGGCATGCCAAGGCCCATCACCAGGAGCACGGCAGGCGCGCCTTCTGGACCGCGGACCTCGTAGTGAATCGTGTGGCTTCCTCTGTGGATGGTCGGCATGCGTTTCTCTCTCAGATGTCCGGATGCGCGGCGATGAGCTCGAGGATCTTCTTGCCGTACTTGTTTGCCAGCGACGGGCCGATGCCCTTCACCGTGCACAGCTCGTCGACGGAGCGAGGCGCACGCTCCACGATACCGAAGAGTACGCGATCAGTGAGGATCCGGAACGCGGGCACCTTGGCGCGTGAGGCCTCCGCCTTTCGGAAGTCGCGTAGCGCGGCGATGAGCGGCGCGTTCTGCACGGCGTCCAGCGCATCCTTCGCGCTCTTGCCCTGAGCGTCGCTCGACTGCACGGCGGCCTTCTTGCGATCCCTGGTGCGCGCCTTTGCGGCGCCCGCGACGTTCTTCTTCTCCGTGATGGAGAGCGGCCCGTCCGCAACGTGGGCGTCAGGGCCCAGGAACAGGCGGTGGAAGACCAGCGTGCGCCCGTCCTTCACGAACGAGTCCTGCGCGAACCGCACTTCACCGCGCGAAACCAGGGCGCGCATCACCAGGTCGAAGAGCTTGCGATCCACGGTCTCGCGCTCGGAGACGGCGCGATGCATCTGCCCAGCGCTCATTCCCTCCTGCGCGCGGAGCTGGGCGCGTACGAACGCGGCCACGCGCTCCTCCGCCTGGGAGGCCCCGCGGAATGATTGCATGATGCACTTATCGGGGGCGCAGACGTCGCAGATGCCGCAGCGCAGGCGCGCGTCGTCGATGTCGCCGAAGTGCATGACCAGCGCGGCCATGCGGCACTGCGCGGTCTCTGCAAAGCGCTGCATGTTCTCCGTCTGCTGCCAGCGGTGGGTTCGCTGGGCGGTGTACGCGCGCTCGAAGTCCGTCTGGCCGTGGATCAGCACGCCGTCCTGGTCCTCCGTGACGGCGCCGAACATCCAGAGCTTCTCCAGGATCTTGTCGAGCACGTCGCCGTCCACGTCCATCCGGGAGAGCAGTGTGTCGCGCGTCTCCCTCCGCGCGGTGAGCAGGCGCGTCACCTCGGTCAGGCGGGCGACCTCTGGATAGTCGCGCTCGAAGAAGAACTGGTGTGTCGCGACGTCCTGGAACGACTGCATGAGGACCGCACGCGACGGCAACCCATCGCGACCTGCGCGGCCGATCTCCTGGTAGTAGCCCTCCACGCTGGAAGGCAGCGAGAGGTGAACCACGGAGCGCACGTCCGCCTTGTCCACGCCCATGCCGAACGCGATGGTCGCGACGACCACGTCGCACTCGCCCGACAAGAACGCACGCTGTACGCGCTCGCGCTCGGAGGAGAGCATGCCCGCGTGGTACGCCTCTGCCTTGCAGGCCGCTGGCAGTGCGCGCGCCACTTCCTCCGCGGTCTTGCGCGCCTGCGCGTACACGATCGCGGGGCGACGAGCCGGGTCACAGAGCAGCTCGGCCACGGCGGGCAGGCGCTCCTTCGGCGTGCGCTCGCAGACCTCTACTGCGATGTTGTCGCGGCGGAAGCCATGGATGAAGCGCCGCTCGCTCTTCATGCCGAGCTCGCGCACGATGTCCTCTTGCACCTCCGGCGTGGCCGTTGCGGTGAGCGCCATGATCGGCGCGCCGCCCAGTAGAGGTAGGTGGTGCTTCAGCATGCGGTAGTCCGGGCGGAAGTCGTGCCCCCAGGCAGAGATGCAGTGCGCCTCGTCGATGGCGATGAGCGACGGCGGCCTCTTGCCCAGCATCTCCGGAAAGCCTGGCACGCGCATGCGCTCGGGTGCGATGAAGAGAAAATCGAGCGTGCCGTCCAGGTACATGCGGCACGCGGCGCGCGCCCGCTCGCGCGGGATGCCGGAGTGAATGCGCTCTGCGCGGAACCCGCTCGCAACCAGCTTGGTTGCCTGGTCCTCCATCAGCGCGATGAGGGGTGAGATGACGAGCGTGACGCCCTCGCGTGCGACGCCGGGCAGCTGGTAGCAGAGCGATTTGCCGGCGCCCGTGGGCATGACCAGGAGCACGTCGGCGCCCTGCGCGGCGGCAAGACACACGTCGCGCTGGTAGGGGCGGAAGCGCGGGTGCCCGAAGCGCGTGGAAAG
This sequence comes from Polyangiales bacterium, assembly GCA_038230375.1. GTDB lineage: Bacteria > Myxococcota_A > Polyangia > Polyangiales > Polyangiaceae > JANXLV01. Next base: position 3,244 of record JBBRNJ010000149.1, on the reverse strand, counting down.
GAGCTCGTCCAGACGCGCTCCAACGTCCGACGCCAACATGAGCTGCTGCGTGCGCACCATTCCCAGGAAGGACCCTAGTCCAACTTCGCGGTGAGCGTCAGCTGCAGCATCCACATCTCGGGCACGCGCGTGGTGATGGAGAAAGGCCGGGAGATCGAGTCGAAATGCAGGACCGCCGAGCCATGCGTGTCCAGACCGTCGTGGGTCTGGCCTGGCGGGCGGTCCATCGCATCGTCGATGGTGAGCGGTGCTCCGGCGGCGGCAGCGCTTGCGTTGCAGCTCACGCTCCGGAACGTTCCCGTGTATGGCGCGGTCGGTCGACACTCGAGCGTTGCGTCACAACGGTCGGCCGCCACCGGGATCACTTGCATTCTACATGTAGTTCCGGTCGGCACGGGACCCTTGCCGGTGGCCGACAGCACGCGCGCGGGTCGATCGAAGGCCGCGCTCGCGTAGGCACCGATGAGCGGGCTCATGCGCGGCTCGCTCCACGAGAGGACCGCGAGGTCGACGCCTTCGTCGATGCCAAAGCCAACGGACACGTGCGCGGTGCCTCTGGCGCCGACGGCGGCTCGTGCGGACGGAGTCGTGTCCAGGCGCAGCCGAGGGCCGGCCGGCATGCCGTCGTCGTAGCTGCCCTCGAAGACAATGGTCCCTGGCGCGGTGCCGTAGCGCTGCGTGAGCGATTGTCGCGTCGCCGGGCTCGGTGTGGAACGGTAGAGCGTCCTCCCGCCGCAGCGCACGATGACTTTCTGGAACAGCGGGCCCTCGCGCGCAGCGAGCTCCGCGGTGATCTCGCAGGCCGTGCCGAGCTCCAGGTCGGGGATGCCAGACCTGTCGATGTTTGCGCCCCAGGTCACCGTGAGCGGCACGTTGCCGTCAGGGCCGGGAACACCCAGGAACCGAGCGCGAGGCGGTGCGACGGGCGCGGTCCGGGGCGCGTAGACCCACGCCGTGCACAGGACGCAGAGCCCGACGAACAGCCATGGACCCTTTGATTTCCACGGCCTCAACCGCCGCACCGACGGCGGTGGTGGCGCGTTCCGATACGGCGACATGCGCGGGAGCTTACTTGGCCCGCCGCTTTTTTGGGGCTTTCGTGTGCGTTCACTACCCTGTGGATCGTGCGCGCAGCCCCGTCATCGATCTGGATCTCGCTCATCGCGACGTTCCTGGCGTTGCCGCTGCTCACGGGCACTGCGCGCGCGGACGAGGAGCCGGACGCCGACGTGGATGCGGTGTCGTGCCCGCCCATCTCGCACGCGGCGACGACGGAGGTCGCGTTCGACACGAAGGTCGTGAAGTCCCCCATCCCGGAGATCGAAGGCGACGGGCAGCTACTCGCGCCGTTGTACGAGAAGCTGGCGCGCGTCTCCCGCGGCTCGAACGAGCGCGTGCGCATCGCCGTCTACGGCGACTCGAACATGACCCCGGACTTCATCACGGGGTCGATGCGACGGGAGCTGCAGGCGCGCTTCGGTGACGGCGGACACGGCTTCGTTGCTGCGGTCCGGCCGTGGCCCTGGTACCTGCACGTGGACGTGCTCCACGGTGTCACGAAGGAGGGCACGTGGAGGGTGATGGCCACGTCCACCGCGCCGATCAAGGACCGGCTCTACGGCTTCGCGAACATGGCGGGCGAGTCGGGCGAACCGAACGCACGCACCTGGGTCATGACGCGACCCGAGAGCGACAAGGACAAGACCCTGCCGGGCACGCGCGCATCGTCCGCGGAGATCTTCTTCCTGCGGCGCCCGTTCGGCGGCTCGTTCTCCGTGCTGGTGGACGACAAGAAGACGCAGGACGTGGTCGCGAGCAATCGCACGACGGAGGCGGGCTTCGCGCGCGCGACGTTCCCCGATGGGCCGCACAAGGTGGAAGCCGTGGTGCGGAACGGTCACAAGGTGCGGTTCTTCGGGATCGCGCTGGAGCGTGACGTTCCCGGCATCGTCATCGACTCGCTGGGCACGGGCGCGCTCAACTACGAGCAGCTCGGGCGGGTGGAGGAGAGCACGCGCCGCGCGATGCTGAAGGAGCGCGACTACGACCTCATCATCTTCCTGCTGGGCACGAACATGTTCGCGCCGGACATGCACGAGAAGTGGGTGAAGACCGCGCTGACGAGCTTTCGCGCGGCGCTGCCGACGACGCCGATGATGCTGATGAGCCCACCGGACGTGGGCCTGGGTCCGAAGGACTGGAACAGCGATCCGCGCATAGGGAAGATGGCGCAGCTGTTCCGCGATGTCGCGCACGCGGAGCACCTGCTCTACTGGGACTTCTGGCGGGCGATGGGCGGTAAGGGGTCAATGAAGCGCTTCGCGCAGAACCAGATCGCGCTCCGAGACTTCGTGCACCTGGGGTGGAAGGGCGGCTCCCTGATGGGCCGCCGCTTCTCCCACGAGCTCGTACGGGGGTTCACGGCCTACACGACCGAGCACCCAGAAGCTGGCTGCGACTTCGAAGCGCCGGAGTAGAAGGCGGAACTAGGCGTTCGCTACTGCGTCGGCCTTCTTCTTCTTCTTCTTGTCCTTCTTGCTGGCCTTCTTGGTCTCCGGGCCGCCGTTCGTGTGGCCGTTCGCCTGGACCGCCTTGCCCTTCACCTTGCCGCCAAGGAGATCGTCCGCGATGCGCGGGGCGCGGGTTGTCTTCTCCCAGTTGAACTCGCTGCGACCGAAGTGGCCGTACGCCGCGGTGCGCTTGTAGATGGGCGCAAGGAGGCCGAGCTCGTCGATGAGGGCCTTGGGGCGCATGTCGAAGTGCTCGAGGATGTACTTCTCCAGCTTCTCGTCGGAGATCTTGCCGGTGCCGAACGTGTTCACGTTGACGCCGACGGGCTTCGCGACGCCGATCGCGTAGGCGATCTGGACCTCGCAGCGACGCGCCACTTCGGACGCGACGATGTTCTTCGCGATGAAGCGCGCGTAGTAGCAGGCCGAGCGATCGACCTTGCTCGGGTCCTTGCCGGAGAACGCGCCGCCGCCGTGACGGCCCATGCCGCCGTAGGTGTCGACGATGATCTTGCGACCGGTGAGGCCGCAGTCACCCATGGGACCACCGACCACGAAGCGCCCGGTGGGGTTCACGTGGAACTTGGTGTTCTTGTCGATGAGCTTCTTCGGGATGACCGTGTCGATGACAACGTCCATCCCGGCCTCGCGCAGGGTCTTGTACTTGACGGTCTCGTCGTGCTGCGTGCTGACGTCGATCGCGTCGACGCGGGGGGGCGTGTAGCCGTCGTACT
>JBBRNJ010000148.1:0-7370 GCA_038230375.1 Polyangiales bacterium | reverse complement strand
GGTTTCACCACGTGGAGCGACGCGTCGGCAGATCTCGTGAAGCGGTGGCGCGCCTCCTGATGCGGCTCGCTCGCGCGGATCCGCGATTGAAGCGAGAGGCCCTCGTGAGCGTCCAGTGTGGTCGGATTGACCCTTTGAGGGCGCTCCGATAGCGTCATGAGACGGGGCATTCTTGAACGGGAAAAGAGCACTCGCCGTCGCGACCTCGGGTCTCGTGCTGACCTGCGCGGTGGCAGCGTGCAGCTCGTCCTACTCGACGCCGGACGGGCTCGTGGTGATACATAACGAAGCTGGGGTGGACCATGACACCGCCACGAGCGACGCCACGAGCGACGCCGCGAGCCCGGACCCCGAGTCGGGGCCGCCAATGACTTGCAGCTCGAAGCAGCCTTCGTCGCCCACGTCGACAGCGACCGTGTTGCTCATCGGTCCGCAGTTCGTGCGTGCCAACCCCGATGGAGGCACCGTCACGAACGGTTGGTCCTTCATCGGGTTCGATCTGGACCACCAGTGCACCGACCTCACGAGTCTCGCGACCACCTGCAAGGCGGTGGCCGGGGCTGATCCGATGACACTCACCGACGGGGTCGACGGAATCGACAACTCGTTCGGCCGCAACATCGTGCCCATCCTCACAAACCTGAGCGCGTCGAGCATCTCGTTGGTGATGGTGGACGTGACCAAGGGCAAAGGCATGCTCTACCTGGGCGGCATGGGTGGTAGCTCCGTCATCGGGGTGCCAGTCGTCGGCGCCATCATCGATATCGATGCATCCGGCGGCGGCACGTTCTCAGCCACGTCGCCGACGGCGGCCTTACAGGTGCAGCTGCGCGCGGCGTTCGGCCGAGCCTCGCCATCGCTGTGCACAGGGACCACGACCGATTCCGTTCTGATGAAGGTCGCGGAGGCGTCGGACATGCTCGCAGACGGGACGCAGGGCGCGGCCTCGACGTGCGCCGGGATCTCCCTCGGCGTGCAGTTCACGGGGACCTCAATCGCCATGCCACCGGCAGCGCTGGTGGACCCGTGCAGTCAATGACGGTGCGAATCGCTCACGCCCCGGACGCCTAGCGCGCCTTCTTCTTCGCGCGGGCCTTTTGCGTGTAGGGCTCGAGTGCCTTTCCCAGCTCCGCTTCGGAGAGAGCGCTTCGCAAGCGGATCACCTGCGCCATGTGCGGCGGTGCGCCGGCGAGCTGCCGCAGCGTGGATCGCAGATAGTCCGAGGCGTTCAGCCCCTCACGTTCCGCCAGCAAGCGCAGCAAGTTGAGCTCGTCGTCGGAGAGGAGGAGATGGAAGCTGTTCTTGCGCTCGATTGCCATGGCCATAGTATGGCCATGACATGGCCATGCGCGCAAGGCCCGAGCATCCAGCCGCGCCAATGGCGGGGTTGACGGCGTTGGCGCGGAGTCGATACGGTCTCAATATGCCCATCTCCTTCGCGCGACGTGGTGCTGGCCTGGTGTGTATCGCGCTCATCGTCGTGAGCGGAGTTCAATGCAGCTCCAGCACGGTCAAGTCCTCTTCCACATCCACTGCGCCAACATCGTCGGTCATCGGAGCTGCGGGCGGGACTGTCGCCTCGTCCGACGCCACGATCGACGTCAAGATCCCCGCGGGCGCGCTCTCCAAGGACACGACAGTCACCATCGAGGTCGCCGCCGCCACGGCCACTGGTGCCATCGGCAACGTGTACGAGATCGGTCCCACTGGAACCACCTTCACGGCTCCGGTCACGATGACGTTCCACTATGCGTCGCTCGATCTCGGCGGGCATCAGCCCGCGGAGCTACGTGTTGCAACCGAAGTTGCCGGCGCCTGGCAACCCCTCGCGGGGCCCGCGCAAGACGCGAGTGCGCGGACGGTCTCGGGTACGACCACACATTTTTCGAAGTACGCCATTGTGTCCGATGGAAGCGCCGTCCCGTGCACGTCGGACTCCATGACCAAGACGTGCGATGCCGGCACGCCCAACACAGGACCATGCGGACCGAGCACGTGCATTCACGGCTGCTGCTCCGGCAACATGTGCATCGAGACGGCCGAGCAAACGAAGTGCGGCCTTGCCGGTCAGCAATGCATGGACTGCTCACCGGGCCCCTGCATGCCCAATCCGAGCGACGGACGTGGCGGCTCCTGCAACGCCGCCGGCGGGAAATAGCGCCAGGCTCAGGGCGTCGTCTTCGTCAGAGCCCCGAGGTAGTCCTTCTTGCCCAGCTCCACGCCTGCATGGCGGAGGATCGCGTACGACGTGGTGAGGTGGAAGAAGAAGTTCGGGACAGCGTGCTCGATGAAGTAGTCCTGCCCGCTCATGACCTTGCCGTCCCAGCGTGCATGCGAGATCACGCGTGTGGCGGCGGTCTCGAAGTCCTTCGCGCTCAGCCCCTCCAGGTATGCGATCGAGGCGCGCAGGCGCGCGTGGAGGTCCTCCATCGTTGCCTCCTTGTCGTCGTGCTTCGGCGGATCCTTGCCGCAGAGACGCGAGGCAGCGATGGCGACGTCGCTCGTGAGCTGCACCTGCCTCCCGAACGGGAACTGATCCGGCGCGAGCTTGCTGGCAAGGAACACGTTCGCATCAAAGCCGCGGGTCTTGGCGTGCGCCACGGCGGCGGTGAGCCACCCATCCAGTTGAACGAGTTGCTTCTTGGCCTGCGAGAACATTTCGAAGTACATGCGCGCCATCCTACACCACGGCGGGAGACACGCGTGTCCACTCCACGCTCTTGTCCCAGAGCTCTTTTGCGAGCGCTTCGTCATGGGCCAGCTTGTTCGGCTCGCGCGGCTTCTTCTTGTCGTAGAAGAGCCCGTCCTCCTTGCCGGCTTCGTCGGACGCGGCGCAGTGAAGCGTGGTCTCCGCGCCCTGTTCGTTCGTGATCATGAACAGCTTCATGATGGGGCGAACGGGCCACGGAATCTCGCGCCAGGCGTCGCTCGCCACCATGCCCGGGTGCAGCGCGTAGCTCGTGACGCCGGCCCCCGCGCGTCCCCGTGCGAGCTCCTTCGTGAAGAGCACGTTCGCGAGCTTGCTCACCTCGTACTCCGCCATGCTCGTCACGGTCTTCGTGCGCTCCTTCAGCGCGCCAAAGTCGATCCCCTTCGCCTGGTAGTGCGACCCGCTCGACACGTTGACGATGCGCGCGGGCGCCGACTTGCGCAGCCGCGGCAACAGGAGCTCTGTCAGGAGGAAGTGGCCCAGGTGGTTCGTGCCGAAGATCAGCTCGAAGCCCTGCTTGGTCTGGCCGCGTAGCCCTGCGAGCCCTGCGTTGTTGATCAGCACGTGAAGCGGCTCGTCCTTCTGGAGCACGATGTCCGCGGCCGCGCGCACGCTGTCCAGGTCCGCCAGATCCAGCGGAACGAACTCGGCGTCGCCACCGGCTGCCTTGATGGCGTCCACGACGGGCTGCGTCTTCTCCTTGGAGCGGCACGCGAGGATCAAGCGCGCGCCCCCCTGTGCGAGCTTCTCTGCGGTGACACGGCCAATGCCCGTGTTCGCGCCTGTGATGAGGATGACTTTGCCTTTGAGCTCCATGAATCGATGCATCCTACACCATGCCCTCGGACAGACTGTTGCCCGCGTGGGACATTGTGCAAGCCTCCACGGGTGCGTACGGTCTTCGAACAGAGGGAGACGACCGATGAAGAAGATCAGGCGGGCAAACGAGCGCGGACATGCGGAGCACGGCTGGCTCGACTCGTTCCACACGTTCTCGTTCGCGGACTATCACGACCCCAAACACATGGGCTTCCGCGCGCTCCGCGTCATCAACGAGGACCGCGTTGCTCCTGGCCAGGGCTTTGGCACGCACGGGCACCGCGAGATGGAGATCATCTCCTATCCGCTGTCCGGCGCGCTCGAGCACAAGGACTCCACGGGCACCGGCTCCGTCATCCGTCACGGCGACGTGCAGCGAATGAGCGCAGGCACCGGCGTCAAGCACAGCGAGTACAACGCTTCGAAGGAAGAGCCGCTGCACTTCCTGCAGATCTGGCTCATGCCGAACAAGCACGGCATCCCCGCGAGCTACGAGGAGCGCCGCTTCACGCAGGAAGAGAAGGCCGGCAAGCTCCGTCTCATCGCTGCCCCCGACGGCGTCCAGGACAGCCTCAGCATCCACGCGGACGCGCGTGTCTACGCCGGGGAGCTCGGGGAAGGGCAGTCCGAGACCGTCACGATCGCGAAGGGCCGCGGCGCGTGGGTGCACGTCGCGCGCGGAACCGTCGAGGTCTCGGGCGAGAAGCTCTCGGCCGGTGACGCGATCGCCATCGAGGACGAGACCCAGGTGGTTCTTCGCGGCCTTTCGAGCGCCAGCCCGGGCGAGGTCCTTCTGTTCGATCTGGCCTGAGCGGTGTACCGTCAGGTCCATCATGACGCTCCCCAAACAGGTATTTCTGGCGCTCACGTACGTAGGTTGGGTCGACGGTCAGCTCCAGCGCGTGGAAGCGCAGGCGCTCCTTCGCGCCGCGAAGGAGTCTGGGCTCGAGGCCGACGATCTTGCGGAGATCGAGAAGGCGACGAAGGCCAAGCTGGACCTCGCCGCGCTCGATCTCTCCGGGTTGTCCCCGAAGGAGCAGCTCCTCACGTACGCGCTCGGCACGTGGATCGCTCAGGTGGACGGCGTCGTCTCCACGAGCGAGCACGAGAGCCTCGTCGAGATCGGCAAGAAGCTCGGCCTGGCCCCGGAGCTCCAGAAGCGCGCAGCGATCGCCGCGTACGACATCGCGTGCATGCCTGATGGCAAGCCCGATCGCTACGACTTCGGCAAGCTGCGCGCACGCCTCGAGGAGCGCATCCCGCAGGTGAAGTGATGCGTGGCCGTGCCGCTGGCCTGCTTGTGCTCTGCACCTCCGTGACCGGGTGTGGTGGGTGTGCAGGCTCCAACGGCGTGCTCACGGACGTCCGGCCTTCGCCCACGTTCGTGACGGAGCGGGCGTTCTTCTACGGCGCGGGCGCGAAGGGGATCGAGCGCGTGAGCGTGGACGGCAAGGAGCGCTCGGTGGTCTTCGCCAACACGCCCGAGGGCGGGCTGCATGTGATGGACACATCACCGGACCAGCGCACGTTCCTGATAGGCAACTCCAACACGGAGCTCTTTGTCGGTGACGTGGCAACAGGCGCCACGCGCCGCGTGGACGTGCTGGGTCACCGCACGTCGGCCGCGACATTCTCGCCGGACGGCAAGCGCTTCGCGGTGGCTCGTCACTCGGACTACTCGGCCCCGCAGGGGCAGGCGAAGGAGGATGACGCGATCTTCCTCTTCGACACGGCAACGCTTGCCGTCACGGAGATCGCGAAGTCGTCGGAGAGCTGGCCTGCGCGCATCGACTGGGCCAAGGACGAGAGCGGCATCCAGATCACCATGAACTGGGAGGGAGCACCGCAGTGGATCTCGCTACCAGACCTGGTGCGTCACCCCGGCGTGAAGAGCCCGCCCGCGCTGCTGGTCGTGCCGCCGCGCAACCCCCGCCCGTCGTGCCCCATGGTCCCGATGACCGCACGCTGGGGCACCACGATTCGCCTGGTCCCGGGCGCCGCCCTCGACGGCGGGAGCACGCGCGTGGAGCGCGAAGAGGAGATGGAGAAGTTGCCCGGCACCACGATCGTGACGCTGCAGGGGCGCAAGCGCGGCTTCCACGACTACCAGGATGATTTCTACGACGTGGTCTCGACTCCGGGCTGCGGCTTCGTGCTGTTCGAGCACGCCGGCTCGGTGTGGATCGCAGACGCGAAGGGCGGCGCCACCGCCACGCTCTACCCCGGAGAGTTCCTGTTCTTCGAGAGAACGAACTGAGGTCGAGGTCGAGGTCGAGGTCGAGGTCGAGGTCGAGGTCGAGGTCGAGGTCGAGGTCGAGGTCGAGGTCGAGGTCGTTGTCCCCGTCGCTCTAGAGGCTCTTCCCCATCGCGTGATAGCCCTTGTCCACGTAGATGGTGGTGCCCGTGATCCCGGCTGCGAGTGGGCTCGCCAGGAACGCTGCGGTGTTCCCCACGTCGTCCGCCGTCAGCTCCTCGGGCAGCGGTGAGTTCACCTTCGCGTACTCCACCATCGCCTCGATGATGCCGATCGCGCTCGCTGCGCGCGATGCGAACGGGCCCGCGCTGATCGTGTTCACGCGGATGCCCCAGCGACGCCCGGCCTCGAATGCGAGCACGCGTGTGTCGCTCTCCAGTGCGGCCTTCGCGCTGGACATGCCGCCGCCGTAGCCGGGGATGACGCGCTCGCTCGCCATGTACGTGAGCGAGAGCACGCTGCCGCCCGCGCGCATGTGCGGACCCAGCTTGCTCGTGAGCGAGATGAGCGAGTACGCGCTCACGCCGACAGCCTGCAGGTACCCGGCGCGGCTCGTGTCGAGCAGCAGGTTCCTCACCTCGGAGCCGTTCGCCAGCGAGTGCACGATGATGTCGACGCACTTGTCGCCGAAATCGTCCGTGAGGCGCTTCACCATCCCTTCGATCGAGAAGTCGCCGCGCTCGGCGTAGCGCTTGTTCGTCCTCACGTCCTCGGGGGCGGCGGCGAGCGTGTCGTACGCGGCGTCGAGCGGGTAGATGCGCTCGAATTCGAGCATGGAACCGTTCGCGAGCTTGCGCGACTCATCCATCTTCCCGCGGCGGAGCAGCGTCTCGAAGATGCCCATCGCGGGCGGCCAGGTGCCCACGCACACGCTGGCGCCAGCGTTCGCGAACTGCTTCGCGATGGCGAAGCCGAAGCCCCCGTCGTCCGCAACACCACACACCAGCGCGCGCTTCCCAGTCAGATCGATACCGAGCATGGCCCCGGTCTAGTGCCATCCGCCGTTCGTGGGAAGCCCCTGTCGCCCGCTTGCGAGGGCGCTATCTCCCCATTTTCTTTTGTTGCTCCTGGACTTGCTCGGCTTCGAGCTCCTCCAGCGCGGCGGCGAGCTCGTCTTGCTCGCTCTGCTTGGACTGCTGCGCGACCGCGGGCGGCGCCTCGACGCGGGCCTGGACCTTCTCTTCGGCCTTCGGCTTCGGCGCGTCTCCGGGGATGAGCCCCATCTTCTTCTTCAGCTCCGCAAGGTCGTCTGCGGCGCCGGCGTTCTTCTCCAGGTTGTTGAACTTGGAGGCGAGCACATCGCCCGTGTACTCCTCGTTCAGCTCCTCGCTGGCCTCGGCCTCGGCCTCGAGCTGGTCGATCTTGCCGGCCATGCGATCGAACGTCTCGAATGCGCTCTGATCCTTGAGACCGTGCATGGTCTCCTGGATCGCCTTCTGCGCCTCCGCGCGCTTCTTCCGCGCGACCAGGATGTTCTTCTTTCGCTTCGCCTCTTCGATCTTATCGTTGAGCGTGCGCAGCTGTTCTTTCAGCTTCTCGACAGCGTCCTTTTGCAGGCCCCACTGCTTCTCGAACTCGAGCTGCTGC
>JBBRNJ010000147.1:0-7476 GCA_038230375.1 Polyangiales bacterium | reverse complement strand
CGTCGATGGTCCTGTCGTTCACGTCCGTCATGATCATGTGGAACGCGTAGTCGCCGGCGGCCTTGCCTTCGGCCTTCGCGTACCAGGTGTCCAGGCCCTTGCGCAGCGGGTCGCCCTTGGTCTGGATCGCGAAGTCGATGATGGTGGTGGTGCCGCCGTACGCGGCCGCGCGCGTGCCGGTCTCGAAGTCGTCGCTGGAGCTGGTGCCGCCGAACGGCATGTACATGTGCGTGTGCGCGTCGATGCCGCCTGGCAGGATGTACTTGCCGCGCGCGTCGATCGTGAGGTCCCAGGGTCCAGGCGGCGCGGTGTGCGGCGCGAAGATCGCGGCGATCTTCTCGTCGACGATGGCGACGTCCGCGGCGTACGTGTCCACCGCGGTGACAACGGTGCCCCCCGAGATCAGCGTCTTGGTCATAGGTCCGAGGATAAAAGGGGCGCCTGCGATCACAAGACTAATTTTGCCACGGCGTCTCGCCCCATCCCGCTCACATTTGTGTAGAGTCGCAACCTTCGGAAACAGCGGAGGCGGATCGTGAAAGTGCTCGTCGCGGACAAGTTCGAGGACTCGGGCAAGCAGGGCTTGAAGGACATCGGCTGCGATGTCGTCTACGAGCCGGAGCTCACTGGCGACACGCTCGCGTTCAAGATCGAGGAGACCGGCGCCGACGTGCTCATCGTCCGCAGCACGGCTGTCACGCGCCCCATGCTCGAGAAGGGCCGCCTGGCCCTCGTGGTGCGCGCGGGTGCCGGTTACAACACGATCGACGTGGACGCGGCGAGCGAGCGGGGCATCTGGGTGTCGAACTGCCCGGGCAAGAACTCGGTCGCCGTGGCCGAGCTCGCGTTCGGGCTGATCCTCGCCGCGGATCGCCGCATCGCGGACAACACGGCTGACCTGCGCAAGGGCGTGTGGAACAAGAAGGAGTACAGCAAGGCGCGCGGACTCTACGGGCAGACCCTTGGTCTCCTGGGCTCAGGCTCCATCGGCGGCGCGATGATCACGCGCGCGAAGGCGTTCGGGATGCCCGTGGTCGCGTGGGACAAGGTCATGACGCGTGAGCGCGCGGCCGAGCTCGGGATCGGCTTCGCGGAGTCCCCGGCGGATGTCGCGCGACGCTCCGACATCGTCAGCGTGCACCTGGCGTTGAACGGAGACACGCGCGGGCTGCTCGGCGAAGCGTTCTTCGCGCAGATGAAGCACGGCGCGCTCTTCGTGAACACGGCGCGCGCAGAGATCGTCGACGAGGCCACGCTGCGCGCAGCCGTCGAAGCGGGGCGTGTGCGGGCCGCCGTGGACGTCTTCGAGGGAGAGCCCACCGTGGCCAGCGGAAGCGTGCAGAGTGCACTCTTTGCGATCCCTGGGGTGATTGGCACGCACCATATCGGCGCGTCCACGGAGCAGGCGCAGGAGGCGATCGCGCACGAGACGGTCCGGATCATTCGCGTGTTCAAGGACACCGGCCGCGCCCCGCACGTCGTGAACCTCGCGAAGAAATCGCCGGCCACGCACATGCTGGTGCTCCGTCATTTCGATCGTGTCGGCGTGCTTGCTGCCGTCTTCGACAAGCTGAAGGGCGCGGGGATCAACGTGCAGGAGACGGAGAACATCGTCTTCGACGGCGCGAAGGCCGCCATCGCGCGCATCGCGATCTCGCAGGCGCCCAGCGGCAATCTCCTCACCGAGATCCGTCACTCGACTGACGCGATCATCGAGGTGAGCGTCGTCGCCCTCTGAAGCGCGTGCGCGTCACTCCGGTGCTGGGCACTTCTTCTCGTCGATGTTGAGCTGGCCGCTGCTCTTCGTCGCGACCTGGAAGTACTCGCCGGTGGCCTTGCACTCGCTGAGGTCGATCGTGAAGCCGGGGAGCACCGAAGACGTCCAGCAGTTCCACCCGTTGGTCGCATCCGTATTGATGCACGTATCGGCATAGACCTCCGCTGCGCAGTCGTTCCTGTAGACGATGTGCATGCAGACCCCGCTCTTGCCGTCGTCGGCGTAGACCTGGAGCAGCGTCATGGTCAGGCACGCGTTCGCGTCGCCCAGGCTGCAGATGTTCGCCTTGGGGGTGACGGCGCATGTGGACGTCGCCATTCCCGCTGCGTCCAGGCAGGTCGGCGTCGCAGCGCCCGACCCGCTCCCGGGTCCAGGCCCGCCGCCCGCGTCACCACCCCCGCCGGCCGGAGGGTCGATCGCGGTAGAGGACGATCCGCCGCAGCCGTTCAAGGCAGTGACGATCCCTCCGGCGAGCGCGACCACGATGAAGACCGATGCAAGCGACTGGGATGAAGTGTTCATGGCGCGTGTGTGGCGCCACCAACGCACGATTCTGACGAGGGGGGAATTCTATCGGCCTGCTTGACCACCGAGCGCCAAGGTGGAAGAGGTTGGGCCCATGGCACGCAACGTAACTGTCGGTCTCATCCAGTGCGCGACCCCGTTCGATCCGGCGTGGTCGATCCAGCAGATCCAGAAGGACGCGCTCGACAGGCACATGCCGCTCATCGAGGAGGCCGGCAAGAAGGGCGTGAACATCCTGGGCCTCCAGGAGATCTTCAACGGCCCCTACTTCTGTCCGAGCCAGGATCCCAAGTGGTACGCCGCCGCCGAGGCCTGCCCTGGTCCCACGACCGAGATCATGCAGAAGCTCGCGAAGCAGTACCAGATGGCGATCGTGGTCCCCATCTACGAGCGCGAGCAAGCGGGTGTATATTACAACACTGCGGCCGTCATCGATGCGGACGGCACGTACCTGGGCAAGTACAGGAAGCACCACATCCCGCACACGAACGGCTTCTGGGAGAAGTTCTTCTTCAAGCCGGGCAACGGGGGCTTCCCCGTGTTCCAGACGCGCTTCGCGAAGGTGGGCGTGTACATCTGCTACGACCGCCACTTCCCGGAAGGCGCGCGCGCGCTCGGCCTGAACGGCGCGGAGATCGTCTTCAACCCGTCGGCCACCGTCGCCGGTCTGTCGAAGTACCTCTGGAAGCTGGAGCAGCCGGCGCACGCAGTGGCCAACGGCTACTTCGTGGCTGCGTCGAACCGCGTCGGTGATGAGGCGCCGTGGAACATCGGCACCTTCTACGGCACCAGCTACATCGTGGACCCGCGCGGGAAGTTCCTGGCCACGGCGAGCGAGGACAAGAGCGAGCTGGTCGTCGCAACGTGCGATCTGGAACAGATCGAGGAGACGCGCCGCACCTGGCAGTTCTATAGAGACCGCCGTCCCGACGCCTACGCCGACCTCACGAAGCCCTGACGACGTTTGGCACCCACATAGGCCCACAACCCCTGCAACCTTCCGTACTTCCGCCGTCCTGTTGATCTGGTGCCTGTCGTCCGCTGAGATCGGCTTTTTTCGGCCAGAACGGTAGTTGTCTCCGGAAGGTTGCACGTCGGCTCACCGATGCTAAGCGGAGGGCCATGAAGATCTCGGCGGGGCACCTGGGCGTTGTGATGTCTCTCGGCTTTGCGCTCGCGGCGACGGGGTGTGCATCCACACAGGCCCCGAAGACCCCGACGGAGGTCATCACGGCCACCCACACGGAGCTCGCGCACACGATCGAGCCCGGCGCGGTCGAAGAGTGGCGCAGCGTCAGCCTCCTGCTCGAGCCCGGCCTCGATGCGCGGCTGATGGACTCCACGAATCCCTACGAGAAGAGCCTGGACGCGCCCGAGAAAGACGCGCTCGTCCCCGTGCGCACCTGGGGTCTGGCGATGCCCGCGAAGGTCCTCCAGCCCGCGCTCCCCGAGATGCTCGACAACCGCGAGTAAGCCCGGGTTTCCTTGACAGATCTCGACTTCGGAGGCACCGTTCGGCCTTTCGAGGCGCCATGACCGAAGCGAAGAAGCGCACCTCCCACGAGGTCCGCGCGAAGCACAAAGAGTTCCTGTTCCCGAGCGTCGGCACCTACTACGAGGAGTCCGTCGTCCTCGACGAGGGCAAGGGTGTTCGCGTCAAGGACCTCGACGGTCGCGAGTACCTCGACTTCTTTGGTGGCATCCTCACGGTCTCGCTCGGGCAGCAGCATCCGAAGGTGAACGCTGCGCTGCATGCGCAGATCGATCGCCTGGGCCACGTGTCCACGCTCTACCCCACCGTCGGCATCGTCGACCTGGCGGAGAAGCTCGTGAAGACGGCGCCGGGCAAGCTCGCCAAGGCGTTCTTCTGCGCGAGCGGCACCGAGGCGGACGAGACCGCCGTTGCCCTCGCCCAGATCGCGACGGGTCGTCAGGAGATCATCGCGCTGCGACACGGCTACTCGGGGCGCTCCATGCTCGCGCAGTCCCTCACGGCGCACTCCAAGTACCGCGCGGTGCCCACGCAGATCGCGGCGATCAAGCATGCGCATCCCGCGTACTGTTATCGCTGTCCGTTCGGCCTCACCTACCCGAGCTGCGACGTGAAGTGCGCGCGCGACATCGAGGAGCTTATCCAGACCACGACCACGGGTCAGATCGCCGGCATGCTGGCCGAGCCGATCCAGGGCGTGGGCGGCTTCATCGACGCGCCAGATGGCTACTTCAAGGTCGCCGCCGAGATCGTCCGCAAGTACGGCGGCGTGTTCATCTCCGACGAGGTCCAGACCGGCTTCGGTCGCACGGGCGGCAAGATGTGGGGCATCGAGCACCACGGCGTCGAGCCCGACATCATGACCATGGCCAAGGGCATCGCGAACGGCCTTCCGCTCGGCGGCGTGCTCGCCACGGCTGCGGTCGCGGACTCCTGGAAGGGCGGCAACATCTCCACGTTCGGCGGCAACCCGCTCTCGAACGCCGCGGCGAACGCGGTGCTCGACGTGATCAAGGAAGAGGATCTGGTCGGAAACGCCACGCGCATGGGCAAGATCCTGCGCGACGGCATGGACGGCCTCCAGAAGAAGTACCCCAAGGTCATCGGCGACGTACGTGGGCGCGGCCTCATGCAGGCGTTCGAGTTCGTGAAGGACGAGACCGCGAAAGATCGCACGCCGAACCCGGAGGCCGTGAGCCGCCTGTTCGAGGAGACCAAGAAGCGAGGCCTGCTCATCGGCCGCGGCGGTCTCTACAACAACACCATGCGCATCTCGCCCGCGCTGAACATCGGCAAGGCCGACGTGGAAGAGGCTCTGAAGATCATGGACGAGTCGCTCGCCACGTTCGCAAGCTAGGAAACCGGAAATACGATGACCCTCCAAGGCAAGCGTCTCGAGACGCAGCTCCACGACAAGAAGCCGCTCTACACCGACTCCGAGGCCAAGGCCGAGGCCGAGCGCTGCCTCTACTGCGTGGACGCGCCATGCATCAAGGCGTGCCCCACCACCATCGACATCCCCACCTTCATCAAGAAGATCGCGACCGGCAACACACGTGGCGCGGCGAAGACCATCTTCGACCAGAACCTGCTCGGCCACTCGTGCGCGCGCGTCTGCCCGGTCGAGGTGCTCTGCGCCGGCGATTGCGTGTATAATGCATGGGAACGCGAGCCCATCGCGATCGGTCGTCTACAGCGCTTCGCGACGGAGACGTCCACGGCGCCAGGGCAGAAGCCGCTCTACGTGGCAAAGAAGAACGCGAGCCCGAAGAAGGTCGCGTGCGTGGGCGCAGGTCCCGCGTCGCTCGCGTTCGCGGGCGCCATGGCGCTCGAGGGTCACACCGCCGTGGTGCTGGAGAAGCGCGACGTCGCCGGCGGCCTGAACACCACGGGCATCGCGCCGTACAAGCTGCATGCCGAGGACGCGCTCCACGAGGTCGAGTGGGTGCGTGGGTTCGGCGTGGAGATCAAGACCGGCATGGAGGTCGACGCGGAGGCTGCGAAGAAGCTCCTCAGCGACTTCGACGCCGTGTTCCTTGGCGTGGGCCTTGGCGCGGACACCAAGCTTGGCATCCCCGGTGAGGACGGCCCTGGCGTTGTCGGCGCCACGGCATGGATCGAGGCGATGAAGCTAGACGCGAAGACGCCATCCACGAAGGACCTCCGCGTCCTCGTGGTCGGCGGCGGAAATACCGCCATCGACGTGGCGCGTGAGTGCGCGCAGCTCGGCGCGATGGAAGTCTCGATGGTCTATCGCCGCACCGAGAAGGACATGAGCGGCTACGAGCACGAGATGGAAGGCGCCCGCAAGGAAGGCGTACGCCTGGTGCAGAACAGCATCCCCACAAGCGTCGTGCGCGACGCGAGCGGCAAGGTCACCGCGCTGCGCGTGGCCCGCGGTGAGCAGGGCAAGGCGGTCGCGGGCTCGGAGCACGATCTGCCGTGCGATCTGATCGCGCTCGCGATCGGTCAGTCCAAGCTCCACGAGCTCGCGAAGCACTTCCCCGGCGTCGAGCTCGACGCGAAGGGCTGCATCAAGGCAGATCCCGCGACCGGCCAGACCGGCAACGCGAAGGTCTTCGCCGGTGGTGATGCGATCAACGGCGGCAAGGAAGTCGTCAACGCGGTCGCCGACGGCCGCAACGCAGCGCGCACGCTGATCGCGCGCTTCACGGCTTCCCCCACCGCGCCCGCGGCGAAGGCTTAGAGAGGACACCATGGCGGATCTGTCGATCGACTTCGCGGGTATCAAGAGCCCGAACCCGTTCTGGCTCGCCTCTGCGCCTCCCGCGAACACGGGCGAGCAGGTGATGCGCGCCTTCGACGCAGGCTGGGGCGGCGCTGTGTGGAAGACGCTGGGCGATCCCATCGTCAACGTGTCCAGCCGCTTTGGCGGCGTGGATCTTGGCACCTACAAGATGATGGGGTTCAACAACATCGAGCTCATAACCGACCGCTCGCTGGAAACGAACCTGCGCGAGATCCGCGAGGTGAAGAAGCGCTACCCGAAGCACGTCGTCATCGCGTCGCTCATGACCGAGACCAAGGAGGACTGGCGCGTCCTCATCCAGAAATGCGAGGACGCCGGCGTGGACGGGCTCGAGCTGAACTTCGGCTGCCCGCACGGCATGTGCGAGCGCGGCATGGGCTCGTCGGTGGGTCAGGAGCCCAAGCTGCTCACCGAGATCACGAGCTGGACGAAGGAGTTCGCGAAGACCCCCGTCCTCGTGAAGCTCACCCCCAACACCGGTGACATCGTCGAGGCCGGTCAGGCCGCGGTGCACGGCGGCGGCGACGGCATCTCGCTCATCAACACCATCAAGAGCATCATCGGCGTGGACCTGGACCGCCTTGTGCCGCTCCCGCGCGTGGGCAACGCGTCGTCGAACGGCGGCTACTGCGGCCCCGCGGTGAAGCCCATCGCGCTCCACCTGCTCGCCGCGCTCGCACGCGACGAGGTCGCGGGCAAGGTCCCCATCTCCGGCATCGGCGGCATCGGAAACTGGCGGGACGCCGCGGAGTTCATCGCCCTTGGCTCCACCAGCGTGCAGGTCTGCACCGCCGTCATGCACTACGGCTTCCGCATCGTCGAGGCCGGTCAGGCCGCGGTGCACGGCGGCGGCGACGGCATCTCGCTCATCAACACCATCAAGAGCATCATCGGCGTGGACCTGGACCGCCT
>JBBRNJ010000146.1:0-7795 GCA_038230375.1 Polyangiales bacterium | reverse complement strand
GGTCGAGGTCGCTGGTGGGCTCGTCCAGGATGAGGATGGGCGGATCGTGGATGAGCGCCTGCGCAAGGCCAACGCGCTGGCGATAGCCGTGCGAGAGCTGGCGGATGTCCTTTGTGAGGACCTGGGCAAGGCCGCAGACCTCGACGACGCTGCGCGCGCGCTTCTTGAAGGTCTCTTTGTCGAGGTGACGGAGGTCCGCGGCGAACCGCAGGTACTCGTACACGTTCATCTCGAGGTAGAGCGGGGCGCGCTGGGGCAGGTAGCCCAGGCTCTCACGTACTGGCAACGGATCGTCGAAGACGTCGAAGCCGTGCACGCGGGCAGTGCCCCCGGTGGGCGAGATGAAGCACGTCAGGATGCGCATCGTGGTCGACTTGCCGGCGCCGTTGGGTCCAAGGAACCCCACGACCTCGCCACGTCGAACTTCGAAGCTCACCCGGTCCAGGGCGCGGAACGAGCCATAGTGCTTGCTCAGATCCTGCGCATAAATCATCACGTCGGTAGTCACGAGACCTCCGAAAATAGTGTGCGAAGCGGGGAGAACGTAGAAACGGTCAGCTGTCGGCCCGCAGGAACCCACGAGCCCGCCCGGTTCTTCCCACCAGGGAAAACCAAGGGCAGTGGCGCGCGCATCCTAGTGTCGGGGTGGGTAGTGTCAATCATCTAGGCTGTGACGTTGCCGTAACTGAACGCATGCGCGGTACGAAGCCATGGTAGGAATGGCGTCGTGAGAGGTGCATTCGACATCTCGAAGATCGTGTCCGCGCTCCTCGCCGCGCACCCCAGCGGCGCCGTGATCCCGCTGGATGCAGTGGGTGACGCGATCGGTATCGAGAGCGTGACGCCCGACGACATCGAGCGCATCTTCGTCGAGCTGGAGCATCAGGGCCGGACCGTGGGAACGGCAGCGGGAGGACGCGGCGAGCAGAACCTGAAGAGCGTGGTCACCGCCGCGAGAGACCTGCGAGCCGAAGGAACGACGAAGCCAACCGCCGCAGAGATCGCGGCAAGAGCGGAGCTCACGGTGGAAGAGGTGCGCCTCTCCCTCGCGCTACTTCGGGTGATGCAACGCTGACCCAAGCTCGAGCATGGCGGAATCAGCGCCATGGTCGACATTTTTCGGCCCGACGAAAACCTCGCGCCGGAGATGCGGTATCATCACTTCATGCTTTCCACGCTCACCCGTGCTGCGCGCCTCTCCGCGCTTGTCTTCGTCCTGGTGCTTCCGGGGGCCGTGTTCGGCTGCAGCAGCAACGGGAGCAGTAGCGCATCAAACCCTCCCGCGAAGGTGGACACCGAGGGCCAAGCGTTCGCGCGCGGAGTGCTGGGTACTGCCCCACAGGGAACCTTGCCGGCAGACGCCACCATCGAGGCGCAGCGCTACGACGCGTTCATCGGTCACGTGCTGACGGCGATCGAGGCCAAGTACCCTGGCGGTCTGGACCAACGACTCGCGGAGCTGCAGACCGGCAAGGTGGACGCGATGATCGCGGCGCACAGCTGGATGGACGGAGCGGTGGCAGAGCTCTCCGACAGTGCGCAGGTGCGCGATGCGCTCGGCCGCGACCCTCTCTTCTCCGGCGTCAACATCCAGGCGCACAGCGGTCTCTCTCCCCTCAATACAGGTGGCTCGGGGAGCGGCAGCGGCAGTACTCCGAATGTCGGAAAAGGGGCTGACGGAAAGTACGGCGACGGCCGCACCGGCATGTCCGGCGCCATGAAAGACCTCGGCGACCTGACGACGGACGCCGGGTCGCGCGGCGACACCAAGAAGATGGTCGACGACGGGAAATTGACCCCCGACCCGGACTCGCGCCTCGGTGCGTACGCGGCGACCAAAGGTTATCCGGCCGGTACGGTCGGCAACGCCGTCCACAACGCCATCGGCACCATCTACGGCACGCTCGGAAATTACGGTGAAGAGAAGATCGGTCGGGTCTTCAACTCGCCCGAAGCGAAGGCCCTCTACAACGAGCCGGTGGGCTCCGACGCCGGGCGCCAGATGGCCGCCATCGAGCAACAGTACTGGGCGAACGTGAAGACGGAGGATCCCTCCTCGCCTGGCGGAAACCTCGGAGCGGCTTTCTCTCCCGGTGTGAGGGACTGGTTGCAACGCCACATCTTCTGAAGCGGCCTTCGGGGCGCACGCGGACGACGCGAACGCGTGTATTCTGCCGGCATGTGGAGCTACCTCCGTCGGGCCTTCGTGGCCACGCTCGTCTGCGCGCTGCTCATGGTTCTATCGCGACAGGCACGCGCCGATGACAAGCCTGCGACGTGCTCCGGCCCGCCTGAGTGCTGCCCCGTTGCACTGACGGAAGAGAGCAAAGACAAGGTCGCGAACGTCGACATCGGCGTCGTGCTCGTGGGCATCTACGAGCTGAACGAGAAGGCGCAGACCTGGTCGATCGACTTCTACCTGACGGAGAACTGGGGGCCACTCCCGGGCTTCGCGCCAGCCACCGAGATCTACAACGAGGTTAATCGCACGGCGGAGCAGTTCGACCGCACGACGCTCTCGAACGGTAAGTGTCATCGCGAGCGCCGCATTCGCAGCACGCTCCACAACCCGTACAACCTGCGGGCGTTCCCGTTCGACAAGCAGCGGATGTCGATCGTCTTCTCGGACGCCGTGTTCCCGTCGAGCCGCGTGCACTACAGCGAGAAGCCCGGTCCGTCCGGTATCGACGACGTGGTCCTTCAGCAACTGTCCGCGTGGAACCTGCAGGAGCAGAACCTGATCTTCGAGCGCACGCAGCGGACGTACAAGTTCGAGGAAGGCGCGCCCGCGTACGACTACGCCACGTTCAGCGTGGACGTCACGCGCCACGTCAGCTTCCACCTGGGCAAGTTCTTCCTGCCGCTGCTCGTGATCGTCTTCATCTCGTTCAGCGTGTTCTGGATCGATCCGGAGGATCTTGGTTCGTCGATGTCCGTCGGCGTCACGTGCCTGCTCGCAGCCGTCGCGCTCCAGTTCACGGAAGAGGGCTCCCTGCCTGACGTGAACTACCTGACGATCGCGGATCGCGCGTTCACCATCTGCTACGTGCTCATAGGGATGGCGGTGTTGCAGGCAGTGTGGACGAACCGGCTCGCGCGCGCCGGCGAGAAGGAGAAGGCCGTGCGGCTCGACAAGCGTTGCCGCTTGCTCTTCCCGCTCGCGCTTGCTGCATCGCTGGCGGTGGCGGTGTTGCAAGGCTCATAGGGGGAAGATTCTTGGCTTCCTGGACGGAACATAGGACCATGTATTTCATGCGCGCATCGCCCCTCCTTTGCTTCGGAGCATTCGTACTCTTCGCAGGCGCCGCTTGCGGCACCAAGAACACCGGCGAGCAAATCCGCCCGCAGGATCCCACGTTCAACAACGCCCGCGGTGGCGCCAAGGACCCTCCCGCGGTCTGCCACAACGTGCAGGCAGAGGGCACGCCGCTCATCGTGGACTGGGAGCCCGAGGAGCGCGGCGATCTCGAGGTCGCCATGAAGCAAGGCGTGGCCGTCGTTCACTACGACTGCAAGGGCATCAAGCTACTGCCCGACTGCCACCCCGCGGGCGTGTACGGGTTCATGGGCATGAACAAGAAGGAGCAGATGATCGCGATCGAGAACGCAGATCAAGCTCAAGCCAACTTGCCGGCGCACGGCGCCACCATCGGCGCCAGCATCAAGAGCGGAATCGCGCTCAAGATCGGTCTCATCATGGTCGGCAAGAAGACCACGACGCTGGACGCGCTCGAGCGCACGGCGGTCAGCGGGAACAAGTGCGAGGGCGCGACCCATTTCGTGCATTCTGCAACCATTGGCGCTTTCGCGATGACCACGGGCAGCACCGGTTCGGTCGGCGCCAAGGCCACGGTGGGAGATCTGTTCGGTGCAGGCGGTGTGGGCGCGAGCGCGGAGAGCTCGTCCAACCACAACATCGACAACAGGGATGGTGACATGGACGCCTGCAAGAAGAGCGACCTGGATGGCGAGATCCCGCCCCAGGGCTGCAGCGCGCTCCTGCGCGTGCGGCTCCTCAGCATCGCTGAAGGCGCGGCCGCACCGCCGAAGGCCCCCGCCACGACCGAGAACAAGCCCGACGTGGTCTGCCCCGAGGGGCTCGTGGCGACGGACGGCAAGTGCGCACCGAAGACCGGGGCGGCGCCGCACGACTGCACCATCACCGACACGATCGAAGAGTGCGTGGCTCAGTGCGACAAGGGCAGCGGCGAGAGCTGCGGCATGGCGTCGCTCTACTATGCGATCGGGCTCAGCGTGCCAGCGGCGGATCCCGTGAAGGCGCTCGACTACGCGCAGAAGGGATGCGCGAAGGACGACGACTCCTCGTGCGACTCCGTTGCCGACGATCTCATGACGAAGGACAAGCCCAAGGGCCTCGAGCTGTACAGGAAGACTTGTTACAACACGTATGCGCCGAGCTGCATCTCCCTTGGTCGCATCTACACCGCCGATGGCGACGCAACGAAGGGTGTTCGCTTCTTCAAGCGCGCGTGCGATGCGGGCGACGCGATCGGCTGCACGGAGTCCGCGCGGCTCTACGCCAAAGGCGGGACCGGCCTGAAGGCCGACATGGGCAAGGCAGTGCCGCTCTTCGCGTCTGCGTGCCTCGACGAGTTCCCGGTCACGGACGCGTGCTACCAGGCGGGCCTGGGCTACGAGAAGGGCAACGGCGTGGACGTGGACCTGCCACGCGCGCGCGGCATGTTCCGGCGCGCATGCGAGAAGAAGCACACCAACTCGTGCGACCACCTCAAGAAGCTGGAAAAATAGGCCCCGCGCCTCCGGGGCGGCGAGAGGCTCCTACTTGCGCGGCCACTCCACGACGGTGAACGCGCGCGGGATCGCGCGGGCCGTGCCGAAGCCTTCCGCATCCGTCGTCCACAGGCGCGTGCGCGTCGCCATGAGGCCTCCGACCACGATCGAACGTCGCTGCGTGATCTCGCGCGCGTCGGTCGCGCCCTCTGTGGGCAGCGGCGACACGGCCCTGCGCGCGAGCATGCCGGCGTCGCGGCCAAGAGCAGCCCACCACGTGGGGCGAACCGCGAACGTGGCCACGTAGCGCGCAACGTCCGCGTCCGTGGCGACCTTGTCCGCGAGGACCGGGAAGAGCCCCGTCTGCGCGCTGAGAATGCGTGCGTGCGTGCCCTTCGTGACGCGCTCCACGACCTCTGCGCTCTCGGTGGCGTCAAGGGTCATGGCAAAGGTCTCCTCCTTCGCGAAGGTGGAGCGCCCGTCGAGCACGACGTCCCGCGCACACTCGCCGGGACCGGAGATGATGATGCCGCGCACGCCGTTCTTCTCCCACGTGCTGACGGGGAAGCGTGGCTCGCCTGCCTGCGGCGCCATCGCGTCGCAACCGGACACCTGCGCGAGCGAGAGCATTCCCTGCGTCTCTATGGCGCCCACCTCCAGCGCGCGCTCGCCCTCTGCAGAGGTGACGAGCACCACCTTCGACTGACCGAGGCGTGTGAGCGCGGTCGCAAGGAGCGGCAGCTCTGTGCCGCGTTCCATTCCGAGCAGCATCGTGCTCTGCGCGGGCTCGTCGCTGCCGGGGTGCACGAGGATGAGCGGGACCTGGTGTGCTTCGCAGTAGCGTTTTGCGCGGTCCGCGGAGGCGCCGCCCACGCCCGCGATCACGACGGAGACGCCCTCGCCCGTGAGCTCTTCGAGCGCGAGCTCGGCGTGCTGGAAGTCGCCACCGTCATTTCGCGTGACCAGGCGCACGTCCACGGGGTCGGCGCCCGACGCGCGGGGCAGGCCGAGCGCAAACGCGACACCGCGCGCGACCTCCGCGCTCCTGTCTCGCTCCTCTTCGGTCTGCGCGCCCAGGAGCAGGCCCACCATCTTGCCGTAGACGGTCTTGATGCCACGGCGACTGGTCGCGAGATCGCCCAGGTCCTTCGGCATCTCCTCCGTGGGGTACGTGGCGCCGCCGGTCTCGGGGTCGAGCAGCCAGCGCGCGAGCGACGCGTCGTTCTCGGCGACCGCGATCTCCCCCAAGCGTAGCGCGACGATCTTCTCGAGATCGCGCGAGTAGCTGGAGGCAGTGTTGTGTCCGCGGATCGAGCGGTACGTGGTCTCCACGACCTCGCGCGGGAGGTTTTGCACGGCAACACGCACCTTCTCGCGGACGCGCTCCTTGCCGTCCTCGCTCACACCACGCAACCACGCATCCATGTACGCAACGGCCTCGTACGAGAGCTTGGCGTCCACCGCGCAGAGCGCCGTCTCCTCCAGGAAGATCTCGCGCTCCACCGGATCGATCATCTTGCCGACCAGCGGGCGCAGTAGCTCCAGCGCGTATTCCGGCTGCCCCTTCCGGCGCAGCGCCCGCGCATGGACCACGTTCACGAAATCGCGCGTACTGCCGAGCTTCGCCTTGCTCGCAAGCGCGAGCTCCTTGTCCGCGCCCGCGTCGTCGTTGAAGTCCATGAGCGTGATGGCGAGATACGCGTGGACCTTCGCGGTGACACCATCGTTCGGGAACTTGGCGACGAACGCGATGAGAGAGTCACGCAGCTGCGCGGACCGCGGCGAGTGCTCGCGGAGCCACTCATCACGAAGCTCGTCGAACGCCTCCTCCGGGCCCAGCGTCTGCGAGAGCGGTGCTTCGGGACGCGTGATGTTCGCGGCACCGCCACAAGCCGCGGGAAGGAGGAGCGCAAGAAACGGCGGGAAGAGCCTCAGCCTCACAGAGCGAGCGTAACACGGGAGGAACGAGGGGGCGGCGACGAGGGCGACTTCGACAACGACTTCGACCGCGACTTCGACCTCGACCGCGACTTCGACCTCGACCTCGACTTCGACCTCGACATCGACTTCGACAACGACTTCGACCTCGACAACGACTTCGACCTCGACCTCGACCACTCGCGAAGGACACTGGCAGCTTCGACCTCCACCTCCACCACACCCTCACCCTCGACCTCCACCTCGACCTCCACCCCACCCTCGACCTCAACCTCGGCTCGTGCGGTGGGCGCCTTTCACCCGCGGTCGTTCACGGGGCCTCCTGACATGCTCGTGGGTGGCACGCGTCCTCGCGTTGTCAAACCCCGCCGTCGAGACGCATTAGCTAGGGGGCGTCGCCGGGGTTTGACAACGCGAGGACGCGTGCTCGTGGGCGGCCGGCATGTCAGGAGGCCCCATGAACGACACTGCGAATACGGAATCTCACCTCATGCCGTTTCAGAGATTGGATGTTTATCGGTTTGCGAAGGAGCTGGTGGTTTGTGTTCATCGCGCTGGGATTCGCGATGAGGAGTTTCGCGATCAGGCTCTGCGGGCTAGCAAGAGCGTGTTTCTTCACGTCGCCGAAGGGCTTCCGAACTTCGCTCCCGGAATGCGGCGGAAGTACTTCACTGGCGCCCGGAACAGCGCCTGCGAGACCTCTGGCGCGGCGGACGGCGCTCACGCGATCGGCGCCCTCGACCACGCCACCACGATCGACATCATGCAGCGCTGCCAGAACCTCGCGAAGATGCTCTCCGCGCTGATGCGCTGACACGCAGGCGAAGATGCCGCCGCGGAGAGCGATCTCCGCGGCGGCCTTTGCTCTAGCGCGTCAGCTTCGTCAACGTGCCGAGGATCTGGCGCATGCGCTCGTGCACCTCAACACGCACGCAGGGCACGTAGCCCAGTGCCACGCCGACCTCGATGCACGCGAGCGTCTCCCGCGCGCTGCCCAGGGCAGTGTGAATCCGCTGCTGCGCGTTCCTTCCACGAGTGTACGATCCCTCAGATGTATTCAACGCGATTCTCGCCGCCTCGCGCCGCATCTGTTTCTCCAGCCCCG
>JBBRNJ010000145.1:0-8076 GCA_038230375.1 Polyangiales bacterium | reverse complement strand
GAAGGCGCGAAGGTCGCCGGACCTTACGCCACCCTCGCGGAAGCCAAGACCGCTGGCGCCGTCGTGCTCTCGTGGGGCATGTTCGCGAACACGGTCCTCCAGTTCTTGATCGTCGCGCTCGCCGTCTTCATGATGGTGCGTGTCTTCCAGAAGCTGAAGCGGGAAGAGAAGCCCGCCGCACCCGCAGGACCGACGGACGTCGAGCTCCTCGCCGAGATCCGCGACCTCCTCAAGAAGGACGCCGGGAGCGCGACCCCCGAGAAGAAGTCGGAAAAAGCCGAAAAATAGGCGCTAGACTTGGGAGTCATGGACTCCTTCGAGCTCACGCTCAACGGTGAGCGGGTACAGGTTCGCGGCGTGGACCCCCAGACCACGCTGCTATCGTGGCTGCGGCAGACCGGTCGCACGGGTACGAAGGAAGGCTGCGCCGAGGGCGACTGCGGCGCGTGTACCGTGGCGCTGCTCACCACGGACGCCGCGGGTCGCGCGACCTATCGCGCGGTGAACTCGTGCATCGCGCTGCTCCCCATGTTCGCGGGCCGCGAGATCGTCACGGCTGAAGGGCTTGCGACCAAGGGTGAGTTGCATCCCGTCCAGCGCGCCATGGTGAACCGCTACGGCTCGCAGTGCGGCTACTGCACGCCGGGCTTCGTCATGAGCATGTTCGAGGGCTACGTTCGCGATGACCTGGGCGCGCCCGGAAGTGCCGGCGAGAACGCGAAGATCGGCGATCAGCTGAACGGCAACCTCTGTCGCTGCACGGGCTACCGCCCCATTCGTGACGCCATGCTCGACGCGCTGTCCGAGAAGACCAAGCGCGCGCCCGACGTCTTCCAGCTGCGTCTGCGGAAGGACGACGGACCAAAAGCCCTGGGTGGCCTCAGCTACGAGGCGCACGGCTCCACGTTCCTCCGTCCGCGCACCCTCGAAGAGCTGCTCTCTCTCCGCGAGAAGCATCCCGATCATGAGCTCGTCGCCGGCGCGACCGAGATCGGCGTGTACATGAACAAGAAGATGCAGTCGTTCCCGCGGCTCATCTCCACCGAGGCAGTGCCAGAGCTCCGCGCGGTGTCCTGGTTGGCTGAAAACGACGTCCTCTCCGTAGGTGGCGCCGTCACGTTGACGGAGCTGGAGGAGGCGCTTGGCGATCGCCTGCCTGCCATGACGAAGATGCTGTGGGCGTTCGCATCGCGGCCGATCCGTAGCCGCGCGACGCTGGCGGGCAACCTGGTCACCGCATCGCCCATCGGCGACATGGCTCCCGTGCTGCTCGCTGTCGACGCGAGCGTGGTGCTCGCAAGTTCGCGTGCCGAACGCACCGTGGCGCTCTCCGACTTCTTCACCGGGTACCGCAAGACGGTGCTCGCAAAGGACGAGATCGTGAAGGCGGTGCTGGTGCCCGTTCCGCGCGCCGGCCTCTGCGATTCGTACAAGGTGTCGAAGCGACGCGAGCTCGACATCGCCATCGTGGCCAGCTGCTTCCTGGTGGAGCTGGACGCGAGCGGCGTGGTGACGAAGGCGCGCCTAGGGTTCGGCGGTGTGGCGGCCACGCCCGTGCGCGCACTGAAGGCCGAGGCGTTTCTCGTCGGCAAGTCATGGAATGAAGGGGCCGTCGCGCTTGCAGGGAAAATCCTGGGTGAAGAGCTGTCGCCTATCAGCGACGTTCGCTCCGGCGCGGCCTACCGGCGAGCGCTCCTGCCCGAGCTGCTGCTGAAGTTCTACCGCGGGGAGCGCACGCTCGCGCAGGATGAGCCGCTCGTGTTCGACCGTGGACAGGAGAGTGGAGGGGAGGCGCAGACATCCCCCACCGCGGACGCCTCGCGCGCGCTCTCGCACGAGAGCGGCGAGCTCCATGTGTCGGGCCGCGCGCTCTACACGGACGACATCGCTGCCACGCGGGATGCGCTCTTCATCTGGCCGGTGTCATCGCCGCACCCGCATGCTCGCGTACTGTCGATCCGAACTGCAGATGCGGACGCGATGCCTGGGGTCGTCACCATCCTCACCGCCACGGACATTCCCGGCGACAACGACGTCGGCGCGGTCCGCAAGGACGAGACACTGCTCGTTCCCGTCGGCGGCGAGGTGATGTTCGCCGGGCACCTGGTCGCGTGCGTTGTCGCAACGAGCATCCTGGACGCGCGCCGCGCCGCCGCGGCCGTCAAGGTCGAGTACGATGCGCTGCCGGCCGTGCTGTCGCTTGCGGACGCCATTGCAAAGGGCAGCTACCACACGCACCCGCACGTGATTGCGCGCGGCGACGTCACGCAGGCGCTGGCGAAGAGCCCGCATACGCTGTCCGGTGAGCTCAACATCGGCGGTCAGGAGCACTTCTATCTGGAGTCGCAGGCTGCGTTCGCGGAGTGCGGTGACGCGGGCGATCTGTTCGTCATCAGCTCCACCCAGCACCCATCCGAGGTGCAGGCCGTGGTGTCTCACGTGCTTCACGTGCCGCGCAACAAGGTGGTCGTTCAGTCGCCGCGCATGGGCGGCGGCTTCGGCGGCAAGGAGACGCAGGGAAATACGTGGGCGGCGCTCGTTGCGCTGGCCGCGCGGAAGACCCGGCGGCCGGTGCGCGTGCAGCTCGACCGTGACGTCGACATGATGCTCACGGGCAAGCGTCACCCGTTCCACGGCAAGTTCGACGCAGGCTTCGACGACGAAGGTCACCTGCTCGCCCTCCGCGTGGACCTCACGAACGACGGCGGCTTCGCGCTGGACCTGTCCGAGTCCATCTGTGACCGCGGCCTCTTCCACCTGGACAACGCGTACTACATCCCGTCCGTGCGTTTCACGGGTCGCGTGGCGAAGACGCACATGGTCTCGCACACGGCGTTTCGTGGCTTCGGCGGTCCGCAGGGCATGCTGGTCACGGAGGAGGTGCTCGATCGCATCGCGCGCACGCTCGGCCTTCTTCCGGAGGTCGTGCGCGAGCGCAACCTCTATCGCGGCACGGGCGAGAGCAACACCACGCACTACGGACAAGAGCTCGGCGACAACCGCATCCCCAAGATCTGGGCGGAGCTCACGAAGTCCACCGACCTGGGCGCGCGCCGCGCGAAGCTCCGCGAACACAACGCCGCTCACCCCATGGTGAAGCGCGGCATCGCCGTGACGCCCGTGAAGTTCGGTATCTCCTTCACGGCCACGTTCCTGAACCAGGCCGGCGCGCTGGTCCTCATGTACCGCGACGGCACCGTACAGGTGAACCACGCGGGCACCGAGATGGGGCAGGGTCTCTACACGAAGCTCGCCGGCGTTGCCATGCGCGAGCTGGGCCTCATGAAGGACGGCGTCGTCATGATGAGGACGCAGACCGACAAGGTGCCGAACACGTCGGCCACCGCCGCGTCCAGCGGATCCGACCTCAACGGGCAAGCGGTGCGCGACGCATGCGAGACCCTGCGCGAGCGCGTGAGGCCGGTCGCCGCGGAGCTGCTCTCCGAGCGCCTCGGCGAAAAGGTGCAAGATACAAGTATCATCTTCGCGGATGGCGCTGCCTTCCTGGCGTCCACGCCGGACGTGCGCATCTCGTGGGCCCACCTTGCAGAGGCCGCCTACATCCGTCAGATCCAGCTCTCTGCGACTGGCTTCTACAAGACGCCTGGCATCGGCTACGACCGGAAGATCGGCCGCGGCAAGCCGTTCTTCTACTTTGCTTACGGCGCCGCCGTGGCAGAGGTGGAGGTGGACGGTTACACCGGCATGAAGCGCGTCCTCGCCGTGGACATCCTTCATGACGTGGGCGACTCGCTGAACCCCGGCATCGACCGCGGTCAGATCGAAGGCGCCTTCGTGCAGGGAATGGGCTGGCTCACGGGCGAGGAGCTGCTCTGGGATGCGAAGGGCCACCTGCTCTCCCACTCCGCCAGCACGTACCAGATACCGAGCATCGGCGACGCGCCCGCACGCATAGACGTGCGCTTCCTTGCCGACGCACACGCGGACGGCGTCATCCACGGAAGCAAGGCCGTCGGTGAGCCGCCGCTCATGCTCGCGTTCTCTGTGCGCGAAGCGATACGCGACGCCATCGCCGCGTTCGGCCCGGGAACGAAGGGCACGCTGGTCGATCTGCCATCTCCCGCAACGCACGAGGCCATCTTCCACGCGATCCGCAAGGTGCGCTGATGTCGTCGTATCGCGAAGCGCAGCCGCCCGGCTTCGAGATCACACGCGAGCTCCGCACGTGGGAGTCCACGAACAAGTGCCCGCGCTGCGACGTGGAGCTGTTCGCTGGCGAGAAGGACGAGGTCCGTGTGGAGGCCTGCGGGCGCTGCGGCGGCATCTGGTTCGGTGACGAGCACGCCAAGCGGGCGCTCGCGCTGGGCTCACGCGCCGCCGAGGAGCTCGCGCGCAAGGTGGAGGCCGTGACGCGGCCGAAGCCCAAGGACGACTCGAAGCTCCTGCAATGTCCGGAGTGCCGGGGCCTCATGAAGCGGATGACCGTGGCCGGGCGAGGCACCGAGATCGGGCCCACCGTGGACGCCTGCATGCGCCACGGCACGTGGTTCGATCGCGACGAGCTCCGCCCCGCCATGCGCCTGATGAGAGGTGAGGACCCCCTTGACGCCAAGGGCGTGGAGGCGCGCTACCTGGAGTCTCTACGTTCGCCCTTCAGCGGTGAGCTCGAAGATCTGAAGAAGACGCTGAACGCCGTCCTCCACACGATCGTGGGCAAGTCGCCCGTCGATCCGTAGCGCCTGTCAGCGGCGCTTCGCGACGGCTTCCTTCAGCACGCGCAAGAGCTCCGGCGGGCGCAGTGGCTTCGAGAGAAAGTCGTCCATGCCCGCGGCGGAACACCGCTCGCGATCGCCCGTGAGTGCATTCGCTGTGAGCGCGACCACGAATGCGCTACTGGTCTCCGGGAGGTCGCGGAGGCGCCGCGTTGCCTCGTAGCCATCCAGAACGGGCATCTGACAGTCCATCAAAACGACGTCGTAGCGGCGCGCACGTGCGGCCGCGATGGCCTGCACGCCATCGTTTGCGATGTCGGCGGTCCAGCCAAGCCGTCCGAGCATGGCAACAGCGACCTTCACGTTCACCGGATTGTCGTCCACGACGAGCGCGTGTCCGCCAAGAACTCCGTGGGCCATGCCGGCCCGCCGGTGCGAATGACCGCCCTCGATCGCGCTCTGCATGAGCGACGCGACCGCGGGTTGCCGCAGCGGGGTCGAGAGCGCAAGCGTGTGCTCCGGAAGATTGTTCACGGCCGCCGTTGGCTTCACTGCCACCACCGGCGGTAGCGCGGACAGGTCACGGAAGAGCGGCGCGGAGAGCGCAGCCTCTGCCACGAACCAGACATCGCATCGGGACGCGTCCGGGTCGACGTTGCTCGCGTCGCCCCGAAGCACCTCTGCGCCGAAGGCGAGGAGCGATGCCTCGAGCGCTTCCATCGCCGCGCCTGCACCAAGAAGGAGCGCGCGGCGCCCGCTGAATCTGCGCTCCCACTGGTGCGGCATCCTGCTGCCCTCGTCCAGGACGACGGTGATCGTCGCGGTGCTGCCGCGACCGACCTCGCTCTCGAGCATGAGCTCTCCGCCCATGAGAAGGATGATGGTGCGCGCCACGGCAAGGCCGAGCCCGAGGCCAGGCGTCGCGAGCCCGACGCCAGTGTCGCCGACGGTGATCCGCAAGAGGAGCTTGCCATCCACGCACGGCTCCGTGCATGCCTTGATGACGACCTCGCCCAGCTCCGTGAGCTTCACAGCACTGGAGACCACGTTCGCGATCACCTGCCTCAGGCGCGCCGCGTCGCCAAGCGCCGCCTCGGAGACCCCTGCCGAATCGACCACGAGCGAGAGCTTCTTTCGTGCCGCCGTCTCCACGAACGCGTGGCAGGCATCCTCTACCACCGCGCGCGGCGAGAACGGTTCGTGCTTGATCTGCACGCGCTGCGCTTCCAGTTCGGAGAAATCCAGGATCTCGTCCAGCACGTGGAGCAGCGATTCGCTCTGCGCGCGCACCGTCTCGGCGAACTCGCGCTGCGCGGGCGTCAGCTGCGTGTGGAGCAGCGCGTCCGTCATCCCATAGACACCGTTCATGGGCGTCCGGATCTCGTGGCTCATGGTCTGAAGAATTGCCGTCCTTGCCCGCGCGGCCTCGATGGCCTCGTCGCGGGCCGACATCAAGGCGTCCTGCGCTTCCCTGCTGGTCGTGATGTCGTTGAGGATCCAGACTTCAGCGCCGTCGCCATTGGAGCGGGAGATCTCCAGCGTGCGCTCCTCGCCGTCCTTGCGCTTGATCACCGAGTAGGCTGGGACCCGGAACGCTCGCTCACGCGCGATCTCGTAGCGTTGACGTTCGAGCGCCGCGGAGGAGCCAAAGAGGACCTGGAACCAGCGGTCCAGGGTCTGCAGCTCCTGACTGTCGTACCCCGTCATGCTGGAGAGTGCCGCGTTGATGGTCAGCTCGTCACCCTCGAGGACCGCCGCGCCCACGCCCAGCCCCGACAGGAGCTCACGCGCCCGCGAGAGCCCGTCCGAGGGACGCTTGCACGAGGCAAGATGTTGGGCGATCTCCTGACCGATCAACCCCAAGGTCTGCAGGTCGACCGAGTCCTCCGCGTGCGGCTTCGTGTCCACCACGCATAGCGCGCCGACGGCGAAATCATCGCCCGGCAGCGAGAGCGGAACGCCGACGTAGAAGCGCAGGCCCGCTGGTCCGGTCACAAGCGGGTTGTCGGCAAACCGCACGTCCTTCTCCGCATCCGGCACCACGAGCGCCGTCCCGGGCCTGAGGATGGCGTGCGCACAGAACGCCATTTCCCGCGGTATGGTGTCCAGCGGTTCGCCGCCGTACTGCGCCACGCAACGCTGATGGTCCTGCTCCACCAGCGTCACCAGCGCCACCGGCAAGCCGGTCGCCGCCGCTGCGATGCGGGTGAGACGGCCGAGCACCACGTCATCTCGGTCCACGCCGCGCAGGCTCGTCAGCCGCGCTATCCGCGCGGATTCGTTCCATGGAACCGGGACATGGGGGGTCACGCTTTCCCGAACGGCGCATTCCATCAACCCTTTATCCCGCGCCGCAGAACGTGGCGCACTCTGCTGATGTTGCCTCTAAACTTCCCACTCGACTTGCCGTTCGCCCAGGGCATGAGCACAACTCCCTTCTCTGTCGAGCCTGCCCACGTCCGGCCCGGCGCCGTGGATGGCACGCCGGTGGACCTTTCCGGCCTGCAGGAGCTCGGCGATGCGGGTCTGGTCGTGGAGCTCGCGCAGCTCTTCATCGACTCCACCGTCACCCTCCTCGAGACGATTCGAGCAGCGATGGCGCGCGCCGATGCCGGCGAGGTCGCGCGGGCCGCGCATTCCGTGAAGGGCGCGAGCGCCAACATGGGCGCCTCGCAGCTGCGGGCGTCGTCGGCTGCGCTCGAGGCCGCGGCGAAGCGCTCCGAGCTCGCGCAGATGCTCACGTCGCTTGACCTCGTGGAGCGTCACTTCGCGGAAGCGGCCGCGTACCTCAGGTCGGAGCTGTCGCTCTAGCGGCGCTCCGTTCTCCGCGGCGGCCGGACAGGAACTTCGTTCGCGCATCACCCTCTGGCGGCGGGGTGGCAACGTCGTTCCCACTACAGATGGAAGGCGCCCCGCGGCGCCTCGTGAACGTCGCTGGGGCCGTGGGCGGGCGGGGTGAGAACAGAGATGAAGATTCTATCGTCGGCTCGTCTCGAGAGCTCCTTCGCGTGGCAAGAATTTGTGGCGATCACTGCGGAGGCGCTGTCGTCTCTGTCCGGCCTCGCTCTCCTGCCGACGTCAGACCTCGAAGCGTTCACTCCAACGCTCGCGACCGAAATCAGCCTCGACGCGACCGACGAGGGCGCGGAGGTGCGAATGGTCTTCGAAATCGAAGAGAGCAGCATGCGCAACCTGGGATGCGCAGTCTTTGGCGAGACTCCGACCGCGGAGATGCAACGCGACATGTTGCGGGAGGTCGCCAACACGGCGGCGGGCGCCATGGTGCGTCGCTTTCTCGACCAGGCGATCGATACCGCGATGGGGTTGCCAATGACGCTGTCGGTCGCACAAGCAAAGCGCGACGTCGAGATGATGCCAAGCCACGCGTGCGTGAGCATCAGGT
>JBBRNJ010000144.1:0-8134 GCA_038230375.1 Polyangiales bacterium | reverse complement strand
GATCGCCCAGGGCATCGACACGCTGCTGGTCGACGAGGTCCAGGATACATCGCGTCTCCAGCGCGATCTCATCGTCCTCTTGCGACCGCGCGACTACTCGGTCGCCAGCCTCTCCACCGAGGACGTGGCGCGGCGTGGGCTCTTCCTGGTGGGCGATCGCAAGCAGTCCATCTATGGCTTTCGCGGCGCGGATGTCGGGGTGTTCGCCGAGCTGGCGGTAGGGCTTGCGGGCGAGCCCGCGGAGACCGCGCTCAGGATCCCGAAGGGCATGGTGGAGTTGCCAAAGGAGCCCACCGCGGACTTCGAGGCGCTCCGCACGAATCGCCGCGGCGCGCCGGAGCTCTTGTCATTCGCGAACGCCATGAGCGCGCGCATCTTTGCGCCGTTCGTAGGGTCGGCGCCCGCGCCGTTCGAGGTCGCCTACGCGAAGGACGCGGAGGATCTGTTGCCGGAGCCCGGCCGCGTTCCCACGGGAGCGCGCCGCACCTTCTGGGTGATGCCGAAGACGGATGGGTCGTCGTCGGATCGCATGCAGGATGCACTCGTTTGCGCGGCCGTGATCGAGCGTCAGAAGATCGAGGCCGTACCGCTCGCCAAGACAGGCAAGGCACCCGCGTGGAAGGACTTCGCGATCCTCTCGCTCACGAACGAGTCGCTGGAGAAGGCTGCGTTCG
Source organism: Polyangiales bacterium (assembly GCA_038230375.1). GTDB lineage: Bacteria > Myxococcota_A > Polyangia > Polyangiales > Polyangiaceae > JANXLV01. The sequence goes on along the minus strand of JBBRNJ010000144.1, from coordinate 7,460 downwards.
CGCTGTCTCGTCGGGGCATCCCTTACGTGGTCGCGGGCCGCGGGTTCTTCCGTGCGCGCGAGGTGCTGGACCTTGCCATGCTGTTCGACCTGCTCTGCGAACCCATGGACCGGCGCGCGCTGCTCGCGGTGCTGCGCGGACCGCTGGTGGGCGCGCATGACGAGAGCCTCGTGGGCTTGACGGACCCGGGGCGTGGACTCCGCCGCCTGGACGCTTCGTTCCTGGATGGGCCGCGCAAGGAGCTCCTGCACACGGAGGATCTGCCGCGCCTCGAGCGCGCGCGGGAGGTCGTGACCAGGCTGTCGCGCGTACTGCCCGCGCTGGGCCCCGGACCCACGCTGCGCGAGGCCACCGCGGCGCTGTCGTTCGAGGAGACGCTGGCGATGATGCCGCGTGCGGCCGAGCGCATCGCGAACGTGCGCAAGCTGCTGTCGCTCGCGGACCGTGAACCGGACCACGAGAAGTTCCGTGCGGAGCTGCGCGCCGCGATCGATCGCGAGACCGCGGAGGCCGACGCCGCGACGTTCTCTGATGACGACGACGCCGTGCGCCTGCTCACCGTCCACGTCTCGAAGGGCCTGGATTTCCCCATCGTCCTCATTCCAGAGGCGGGCGCGCTGATGTCGCCGCGGGGCGGTGGAACGTGGCTCGCCACGCTGCCCGTGGCTGATCGCGGCCCGCCGGAGCTCACCACGCGCTTCCTGGACGCGGCGACGGGCCTGGCGCTCTCGCCGCCGTCGCATGCCTCTGCCAAGGCGCTCGCGGAGCGGCGTGATCGCGCGGAGCGCCAGCGTCTCCTCTACGTGGCCATGACGCGCGCCTCCGATCGCATGTTCTTCGTGGGCATGCGGAAGACGCCGAAGACGCAGTCGCGGGAGGACTCGTCCATGGCCGCCGCGCTGGCGCACATCGCTGCCACGGAGCCTGCTCTGCTCACCGTGTCGGAGGAGGAGCCCGGCGAGCACGCCGGCGAACCGCCGCTCGAGGGCCCGCTGGAAGGATCGGCGGGGGAGGGGAGCGAGACAATGGAATCGCTCCTGCTGCGCGATCAGAAGAAGCAGCGTCTCCCGCTGGTCGGCGCACTGGTGATCGCGCCTACCGCGCTGTCCGACTTCGCGCACTGTCCGCGTCGGTTCTTCCTGGCGCACGACGTGGGGCTGCCCGAGTTCAAGAAGGCGCGCGCGCAGCAGAAGGACGCGGGCGCCCCGGCGCTGGACGCACGCCGCGAAGGCACGTTGTTGCACGCGGTGCTGGAGCACGCGCCCGCCTTGGCGTTCGGCAGCGACGACGCAGAGCCGTATGCGCGGGCAGAGGCCGCGCGCCTGGGAATCGCGGAGGACGAGCCGCACCATGCTTCGATCGTGGCGCGCGCAACGCGCTTCCTGACCAGCGCCTATGCGCGCGCGCTTCGTTCGCGCGGAGCCACGCTGTTGCGCGAGGAGCCGTTCCTCCTGCACGTGAAGGCGAAGGACGATGAGACCGCCGTGCTGCTGCGCGGGACCATGGATCTGGTCGTGCGCTTCCCGGATGGGGAGACGCACGTGCTCGACTACAAGCGCGCGCGCGGCCCTCGCGCGGAGCCGTATGCGTTCCAGCTGGACGTGTACGCGCTTGCGGCGTTCGAGGCGTTCGGAGTCATGCCGAAGACGGCTGTCGTGTTCCTGGGCGGCAAGTCACACGAGCCCACGTTCGTGCTTCCGCGCGCGGCTGCGGCGGTGCGCGCGGAGCTCCTGTCGCTGGGTCAGCGGCTCACGAACGCGCGCCTCACGGACGACTACCCGCGTGTGCCGGTGGAGTCCTGCCACGCGATCGTCTGCGGCTACGTGGGCCGCTGTCATCCGAGCGAGACGCGCGCATAGCCTCCGCTCGCGACAACGACGTGATCGAAGAGCGGCACGTCGACCGCAGTCGCAGCCTGCGCGACGCGCTCCGTGAAGCGCTGGTCCTCCGCGCTGGGCTCCGGGTTTCCGCTGGGGTGATTGTGAACGAGCACGAACCCAGCAGCGCCCTCCATGAGCGCGAGCCGGAGGACGTCCGGCGCCGACACCGCAAGACCGTGCCTTCCGCCCATGCACACGCGCCGCGCCGCGCGCACGTTGTTGCGGCCATCCAGAGCCAGCATCCACAGCTCCTCATGTGGCAATGGCACGAGCCGCGGCTTTGCCCACGCGAACACCGCCTTCGTGTCCGAGATGCGCGCAGGCAGCGCGGCCTCCTCACGCTCGGCGCGTCGCCAGAGCTCCACCGCGCTCGCGATCCGCAGCGACAGGAGAGGTGACAGGCCGCTCCGCCGAGAGAGCGCGCGCGGCGGCTCCCGGAGCAGCTCCCCGAGGCTTCGCTCCGAGAGCACCTTGCGAGCGAGGTCTGTCGAGCGATCGCCGGTGGAGGCGTCGCGAAAGAGCAGCGCGAGCAGCTCCTCGTTCGTGAGCGCAGCAGGGCCATGCTCCGAGAGCCGCGCGGCCGTATCCGCGGCGTGATGCAAGTTCACCATGCAACCCAGCGAGCATGACGCATGCCACCACGAAACGGCCTGATTTGCGTGTCTTCCGCGTAGATCGTGCCGACCGCGGACAGGATGTGGTGAGCGCTGGTCGACCTCGACGAGCGAACTTTCGATAGCATCGGTCTGGAAGGTTCCCACGTGGCCAACATCCTCGACCGCATCCAGCATCTGCTCGCGCTTGCTTCCTCTCCCAACGAGAACGAGGCGCGCAACGCCGCGCTGCTCGCCGCGCAGCTCATTCGCAAGCATGGCGTCCACCTCACCATGCCGGCGTCACGTGGCAGCAGCGGCAAGCACACTGCCACGAAGGAGCCCGAGCCCGCGCCGCGCAAGAAGACGCCGGGCTCCAAGAAGGTGAAGCGCGTCGCCGATCCGGCCGAGCGCATCCAGAGTCCTCTTGGTGGCGAATGCATCCACTGTGGGGACCGCTACAAGCCGCGCGAGAACGTCTACTGGTTCTCGTCGGGCGGCGGCATGCACGTGCGCTGCTTCGAGGAGTGGGCGAAGAAGCACGATCGCAAGTAGCGCGGTCGCGCGGGCTTCGGCTTCACGTCGCTATTTCTTGTTCGACCATCGCGCCTTCAGGTACGGCCACGACGTCTCCCCCATCTTCTGCACGTGATCCATGTGCGCCTGCACGCCGTCACCGGAGAAGCCCATCAGGTGGAAGCTCCCCATGTGACACTCGCTGGTCTGGTGCATGCCGGTGCTGGCGATGAAGTCGACCTCCTTGCGCTCGAACGCGGACATGCTGAGCAGCGCGGTGGTCGTCTCGATCATGCTCGGATAGCCATACGTGGGCACTGCGGAGTGCGTCACCACCATGAGCTTCTCGCCACGCGAAGCCGCCTGCGCGTAGCGGACGAAGCGCTCGAGCGGGCCCGTGTTCATCACCTTGCGCTTCACGTTGCTGTAGGACGTGAAGAGCCCGTCCTCGAGCAGCAGCGCGTCGATGCGCTCGTGGTTGCCCGGGAACCCGAGGATGCGCCCGATGCTCCCCGCGCCCGCGCTCCATCCAGAGAGCGCGAGCCGTCCGAGCTTCTTCCCTTCGCCACGCCCGCTCGCCGCGAGCTGCTCGTCCGCGAATGCGATGATGCGATCCAGCGCCTGCGGATCTTTGTACGGGTCCTGGTAGTGGTCCGCGAACGCGCCGTGATTGACAGCGACCACGACGGCATCAAGGCCGACCCGGTCCATCGCGCGACGCTCCAGTGACGGAAGTCCGTGGAAATGAACGATCAGATCGTAGGTCCCGTCCTTCCCGCGGAAGGTGCTGGGGATGTAGATGTCCCATGCCTTCTCGTGAAACGAGTAAGGCTCGAAGACGGGCTCCGGAGGCGGAGGTGGCGGCGGTGCCGACGCAGAGGGCGCGGGGACCGGCAGTTTTTCCGCGCAGCCCACGCCCACGATGGCAACGACGAGCACCGCGACGAACGTGGCTATCCCGAGCCACGCCGCCAGGCTTCGGGGCGCGAAGCCTTGCAACGAAGCAAAGGTGGATCTCGACGGCACCACGTGAACGCTATTTTAGCGCACGCGCGGGCATCCACGAAAATGTCGGGTATGCTGGGCTTGATTGTCGTCACGTCGCCCACCGCCCGTTCCCCCGCGGCCGCTGTCCGTCCCGCCGCCGCCGAAGGCTGCAACATTTGCAGCGCCGATTTCCCCTGCTGCGCCCGTCGCGCCCTCCAGCCCGCCGCGTCCCAACGCGCCCAGCGTGCCGCCAGCGGGCCCTCCCAGGCCGCCGTCGAATCCTCCGCCGGCGGGCGTGAGCACGTCCAGTCCGTCGAGCAGGCCATCGAGCCCTCCCCACTCACCATCGAGTCCGCCTCGGTCACCGTCGAGTCCGCCGCGGTCACCGTCGAACGCGCCGCCGCCGATCTCCTCGCGTGAGCCGCCGCGCCCCGCTGTCGTGGTCGCCGCAGTGGTGGGTGAAGTGCAGGCGCCGCGCGAGCGCGCAGAGACGATTCACACGATCCGGCAGACGGTGGACAGCTTCCGCGTCGCGCGTCTGCAGATCACGGTCGAGCGTGAGCCCGGCGTTGCGGAGTCGCGCGTGCTCGTGCACGACGGCGACCAGTGCCGCGTGGGTTCGCACGAGAGCAACGATGTCGTCGTCAAGGATCCCACGGTCTCGCGCTTCCACCTCAAGATGGTCCGCAACGACGGACACTGGGAGCTCGTCGACAACGGGTCGATGAACGGCACGCGCCTGGACGGCGTGCGCATCCGCGTCGCGGAGCTCGGCCCCGAGGGCGGGACCATCTCCCTTGGCGACAGCCTGCTTCGCGTGCGTCCCGCGGGGGCCGGCCCGGAGACAGCGCTCACGGCGATCCCCGCGTTCGGCCAGATCGCCGGCGTGAGCGTGCCCATGCGCAAGCTCTTCATGCTGCTCGACAGGCTGAAGGACGCGGAGATCCCCGTCCTCATCGAGGGCGAGAGCGGCACCGGCAAGGAGCTCGTCGCGAACGAGATCTACGTGCACAGCCCGCGCGCCGACAAGCCGTTCGTGGTCGTGGACTGCGGCGCCATCTCGCCCAGCCTCGTCGAGAGCGAGCTCTTCGGCCACGTACGCGGCGCATTCACCGGCGCCGATCGCGATCGCCTGGGCGCGTTCGAGGCGGCCGATGGCGGCACTGTCTTCCTGGACGAGCTCGGCGAGCTCCCTCTCGATCTGCAGCCCAAGCTCCTGCGCGCGCTCGAGGCGAAGGAGATCCGTCGCGTGGGCGAGTCGCGCTCGCGCAAGGTCAACGTACGCGTCATCTCCGCAACAAACCGCGAGCTCGAGCGCGAGGTCAACAAGGGCCGCTTCCGCGAGGACCTCTTCTTCCGTCTTGCCGTGCTGCGCGTCACCGTGCCCCCGCTGCGCGAGCGCCTGGACGACCTCATCCTCCTGATACGTGTATTCCTCACGCAGATCGGAAAGCCCGAGGAGGAGCGCCTCTTCACGCCGGATGTCCTCGCCGAGATGGCTCGCCACGACTGGCCCGGCAACGTGCGCGAGCTGCGAAACTACGTGGAGCGCAGCGTCGTGCTGAAGAGCGCAACGGGCTCACTGATGCCGCCGCGCTCGGACGGCTCCGTGCCGCCACCGGGAAGTGTCCCGCCTCCAGGCGGCGTGGGCTCCATGGGTCAAGCGGATGGTCGGCTGCCATTCAAGATCGCGAAGGACGCAGCGGTGGACTCGTTCGAGCGGCAATACCTCTCTTCGCTGCTGGCAGCGGCGCAAGGCAACATGAGCAAGGCCGCGCGCATGGCGGGTATGGACCGCATGTACCTCCATCGCCTCGTACAGAAGCACGGCCTCCGAGGCGGCGGCACCCCAGGCGGCAACCTCGGCCTGTAGCGGCGTGTTTCGATTGGGGTGCCGCCATGGTCCCAACTCATTTCATCTGAAAAGCGGTCTCGTCGCTCCCCACTCCAATCCCCCGAGACCTCCCGCAGAACCTGCCCAAGTAGCCGTAGCTCCCTCATACTGGCGAGATGGGACGGCGCTTCCTCTCGACCGTGATCGGGTTGGTGACGGTGGGGGGGCTCGGGTGCGAGCCTCCGCCCCCCCTGGTCGCACCAACGAGCCCCGTGGTGAACGCTCCAGAGCCAGCGCCTTCCGAGATCACGGACGGCGAGCTCTCGTTGGTGGTGCCGCGCTCCGCGAGCGTGTGCTTCCGGTATCCGCCACGTCTCTTCGACGAGGCACTGTGTCCTCGGGGAGCGAAGCCGATCGATGCGCCACCCGTACAGGCGGGCGTCGTGCACCTCGCGATGGGGGCGGTCTTCGGTCCAACAGATGCGCCCGCGCCCCGGGCCATCTTCAGCGTGATCAAGCTCCCGACGACGCTGACACACGCGCCGAGCTCCAGCGAGGTTGATGCGCTGGCCCAACAATTCATCGATGGACGCCTCGCGGCGATACCCGGCGCGCGCCTTCTCGCGGGCAGGTACATCGGGACCAGGCGCATCCACGGGCTCACCGTTGTGCGTGTGTCCATGGATCTGGACGACGTTCCCAGCTCCGTGGACGAATTCGTAGTGGCGTACCTGACCATCGGGAGACGCTGGGAGTACGTCGTGTCGGTCCGGGCGGCCCGCGCGAATGCGACGTTGGTCGATGCGCTCGCGAAGCAGGCCGCCTCGACGATCGAGATGCGAAACCCGGTGGCGCCTGCTCCGCCGGGGATCGATGAGGCAGATGCCGGCGTGGAGCGGGGTGTCGCCGGCGTGGAGCCGAACGCCGCCGGCTCGGGCATGGTCGTGAGTGATGCGGACGCGGTGGTCGTTACGCTCCGCCCTCAATTCAAGGCCTGCTACCAGGCGGGGCTGGACGCGGACCACACGCTGTCCGGCAACGTCGTGGTGCGCGCGCTGATCACGCCCGACGGCGCGATCGACAACGCCACTGTCACGGAGTCGGTGGGGCTGACACCCGAAGTGGGCTCGTGTTTGGAGCGGGTGGTCAAGAATGCTCGGTTCAAGGGGCTCGGCGGCCACGGCTCAGTGCTTCGTATTCCCATCACGTTCGTGCAGCAGGCGCAGCAGCCGCGTTGAGTTGCGCAATATTGCCAAATGGAGAGAACCCAAGGAGTGCTCGACAATGACCGTCGCATCGTCTCGGTGCTGGGGCGCTAGGCTTGGCCGTTGAATCCTACTGAACCTCGATTTCGCTCCATCGCGGGAGTCGTGTGCATGATGCACGTTGTTGAAGATCGCGCAGCGGCTTGAATTTAGCGCCCGGCGTGCACGTCGAAGTGGTTGATGAAGACTACTACGTCGCGCCCGCCGAGCACCTCCAAGGTGCGCCGAGTCGGGCTTGGAATCTAGAGGGCCGAGGGCTGGGAGTGGCAGAAGCGTGGCGAGCGAGTCAGTCGCGCGTCGGTGACGCGGATGCGCGTAGGGGCGCCGGATCCAACGCTGTCGTCGGTGGGCGGCTTGGTTTCGTTCAACGCGTTCGTGCAGGCGG
>JBBRNJ010000143.1:0-8584 GCA_038230375.1 Polyangiales bacterium | reverse complement strand
AGGAACAACGTGCCGCCGTTGGCTAGCTCGAAGCGCCCTGGCTTGGAGCCCACTGCACCGGTGAACGCGCCCCGCTCGTGACCGAACAGCTCGCTCTCCATCAAATCTTTGGGGATGGCGGCACAGTTGACCTTGATGAACGGCTTGTCCTTGCGCGTGGAGTGATCATGCAGCGCGCGCGCGACGAGCTCCTTGCCGGTGCCGCTCTCACCCGTGATGAGCACGGTGGTGGGGCTGTCGGCGACGCGCTCGAGCACCGCGTAGAGCTCGGTGAGCTGCGGCGACTTGCCGATGATGCCAAAGCGCGCACCGGGCACCGCGCGCTGCGGTGCGCTCGCGTCCTGATCCGCGAGCTGGCGCGTCTTGAGCGCCTTCGCGACGATCTGGCGGACCTCGTCCTTGTCGAACGGCTTGGTGAGATAGTCGAACGCGCCGGTCTTGAGCGCCTCGACGGCGGTGTCGACGGTGCCATGCGCCGTGATCATCACGATGGGGAGCTCGGGGTTTTCGCGGAGCGCTTCCTTCAGCAGCGTCATGCCGTCGACCTTCGGCATCTTCAGGTCCGTGATGACGAGGTCGACGTGGTTCTCCCGCAGGAACGTGAGGCCTTGCTCGCCGTCCTCTGCCGTGGAGACGTCGTAGCCGTCGCGAGAGAGCTGCGCGGCAAGGATCTTTCGCAAGTTCGGCTCGTCGTCGACGACCAGAACCTGCTTTTTCTCGGGGAACATGGGAGCCGGAGCTTAGCGCGAAATCAAACGGCGCGAGGCCGTAATCCGGGACGGCTCGTCACAGCGAGTGACCGTACAGCACCGCGAGATCCGCCTGCGTCGTGGGCTTCGGGTTGGAACGGTGACACGCGTCCTCGAACGCCTTGGCGGAGAGCTTGGGAATGTCGGCCTGCGTGATGCCTTCCTTCCCAAGACCGGACGGAAGGTCGAGCTTCTCGCGGAGGGACCGCAGCGCATCCGCGAGCGACTTCGCGTTCTCGTCGAAGATGCGGCGCACGCGCTCGAGCTTCTCCGGCACGACAGCCTCGTTGAACTCCACCACCGCAGGGAGGCAGAGCGCGTTCGCGAGGCCGTGATGCATGTCCTTCTCGGAAGACAGCGGATGCGCGAGCGAGTGACACGCGCCCAGGCCCTTCTGGAACGCGACGGCGCCCATCATGGCGGCCTTCATCATGCCGCCGCGTGCATCCAGATCCTTGCCGTGCGTGGTGGCGCGGACCAGGTGCTTCGCGCAGAGCTCGAGGCCCTGAAGCGCAATGCCATCCGCCATGGGATGATCGCCGAGCGCGACGTACGCCTCCAGGTTGTGCGTGAGCGCGTCGAAGCCGGTCGCTGCGGTGATGCGCGGGGGCATGCTCTCCGTGAGGACCGGGTCCAGGATGGCCGCCTTCGCGAGGAAGTGCGGGCTGAAGATGACCGTCTTGCGACCGTTCACCGCGAGCGTGAGGACGCCGGAGCGGCCGACCTCGCTGCCGGTGCCAGCGGTGGTGGGGACGGTGATGATCGGCGGGACGTTCGCGGTGATGTACTGATCGCCGCCGGTTGCGTCGTCGTAGTCGACCATGGGGCGGTCGTGCGTCACGCGGAGCGCGATGAGCTTGCCCACGTCCAGCGGGGCGCCGCCACCGACAGAGATGATGCAGTCCGCGCCGTGCGCCTTGTACGCGCTGACGCCGTCCGTGACGTTCTCTTCGACGGGGTTTGCCGAGACCTTGTCGAACACGGCGCAGGGAATGCTGGCTGCCTCCACGATCTCCTTGACGCGGGCGACGATGCCAGCGCGCACGACACCGGGGTCCGCCACGATGAGCGCGCGCTTGCCGCCGATGCGCTTCACGTGGTCCGGGATCTTCGCCGACGCGCCGTTGCCGAAGACGATGATGGTGGGGAAGCTCCAGGTGGAAAAGCTCATATGCGCTCCTTTGGGAGAGTGGACTGTAAGGAAAATGCAGGTTCGGAGCAACCGTGTCCCGAAGCGGCCGATGGGGGTTCATGAGCACCGCCATCAAGACAAACCCGACGAGCCAGTCCTGCCACACCCACACGGCCGTTCGCGCCATTCGCCGGATCGGCTTCGTCAGCTCGATCTCCTGGCTGCTGGTTTCAGCCGCATGTAGCGGCGCAACGAGCACCGCCGGTGTCGCATCGCAGGACGACGCGGGCCAGGGCGAGGGTGGTGTCGCGGCGGGTGGCGACGCCAGTGCAACCGGCGACGCCGGGCCATTACTGGTGACGGGCGGCGGCGATGCCGGCCACGTCAAGGACGCGGCGGCTCCTCCGGGCTGCGATCTCTCGAAGGATCCGAAGGACTCCGCGCCATGCGTCGTTGACAGCGTCGGCGTCTTTGTCGATGGCATGTCGGGCGCGGACTCGAACGACGGCACGCGCGCACATCCGCTCGCGCACATCCAGGCCGCGCTCGCAAAGGGGTCGGGCCGCGTGTACGTGTGCGCCGGCACCTACGCGGAGCACGTGAAGATCACCGCAGGCGTGGGCGTCTTCGGCGGCTGGAAGTGCAGTGACTTCTCGTATGACGCCGCGAGCATCGTCTCGATCGCACCGACGGACGCGGGCTACGCGGTCGAGATCGCAGACGTCGCGGACGGGGTGATTCTCGAGGATCTGACGATGACGGCGATCGCAGGCACTGCGGATGCACCTTCGAGCATCGCCGTCTTCGCCCACGGCAGCGCCTCCGTGACGATGAAGCGCGGCGGCGCGGTCGCGGGAGATGGCTTCGCGGGCACGTCGAGCACCGTTGGCGCGAACTACGTTGACGCGCAGGCGCCGAATGGAAACGCGGGCACTTTCGCATCCAACGTTGCAGTGGCCGGTTTGGCGCCGACGTGTGCGTGCGCCAACGGCGTGAATTCCGCGGCTGGTCGCGGCTATGGCGTTCCGGCCGACGCCGTGAGCGGCCGTAATGCGACCGCCGGAGGACCGGCCATCGTCGGCGTGTCGGGCGGTACGGCTGGCGCAACCGGCTCTGCATGTGGAGCGGGCGGCACGGGCCAGGCGGGCGCGAACGGCGTGCAAGGGAGCGATGGCGCGACGCCCACGTCTGCGGGCGCCCTCACCGCACAGGGCTGGGGAGCCAGACCTGGTGGCCCTGGCACGGGCGGCGGCCCTGCGCAGGGCGGCGGCGGCGGTTCCGGTTTCAACGGCACCGTGTCGTCCGGTGCTGGTGGCGGCAGCGGAGCGTGCGGTGGCTGCGGCGGCGCTCCTGCGACGGGAACGACGGGCGGCGGTGGCAGCATCGCGCTCCTCTCGTTCGAGAGCGCGGTCACGCTCATCGCCTCATCCCTCAGCACCGGTGCCGGTGGTGATGGTGGAAACGGCGCCGCGGGCCAGGCCGGTGAAGCAGGTGGTACCGGTGGGGGTGGCGCGTTGGGCGTCGCTTGCAGCGGCGGGAACGGCGGAAACGGTGGAAACGGCGGCGGAAGCGCGGGTGGCGCTGGCGGCGTGTCGGTCGGCCTGCTCTACCTTGCGAAGACGGTGAAGGCGCCCAGCGTGGACGCCGTGACGATGAGCGCGATCACGACTGGAACCGCGGGCAATCGCGGCAGCGGCGGCGTGGCGGGCAAGGATGGCGTCGCGATTCCTGCGCAGAAGATAGAGGACGCCTCCGGCATCTGACGGTTCACCCCGGGCCGAGTGACGCGCAGAGAAAGTCCACTGCGCGGTTCTCGCCCCAGCGGCGATCGGGATCGCCCAGCACGCGCTCTCTCGCAACGAAGCCCACATGACCGCCGTGCGGAAGCACGATCGCGGACACCCAAGGCGAGGCGCTCGTGAGCGCATCCCTCACGGCAGCGATGGGGACCACGGGGTCATCCTCTGCTGCCAGCACGAGAACGGGGCGCGCGATTGAGTGCATCTTACACCCAACGTGCGTCTCCTGGTGGTAGGCCGAGAGATCGTCGAAGCCCCAGACGGGGACACTCAAACGCGCGTTGTAGCCATGGACGGTGCGCACGGTCTTCTTCCGTCCGATGAGATGGGGCCGCACCTCTTCGGGCAGATGGTCCTTCGCGTGCTCGGCGCGCGCGAGCAGTCTCCGCACCATGTACTCCTGGTAGACGCGGCTGATGCCCGTATCCAGGAACTGCGCGGTGGCCTCGATGTCCATCGGCGGTGAGATGGCGGCGATCGCCTTCACCTGGTGCGGAGCTTCCTTCCCCCACTCCGCGAGCGTGAGCAGGAGCAGATGACCGCCGAGTGAGATCCCCACGCCCGCGACCTGCGTGTGCTTCTGCGACAGGAACGAGAGCGCGGCGCGCACGTCGTCCGTGGAGCCCGCGTGAAAGAGCGGCGGAGAGCCACCGTGGGAACCAGGACCACCGCGCATGGTGATCGAGAGCGCGGAGACACCGCGCCCGACGAGCTTCTGCGCGATGCGTAGGATCGTGGGGTCCGTGGCCGCGCCGGTGATGCCATGCAAGACGAGCGCAGCGGGCCCAGCGGGATCGCCGCTGGCCTGGAAATACCGGCCATCCAGGCTACCGCCACCTGCGACGTGGATGCGCGCGGGCGCGCCCTCCGGAAAGCGGGCGAACGGATCCATCACGCCAAGGAGCGTCTGCACGTGCGCATTCGTGAGGAGCGGCGGCGCGGCGACCATGCGACCTCAGATGGATTCGAAGTAGCGCTGGAGCTCCCAGTCCGTCACCACGCGCTCGAACTGCCGGACCTCCCACTCGCGCGTGCGCACGTAGTGGTCCACGAACGGAGCGCCGAGCACTGTGCGCGCCGCGGTGCTCTTCGCAAGGATGGCCGTCGCCTCCTTCAGTGAGCGCGGCAACGGCGGTGCGCTCGCGCTCGCGCCGGACGCATCACCCATGGCGGCCGAGGGTGCCGTCATCTTCTGCGTGATGCCATGGAGCCCGGCCCCGAGCATCGTGGCGATCGCGATGTACGGGTTCATGTCGGCCGCGGTCTGGCGGTACTCGAGGCGTGTGCCATTCTCGTCGCCGACGATGGTGCGGATCGCACACGTGCGGTTCTCCACGCCCCACGTGGCCGTGAGCGGCGCCCACACGCCGGGGACGTAGCGTTTGTAGCTGTTCACAGTGGGCGAATAGAGCGCGGTGAGCTCCGGCATGAGCGCGAGCTGCCCCGCAAGGTAGCTCTTCGCGGTGGCGCTCAGCTTGTCGGCGGGGCCTGGGTCGTAGAACGCGTTCCGCTTCTCACCGGGCGTCTTCTCGGTCCACAAGGACTGGTGCAGATGCCCGCTGGATCCAGGCAGCTCGTGGTTCCACTTGGCCATGAACGTGGGCATGAGCCCGAAGCGCCCGCACACCTCCTTCGCGGCGGTCTTGAAGAGCGCGGCCTTGTCCGCCATGCGCAGGGCTTCGTCGTAGCGCAGCGCCACCTCGTAGACGCCGGGGCCGGTCTCCGTATGAAGGGCCTCGATCTCGATGTCGTATGCGAGCATCTCGTCCCAGAGAGTCTTCAAGAGCTCCTTGTTCTGTCCCTCGCGCAGCCACGAGTAGCCGAACATGCCGGGCGAGACCGGCGTCATGCCGCGGTAGCCCTTCTCGCGCACGGACGCGGGCGTCTCCTTGAAGACGAAGAACTCGAGCTCGGCGGCGAACGTTGCGCTGTAGCCGAGCGCCTTTGCCTGCGCGAGCATGGTCTTCAGTAGACCGCGGGGACACGCGGGATGCGGAGAGCCGTCCTTCTGCACGAAGTCGACGACGAACGCGGCGGTGTCGGGCTCCCATGGGATCACGCGGAACGAATCCAGATCGATGCGCGCATGCGTGTCCGGATACCCGGTGGCCCAGCCCGTGACCTGCACGTTGTCGTAGAGGACGTCGTGGATGTCCCAGCCGAAGATGACGTCGCAGAAGCCGAAGCCGTCCTTCGCGGCGCTCCAGAACTTGTCGAGCGACACGTACTTTCCGCGCAGCACACCGTCGATGTCGAAGCCACCGACCTTCACCTTCTTGATGCCGTGTGCGTCGAACTCGTGCTTGAGGCTGGTGAGATCCATCGAGAAACGTCGTATGGAAACCACGCGCCCGGCGCAAGCCTGAACGACGCTCGACCCTCAAGGCGTCAGGTCGCGCACGTCGATCGGGCCCTTCGCGACCACGATGCGACGCGTGAGCTCGTCGGCGATGGGGTCCTCGCGCGACAGGGCGCGCAGGTCGTCGAGCGCCTTCGAGAGCACGGCCTTCTCGCCGCCAGAGCCCATCGCGATGGCGCGCGTGCGAAGCATCTTGATGGTGACGTGTAGCTTCTCCGGATCGCGCGGAGCCGGAAGCAGCTCCTTCGTGAGCCTCTGGCGGAGCGGCGCGAACGTGTCGATGCCCTGGATGCGATCACTCGCGCCGCGCGGCTCTGCCTCGAAGACGGTCGCCATGCCGGCCGAGAGCAGGTGGCGCGCGAGCGCGCGATCCCACGCGGGGTCGAACGCGATGGATAGGGGTCGAACCCGTGACAGCTCCGACAGCGCGAACTCCTCGGGGCGACCGCCGAGCGCGACGTCGCGGTAGACACCAGCCAGCAGCGGCTCCACCGCAAGCGCCTCGCGCGCGAGCCGGCTCCCCAGGTCGAACGTGGGCGCAATCACCACGTCCGAGCGCAGCTCCCCGCTCTCGCGCGCGGCCAGAATGCGGGAAAGGGCGCCTGGCTCGTTCGTGACGATCACGGTCCCCGACGACAGGCTTCCATACGCTGCGACCGCGAGGAGCGGCGACGCAAGGGGCGAGCGCGCATCCGTGTGGGTGAACGCCTCATCTGCCTGGCGCACGGGAAGCACCAGCTCCAGCACGACGATCATGGTCGCGCTCGCGCGCGCGAACGGGATGTCCGCGACCGCGACGAAGTCGACGATCGCAAGGAGCGCGGCGCCCGCAAAGACCAGCGCCACGGCAAAGCCTGCCAGCAGGACGGGCGCGAACCGTGGGCCGTGCGCGGGCGCGCCGATCATGATCGCGAACGCACCGGTGACCACGATCGCAGAGAGCGCCGCCACCAGCATCCACGGCGACGATCCCTTTGCGGCTGTGGCGACCGCCTTTCGCGCGCGGAGCCCGGAGAGCACGACGCCCGCAACGACCAGGCCACCGAGCACCAGCCCCACGTGCGCGCGGTAGAACGCATCGAGCGTGGTCCCGCCGAAGAACCCTGCCTCTCCCAGCGGCTCGGCAAAGAGCGAGGTCACGCGCGGGAGCGTACTGCCCTGCGAACGAACCAGCGCGGCGATGAGCGGGAGCGCACCGGCGCCGAATGCACCGACAACGAGCATGAGATTCCGGCGCGCGGATTTTCGGCGCGGCCTCCCGAAGTAGAACGGCGCGATGGACGAAGCGGCCGCGAGCCCTACTAGCGGCTCGTAGAACACTGCGAGCCCAACGAGCAGCGCGACGCGAAGAATGGCCGTCTCCCGCTCCGCGGCGCGCGCGCGATCCTCGCGGCCACCGAGCGTCAGAAGGGACAGAGGAGCGAGCGCGAGGCACGCACCAAGCGTCCCGCCGGCCGCCGACGAGCCCTCCAGTACGAACGGCACGGAGAGGACCGCAGCCATGGCCGCGATGAATGCAAGATACACGCAATGCCAGCGCTCGCCGAACAGCGTGTCGTAGAGCCGACGCGAGAGCCTGTAGGTGAGATGCCCGGCCACGCCCGCGAAGAACGCCGAACCCATCGTGAGCCTGAACACGGTGGTGCCAATGGGAAGGATGGTGAAGGGCGCGAACGCGATCGCATCCAGCGCGCGCATGGTGCCGGTGCCGGCGGCGCCCGTCACGCGCAGCAGCGCAAGGTCGTGCGCGTAGTCGCGCCCGCTGTCCGCGACGGAGAGACAGAGCGCGATGGGCAAGAGCCCCGACAGGATGCCGAGCACGGCGTCGGCGCGCGCGCGCGTGGTGGACGGCGCGGGCGCAACAGGCGTGTCGGCGGGCTTCCGCGGAGGTTCGATCATCGCGCGTTC
The DNA here is from genome assembly GCA_038230375.1 of Polyangiales bacterium. GTDB lineage: Bacteria > Myxococcota_A > Polyangia > Polyangiales > Polyangiaceae > JANXLV01. Next base: position 637 of record JBBRNJ010000143.1, on the reverse strand, counting down.
GGCCTTCTGCTCTGGTAACGTGCCGGCCCTGCCAACTGCAGGTCAGGGAAGAGGTATATCACCGTGGCACGCTTCATCGACGAGCTGAAACGAACGCACCGCAACGGCGATCTCCGCGCCACAGACGAGGGCAAAGAGGTCATCCTGTTCGGCTGGGTCGCGAGCTATCGCGATCACGGTGGCTGCGTCTTCGTCGACCTTCGCGATCGTGACGGCATCACGCAGCTCGTCTTCGACCCGGACACCAAGGATTTCGGCGACAGCCCCAAGGAAGCCTACGTTGCGGCGCAGGCGCTGCGCAGCGAGTGGGTCATTGGCGTGCGTGGCAAGGTCGTGAGCCGCGGTGGCAACAAGAACCCCAAGCTCGCCACCGGCGAGATCGAGGTCCACGCCGTGGAGCTCACCATCTTCAACAAGGCCGAGACGCCGCCGTTCGAGATCCAGGACAGCATCGACACGGGCGAGGAGAAGCGCCTCCAGTACCGCTACCTCGATCTGCGCCGCGCGCCGCTGCAGCGCACGCTTCGCGTTCGTCACCGCATCAACCAGGTCACGCGGCGCTACTTCGACGAGAACGGCTTCCTCGAGCTCGAGACGCCGGTGATGGTGAAGTACACGCCCGGCGGCGCCCGCAATT
>JBBRNJ010000142.1:0-9019 GCA_038230375.1 Polyangiales bacterium | reverse complement strand
GGCGCCACGAGCACGACGGATGGCGGCGGGAGCGCGCAGGACGCATCCGCGCCAAAGGACGCTTCATTCGACGCGTACAAGGCGGCCGCGTGCGCTACCGCGTTCGGGATGGCGCTCACGCCCAAGTTCGGTCGCTTCGACGGCACCGTGACGGCGATCGTGCCGCCGAACGATCAGGCGTGCACGTTCCCCAACGCCACGCACCTGGTCATCCAGGGAAGAATGAACGGGGCGATCTATCGCATGGTCGTGGACGTCCTCTCCACCATCGGCAGCCCCGACGTGTCGCTGCTGGAGATGGACGCGCCGCTCGCCGGCAGTATGCCGTGGGCGGAGGGCTGGCACGACACGATGACGCTGGACTACGTCACCGACCTATCAGTGCATAATACATCCTTCGTTCCGTCGAAGCAGGCCGCGCTGGTCACCAAGATCTCGGACCAGATCAACCTGGGCGACCACATCTCGGTCTTCGCCACGAGCGGCACCACCGAGCCGCATAGCGCGCACCTGGTCCATCGCACGACCAACAACACGTTGGGCGCTGATGGGGCGATCGTTCTCAAGCCCGAGTCGGCCAAGGCCCACTACATCCTGCTCGCATTCGCGGAGCAGATCTTCTGAGCGCCAAGTCCGCGTATTCGAAGGATTGCCGGTGCTTGCGGTGTCTCGTTACGGAGACGTCACGCATACATAGGTGACGGATGTAAGAACGTCCTTGACGGCACGGCCGAACGAGGCCAGAACCGCCCCCGCATGCTCCACCGAACCTCTGGTTTTTCGGGCGTTTTCCTCATCGGCGCTGTCGCCGCGCTGTCTGGATGCGGAACCGACTCGAAACCAAGGGAAGAGCTGGGGACAAGCCAGTCGGCGCTGACAGTGTCTGGCACCGCGGCGACGTCAACGCTCACCATCCCGTGGGGCACGCAGAGCCTGGCATTTCGCGCCACGCTTCCCGACGCGCTCGCGCAGGGACCCACGGCGCTCGCGCTCACCGATGACGGTCGCATGCTCGTGGGCGACGGTCTGAACGGACGCATCGCAGAGATCGTCGGTTTCGACGGCAAGCAGACGCTCGGCATTCGCACGTTCGCGAGCGCCGCGAAGGACATCCGCGACCTCACCGCGTCGCCGGATGGTGCCGTGGCGTACGCGCGGCAGCTCACGTCTGAGGTGACAGTGCTCGACCCCGAGGGCGCCGTGTCGGGCACGCTCAGCGCGCGCGACCTTCCGTATGTCGATGGGCTCGCGTTTGGTCCGTCGCGCCGCGTGATCGCGGAGACGTCGTTCCAGGAGTCATTCACGCTCGGCAGTGCGCATGCGCCGCTCGCGCGCGAGAGCACGTTGCTCGGCAAGAAGCAGGGCATCGGCCAGCTCTCGCAGGGGCGGCTCGCCAGCGTCATCAAGGACGAGCGCGGCATCATCACGCTGCGCATCCACAAGGGTGACGCGCTCACGGCGTTCCCGCTCACGGAGGCCACTGCAGCACGGCTGATCGGCGCGCGGGGAGACGTCGCGTGCGCGCGGCTCGAGCACGCGGACACCACGGCCACCGCTCTCAGGGTCACGCGCGAGGTGCAGTGCGTGAACGCCACCACGGGCGACATCGTTCTTCGCCGCGACCTGGGTGAACCTGGAGAGTACGTACCGTACAGAGAGCTCACGCTCGGCAAGGGTAGGCTTGCCTTCATGAAGCCCACCGACAAGGGCCTCGTCGTCACCACCTGGAACCTGGAGGGCGCGCGATGAGCCGCAAGATCTTCTCCAGCACGATCCTCGGCATCCTTGCCGCCGCCGCCGTTTTCTCGAGCGCGAGGCCCGCGCAGGCCGTGGAGGACCGCGACACGATCCTCACGCGCGCCCGCGCCTACGCCGCGCATCCCTGGTCCGCGACCTCCGCGAACCTCACGGCGTCATGCAGCGCGCCTTACAAGTCCGTGTACGTGCCGGGCGACTTCGTCGGCCTTGCGTACAACTGGGGCGGCTATCAGTCGTTCGCGGAGTTCGACGCGAACATCGCCAAGGGCCTCGCCGCTGGCGCGCAGCCGAGCGACGGCATCCTGGCGTGCACCGCCGGCGTCGACTGCTCCGGCTTCGTGAGCAAGTCGTGGGGCACGGGTCACTTCACGACATCGACCCTGGACCAGACCTCCGCCGCGGTCGCCCAGGCCTCCATGCTGCCGGGCGACGTCTACAACAAGGCCGGCTACCACGTGGCCATGTGGAGCGAGAACCTCGCGAACGGCACGCCCGTGTTCTACGAGGCCTACGGCTACAACGTGAACCGCAATGCCGTCACCGGCATCTCGCATGTGAACGGCTACACGCCGCGCCGCTTGAACGGCGTGGTCGGCACCACCGCGGCTGACCCTGTCGGCACGCTCACCAAGCCGATCAACATCGCAGCGTTCCCGTACACGGACGCGCGCAACACGAAGGACTCCACATCCAGCCTGCTGGACGTGTGCGGGGCCGTTCCGGCCAAGCAAGAGGGCGGCACAGAATTCGTGTATACTGCAACCTTCGCGCAGCCCGGCACGCTGGTCGCCACCATCTCCGACGACGCGACCACCGACGTGGACGTGGAGCTCTTCACCTCGCTCCAGACCAACGCATGCGCGGCGCGCGGTGACACGAGCGTGAATCAGGTCGTTGGCTGCGGCACGTACTACCTGGTGGTGGACACGTTCGGCGCGGCAACGAACGCGAACGCGGGTCCGTACCAGCTGAACGTCACCTTCACGCCCACCGGCCAGGCGTGCAACGCAGTGCCAGGCCCGCCCGCCCAGAATCCGAAGGGCCACCTTGGCGACGCATGCGGCTACCCCTCAAACCCGAACCTGCCGTTCTGCAACCCGAGCTTCGGCGGCGACACCTGCATCTACACGTCGACCGACTCGTTCTGCTCGAAGCCCTGCGCCACGGACCCCGACTGCGGCGATCTCCCCAGCGGCGGCTGCTGCGAGGAGCTCTCCAAGGGCGAGTTCTACTGCGTGACAAAAGCACTCTGCGGAAGCGGCACCACACCGAGCGCAAACGGACCCGACGCAGGCGCGAGCGGCGGCGGCAGTGGCGGCGGCACCGGAGGCGGCACGGGCGGCGGAGCCAAAGATGGCGGCGCCGGAGGCACGGGTGGCAACGGTGACACCACCGGCGATCCCGCGACAGGCGATCCCGCGGGCGCCGCCCACACCACACACTCGGGCTGCAACACAGCCCCAACCACGCCGCTCAACTCCCTGCCGCTCGTGGGCCTCACCCTCGCAGCTCTCGCGCTGGTCCGTCGTCGTCGAGGTTGAGGTCGAGGTCGAAGTCGAAGTCGAGGTCGAGGTCGAGGTCGAAGTCGAGGTCGAGGTCTCTTAGCCGCAGGTCGTTCCGCCACCGATGGTCGGCGTAGTCGGCTTCTTCGCCGGACACTTCGTTCCGATCACCACGCTCTTCGCCTTCGAGCCCATCGCGCAAACGGCCTTCGGAATCGTCACGACCCCGTTCGCGACCGAGAACCCATGCTCCGCATCCTGATCGAGCGGCGCAAGAAAGCCAGCGCTGGTATTGAACCCGGCGCCGCCGGTCTCGATCGCCACGTTGAGCGTGGCAGCGTCGCCCGCGTAGGGAAACGTGCAGTCTGCATGTGGCATCACCTTGGTCGCGCCGTCGAAGCACTTGCTGACATCGAAGCACGCAGCGAGCTCGGCCGCGGACGGGACGATCGGGACGCTCGCGGCGTCCGGCAGGGTCGCGGAGTCCACGCGGGCGCTCTGGCAGACGCCGTCGATGTCGGTTTGCTCGGCGGTGAGTGAGCACTTGGACGTGATCTGCGTGAAGGGGTCGAACCCGCCGATCGTGTTGTCGGTGATGCGCAAGCCAGCGCTCTGCATGGAAGGGTCCGAGCTGCGATCGACCTCCTGCGGATTGATAGCGCCTTTGACGCCGTCGTCGAACGAGAGCGCGGACAGCTGGAGCCTGAGCACCGCCACCCGGGCGTGAGGGATCGTGGTGATCGCATCGCGCACGATGCGCGCGTTGCCGCCGAGAAAGCCGGTGATACGGATGGTCACGGACTGCGAGGCGTCGGTCGGCTCCTGCAGGACCAGCGTGGCGGGCATGGTCACCTTGCCTTTCGGGGTGACGCCGTAGACGTTCGAGAACTTGGTGATTCCGCCGATGTTCACGGCAAGGCCAAGCGCGTCGATGTCCTTCGGCACCGAGAGGTTCGTGTCGATGGCCACGACCAGCCCGCCCTGGTGCTTCGTGTCGGAGCAGGCAGAAACCAGCGCGCCAGAGGCGAGCGCGGCAAGGAGGAGTGGGGCTGCGAACGAACGCATCGACCCGAAGGTAAACCCATCTGGCCACGTACGCCATAGACCGTGAGCGCGCGCTTCGCTACGTTGTCGGCGATGGCAAATCCCACCGCAACGATCGAAACCTCGCTCGGCAACTTCGAAATCGAGCTCTTCACCGACCTCATGCCGGTCACGGCAGGCAACTTCGTGAGCCTCGCGAAGAGCGGCTTCTACGACGGGCTGCACTTCCACAGGGTCATCAACAACTTCATGCTGCAGTTCGGCTGCCCGCACAGCAAGGACCCCAAGAGCCCCCGCGCCGGCACTGGCGACAGCCCGAACGGCACCATCAAGGACGAGCACCCCGCGAACGCGAAGCTCTCCAACGAGGTCGGCACGCTCTCCATGGCGAACACCGGCCGCCCGAACAGCGGCAGCTGCCAGTTCTTCGTCAACACCAAGCACAATAGCTACCTGGACTGGTTCTCGGCAGGCGACTCCAAGCACCCGGTCTTCGGCAAGGTGACGTCGGGCATGGACGTCGTGAAGAAGATCGAGAGCACGAAGACGGACGCGGGCGACAGACCCACGACGCCCGTCCGCGTGAACAAGATCACCGTCCACGAGTAGCCACGGATTCGCGAGCAGCGCTGCTACGATCAAGACATGAGTCGTCGATCACGCATGGGCGTCGTTGCTTCTCTCGTGATGGCCTGCGCCGCTTGCCAGACGGTGGGTGGCGCGGTCTCCATCGACGACGGGGGCCCCGCCGTGGTGGATGCGAGCGTCGCTGCGGATGCGACCGTGCTGGATGCGGCAGCAAGCGTGGATACTGGCGTGGGAAGTGACACGGGAACTGGCGCTGACACTGGCAGTGACGCTCCGGGCGACGGCGGCGCGCAGGCCGACGCGTTCGATGGAGCTACCGACGCGGACGCGGGGGACTGAGGCCGCGGAAGAAGCGCTGAATTCTCGCCCATTTGGCCTCTTGGATCCGCTTGCCCCCGTCCCGCGTAGTTCAGGCATGCGCAACGCTCTCGTCGTCGCCCTTGCCCTTTCGATGTTTGCTTGTGGAACCCGGGATGAGCAGAAGGCGCCGACGGAGGCTCCCGTTGTCGTGGTGGAGTCGTCGAGCAGCCAGGCTCAGAAGCTTGCTCTCATGGCGCCTCCTGGTGACGCTGGGGATGATCGCGCGGTCCGCGCCTTGATCGAGGCGGCTCGCAAGAACCCTCTCAAGGAAGACTCGTGGATCTCGCTCGGGCGCGCGTGGATCAAGAAGGCTCGCACCAGCGCCGACCCCGGCTTCTACCTCAACGCGAACGCCTGCGCCGACGTCGCTCTCGAGCTCACGAAGGACAGCAAGCTCGCGATGGACCTGAAGGGTCTCGTGCTCCTCAACGACCACAAGTTCGAGGAGGCCCGCATGCTCTCCGCGAGCATCGTCAAGAAGCACCCCGATGACCCCATGGCGTTCGGCACGCTCAGTGACGCGCTCGCGGAGCTCGGCCGCGACGAAGAGGCGGCGCGCGCCGCGCAGGAGATGGTCGATCTGAAGCCGAACCTTCCCTCCTATTCGCGTGCATCTTACATGCAGTGGCTGCGCGGCGACGAGAAGGGCGCGCTGGAGTCCGCGCGCCTGGCCATCGACTCGGGCGACACGAAGGACAAGGAGCCCCGCGCTTGGGTCCTCGTGCAGGCTGCGATGATCTTCTGGCACCGCGGCGACCTTGACGGGGCGGCCGCGGGCTTCGACCAGGCGCTCGCGTTCTATCCCGAATACCCGCCCGCGCTCGTGGGCAGGGGCCGCACGCTGCTCGCGAAGGGTGACGGCAAGGGCGCGGCAGACGTGCTCGGGCGCGCGTACACGGCGAGTCCGCTCGTCGAGTCGGCGTGGCTGCTCGGCGATGCGCGCTCCATTGCGGGCGACACTGCGGGCGCGAACGACGCCTACGCCGCCGTGGAGAAGGAAGGAAAGAAGAGCGACCCGCGTACGCTCTCGCTCTTCTACTCCACGCGCAACGAGAAGCCTGTCCAGGCGCTCGCCCTTGCGGAGGAGGAGTACAAGGTGCGCAAGGACATCTACACGGAGGACACGCTCGCGTTCGCGCTCTACCGCAACGGTCGCCTCTCCGAGGCGAAGGACGCGATGGCCCGCGCGCGCCGCCTGCACACGAACGACGCGCGCATCCTCTTCCACGAGGGCGCCATTCGCATCGCCGCGGGCGAGAAGGTCGCCGGGCAGGCGCAGGTCCGCCGCGCGCTCGCGCTCCAGCCGCGCTTCGACGTCGTGGGAGGCCGCGAGGCCGCCGAGCTCGCCAAGAACTGAACAACGCGTTCGCCCTTGCCTACGGTTCTGCCCACACCGTCTGCCTACCTTTCGCGCAAGAATACCGCGATATTCGATCCGAATCAGATCCTCTGCCCCGTACGATACGTAGGAATTGCATGGAGCATGACGAGCGACGTCGGAGCCTGGTGATCGGTGGGGCCATTGTCCTCTCGTTCGCGCTCCATGGCATCGCGTTCGCCGCTGTCGGCGGGCATGCGAAGAACGGCGGCGCCGCGGAGCCCACGTCAACGCTCGAGATCGAGGCCGCGATGATCGACGCGCCCATGCTCGAGGAAGTGAAGCCCGAGCCGAAGCCCGACGTGGACGACGACCACGATCACGACCACGACGAGCATCACGCCGCCACGCACACGCACGACTATCCCGTGCCGGCCGCACACGACGAGACGCCGCACGATCCGAGCATGGTCCACGCGCCGCTCGCGCTGCCTGCGCCGCATGCCGCAGACTCGGCGCCGGCACAGGCTCCTGCTGCAGCACCGGAGGTCGCCGCGGTCGCCGCGCCCGCCGCTCCGCATTTCACGATGTCGCTCGGTGGCCCTTCCGCGAAGCCCGGCTTCGGCGCGGTCGCCGCCAACGGTTCGGGCACGAGTGGTGGCACTGGAGATGGCGAAGGTGCGGGTGACCACGACGGCCACGACGCCGCGCATCCCGCGGCAGAGACCGGCGTGGACGCGCCCGCGAAGATCCTGTTCGAGCCCGAGCCGCCGTATCCCGCCGCGGCCGAGACCGCCGGCATCGAGGCGCAGGTCCCGGTGGAGATCGTCGTTGACGCGACGGGCGCGGTCCGCTCCTCGCGCGCGCTCCAGCACGCAGGCTACGGGCTCGACGATGCCGCGGTGGCAGGCGTGCGTGCGTATCGCTTCACGCCCGCAAAGCGCGGCGGTCACGCGGTCGCAGTGCGCATGAAGTGGAGCGTCGTCTTCAAGCTCCGCTGAGCGTGAGCCGAACGGTCGAGGTCGAAGTCGTCGCGAAGTCGACTGTCGATGTCTCCCCCGAACCGTGGCACTCTTCGCCGTATGGAAGCTCGCGCGGTCATCGGTTTTGCCGTGTTCACCACAGCCCTCGTCGCGTTCGCGGCGCTCGCTCCTCACGAATCCGCCGGCGTTGCGCAGCTGCCCCCGGCGCCCACGTCGAAGCCCGTTACCGCGGGCGCAGAGCTTCCTCGCGCGGGCAGCGTCGTCGCCGATGGAAAGGCGCCGCTCCTCCTCCAGGAGCCTGCGATGTCGGCCTCGCAGATCGCCTTCGCGTTCGCGGGGCAGATCTGGGTCGTCTCGCGGGATGGCGGCGTCGCGCGGCGCCTGGTGACACAGCAGGGACGGTGCTCGGGCCCCGTGTTCTCACCCGATGGAAAGCGCATTGCGTTCACCAGCACGGTGGACGGCAACGACGACGTGTACGTGGTCGACGCGATCGGCGGGCAGCCCACGCGCGTCACGTATCACCCTGGCCCGGATCACGCCGTTGGCTTCACGCCCGATGGCACGCGCGTGCTCTTCTGGTCCATGCGCACCACCGTGCGCGATCTGCCGAAGCTCTTCACGGCGTCGCTCGAGGGCGGCTTTCCCGAGGAGCTGCCGCTGCCCTCCGGCTCTGCTGGCTCGTACTCGGCGGACGGCTCACGCATCGCCTACGTGCCGATCATCCAGTGGCAGGCCGGCTGGAAGAAGTACGGCGGCGGTCAGGCGAAGAGCATCTGGCTCGCGGACCTCAAGGACTCCTCCATCGTGAAGGTGCCGCACGACAAGGGCAACGAGCGCTCGCCCATGTGGAGCGGAGACACTGTCTACTTCGTGTCCGATCGCAACGGCCCGGCCACGCTGTTCGCGTACGACGTGAAGAGCGCCGCGGTGCAGGAGCTCGTGCCCAACGCGGATGGCTTCGACGTGCGCAATGCGTCGCTCGGTCCGGGTGGCATCGTGTACGAGCAGCTCGGCGCGCTCAGCGTCTACGACATTGCGTCCAAGAAGTCGCGCAAGCTGAACGTCACCATCGCCGACGAGCTGCCGGAGACGCGGCCGCGCATGGAGAAGATCGACGGCTCGCAGGTGCTGCACGCCGCAGTGTCGCCCACCGGTAAGCGCGTGCTGGTGGAGGCGCGAGGCGAGATCCTCTCCGTGCCCGCAGAGAAGGGTGACGTGCGCAACCTCACCCGCACGCCAGGCACTGCAGATCGCGATCCCGCATGGTCTCCCGATGGAAAGTGGATCGCGTGGCTCTCCGACGAAGGCGGCGAGTACGCGCTCTATTTCCGCGCGCCGGATGGCCTGGGCCCTTCGAAGAAGGTCGACCTTGGCGCCCCCGGCTCGTACTTCTATGCGCCGCGCTGGTCGCCGGACAGCAAACACCTCACGCTGATCGACAAGCGCCTGAACCTCTGGCTCAT
>JBBRNJ010000141.1:0-10462 GCA_038230375.1 Polyangiales bacterium | reverse complement strand
GGGCTCGTGCGCAAGGTGCCGTACTCGAAAGTCCATCGCATCCTCGGTGCCAGCTTCGCCGGCGCGCTGCACCTGCAAGTTGTCCTTGGCGTCACCATGGTCGCGATGGGCAGGTACTACCGGCGCTCATCGGGCACATCGTCATGATGGTGCTCGCGGCGGTCGTCGCTCAGGCAACCATGTCCGTGAACCGCAGGCGCCCGGAGCCGACCCTGGCGCTTCCGCTGGTGGGCGTCGTCATCGCGCTCCTCTGCATCGTCGGGGGTGTCATGTCGATCGGTCGCGGCCTCTTCACGGTGACCGCTCTGTGACGCCGGTCACCTACGCCAGGACTCTTCGCCGCCACGGAAGACCGTGCGCGCGTGCCAGAGCGCTGTGGGCTCCGCCTCGACATCTCCTTCGACCAGGAGCAGGTCGGCGCGCTTGCCTTTGGCGATGCGGCCTCGGTCCGTGAGCCCATACGCGTCGGCCACGTTGCTTGTCGCCGCGGCCAGCGCCTGAGCGGTGGTGGCGCCGGATTGTCGCAAGAGCTCCACCTCTGCGAGCAGCGACGCGCCCACCGGAATGCGACGATTCGGGGAGTCGGGCCCGGCCACGAGCCGAACGCCAAGCTTGGCGGCCTCGCCGACGAGGCGCATGCGCCCCTTCGAGCATTCGGTGTTGTGATCCTTGCGGTCCTTGCCCAGCCGCTCGCGCTCTTCGTCAGTGAACTTCGGCGCGAGCTCCGGGTCGTTCACCATGGGAATCCAGTATTCCAGGCCGCACGGACGCAACTGGACGGCGAGCGTGGGGTTGAAGAACACCTTCTTGTCGGCGAGGAGCTTTGGCAGCGCGTCGCCCTCTTTCATGGCGCACCCGTGCGCCAGGATGTCCGCGCCGGTCTCCGCGAGCTTGCGCAGATCGTCGCAAGTCCCCGCGTGCACCGCGACTCGAAGTCCTTCCTCGTGGCCTGCACGCACGAGCGCTCGCACCGTCTCGATGCTCAGGGTGGGCATGTCTTCTTCCGGATGTGTCGGGTTCGCGGTGTTGTCGAAGACGATCTTCAGCAGGTCCGACCCTTCCTTCTTGCGCTCACGGACGAAGGCACCGGCCTCTTCGGGTCGCTCCAGCGTCGGCACCGGGATCCCGTACTCCGTGCCATGCCCTCTGGGAGCCGTCGCGAGGTTTCCGGCGCCGAACAGCGCCGCACGATCGCGCGCCGCGGGCGTTCCTTCCTCCGCGCGCAACCTGGAAATCAGCTCCGGCGGACCAAACAGGTCCACCACCGTCGTCACGCCGAAGGAGAGTGAGCGGCGCAGGTGCTCGCGCTTGTCGCCGATGTGAATGTGACCATCCATGAGTCCAGGCAGCAGCGTCTTGCCAGCGCCGGCGATCACCGCGGCACCCGGCGGCGCTCGGTCGACGAAGCCCGCGATCGTGCCTCCACGGACCTCCACGTTTCCGGTCCGAAACTGCTCGCCGTCGAAGATCTTGGCGCCCATGATCACGAACCCCGGCTTCGACTCCGCGCTGTGCTCGGCCCTCGCGGGATCGGCAGCCAGCGCGCGTTTCGACTCGGGCGCTCCCGAGCCCGCGCACGCCGTCGACACCGCGACCAGTGTTGCGATCAGAGTCGCCGGGAGAGGCCTGCGCGTCATGGGCGGGAGCCTACCAGGCTGCTGGAGTCCGAGCGCGAAGCAAGACCCTCGACTGCCCCGTCGCTCTCGCCTCTCGCAGCCGGGAGGCCATCGGCAGCTGACGATCACACCTGGCCGTGATCGCGCGCTGCGACACGGTGGCGGTGGAGATGACGCGCTTCGTGACCCCCCACGGGCGGAGACCCGCTGAGCCTGCTGTGCCGCTTGGCTGCGAGCGTGCGTCCGCCGCGCTTCTCCCCCGTCGGGGATCACGAAGCGCGCCTTTCTTTTACCTACGCGCCGGGTGAGTCGCGATCTTGAAGATTGCGCCCCGTTCAGTGCGCGAACCGATACGTGCCCAGGTTCGCGGACGCGAGCTGCGGGACGATCTTCGACGAATCACCCGCCAGCACAATTCTGAGCCGCTCGTCCCCGAGGATGCGACGCGCGATGCTCCGTATAGCCTCCGGCTTGGAAGCGTCAGTGCGCGCCGTTCGTGACACGAACGTTTCGAACGGCTCCATCGTGTCCATCCATGAATCGAGCCAGCTGCAGAGACCCGTGGCCGACACGGCGCCCGGACCGAACACGCGTGCGCGCGCAGCTGCCAGCTCAGCGGCGGAGGGCAGCTGCTCGCGCCCGCTGCGCAGCACGTCCAGGTAGGCACGAAGTGAGGCAGCCGTCTGCTCGACGTCCACGCTGGACTCGAGGGCGAACACGCCGCCGCCTCGGCGACGCCAGACGAAGGCATGCGCGCCATAGCTGTCTCCCCCATGCAAGCGCACTCTTGCGTCGGCGCGCGCGGTGAGCGGGCCGCCCAGCACAGCGGCGAGCGCATCGGCGTCGTGCCACTCTGCGGGCGACAACGACCCGGGGACCCATGCGCCGATCGCAATGACAGTCTGCGAGGCGCCCGGGCGGTCGATGATCGTGAGCCCTTCGGACGCGGGCGAAGGCGCAAGCTCGCGCGGCGTCGACGGCGGGCTCTCTGTGGCCTTCCAGTTGCCGAACAGCGCGGTGATGCGGTCGCGAGCCCGCGCCGTCTGAAATGCGCCGACCAGCGTGAGCATCGTTCGACGCGGTGTGATGCGTGAACGCAAGAACGCGTTCGCGTCATCTCGCGCCAGGTTCTCGACGCGACCGAGCTGGTCTGCCTCCGACGATGTTCCGTCGCCGAGTCGGCGACCAAGCTCGGAGAGCGCGACGGCCTGCGGCTGCACGAGCACGCCGCGAAGGTCACCAGCGACCCGGCGCTTCTGGAAAGCGAGATCGGAGAACACGGGCTTCGGATCGACGACCATCGCGGCATAGTGCGAGAGCAGCGGATCGAGCGACGCGATCGGCGCTTGCACGTGCAGCGCCGTACGCGTGCTCGAGATGCGCCGGGTTTCGTTGGCGGCGAGCGCCGGAAACGTGAATCCCACGTCCTGATCGTCAACCCACGAATACGCGGCCAGCGCGGCAAGGCCGTCCGGACCGTCGTCGCGCCCGGAGTCATAGGAGAGATCCAACGTGACCATTGGCACGCCCTGCCTCGCCAGCAGCGCCACGCGCATGCCGTTGTCGAGCACGAAACCCTGCGGCTCCAGCTCGACGGCCGAAGCCTCCGCGGGCGGTGGCTCGGCGTGGGCGGCAGGGTCGAGCGGGCGCACGTTCCCGGTGCGCGCGACGAGCGGCGATGTGGGCTCGTTCACTTCGATGAAGGTGCGCGGAGCCCTGCACGCAGCGACCAGCAGGAGTGCGCAGAGACCCAGCTGCCTCAGGCGACAGCGCATGGCTACTCCTCTTCGCCGCGGCTGCTGCGCGACGCCGGATGAATGATGGTGACGATGCGCCGGTCCTTCTTCAGGTACGTGAGGATCGCATCCTGCGTGGACTCCGGCGTTGTCTGGAGGAGCTTTGGGATTTCCTTCGAGAGGGCGAGTGGGTCGTCGAAGGTGCTGACGCCGAACTCGAGCGCTGCAGCGCGCCAGCGGAGGTCGTCGAAGCCGAAGTAGAGGCCAGAGGCGACCGACGACCGCGCTGCTGCGAACGCCTGTGGGTTCAAGTCACGATTGGCGCCGGTCATATCGACCAGATGATTGTCGAGCCGTTCGAGCACGCGGTTCGCTGGCGCGTCGGGCGAGATCTGCATCCCCACGACGAACAGGCTCGCGAGGCGGAACGGCCACACCGCCACGCTCCGGCGCTCGATGCGCGTGCTCTCGGAGAGGAGCTGAAGGTACCGGGCGGCGACGGTCAGCGGGGGCAACGCGTTTGAGCCAAGCGGCGGCACGAGCCACGCGATTAGAATTGTGTCGGAGCCCACGTCGGCGTTGGTCTCACTTCGGAGCTCGTGCTCGATGCGAACCTCTGGCACCGCTCGCCGCGCGGGGACATCGACCGCTGGAATGTCGCCGAATCGTCGCTCGATGAGGGCTGCGGCGCGCTCCTCGTCGAAGTCGCCCGCGATGACGAGCGTCGCATCGTTCGGGCCGTAGTGCTGCCGAGCGAAGAGCTTCGCGTCCTCGAGGCGGACCCACTGCATGCTCTGATCCGTTCCTCCCGTGACGGCGTGATACGGGTGGCCGGGCGGAAAGACCGCGCTCAGGAGCGCTTCGCCCGCGGCGCCGCCAGGCCTCTGCGCATCTCGCTCTCGCCGCTCGTTCTTCACGACGGTGAGCTCGCGTTTGAGCTCGTCCTCCGATACGAAATCGACCTTGGAGAGCATGCGCTCGCTCTCGAGCCAGAGCGCCTGCTCGAGGGCGCCGCGCGGCACCGTAAGGTGATATGTCGTGCGGTCGAGGCCCGTCTCCGCGTTGACGTCCGGCGCTCCGAGCGCGTGCGCGCGCGTCATGTACTCGTTCGGACGCAGGTGCTCGGAGCCGTCAAACATCAGGTGCTCGACCAGGTGCGCGAGGCCCGCCTTGTCGAGTGGATCGTCCGCGGAGCCGACGCCGTACGAGAGGCGGATGTGGACGAAGGGCACGGAGCGGTCGCGATGAAGCGCGACCTTGAGCCCGTTGGCGAGCTGATAGTGACGCACGTAAACGGTGATGGGACGCGCCTGGTCCATCTTCGTGGTGGGCTGAAGCGCCACGCAACCGGCGGATATCGCGCCGGCGATGAGCAAGCCCAGTGATAGGAGAACTCGAGATCGTGCGGTCATGACGGACGCCGTTCTCTCGCACTTGCACGCGTGAATCAATGGCGTTGTGTCAGCCTGGCGTTGCGTGTCGGCTGCCAGGGTCGGCTGAAGGTGCTGGGGATGGTGACGGAGCTCGGGCAGGTGCGGCTACGCGCTGTCTCTCCCCGCGGGAAGGCTCATCGCATGCGACCCGCTCGTCGCGCCTGCTACAGCACTCCCGTTCACTACCCCAATACCGCCGGGTCGCTTTCCAGTGCTGGTCGCCAACATCGCAGGTGATGGCTACGTCGGCGAGAACCTCTGCACGCTTGTTCGTTTTTCATCGGGCTCTGTCGAGCAGATACTTTGGGATAGATGCGTAGTCGGCGGGTCGCTTAGATGGATCCTGGTCGAGACCTATCGCGCCTATTTTCTTGCGCTAAATAGGGGAGGCGCTTTCCGCGGCCCTGTCGAGCTCCGTGACGCTGCCTCACGACCTCGCTGGTGACGTGGCAGCGCGATCTTGCTTGCACGCCACAGGGAGAGACCCTCGCGGATCCGAGCGCGAGAATCCAAGACGCAGAGGATCGTCGAGACCGAGAGCTAGCGGCAGCTATCCGGCAGATTGCTCCAGAAGCCCACTCGCTGGACGCGCTGTGCGCGGCGTTTCCTCCGCGAAGGTGAGAGTCGACGTTACGTAGTGACGAAACCGGGGTGGAAGGCACAATGGACTGTTGTGTGGCGATTCGTGCTTCGGAACAGCTCATCCGTGGCGCTTCTCGCGATGCCTCGAGCCCAATGGTAAGGTGAATCATGCGACGATTTCGCACAGCGCTTGGAGTCTTGTGCACGGGGGCGGTCGCGGCTGCGTGCCCGCAGACCCTCCAGGCGCCAGCACCAGTGGAAGGCGCTTCGACCGCTGACGCGACATCGATCGCGGACGACGCATCGATCGTCGATGCCAACCGAGAGGCGTTTGCACCCAACGCGTCTCCTGATGCCGCTACTTCGTCGCACTGCCCCAAGCGGCCTGATCCGTCCAAGCCCGCGCCGTTCCTCACCGTGCCCGACGTGAACGGCATGCGCCTTCATGCGCAGTATCTCGTCGGTGCGGATGGAAGCCGCTTTCTATGGACGCTGCGCGACGTCGGGCTCGGTGTCGATTGCTGGCCTGGCGGTGAGTTTGCCCGGGCCACGGCCCTGGGGCCAATGACATGCAAGCCGCCCGCGGACCCCACCTCCGGCTTCTTCACGGATGCTACGTGCACGACGCACCTCTGGAGCGTAACCCGCGGCAGACCTCCGCCGCCGCGCGCCGGCGCACGCGTCGCTGGGGCGTCGCCGTACTATTACCGGCCGAACGGCGCGAACCCGGTGTGCGGCGTCTACGGAGTGGCGTCGGACCAGCTCGGAGTGGATTTCTACCTACCGGGACCGGACATCTTGCCTGGGTCTCTCGTCACGCTCGCTCCGTCGGCGCCGAGCGGCGTGCCGGGGGAGGCCATCATCGAGCGCGGCGCGGATGGCTCATCGTTCTGGCTCGGCGCTGCCGCAACGTACGGGATGGACGCGACGTCGTCCGTCATCGCCCTTGCCGCACCTTCGCCGATGCTCCTGCCGCCGCCCCTCGGTCTCCTGCCCTTCGCGACGACAACACCCCTACCCGAGGACTCGGGCTGTGCGGCCGCGCCCTACGACGTGATCGGCACCGACAGCGGCGCTGGGGCATGGTCGTTCGCGGCGGTCGACGCAGCGCCAGTGGTTCTTCGGCCGATGACGAACGAGACGTACTCGTGGATCGGCGCGCCCGTCTTTGGCGTGCCGTCGTGCGTGCGGTCCGCCACGTCGGACGGGCGACAGTTTCAGATCGAGCCGTGCAACGCGAGCGAGCTCGTTTCGATGACGAGTGCGCGAGCAGGCGGCACGCGGCTGGGGCGCGACACGCCCGTCATCGGCCCGGCGGCGTTCCCCGTCCCGAGCCCTCGCGGCCTCCCGTACCGGAAGCCGATCGACAGCGCGACGGGGGCCGAGTGCCTCCCGTATCCCGCGAGCGACGGCGTGCTCCGATGCATCGACGGCGGCGGTGCATCCCTGTACTACGCCGACGCGGCGTGCACGGAGCCGGTCGCAGACAGTGGGTATCTGATCGGAACGCATATTACGCACTGGCTGAATGGGCTCGTGTTCGTTCACGCCGTCACTGGCAATGTCTTCACGCCCGACACGCTCTACTACTTCGACGGAGCGACGTGCTTCTCCGTGCCAGTGCCGCCCGGAACATTCACGACGCTGTCGCCCGAGATCCCGCCGTCGAGCTTTGTCGCGGTGACGCTCGAGGAGTGATCTCGTCTCTCGCTTCGGCCGAGGCGCTCGCGGAGCTCTCAGGTGAAGGTGTCACCGTCGCGCGTGAACACTCGCCGCCGTTCGCCCGCGCGCCCGTCACTTCGCGAGGCGTTCGATCTTGTTGTCAGTCGCAAAATAGAGGTGCTGTGGCGCGGCGATGAGGCCCTTGCCCTGATAGATGAACTCGTTGGTCGCAGAGGTGTACGCGTAGTCGGCGCCACCGCAGCGGGACACGGCGTGAAGCTCCGTGGTCGTGGCCGGCCGCGCGCCCTGGAGCCAGTAGACGCGGTCCGCGTCGCTGGCGAGTGAAGTGACACTTCTACCGTTTCCCTTGGAGAGCACCGTGGCCGTGTCGCCCGGGTTGGCCGCGACAGGCAGCCGCAGGATGTCGCCGTTCGATGCCTCTGCGAAGAAGACGTACTCGTTATCCGCTGCGATATGGGACTGCCCGATCGGAAATGTGTTGAACGTGAATGCATCGAACTCCATGAGCTGCTGAGAGGCGCCCGATGCGATCGTGTAGCGATAGAGCGCGCCGCGGCCCACGGGTGTACTCGTCGCGGCATCGAGCCCGCCGTCCGCGGCGGTGCGCGCAATGAAGAAGACGTAGTCACCTGAAGGCGTCACGGTGAGGTCGGCAGCGCCACCCACGTTGGTGATCGTCTTCTTCGGCGTTCCATCCTTGGTCATGTCCTGGAACGTGTCGCCCGATGTCTCGAAGATGTGATTGACGCGCTCAATGAGGTAAGCGGCGCCCTTCGCCTCCGCGTGCAAGATCGCGAGCGGACCGCCGTCGAGTGGTGCAGTCTCGAGGTTGCCAAAGGTGCGGACCGTGATCCTGTCGCCGATGCTCGCGTTGTAGAGCCAGTTGAACTGGGGCTCTGCGTCGGGGACGTCGGTGAGGTCCGTCGGAGCGCCGAGGGCCCCGGTGGGCACGCTCATGACCCGGCCGGGCGCCAGCGCGGCGAAGTAAAGCAATGGACCGATATCGTCGATCGTAGCAAGGAGCTCGCCGGCAGCGCCGGTGTAGAACGTGAACGACTTGCAGCGTCCGGAGCCATCGCAGGCGCTGTTCGCTCCGCAGACGTGCCCGCACCAGCCGCAGTTGTCGGAGTCCCCGGACAGGTCCAGCCCGGAGACCCCGTTGCAGGTCTGCTTGGTCAGGTTCGCCGGTGGCTGCGGTGGAGCGCCGTCGCGCACGACGCAAACGGGTCCGGTGGCCCCGCTCTCTGCTGGCGCGCCGTCGATGGAAGCGTCGCCGGACGCGTCTACGTCCGCGGCCGTGTCGCTGCCCGAGAACGAGCCGCAAGCGACCCCGGCAACGAGGGCGCCCTCGATACCTACCAGGGTTAATATCAGCCAGCTGCGAGAGGCCACGTCCCGCGATCCTACCCGGATTCGTGGGCTCCGTGCACCATGACGAAATCCGCCCGGTCACATCGACCCGGAAACACAGGAAGCCCGAGATCCCGTGCTCGCCAGGCTCGAATGACGGCTTGCTCGATCCGCGCGTTTCGCGTCAGCGGATCTTGCGCAGGTCGCCTGGCTGCGTCTTGCACGATGGGACGCGCAGGCCCTTCTTTTACCTACGCGCTCGCAAGCGGCCACCACGTTCGGATCGCTTCGTCCTTCACCCCGGCCATCCCGGCGATTCTAGCGCCGCATCCATCGTCTGTGTCGCTCTGGCGCCAGAACTCACGCGGTCGCCAGTCCGAGTCTGATGACCCATGCGTTGGGGTGCGGCTCGCCTTGCAGGTGCCTTCGCCAGAGAACGTCTGCGCCGATCTCTTCGCATGATGCGAAGCCGCATCGCCTCGTGCGTGCGACCATCGTCTCGCCGCCGCTGAGGCTGTCGTCCAGGAACTGGAACGCCACGCGACTCCGCGGGCCGCCCGCGCTTGCCATGAAGCGCAGGCTCCCATCGATTGCGGCCTCGTCGATGTAGCCCAGGACGCCCTCCCACACGAACATCGTGCCTGCTCCGGACCTGAAGCCGGCGACTTCAAGCGCACCGCCGAGCTCGAGCTCCAGGTCGGTTGTCTCGAAGTCGAATGGGACATAGACGACGTGTCCTGGCAGCTTCACGCCCGCGCTGCTGAGCACGCGCCGCTTGCGCTGCATCTGCTCCGGCAGGTCCACCTCGAACACCGTCGCGCCGCGCGCCACGATTTCACTCATGCGAAGCCCGCGCGCGTCGAAGCCCGCGCCGAGCAGCACGACCTGATCCAGCCCGGCGGTCAGGCCTGCGCGTACGCAGTCGTCGATGAACCTGGTGCGAAGCCGGATGCCGTCACGGAAGTTCGGCATATCGAGGAAGCGCTGCGTGCTCTCCGCGCAGTGCGCGCCGGCCGCGGCGAACGCTGACGCGTACGGGTCGTGGAACAGGCGCTCGTTCGCAGGCAGCGCGCTCTCGGCAGCGCGCACGACGGCGATCGAGAACGCCGTGTCGGCGACCGTTCGCGAGCGACCGGCCCTTTCGTCGGGCGGTGGCGCGGAGGCGACGGAGGGCGCGCGCTCGTCCTGCGCGCGGACATGCCGAAGGGCCTGCTGGTAGCTCTCGCCAGTCTTTTCCATGCGGGCGCGGACGAGCTCTTTGAGATGGCTGGGCATCATCGTCTCCTGCGGCCACGCGCCATGCACACCCCCTGCTGGCGATCGTGGCGAAGAGACGAAACACCCAGCTCCGAGGTCATCCCTCTTCGCCCCGCGCGTGGACCGTGGGGGGACGGTCGTGCGGGGTGAGGCCGGAGCGGCCGGCCATGTAAGAGCTTGATCGGCGAGAGTGTCTCTGTCAAGCGAGACGCACACGGAGACCTGCCAGTGTGGCCAGCGGCCGCTCGTTCGCCGGGCGCTAACTCCCGAGCGCTGCTTCCACGCTATCCGCTGCCAACGTCGCTCCATCCGGCCCCGCGTCCTCGTCGATGTACGCATGGCCACGAGAACGCGGCGGCGCACCGCTTAATTCCGTGCGTTGAGAAAGATGGAACCAGTGGAGAGACCTGGCTGTGATCGCGGATCACACCCGGCTGTGATCGCGGATCACACCCGGCTGTGATCGCGGATGGCCGCATCGCCTGGTAGGTCTCGCTGCTGGACGTGCACGGCATCACCCGCAGCCCGAGCGGACGGGGCAACTGCCGCGACACGTTGCGAGCTGTGCTAGGGCAGCCTCATGTCGGGCCTATTCCACGCGCATTCAGGACTTCGGTTTCTCGTCCTCCTCTTTGGGTTCTTGAACGTGCTCGTCCTGGGCGTCGGGCTCGTGCGCAAGGTGCCGTACTCGAAAGTCCATCGCATCCTCGGTGCCAGCTTCGCCGGCGCGCTGCACCTGCAAGTTGTCCTTGGCGTCACCATGGTCGCGATGGGCAGGTACTACCGGCGCTCATCGGGCACATCG
>JBBRNJ010000140.1:0-10572 GCA_038230375.1 Polyangiales bacterium | reverse complement strand
GGGCGGAGCTGATGATGAAGACGTTCGCGCTTCGTGATCCCCGACGGGGGACAAGGTGGACGTGCTCGAGTGTCCGCGCTGCCAGGGCCGGCTTTCGGTGCTGGGGATGGTGACGGAGCTCGGGGAGGTGAGGCGTTTCCTGAAGGGGTTTGCGGTGGCGACGGCGCTCCCTGAGCGCACGCCCGCACGTGGTCCACCGTTCTGGCAAAGCAAGACCCTTCGCCGACTGTCTGGCGCTGCATAGAGACGCAAAAACCCCCGCGGCGCGAACTCGCCGCGCCAAGGCGGACGTGTGCGAGTAGCCGGGAAATGCGCCGTATTGGAGCGATGCGGCCTGCGGCAGAGGGATGTTTCGAGCGCGGTTCCCGGAGACCATGTCGAGCGTCGCCAGGAGCGCAACGCCTCGCAGCGGACCGAAACGGCCTTTCTTTTACCTACGCGCCCTGCGCAGTCGCAAGCATCTGGTCCGCGCAAGATAAGTGCGGTGCGCAGTGCGAGGCGTTCTGCGCCATCGACGTCACGGTCTGCAACGGGAGCAACACGAAATACGCGTCTTTCGCGCAGTGCCAGACCGACTGCGCCGGCTATGAAGCAGGAACGCGGGTGGCGTCCGGCGACACGCTCGACTGCCGAGAGACCCAGCTGAATAGCGCGACGACGACCCCGATGGTCTTCTGTTCGCACACGGCGAAGGCCTCCACCACTTGCCTCTAGCGAGCCCACCAGACCAGCCGGTGATCAGGCGTCCGTCGTTCAGACCGGCGCGTACACTCCGGTGCCGCCCTCTGGGGTGAGTCGGATCGTCTTGCGAGCCACGGCCAATCTGGACGACGCATGCTCGCCACCGGTGTATTCTCGGGCCGCGGAGGGGTTGTCGATGGCGAGACTTGTCGTTTGCGAGAGCTGTCTGCGGCACGTGCATGCGACGGAGCGGGCCTGTCCGTTCTGCGACGGCGAGGTTCGCGTGCGCCCGGCCGCGCCTGTCGTCGCCGGGATCTCGCGCGCG
This sequence comes from Polyangiales bacterium, assembly GCA_038230375.1. Lineage (GTDB taxonomy): Bacteria > Myxococcota_A > Polyangia > Polyangiales > Polyangiaceae > JANXLV01. The sequence continues at coordinate 9,566 of JBBRNJ010000140.1, read as the reverse complement.
GCTCAGTACGCGCTCGGCGCGGCGATCGCCGCAACGTCGGCCGGCTGCAAGGACGAGGCGCCTGCCACCAGGTCGCCGACGGACGCAGTGCCTCTCGGCACCTCGACAGCGACGGCCTCCGCAGCGACGGCCTCCGCAGCGACGACCGCGCCCGCACCTTCCGCTTCGGCGATCGCGATCGCGACGGCCGCGTCCGCGGGAGCGTCGGCTTCCCCGAGCGCCACTGCCACAGCGAGCGTCAGCGCGACCGCGACTGGCACCACGTTCGCGTGTGGCGGGAAGAGGTGCGCGTCGAATCAGTGGTGCTACCACGCGTGTCGCGGTTGCGGCGGCCAGGCCGCGCGGATGGGCAACTGTCCGCCCGAGCCGGAGCCGCAGTGCACGAGCAGCCGCCCCCAGGATGCGAACGCCAACGTGCAGGGGCGTAACGTCTACGCGTACTGCCCGCCGATGCCTTATGGCTGCGTCTTCCCGAGCGGGTGCGACGCCGTGACGGTGTGAGCGCGTGCTGACACCGAAGGAGCGTGACGCGCTCATCGCGGCGCCGCGGCCCGTGCGACATCTCGAGATCGCCCCTCGGTCGACGCGCGCGCGGTTGCCGCTCGCTGGTGACGTTCGCGAGATCGATCGGACTGACCGACCGATCTACGCGGTCTGGGAGCTGACGCTCGCGTGTGATCTTGCGTGTCGTCACTGCGGATCGCGCGCGGGACGAGCGCGGCCGGACGAGCTCACGAAGGCCGAGGCGCTCGATCTGGTCCGCCAGATGCACGCTCTCGGCGTGAAAGAGATCGCGCTCATCGGTGGCGAGGTCTACCTGTACGAAGGCTGGACCGAAGTCGTGTCCGAGATCCGGCGAACCGGCATGATGAGCACGATGGTGACGGGCGGCCGCGGCATGAACGCGGAGCGCGCGCGGCTCGCCAGGGAGGCGGGCGTGCAGAGCGTGGGCGTCTCGATCGATGGTCTGGAGGAGACACACGATCGACTGCGCGCCGCACGCGGCTCCTTTCGCGCGGCATGTGAAGGCATCGCGAACCTGCGGGCGGCGGGCATGCAAGTCGCGATCAACACGCAGGTGAATCGGCTGAGCGTCGGAGAGCTAGAGGCGGTGTACGAGATCGTGCGGGAGAGCGCTGCGCACGGCTGGCAGCTCCAGCTCACGGTGCCAGCCGGACGCGCCGCGGACGAGCCAGAGGTGCTCCTCCAACCTTACGATCTGCACGGTCTCTTCCCCAGGCTCGCGGAGCTGAAGACCCGCGCGGACGCCGACGGCATCAAGATGATGTGCGGCAACAACGTCGGCTACTTCGGCCCCTACGAACATCTCTTGCGGAGCCACTGCGTGGATCGCTATGCCGGCTCGTGTCCTGCGGGGCGCGCCGGGCTCGGGATCGAGGCGAACGGCGACATCAAGGGGTGCCCTTCGCTCGGCGAGGAATGGATTGGCGGAAACATCCGTGACCATCGGCTGCAGGAGATCTGGGAGCGCGCGGATGCGCTGCGCCACAACCGCGACCGCACGCGCGCGGAGCTCTGGGGCTACTGCGCGGAGTGCTACTACGGCAACGAGTGCGGCGGCGGCTGCACGTGGATGACGACGTCCCTCTTCGGCCGTCCGGGGAACAATCCGTACTGTCATCACCGCGTGCTGCAGATGCACGCGCGCGGCGTACGAGAGAGGGTCGAACGCATCGCCCCGGCGCCCGGCCAGCCCTTCGATCGCGCGGAGTGGCGACTGCTCGAGGAGCCCGCTGATACGGGGTCGCAGCAGTGGCCACGTCGCACGTGATTCATCTCCATCTCGATTCGGATGTGGGCGCGCGCGACGCCGTCACCGCCGCGATCGAGAAGACAGGACGCCACGTGGTCGACGTGGGCGAAGGCGACCTGGGCGCGCGGCTGCCGGAGATCGAGATTCTCTTTGCGGGCAATCCGCTGCGCATCGACTGGTCGCAGGCGAAGAGGCTTCGTTTCTTGCAGCTCATGGGCTCGGGGGTCGACGCGCTCTGGCCTGCGACGGGACTTCGGGAGGACGTCGTCATCGCGAACGCGCGCGGCATCCACCTGCCGGAGATGCGGGACCACGCGCTCGCGCTGATGCTCGCGCTCGAGCGTGAGCTCCCGCGATTTGCGGCGCAGCAGAGAGATCGCGAGTGGAAGCCCGTCGCCACCGGCACGCTCGCAGGAAAGACCGTGGCGATCGTCGGTCTCGGTGAGGTGGGCCGGAGCCTCGCGGCCGCGTGCGCCGCGCTGGGCATGCGCGTCGTGGGCGCGTGTCGCACGCCGCGAGCGATGCCACACGTCCAGGCGGTGTTCTCGCCAGAAGACATGCGCGAGATGCTCGCGTCGGCGGATCATCTCGTGGTCACCGTCCCGCTCACGCCACGCACGCGCAGCCTCCTGGACGAGCGGGCGTTCGCAGCGATGAAGCCAGGCGCGTTCCTCATCCACCTCTCGCGCGGCGCAGTCGTGGACGCGGACGCGCTGGAAGCGGCGCTCCGGCGGGGACACCTGCGAGGCGCCGCGGTCGACGTTTTCGCGGACGAGCCGCTCCCGCGCGAGAGCTCGCTCTGGACGACGCCCAATCTCGTGATCACGCCGCACGTCGCGGGCGTCGTGCACGACTATCTCGAACGCGCGACACAGCTCTTCCTGGAAAATCTCGCGCGGATCGAGCGCGGCGAACCTCCCCGGACCCTCGTCGATCGACAGCAGCAATACTGATGCGGCGAGCGACCGAAGGGACCTGCATGCGTCGCGGATACATCGGATTGGACCTGGACGGCGTGCCGCGCCCTCGTGGCGTTCGCGTGGAGCGCGTCCATGCGGGCGGCCCCGCCGATCGCGCCGGCATCCTTCCGGACGACGTGATCCGGCGCGTAGGGAGCAGCACCGTCTCCGAGGCTGCCGACATCGCCCGGGCGCTGCGTGCCATGATCGACGGCGACGTGAGCGTCGGCTTCGAACGCGACGGGCAGGAGCACAACGCGGAGATCATCGCCCCGCCCATGCCCGTGGAATCGATCGAGGATGGCTCCGTCGTCCTGGGCGAAGTGCGCGCGAGAGAGCACCGACTGCGCACGATCGTCACGATCCCGAATGGCGATGGGCCATTCCCGGCGATCCTGTGCCTGCAAGGGATCGACCCGAGCTCGTGCGAGCACCCGCTCACGCCCGAGCACCCCGTCCTCGCGCTGATCTCCCGATTCACTCGCGCCGGCGTTCTCACGATGCGCGTCGAGCGAAGCGGCATCGGCGACAGCGAAGGTCCACCGCCCTCGGACTACGGTCTCGGGATGGAGATCGCGATCGCGAACGCTGCGCTCGAAGGACTGCTCTCGCACCCGCGCGTGGACCCGGCGCGCGTCGTGGTCTTCGGCCCGAGCCTCGGCGGCATGATCGCCCCGCTCTGTCCGAGCATCGCTCTCGCGCGCGGCGTCGTCGTGTTCGGCACGTCGGCCAGGCGCTGGCGCGCGTGCGCGGTGGGGACCACTGAGCGGCAGCTCGCGCTCCGCGGCTACGAAGGAGAAGAGCTGCGAGAGCGCATTGCGCTCTGGGCGGAGATGCACGCAGCCGTGTGTCGCGATGGCCTCACGCCGTCAGAGGCGATGTCGGAGCACCCGCACCTTGCCGTGCTCGCGTCGCGCCAGTGCCGCGACGCCACGCTCTTTGGTCGGTCGTCGGCGTTCTTTCACGAGCTCGACCGCGCAGAGGTCGGCGCCGCGTTTCGCGCGCTCGGGTGCGACGTGCTCGTTCTCCAGGGCGAGTACGATTGGGTGTGCGACAGGGCCGACGCGGCGAGCGTCGTCGACGCGTGCGCCGGGAAGGCCCGGCTTCTCGAGCTGCCGCGGATCGGGCACGACCTCCGCGCGCACGCGAGCCTGCTCGAGGGCCACCACTCACCTGACAAGGGCAGAATCGACAACGCCGTCGCGGACGCGATCGTGAAGTGGATTCACTCCTGACTGCTCAGTCCCCGAGGCGGTCGTGAGCTCACTCGTGCTCGCCGCTCTCTTCTTCAGGCAGCTCGCGTGCTCCCTCAGCGATGCTCTCGAAGCGAGCCGCGCGGTGGACGGGATGACCGGAACGGACGGCGTGCTAGGATGGAGGCATGGATTCCACGACGGTCGCCCAGCTCGCCCGTCTGCGGAGGCTCGCACACTCGATGACAGGAAATGCGACCGCCGTTGACCAGGCGCTCCCGGAAGCACGAAAGCTGCTGGATGAGTCCGGGGAACCGTACAGGATCGTGGGTGGCCTCGCGGTGGTACATCACGGCTACGCCCGCATGACGGAGGACATCGACGTCCTCGTGACCGACGCGGGGCGTCTCGCTCTCTTGAGGCTCGCGGGAGCGCATGGGTTTACCGTGGAGTCTCGGAACCGGCTGCGCCATACCGCAAGCGGCGTGCGAGTGGATCTCCTCGTTGCGGGCGAACCCATCCCGCGACGAACCGAAGCCTATCCATCCCCCCTTGCTGTCGCGTCGAGCGAGCGAGATCCGGGCGTCGTTGCGCTCGCTGGCTTGCTCGACCTGAAGCTCCTCGCGCACCGACATCAGGATCTGGCGGACGTCGTTGCGTTGCTGAAGCGCGTGGACGATGCGCGATACGTCGATCTGGAGTCCAAGGTAGCGCCCGTTCGTCGCGGCGAGCTCGCTGACCTCCGACGCGACGCGCTGGAGGAGCTCGCGTTCGAGACGTCGGCTCCGACCTGAGCATCGAGTACCTCGATTAACAACGCTCGTCATCACCATCGGGCCGAACGGCGAACCGAGCAACGCCGACGTCACCGGGAACACCGGTATCTCGCAGGCCCTCGTCGCCTGCGTGACCCGCGCGGCCAAGCAAGCCATGTTCGACGCGCCGGGCGGTGCCGGTTCGACGCTGACCGTTCCTGTCACGTTCACCAAGGCGCCCTGACAGGCGCACTCGAGATCGGCTCGTCCCCTTCGTGGAACGTCGCTTGCTTCGGCGTGAGCACGATGTCTTCATTCCGCACTTCATCGCGTGCTTCGCGCATCTTTTTGGCTGTCGCCGCGTTCGTCGCGACCCTCGGCTCCTATTCGTGCGGGCGAATTCGCCAGGAGGACTCGGGCGAATTGCCGGAACATGCGGACACCAACGCAGACACGAGCGCAGGCGCGACCGATCGCGACGTCGCCACTGGACCTACCGGCGATGCAGGCGGCGAAGCGAATGCGACCGCGCTCGATGCTGGCCGTGACGCATCGGTCGATGTCCCGACGATCGATCCCACGCTCCCAGCCCCCGAGCCCGCGTGCGCAGCCGGGACGGGCACCGCGTATCTCGTGGCGGAGAACGGCGGCTTCTACACGTTCGATCCGAGCACGGCCACGACGACGAAGGTCGGCACCCTGAGCTGCCCGACGGCGAATCCGAGCCGGACGCCGTACACCATGACGGTGACAGAGACAGATGCGTACGTCCTCTACAACGACTGGAGCGTCTACCGCGTGAGCCTCGACTCACTCTCGTGTACGCGCACGCCATACGACGGGAACCAAGTCGCGTATCCGGGCGACGTGGGCATCGCCACGTCTGGTGGCGCGGAGGAGTCTCTGCTGGTGTTCGGCACACACCGAGACACGCGGGACCTTGCCGTGACGGACGATCTCACGACGCTCCGGCTCCGCGAGGTCGGGCCGATCATGCCGCTTCCCCCAATGGGCTATCCAGTCGACATGAAGATAGACGGTTACGGGCGCCTATTTGCCTCAGACTCCCAGGGCTCTCTCGCGATGATCGATCCGGCGTCCGGCCACGTGCTTGGCTTCGACCAGACGGGCCTCCGCAGCCTGAGCGGGTGGGCCCTCCTCGCGTTCAACGATGGCGTCTACTTCTTCACGGGAGACAACGGCGACACCTTCCGCTGGAACCTGACGACCAAGACCGCTCACAGACTAGGTGCCGCAGGAGACAAGATCGTGGGCGCTGGCTCCGCCCCGTGCCTTCACTGAACCGCGCGACGAGAGCCTCGCGTGAAGGCTCCGGCTTCAACGCGTTCAGGGGCCGCAGGGCTCGCCGCGATCTTCGAAGCCGTTCGCGTTGCAGTACTGGATGTAGCGGCTGCTTCCACAGAGCGCGCGGCCACAGACGTTCGTGTGCACCGCGGTGCCGTCGATGGTCGTCGTGGTGCAGTCGCAGGACTTGCCTTGGGTGTCGTCGCCGGCGCAGAGGTCGGGCCCGGCGCTCTCGTTGGGTGTGCAACCAGAAGCGCAGATCTTCGACGCGACGGTGACGCCGTTCTGGCACTGGAAGCGGACGTCGGGCGCGCCGCCTGTGCCGGCGTGATCGCCGCAGAACCAGTTGTTGGTGTCGCGCCACATCGTGGCGCACGGGTTGTCCGGGTTCACGGCGGACCGGTGAAAGAAGCATCGGATGCTGGTGTCGCTCACGCCGTGCGTGCTGCGTCCGGACGGAACGCTGTTCTGCTCGACGACGCCCATCTTGCCGTCCGCCACTGTGTCGACCACGGCGATGTGACCGTAGACGTTGGTCGCGGTCGCCTTGAAGATGACGAGGTCGCCGTGCACCGGCACGTAGTCGGTCGTGCCCATGTGGACGTCCACGCCGTGCTGCACGTTGTCGCACATCTCCACGGCGCCACCATACTTACCACTCGCCGGCTTCAGCGAGATGCCGAACTGAACGCGGAAGTAGCGGTGCGCGAGCTCCACGCACTGCCAGCGTTCGCCGTCCTGCGTGACCTCCGCGTCGCAGTCCGTACTGAAGTCGACACCACCGTTCGACTTCGCGGGCACACCGTCGATCGTCGTCATCGCGTCGCCACACTTGGGCCACTCGCTGACCTTCGCGCCGTTCTCTCCCAGGTTCTCCGTCGGCGCCGACGAGCAAGCCGCAACAACGACCGTCAGACAGGCGAGCGCGAACGTTCCCCACGATGCTCGAAGCATTGAGTTCTCCCCGGCTTGAAGTTGCTGGAGTCACGCCATCCAGGGCTCACCCCGCGGCGACTCCAGCGTCTCCCGGAAGAGACTGCATGGCGCGTTCCAACCCAGGGCCACGCATCGCACCCGCGAATTGCTGCCGTTTTGTGATGTGACGGATCATCAACACCGCCGGTCGAGCCCCGATCCATGCATGGTACACGGCTGCCCCTGTGGGCCCCGCTCCCCCCGGTACATCACCGACCGCGATGCCGAGTGTGCGGCCGGGCGGCGACCGTCTCGTCAGTGACAGGTTTGCACGACGTTCGGCGTGGAGGTGGACTTGGTCGGGAGGGCGCCGGCAAAGCTGCAGAACCCGCAGTTGTAGAGTGTGTCCGACCCTCCACACAGGACGTTGGCGTGGAACGCGGAGTGGGAGCCAAAGTCGTTGCAGATCTTCACCGACTTGCCGCAGAGGTGAACCACGGGCGACGTGGCGGTCGGGCAATTGCCCGAAACCTCGGTGCACAACGGCGCGCTGCTGCAGAATCCGCAAGTACCAGCGAGGTCCACCGGGTGCAGCTTGGTCTCGGTGTTGTCGCAGTTGTAGTCGAATGAGCTTGCGGAGCCGTAGCCGGCGCTGAAATACCCACTCTGCCCCGGATGGACGCTCGCGCCCACCGCGCCCACGGCGTCGAAGCAGTCGGTCTTGTCGAGGACGTACCCGGCCTGTGGCGGCGCGGGAAGCCCGCCGTCTACACCGTTGAGGCATCCGAAGACCGGAGCTCCGGTGGGATCACCGAAGCCATCGCCATCCTTGTCCGGATACCACTGCGTGCACGGCCCGGTTGCGCACGCCGGACAGGTACACTGTCCGACCTTGCCGGCCGAGATGCAGCTGCCGCCAGCAACGGCGCATGTGTCGTTGCAGCAGACGCTCTGGATGCAGTTCCCGCTCTGACACTGCGGCGTGGACGTACACGCAGTGCCGTTGGCAAGCCTGCCCTTGCACGCGCCATTGTCGCAGTAGTGCGTGCTGAGGCAATCGTTGTCCGACGTGCAGGCGGAGAGGCAGCCAGTTGCAACGGCGCCTCCATCCTCGGTGCCGTCGGGGCAGGCGTAGGCGGCGCAGCTCTCGAGTCCCAGGCCGCAGTGTCCCACGCCGTCGCACGAGGCGCGCCCCTGCGTCGAGAGCGTGTTGCAGAACCCGGTCCCGCAGGACGTTTTCGAGTCGGGATACGCGCACGCACGCTTGCCGTTGCAGGAGCCGTTGCAGTTCGACTCCGTCAGCGTCATGCCTGCCTCTGGCACGTTCAGGGTGGGGGCCCCATCCTGAGGGTCGGCGCCGGCCTCTGGTAGCGCTCCCGGCTTGCACTCGGTGTCAGGGTCCTCGCCAGCGGGGATCGCCGTGCACGTGCCCTGAGCACCACCCAGGTTGCACTTCTCGCAGCTGCCGCTGCACGCGCTGTTGCAGCAGACTTGGTCCGCGCAAAAGCCACTGGTGCAGTCGCCCCCCACGGTGCAGGCGCCACCATTGGGCTTGCTGCCTCCTTCGGCGCTCGAAGCCTCCGTCGAGCCATCCGCCGTGTCGACGGAGGAGAGCGACGAGTCTCCCACGCACCCCGACAGCAGGCGGACCGTGACCAGCGCGCCCGAAAGACCCGCGACCAGAAGCTTCTTCCCCTGCATGCAGCAATGCTACCAGAGCTCAGCCAAACTCGGCAGCGCTCGTGCAGGCCATTGCACATCCAGGGCGTGCAACGCTGCACAATTGCACACGACGCGTGGCTTCGTGCGCCACGAACGGCCGTAAAAATGGCCGATTCGTAGGAGCCACGACCGGTGCGCACACCAATTCGGCCGGCCCGCTGCCGCGTGGCGAAGGCGGCTCGGGTACGACGGTCGGCTGTTGTCGGCGCTGTCTCGTCTCTTCGTGAAGACGGTCCATGCATTCTACAAGGAACGTACAGGCGGGGAGAGCGGGTCGGTGTGCGTGGTGCACCCCGTCGGGTATCACGAAGCGCGTCAGCGCACGCAGGGAGATCTGAAGCTGAATCCTCACTTGCATGTGGTGTTCGTGGACGGCGGTTTCGCGGAGTCGGGGACGGGTGAGGTGAGTTTCGCATCGCTGAGGCACTTGCGGACGCGCGAGGTGGGGGAGGTGCTGGAGCGCGCGAGCCTGCGCATGCGGAAGTACCTGTCGCGCGCGGTCTGCTGGTCGGCGAGGGAGAGGCCGAGGACGGTGGGTTGGGTGAGGTGCACGGTCACGAGGAGCTGTGCGGCTCGGCGGCATCGGGCGAGTCGCCACCCGCGGGCCCGCAGTGGAAGAAGAGGAGGGATGGCGGGTCGCCGCTCGCGCATGTGCCGCAGACGGAGGTGGAGTTCGCGGGCGCGCTGACGGCGAAGAAGGACGGCTTTCCCCCGTCGGCGATCACGAAGCGTGTCACACCGTGCGCTACTCGGGTGTCATAGCGAGCGCGAGCACCCCGTCGGGTATCACGAAGCGCGTCAAGCTGCGCTCGCGTGTGGTGCCGCAGCCGAAGGCGTCGCTGGTCGTGCCTGCGGACTCGAGCGGGGACGAGGTCCCGAAGCGCGGTCGCCGGTACATCCCGTGGGCGGAGCTGATGATGAAGACGTTCGCGCTTCGTGATCC
>JBBRNJ010000139.1:0-10720 GCA_038230375.1 Polyangiales bacterium | reverse complement strand
GAGAGAGGCCACGGCGATGTCATCGAGCATGACTCCTAGAGATCATGACAACGCGCGCGCTGCACGTGCAAAATGGAGCCTAATTTGCCCAGTTATTTCCACACGGTACTTTTACTGTGCGAGTGCGTTGAGCCATGAGACAGGAGTACGGCTCCCTCGGCCTCCTTGGCCTCGCTTGGTCTCGACGAAAACCACCACACTCCTGGAGGTGAGCACGACCGAGAACGGGCTTTCAGGTCTCGTCTTGAGACGTTTCTGACTCGTCTGGCGACGGTTCCGGTTCGGGTTCGTCGGTAGTAGCAGCCGACGGGAGCTGGTCGGGCCACGTGGGGAGGGTGCCCCAGCGGACCGTTTCGTCCTTCACCCAACGATAGCCCTCACGCAACGCCACGAAGAGAAGCCCGAGGAACGAGGCCAGCGAGACGAGCAGGCAGAACATGAGGCGCCGATCGCGGTACGCCACCACGAGGTGGTATTTGCCCGCCGGCACATCGACCGTGAGCAATTTTTCGACGCTCTTCACCTCGCCGACGCTGCTGCGCCACTCCGGCGCCCAGTTCTGATTCACGTAGACGCTGGTCGCCTCTTTCGCGTCGACCTCGAGCTCGATCTCGTTCGGCGACCACGAGAGGCGCTTCACGGTCGCCTTCGCCGGGTCGAGCGGATACTCCTCCGCCGGCAGATCGCCGCGCAGCAGCGGCGACTCGGGCAGCGGATTGCCGGCGACGCAAGTGATGGTGCCCATGTTCGCGTACGGGAAGATGTGCTCGTCGCGCCGGTTGCCGCGATGCTGACGGAACGGCTGGTCGTACGGACGCGGCGGCTCCTCGACGTACATCTGTCCGGGCCGGATGCGCACCATCTCGAGGATGCGCTCCGCTTGCGGCCGCATCACGCTGTACGAGCAATAGGCGGCCAGCGCCACCGCCGCCCACACGACCTCGCGCGGGACCTGCTCTGTGGCGCGTGGCACGTCGGCCGCGGGCCTCTTGCGAAGGCGCCTCCACGTGCTGCGCAGCGCAACCCAGATCCGGCACGCAGCCGCGGGTAGCGCGTCCTCGATGCGCGTGATCCCTCGCGCTGCGCAGATGCAGGTGAAGAACAGGACCAGGACCATGTAGCGATCCGGGAAGCGCAGCTGCGAGAAGATCGGGAGCGACTTCAGGATGTGGAAGGGCGAGTACACGCTGAAATCGCCCATCGAGAGCGCGAAGAAGAGCATCGCGCCGCCGAAGAAGAGCGCCGCCGCCGCATCGGCCGTCACCAGCGCAACGAGCGCGAGGACCACGACCAGCCCGTACTTGATGGCGAACGGACCGAACATCTCCGCGAGGCCGTGCTGCTCGACGGGCGTGAACACGCGCGGGAACTGCCGCAGGAACGCGAACGTCGGGAGCAGCTTGCCGAATGCGAGGCCGAGCGCGACGACCCCGATGGTCCCGGTCGCGACCCACGGCGTGAGCCACGCGCGCGGTGCTCCCGCGGCGCCTGGCGGCGGCTTCGCAAAGAGACGTCGGGCGCTGAACGCCGCCGTCACGTAAGCGAGCATGAGCAACGTGAACGGCGTCGTGTAGGTGCCCGCCGAGAGCACGATCCACGCGAAAAAGAAGCCTCCCAGCAGCCTCCAGCGCCACGACTCGAGCCCCTTCAAGAAGCAGAGGCACACCCAGGGGATGAGCTCGCAGCCGAGGAAGTGCACCCAGCCGTCGTGGATGAAGCTCACGTAGCGATCGCACGTCCCGAAGACGACGGCGGCGAAGCCCGCGGCCATCACGCTCGCGTCGAGACGCCGGCACAGGCAGTACATGCCCTCGAAGCCCAGGACCACGAGGAGCAAGATCGCGAGGCGCCGACCGTGCGAGACGCCGAACGCGATCCGCAGGAGGAAGTCGGGGCCGAAGAACGGATCCTCGGGACCGGAGACGCCGACCGTGCCACCGCACCAGTACGGGTTCCAGGCCGGGATCTGACCCCAGCGCAGGAGGGTCATGCGATCGCCCTCCTCCATCGCGTTGAACGCGTGGTCGTCCATCCACTCCGCGAGCTTGAACGCATCCGAGTAGATGCCTTGATGGACCCACGCGGCGACGGCGACCCACACCAGCAAACGGATCAACGTGATGCTGGCGAGACGATCAATCCAGCGGCTCGTATGCTCGAAGATGCCCGTGTCACCGGGAGTGGGATCGTGCTGCGCGATCACTTGCTTCATCCAGCGCGCGACGCGCTGCATCCAGTGCGCGACGCGCTTCACCACGTCGACCTCGGGTTGAGCGGAGGGGTGGTGGCAGGCAGCGCCGCGCCGTCAGGTCCAGGCCATTTGGCGCGGATGCCCTCGTCGAGGATCAAATAGACCTGCGTGAGGCTGATGCTGTACTTCTGCGCCAGCTGGCGGAAGAAGACGCGCTCGACGTGACCGCGATCGTCCTCGCGTGACCATAGATGCCCGTTCCAGCTGTTTCTCTGGATCGCGTGCGCGCGCTCGGTCTGCTCGGCCTCGGCGATCTCCGCGAAGATCTCGCGCCGGGTGCGCTCCGGCAGGCGGAAGCGATAGTCCTCGATCTCCTCGTTCGGGATCGCGATCGGCGGCTTGGCATTGAGCAGCGGCGCCGCGGTGGCGCTCACGCGCTTCCAGAGCAGGACCGCGCCGAAGCTGAACACGCAGACGCGAACGACCCACGCTACGCGCGTCGTCGGCGGGCCGCCGAAATCAAGGAGCGAGAAGTACGGCTTGAGCTTCTTGTACTCGGTGACGACCTTCCCCACCATTTCGCGACCCCTAGACCCACTCGTCGTCGACGGTTGGCATCGTGGCGCTCGGCGGTATCGTCTTCGGTCGCTCGCGACTCTGATCGACCTGCACCGCGCGCTCCGCGAGCAGGACGGCCGCCAGGGCATCGCTACCCATGCAGAGCTCGCCGGTGTCGCCGTCGGTCAGGAAGCGATAGAACTGGTTCGCCTGCGCGCGCAGTGGCTCCTCCTTGCGCACGCCGAACTGGATGCGATCGGTCGTGCGATAGAGCTCCTGGAGGCCCTCGAAGTTCGTGACCCGCGGCTGATCGTGCTTCTCGAGCAGGCTGCCGCCGAGCAGCTCGCAGGTCTGCAGCATGTAGTCGACGAAGCAGACGCCGCGCGTGCCCGTGACGCGGATGCTTCGGATCTTCGTGGGCGTGATCCAGTTGACGTGCACCGTGGCGCTCGCGCCAGTCCCCGCCGCGAGGAAGATCTCCGCGGTGTCGAAGACGTTCTCGCGCCACGTCACGTGACACATCGAGTGCTCGAGCTTCACCGCGCCGACCAGGCTGCGCAGCACGTCGATGTCGTGCACCGCCAGATCGAGAATGACGTTGTTCCCCGAGAGGACCGTGTCGGGATAGCCGCCAACGCGCGTGAACGAGAAATGGATGGCCGTGCCGAGGTAGCCCTCTCGGATGATCTCGCGCAGCTTCCGCACCGCGGGATTGAAGCGCTCGACGTGACCGACGACGAGCTTCACGCCCTTCGCATGGGCCGCCGCGAGGACCTCACGGCCCTGCACGAACGTGCTCGCAATGGGCTTCTCGACGAGCAGGTGCTTGCCGAGCGCGATGATCGCGAGCGCGACCTCGTGGTGCGTCGCGGTCGGGGTCGCGATGACGGCGGCGTCGAAGGCGAGCGCGGAGGCTGCGAGCTCGGCGACGCTAGGGAACGATGGCACATCGCCGAGGTCCGTGCGCGTGACGGGGGTAGGGGGTGAGAACTGCGCGTCGACCACGGCGACGAGCTGAAAACCGGGAGTCTCGCGCAGAACGCGCAGGTGGTTATTGCCCATCCGACCGAGACCGACGAGGACGACTTTGATCTTGGTGGGTGTCATAGCATTGCGACCAGCGCGCGAGCCGCCGCCTCGTGCTCGTCTTCGCGCATTCCGTAGAAGAGCGGCAGGTTCACGACGTTCTGGCAGAAGCGGCGCGAGTGCTGCTGATCGCCATGGACGATCGCGCCGGCCGCCTTCGCAGGCGGCTGCACGTCCATCGTCTCGGGGTAGGTGCGCGCGGCGCCGATCCCGGCCGCCCTGAGCGCATCGACGATCTCCTGGCCCTGCTTGCCCGCGACGGTGATCACGTTGAGGTAGCCGTTCTCGATGACGCCCTCAGGCGGCCCGTAGACCCGCACGTGCTTCTTCGCGACGGCGTCAGAGGCGAATCGCTCGCGGTACCAGGCGGCGCTCTTGCGGCGGGACTCGAGGATGATGGGCAGCTCATCGAGGACGCGGGACAGGAAGGCCGCCTGGAGCCCGCCCATGCGCGAGTTCCAGCCGACGTGCGCGTACGAGTAGTGATCCGAGCGGCCGTGGTTGCAAATCGAGCGCAGGAACGCCTCGTGCTCCTTCGATTGCACCGTGATGGCGCCGCCGTCCATCGCGCCGCCCACGACTTTTGCCGGGTAGAACGAGAGCGTTGCCAGGCCCGCGCCAGCGAGCACGGGCTCGCCGAAGGCCTCTACGCCGAAGCACTGCGCGCCATCTTCGACGACGGCGATGCTGCGCTCCTTGCAGAATGCACGAATCTCGAGAAGACGCGCCGACGTCCAGCCGTAGAGGTGGACCAGCATGAGCGTCTCGAAGCGGTGCGCGTCGTGCGCGGAGCGCAGCTGATCGAGGCTCACCTGCAGGTCATCGGGGTCGACATCGACGAGCACCGGGATCGCGCCAAGCTGCGCAACGGCCTCGAACGTCGCCCAGAACGTGAGGTTCGGCAGCGCGACCTTGGTACCGCGCTTCACGCCGGTCGCCTGGAGGGCGACGAGCAGCGCATCCGTCCCGTTCGCGCAGGACACCACGCTCGGCACGCCAAGGACGCCCGCGAGCTTCTTCTCGACGGCGCCCACCCGCGGTCCGCCGACGAACTCGCACTTGTCGAGGCACTCGGTCCAGGAAGCAATGACGTCGCCGCGGATCCGGGCCACGAGGCGCGACAGGTCGATGAACGGAACAGCCATGTAAATAGGCTCTTCCCTATAGTGCAATCCGCCTTTGGTGACCAGCACGGCTACGCGCCCCGAGCCGCAGGTGATAAGGTGGCGCTCCGAGTGTTGCCGCAGCTCGTCTATGTGCTGCCCGTCCACAACGAGGCCCAGGAGCTCGCGGCGAACGTCGTCCGGCTCGTGAAGTATCTTGGCGCATTTCCAGGGTCGGAGATCTATCTCTGCGAGAACGGCAGCAAGGACGACTCATGGCGCATCAGCCAGGAGCTCGAAGAGCGGTCCGCAGCCGCGGCAGGCGGGCCCCGCGTACGTGCCTATCGCGAGCCCATCGGGGGCATCGGGTACGGCCTTCATCGCGGCATGACCGAGGCGATCACGCGCTTCGGCGGCGACCCGAAGGTCTGGACGGTCATCCAGGGCGCGGATCTCCCGTTCGGTTTCAGCGACGTCGAGGCGGCGCTCGTCGACATGCAGCGCGCTTCCTCGCGCATGCTCATGGGCTCGAAGGCCCACCCACGGAGCAAGGTCGGGGCCACCGCGAAGCGCAAGGTGATGAGCGCGGTCTACCGTCTCGCGCGCCGCGCGACGATCGGCATGAAGGTCGGCGACTCGCAGGGCAGCGTCTTCACGCGTCTCGACCTCGCCGAGATCATCGTGCCGAAGATCCAGACCCGCGGCTTCTTCTACACGACCGAGCTCTGCTACTACGCGGAGCAGGAGGGCGAGACGATCGTCGAGCTCCCGGTGGTGCTGACCGCGGGCCGGCGTCCCTCGACGGTGCGGCCCCTGAAGGACGGCATGGCGATGGCGAAGGAGCTGATGCGGCTCCGGCGTAGCTATCGGCGAACGCGCGGCCTGAGGTCTGGGTGACACGGTCATGCGCCGCCGCCGCGCACGGCGAGAGCTTGTCGGGCGGCGGCCGGTCACCTACCGTGCGGCGCGTGGCGGCGAGCGTGCTCGAAAAGATCCTCGGCGTGCCCCTGCTCTACCGAAGCTGGGGGCGGCTCGTCGGCGGCGACCGCGGCAGGTTCGCGCGCGAGCACATTCGCGCGCGAGAAGGCGAGCGCCTACTCGACATCGGATGCGGACCGGCGGACATCCTCCAGTGGCTGCCGCGTGTCGACTACACCGGGTTCGACGCGAACCCCGACTACATCACCACGGCGACCAAGAACTACGGCGACCGCGGTCGCTTCTACTGCCAGCGCGTCAGCGAGCAGTCGCTCAGCGATCATGAGGGCTTCGACATCGTGCTGGCGCTGGGCATCCTTCACCATCTCGACGACGAGGAGGCCGAGAAGCTCTTTCGCCTCGCGCTCGTGGCGCTGGTTCCCGGCGGACGGCTCGTCACGCTCGACGGCGTCTTCGTCAGGGGCCAGAACCCCATCGCACGCCTCATCATCTCGCGGGACCGCGGTGAGCACGTGCGCGACGAAGCCGGTTATCGGCGCATCGCGGACCGCGTCTTCTCGAAGGTGAAGCCCGTCGTGCGCAGCGACCTGCTTCGCATCCCGTACACGCATTTGATCATGGAGTGCGAGAAGTGACCGCGGTAGGCGCCTGCGCCCCTCCTCCCGAGGTCGCATTCCGGCGTCGCACGTCCACGGCGCCCCGCGAACCGTGAGGCCGATACCCTTGCGGCTCGCTCCGTAGCTGACCGAGCAGCCGCGTCCGAGGTGTTGGAAATTGGTCGCGTCCCCAGGCACCCGCAGAGGGTGACGAGCTGGAGCTGGCTTGCATTGCTCCCGACGACGCCGCATGGGGACGGGTACGCGACCATCCACTCGTGAACGGACCAGGCGAGCGCCGAAAGCTGAGCGCTTGTCGACCCGCGGGCGGTCACCTACCGTGCGGCGCGTGGGTCTTCGTCAGTGGGAACGACACCGGTGCCCTCCGTGCAACCACGGCAACCGCGCTCCGGACCGCGTATTTTCCAAGGTGGCCCGCCATACACACCGACCTCCTTCGCATTCCGTACGCGCGCCTCATCCTGGTGCGCGAGGAGTGAGCGCGTGGTAGCGCCAGCGGGTGCACCGTCATCCCCGGGGCGGGAGCGTCGAAGGATCATCTTTGCGTGCAAGGTTGTCTTTGCAGCAGCGCTCATCGCGTGGCTGATTCGTTCAGGATCGCTTGATTTCAAGGCGCTCGACGTGTTCATCCACCGGCCGCTGCTGCTGCTCGCAAGCCTCGGGCTGAACGCGCTCGCCAACCTCGTCGGTGCTCTCCGCTGGAGGGTGCTCCTCCGCCTGGCGGACGTCCGGATCCCCCTCGGCCGGGCGATCCAGCTGCAGATGAGCGCCATGTTCTTCAACACGGCCATCCCCGGCAACGTGGGCGGCGATCTCCTCAAGTCCGCCTATGCGGCGCGCGAGGCAGAGCCCGCGAAGCGGCCCACTGTGTTCCTCATCGTTTTCGTGGAGCGGATGCTCGGTCTGGGCGGGCTCGTCATCGTGGCTGGCGTCGCGATCATGCTGCGCGGCGCGGTCCTCTGGAGCGACCCGCAGCTCCGCGACCTCGCCATACTGGTCGCCGCGCTCGCGGTCGTGACGGTCCTCGCGCCGGCCATCCTCATCGCCATCGTGCGCAGGTCGGGCGAGCGCCTGGCGATGTGGACCCGCGGGACGACCCGCTTCGCGAAGCTCACCGGTCAGCTCGTCGCGGCCGCGCGCCTCGTATCGGCAGGTCCGAAGAACCTCGCCATCGCGCTCGCCCTCTCGATGTCACTTCACGCGGTGGGCATGATGTTCTTCACCGCGCTCGCCGTGGCCATCACGGCGCATGACATCCGCTACTCGGCCATCGCGACGGTCTTCCCGCTGGGTATCCTCACCATCGTTTTGCCCATCTCGCCGGGCGGGATCGGCGTCGGACACGTGGCCTTCGATCGGCTGTTTGCCATGATCGCGATCACCGGGGGTGCATCCGTGTTCAATGCCTATCTCGTCGGGCAGATCGCGCCGTCGCTGCTCGGCGTGTTCCCCTACCTCGCGCTCAGGCGGAGCCGCGCGCTGCCTACCCCGGCCGAGACGCAGGGCGACGCTCCTCCCTGATGGTAGACTCGCGTCTCGCATGTTCGATCTGAGCCTCGAACGCCGCGCGCGGCTGAGGCGCATCGGGACTTTCCTCGTTCGCGGCGCTTCGACGACGCTCTCGCTCAGCCTCGGGCTCGCGTCCGTCGTGGTCCTCGCCTTCTTCGGGATCGCGCTGGCTACCGGCTTCTACGTGCCGCTCCTGTCGGACGAGGTCTCGACGAAGCTCGCGAACTCGCGCGTCTTCGAGGAGCACGGGAACCTCGTCTCGCTCCTGCCCATGTGCTCGTCGTCATGGGTTCAGCCGGTGCCATCCACGCTCTATCCCGGCGCTGTCCTCTTGACGCTTGCGTACGGGTACATCGGACTCGTCGGCATCAAGGTTTCGGGGATCGCGTTCTCGGTGGCGGCCATGGCTGGAGTGGCCTGGCTTGCGTGTCAAGGCGTGAGGAAGAGGGCGCAGAAGGTCTCTGCCGTTGCCGGCCTATGCGCGATCTCGTGTCTGGGCATCCTGCCCTTCGTCGTCATTCTCTCGCGCAGCGAGCAGGTGATGAAGCTGTGCCTCGTCGGCTACTGCGCGCTGCCGGTGATCGCGCGCAGCTGGGCGCATCGCAAGCGCGCCCGCGTGTTCATCGGTGTCGGCTTCCTCCTTCTGTCGTCCCTCTTTTTCTATGCTCATCCGAAGGCCCTCTTCTTCCTGCCGTTTGTCCTCACCTCCGGGGTGCTCTCCGCGCCGCAAGGGCGCAGGTGGCGGTGGAGCCTCATCCTGGTCCCAATCGTGATGGTGATGGCGTTCCAGTGCTATCGCGTGTCCGCGTCGATGGTGCGCTGCGAGGAGGCGCCGGGCGTGACGCAGTGGTTCGACGGCGCCGCGTTGCGCCCTCGGTCGCTGATCACCGAGCCAGGAACGTTCCTGCTCACCGGCTGGCACAACGTCGTCAACGCGCCGCCCCACGCGTGGGACGAGGTGCTCTTCTCGGCCAGCAATACCATGTGGGTTCCGCTACCCAACAGCCGGAGGCTTCCCCCAGAGATACGCGATCTGAACGAGGAGACGCGCCCAGCCTTCATTGCGCTGTTCTGGGTCATTCCACTGCTCCTGCTATTGGCTTATCGGAGACAGAACAAGGTCGCTCGTGCGAATATGGCACTGGGCGGCGCGCTGATCCTTGGCATTGGCACGAATGCCTTCTTCTACAAGGCTTTTCCGTTCTACAATTGCACGCTGGTGATGCCCGCGCTGAGCCTGATCGCGGCGCTCGCGCTGTCGGTCGACGATCGCCCGCTCCTCCCGCGTGCGCTCGGCAAGCTCTCGCTTTTGGCGTTCCTGGTGCTGGCCAGCCAGAATCTCGTCACGCTGATCGGCTACTTCGGACCGCCGTTGCGTGCGAACGCCGAGCGCGTTGGACCGACCGTCCCCGACCAGCCGCTGGCACTACCGATCTTCGGGTTCGATGTCGAGAAGGCGAAGATCCGCGCGCTGGCGCGCGCGTGCGCGATCGACGGCGATGGCGCGACTCATCTCGTCATCGACGACTACACGGTGCACGCGTTCGAGCACCTCCAGCAGCCGCTCGACCTCATCTACATCACGGATGGTATCCCGTGGATCGGGAGGGCGTACGGGGGCGAGAAGATCCGCCCGTTCTTGAGCAGTCTGCGCAGCCCGGGCATGATCGGACGCTGCTCACTCTTTCCGAAGGTCCTGCGGCCGACGGCGCTGGTGTCCGAGGCCTACTGTTGCGTCGGGAAGACCGCCTTCGAGCCGCCCCCTGCGCCTTAGTTGAGTTTAGACCTGAAAGGACCTTACGGCGTCGATGACCTCTTCCTGATCCGCCTCGGAGAGTTCCGTATAGAACGGCAAACGCACGAGGCGATCGCTCATCGATTCGGTGACCGGGCAGTCGCCACCCTTGCCGCCGAACCGCACGCCCATCGGCGACAGGTGCAGCGGTAGATAGTGGAACACCGACGCCACACCCCGCTCTTTCAGATGCGCGATGAACGCGGTACGTTTCGCGAGATCGGGGAGTAGCAGGTAGAACATGTGAAACGCCTGCTCGCAGTGGGCGGGCACGGTCGGTAGCACGACGCCCGAGGCCGACGCCCACGCGCCGAGCTCGCTCGCATAGCGTTCCCAGACCTGGCGGCGGTTCTGCTGGATCTCCGCGCGCGCCTCGAGCTGACCGAGGAGCAGCGCTCCGAGCACGTCGGAGAGGACATAGCTCGAGCCGACGTCGACCCACGTGTACTTGTCGACCTGTCCGCGGAAGAACTGACTGCGATTCGTGCCTTTTTCCCTGAGGATTTCCGCGCGCGCGGTGAATGAGCCGAGAGGCGTCTCGTTGACGAGCAACGCGCCGCCTTCGCCGCACGTGAAGTTCTTCGTCTCGTGGAACGACTGCGTCGCGAGGGCGCCGAACGTGCCGAGATGGCGGCCGCGGTACGTGCCGTAGAGCCCATGCGCGTTGTCCTCCACCACGGCGATGCCGCGCGGCGCGGAGATCGCGAGGATGGCGTCCATCTCGCAGCCGACGCCCGCATAGTGAACCGGAACGATCGCCTTCGTACGCGGGGTGACGAGCGACTCGAGCTTCCGCTCGTCGAGGTTCAGCGTGTCGGCCCGGATGTCCGCGAACACCGCCCTTGCGCCGCGGATCGCGAACGCGTTGATCGTGGACACGAACGTGAACGCGGGAACGATGACCTCGTCCCCAGGGGCGATG
>JBBRNJ010000138.1:0-11359 GCA_038230375.1 Polyangiales bacterium | reverse complement strand
CGGCGGCGGATTCGAGCCGGACGCCGGCGCGATCGATGGGCGCTTCATCTCTGGACCCGGCGGCAGCGGTGAAGGTGAAGACGGCGGATCCGGCACGTCGCGCAGTGACGCGAAATCCTCGAAGTCGGGCGGGGCCGGCGGGCTCGACGGGGTGAGCGTCACAGGCGGCGGCGGTCCCGCTGCACCCGCGCCGCGGGCCGTTGACGGGACCGTGCTCGCGGACGTGCTGCTGGACCGCGCGGGCATGGGACCAGGACCCGAAGGTGAATAGGACGGCGCAGGTGGAGGTGCGGGCGGCAGCGCGGGCGGGGGCGGAGCCGGCGGAGGAGCGGGTGGGGGAAGCGGAGCCGGCGGCGGCAGCGGGGCAGGCGGCGGCAGCGGCGGCGAAACGGGAGGGGGAAGCGGTGGAGCCGAGACCGCTGGGGATGTAGGTAGCGGCGGAAGCGGCGCGGTGGAGGACGCGGATTGCGCCGCGACCGCTGCTTGCTCCGACGCACGCCGCGTGGGCACCTGCGACGCCGCTTCTTTGCTGCCTGGCGCGCTGCCGGTCGCGGCTGGAACCTGCACGGCGGTGGACGACGAAGCCGCCTCGCCGCTCGCCGCCATCTGCATGGAGAGTCGCTTCGCGGCAGCAACGATCGCCCGCGCCCGTCCGCGGGTCTCGTCGTCGAGCTTGCCTGCGTCCACGAGGTCGCGCGCGTACGGAAGCGCGCGCTTGTAGTCGCCTGCAGCCATCCACGCCTCGGCAGCGAGGAGCCCGAGGTGGCTGAAGGAGGTCATCGAGAGCGCAAGGGCGGAGACCTTCTCCGCGATCCGCTGCGGCGGCTCGGTGCCGAGCGCGAGCGCGAGCCGTGCGCGCAAGTAGGTGGTGCCGGGCACACGGCCCTTGACCTTCTCGAACGCGTCGAGCTGCTCCTGCACGCCGTCCGTCGTCTTCTGATTCAGCTTGGTCTCGATAGACCAGAGCTCTGCGTCCGCGAGCGGCCCCTTCTCGGGCGCCTTCGCCGTGGCCGCGTTCTCCGCGAGCTCGATGAAGCGGGCGCGATCAGCCTCGTTCGGAAGCGAGGCGGCGCGCGCACGCAGGATGTCTCCGAGCTCCCCCTCCGTCATCGGTACGGCGCGCGACACGGCCGGCATCTGCGCGAGGTCGCGAAGCTTGGCGAGGAGATCCGTCGCAGGGTCGACGAGAACGCGCTTGTGGCTGCGCTGGCCCTGCGGCTTGCTTGCCATCAGCTCGTGCGTGATGAGCTCCACCTCTGTGTCGGGAGGCAGCCCCGAGAGCAGGTTGGCGAGATGCGCGATCTGTAGCGACGTCCCGGCATGCGGGAGCCCAAGGTCGCTCGCGAGCCCAACGAGATCGATATAGATGCTCGTGTACTCCTTGGTGTCCGCCGAGTACGTCGAGCCCTCGAGGACCTCGCGCGAGGACAGCTTCGTGGTGAGGCGCTCGGCGGCATGGCCGCGCGCGTACGCGGGGGCCAGCTTCGGTTGCATCGACTCTGCGCATGCCTGGGCCGCATCGCCGGTGTAGCTCATGGCCGACAGCCGCTCGCGCGCGCGGTCAGCCGTCGTCTTGTACGAATGCTCGCGGATGTTGCCCGGCGAAATCGCACGCAGCTCGATGTCGGAAGCATCGAACAGCGCGTACTCCGCGTCCGGTGCTCCGTCCGAGCGCACGATGAGAGCGCCGCCGATTGTGAGGGTGCAGTGACTCACTCAGAAGGCATTATTGGTGAAGAGTGAGCCTCGTGCCGATTTTCTTGCAAGACTTTCTTCGATCTCGCCGCGCCCCGGCGCTCTGGCTGCCGCGCTTGACGTGGTGGGAAGGCCAAGCGTGTGGCGCGGTGGAGTCCGCGTGTGACCCGCCTTTTGTTGGGACATTTGGCCGGTTGGCCGATAAAGTGCCGCGGTTGAGGACACCATGAAAACCCGTCACCCGCTCGCCGTCCTGTTCGTCGTCACCACCTTCGGCGTGCTCGTCGCCTGCGGAAGCAAGAAGCCGCCGAAGCCCGTCGAGACCACGCCCACGGTCGTGGACGCTGGTGCCGTGGAGGACGCTTCGCCGGCGGCCCCCGTCCAGAAGTCCCTGTTCGAGCGCCTCGGTGGCAAGGACGGCATCAAGGCGGTCGTCGACACGTTCGTGAAGAACGTGTCCGCGGACAAGCGCATCAATAAGCTCTTCGTGAAGACCACGGGCCCCAAGCTCGAGCACTTCAAGGCCGCCATGGTCGATCAGATCTGCGAGGCCACCGGCGGTGAGTGCAAGTACACGGGCAAGGTGATGAAGGACGCCCACAAGGGCATGAAGATCACCGAGGCGCAGTTCGCCGCCGTCGTCGAGGACCTCAAGATGGCGCTCGAAGAGAAGGGCGTCGGCGAAGGCGAGCGCAACGATCTGTTCGCGCTGCTCGCGCCCATGAAGGACGACATCGTCGAGGTCAAGGACAAGCCGAAGCCCTGAACGCGCCGGGCGACGGGCTGGTGCAACCGAAGGGAGCAAGGCTTTGAAGGGCAACAGCGACGCGATCATCCAGGGCCACGTTGCGAAGTACCTCGGGTCGCTTGACGCCCCGCGCGATGGGCTGCTCGCGAAGATGGAGGCCCACGCCGAGCGGGAAAACCAGCCGATCAGCGATCCGGAGGTCGCCACACTGCTCCGCATCCTGGTGCTCGCCACGCGCCCCACGCGGCTTGTCGAGGTGGGCGCGAACATCGGCTATGGCGCGATCGTGCTCGCGCGCGCCGCAGGTGAAGCCGCGCACGTCGACAC
The DNA here is from genome assembly GCA_038230375.1 of Polyangiales bacterium. GTDB lineage: Bacteria > Myxococcota_A > Polyangia > Polyangiales > Polyangiaceae > JANXLV01. Next base: position 8,589 of record JBBRNJ010000138.1, on the reverse strand, counting down.
CGTCGAGCTGCGTCCCGAGATCGTGAAGATCGCGCGCGGCTACGTCGAAGAAGCAGGTCTCTCGGCGCGCGTGACCGTTCACCAGGAAGACGCGCTCGCGTACCTGAAGAAGCGATGCGAGCACCCGGTCGACTTCGCCTACATCGACTGCGTGAAGGAAGACTACGTCGCGTATCTCGACCTGCTCGCGCCAGCCCTCACGAAGGGCGGGCTCATCGTCGCGGACAACGTGCTCTGGCGCGGCATGGTCGGTCAGCAAGACATGCCGGAGAAGGAGCGCGTGCGCGCCACCGCGCTAGCCGCGTTCAACGCGAAGCTCATGAAGCACAAGGACTTCACCGCCACCGTGCTCCCGCTCGGTGACGGCGTGGCCCTTGCGACCAAGAACTAGTGCTCAGGCCGGCGGGGGAGCGGCTTGCGCGGGGTCGGTTGGCTCGGCCGGATCGACCGGCTCTTCGACTTCCTTCTTGAAGCCGCATTCCTTGTTTGCGCAGACGATCATGGGCTTCGCCTTGGTGCCGCCCATGGTCAGGAACTGCGCGGCGCACTTGGGGCAAGGCTCCGAGATGGGCTTCTGCCACAGCTTGAAGTCGCACTTGATGGTCTCGTTCGCGTAGTTCGAGCAGCCGTAGAACGTCTTGCCGCCGCGCTTCTTCGCGCGCACCTCGATGAGATCGCCGTTGCACTTGGGGCAGGGGACGCCGAGCGGCACGGGCCGGGCGTTCTTGCACTCCGGGTAGCCCGTGCAGGAGAGGAACTCGCCGTAGCGACCGCTGCGGATGCACATGGGCTTGCCGCATTTGTCGCACGCGACGCCAGCGTCACGCATGGGCGCGGAGCCCAGGCCGTCGGCGCCGAGGTCCTTCGTGTTCTTGCACTTCGGGTAGTTCGAACAGCCCATGAAGTAGCCGTTCTTGCTCCAGCGCTTCATCATCTCGCCCTTGGGCAGCGCGCGGAGCTTGGCGTCCTCCGACGTGCCTACGGGGCCGCAGATCTCGCAGAACTCGCCGGTGTGCTCCGGCTCAGGGTTCCAACGGGCGCCCTTCTGGCCGCCCGCAAGCTGCTCCTGGAACTTCTTGTAGAAGCGCGACAGCAAGACCACGCGCTCTTCCGTGCCGGCCTCCACGCCGTCGAGCTCCAGCTCCATGCTCGACGTGAACGTCGGATCCATGAAATCCAGATTGCTCTTCACGAGCCCGTCGACGACGAACTTGCCGAGCTGCGTCGGCTTGAACCGCGCCTCCATCTTCTCGACGTAGTCGCGCGCCTGCACCTTGCTGATGATCTCGGCGTACGTGCTCGGGCGGCCGATGCCGCGCTCCTCGAGCTCCTTCACGAGCGAGCCTTCGTTGTAGCGCGGCGGCGGCTGCGTGAACTTCTGCTCCGCGATCACGCCCGGCGGGGCGGACACGATCAGGGCCTCACCCTGCGTGAGCTCCGGCAGCGTGGCCTCGCCGTCGTCACCTTCGGGCTTGCCCTCCTTCGCGGGCTCGTCGCCTTCGGGCTTCTCTTCGCCCGCGAGCTCCGTGCTCTTCACGCCAACGCCGTACGCCTCGAGCCAGCCGGCGAACTTGAGGACGCGGCCGCTCGTGCGCAGGCCGTAGACCTTCTTGTTCTTGGAGGTGGCTTCGATGTCGACCGACGTCTGGTCGAAGAGCGCTTCCTTCATCTGGCTCGCCAGGAAGCGATCCCAGATCATCTTGTAGAGCTTGTACTGCTCGTCCTTGAGGTGCACGCGAACCACGTCCGGCGGGAAGTCCATGGACGTGGGGCGGATGGCCTCGTGGGCGTCCTGCGAGTTCTTCTTCGCCTTGAAGACGTTCGGCGTCGCGGGGAGGTAGGTCTTCCCCCACTTCTTCTCGATGTACTCGATGGCATTCGCCTGCGCCTCGGGGGCGATGCGCATGGAGTCCGTACGCATGTACGTGATGAGACCGACAGTGCCGAGCTCCTTGCCCAGGTCCACGCCTTCGTAGAGACCCTGCGCCACCTGCATCGTGCGTTTGGCGCCGAAGCTGAGGCGGTTCACGGCGTCTTGCTGGAGCTTGCTCGTGGTGTACGGGCTGGGCGCCTTGCGCTTGCGATCGGCGGTCGTGATCTTCGCGATCTTGAAGTCTGCGGTGGTGAGGTCATCCTTCACCTCTCCCGCGAGCTTGCCGTCCTTGACCTCGAGCTTCTTGTCGCCGAGCGACGAGAGCCGCGCATGGAACGGCGAGCGCTTCTTGCCGCCGCTGGGCACGAGCTGCACGCCCATGTTCCAGTACTCTTCCGGCTTGAACGCCTCGATCTCGCGCTCACGATCGACGATGAGCCGCAGCGCGACGCTCTGCACGCGACCCGCCGAGAGACCGAACGCAAGCTTGGTCCACACGAGCTTCGACACGTCGTAGCCGACGATCCTGTCGAGGACACGCCGCGCTCTCTGTGCATCATACAAGTTCTTGTTCAGGGCTCGTGGAGAGGCCACGCCCTTCAGCACGCCGTTCTTCGTGATCTCGTGGAACTCGACCCGCTTCGCCTTGCTGACGGACTTGGTGAGCTCCTCGGCCAGGTGCCACGCGATCGCTTCGCCTTCGCGATCGGGGTCGGTCGCGAGCAGCACGTCATCGGCGAGCTCTGCGGCGCCCTTCAGCTCCGCGAGGACCTTCTCCTTGCCCGCGACGATCTCGTAGGTCTCGGTGAAGCCGTTGTTGATGTCGATGCCCATCTTCTTGGGCAGGTCCTTGATGTGACCCTTCGACGCCATGACCTCGTAGCCAGAGCCCAGGTACTTCTTGATGGTCTTGGCTTTGGCCGGAGACTCTACAACGACGAGTGTCTTGCCCATGTTCTGCCCCACAACCACACACGCACACCCCTCATCCGACGCCTTGCGACGCTTGGATGGAAAGATAGTGCTTACATTTCAAACGCTTATAGTAGCTGCTGTCGCCGGAAGAAGCCCGACGGACCTTCTACTACTACGTTCTCCAAGGCGAGCGTCAAGAGCAGAGTCGCGGCCTGCCCTGGTCGGATGCCCACAGAATGTGCAATTTCGTCCACGTGTTGCGGGCTTTGCGTCACCTTCTGGAAGAGATTCGCCTGATCCTCCGAAAGATCGAAAGACAGCTGAGCTTGGGGGTTTGGCAGTTCGATGCCGACGTCAGCCTCGTCCAGACTCGACACTAGAGGAGGGAGGTCGAGGAGCTCACGCATCTCGTCGAGCGACTCGAGAGCGCGCGCCCGTCCCCTGCGCAAGAGCGACCGCGAGCCGGCGAACTCGCATCCCCACGCCGGGGGTCGCGCGACACGAACCGCACAACCGATCGCGAGCGCATGCGTGGCCGAATAGATGGAGCCCGAGCGTGCACCCGCCTGTACGACCACCACCAGGTCTGCGAGCGCCACCAGGATTCGATTCCTGATGTGGAACTGTCCGAGCGCTGCAGTCACCCCGTCGGGTTGGGTCCACAGAATTCCCCCTTCGCTCGCCTCGATTCGTTGGAAGAGTTTCTTGTGCGCGCGTGGCGTGACCAAGCCTGGACCACACGGCGCCACGCACCAGGTCATCCCACCTGCAGCCATCGCGCCTTCGTGTGCTGCGCAGTCCACGCCGATCGCCCCGCCCGACAGTACGACGCCGCCCGCAGACACCACGAGCGCCGCGAGCTGCTTGGTGAACGCCAGAGCCGCTCTCTCGGCGGCGCGTGCACCAACGATCGCGACCGACCGTGGAACCTTCCGTATGCCTCGGGGTGGTGGCAGGGTCAGCGGTCTGGAGAGGGTCAGCGTTGGTGGTTGCGCGGCCTCGAGAATGTTTCGGAGCGCCGGGGTGCAGGCGGGATCGTCCGCGGTGAACGGGAGCCTCATGTCACTTCTCCTCGTGCGTTCGGCGGAGCTGCGTCTTCACGTCGATCGCGGCGTGCTCCACGACCTCCAGGCGTCGCGCCGGGTCGGGGCGCTGCGTCGAGTAGCTCCACGCCGGGCGCGCACCGGCGTTGTCCATCGCGGTGAGGAACGCGAGCCAGCCGATGTAGCCAAGCGCTTCGCCTTTCGTTGCGGTGGTGAAGAGGACAGCGTCTTGATCGCGCCCCCGGATGCGGCCTTTGCCATAGAGGCGCGTCGCGATGTCGTGCGCGAGCTCTGCCTCTTCTTGCGTCCACTCGTCGTCACCGCGCTCGTGCGTTGCCGTGGGGTGCGGACACGTGAGCTCAGCGCGGACGAAGATGGAGAGCTCATGGCCGAGCACGCCAGACAGCGCTTCGCGGAACCGCGCGGTGTGGATGGTCTCCGTGGCGCGGGAGTCCTTGGCCTCGAACGCGCCGGGCACCGGTGGAAGTAGACGCTCGCCTGCGCGCTGGTCCTTCGCATAGTGCGAAGCCAGAGACACCACGTTCGCGCGTGTGGCGCCAAGATCGAGCGCCTGCGCGTGGGTCACGTTCTCGAGCAGCACGAGCATTGCGTCGGACACCACGATCACCGCGTCGCCATCGTCGTCGCACGCGGCCTGCGACATCACGTCCACCGGTGTCAGGGCGAACGCGACGTAGATCCCCTGCACCCTGGCGCGCGCATCGTCCGGCAGCACCGAGACCAGCTCGCGCAGCAGAAGCTCCGCCTCCACATGGCGCCCGAGCGGCGTCAGCGTGGGCGTGAGGGCCGTGTCGCAGAGCGCGCGCGAAGGCGGGAGCACCGCGAGCAGGAGCGCGACGAAGAGGGAGAGGACAGCAACGGGGCGGGGGCTCATCCCTCCCCATCGGCCAGGGCTGGCGAAGGTTGCTTCTTTTCTTCGGCTACTGACGAACGAAGTGGAACGGGATGTTCACGGTGGTGGTCGAGCCGGGCGCCGGGAAGGTCCAGGTCTTGACCTCGCGGCCGATGCAGGATGCGATCGGCTCGTCACCGGTAGCGACCGCGTTCGTCACGCTGCCGTTGGGCGCGACGGTGACCACGACCTGGACGTTGGCGCTCGTCTTCTGGTCGTTGCTCCCCGTGTCCCAGCACTTGCGCTTGACGCCTTGTTGCCTGTCGCGAACCACCTTCTGCACGGCGTTCCCGTCGAGGCCAGTACCTGCGCCACCGGCGGCGCCGCCCCCGGGCCCTGGCGCGTCGTTCGGGCCACCCGGGCCGGTGCCAAGGAGGTTCTTGAGATCCGGGTTGGTGCGCGCCGTCGCGGAGCCTGCGGCTGCGAGGGCTCCGCCGGACCTCGGTCCCGATGAAGCGATCTTCGCGCTACCGGCTCCGACCGCGGACGTATCCGGCGCGGCGGAGGGCACCGGCGCGCCCACGCCTGCCGCGAGCGCCGCGGATGGATCGACGGACGGTTGGGCGGTGGGAGCCGTGCCTGTCTGCGCGGCGAGTGGCTGCGTAGGCGGGGCCTTCGGCATGAACACCATGACAGCGACAGCAATGCCGAAGCAGCCTGCGAACACGATGGCGGCGATGGCCCAGAGCGGCGCGCCCCGCTTCTGCGGTGCGGGCGGCGCAAACGACGGCGACGCCGCGGACATCATCTGGCCGCCCTGCATCTGCATGCCTGGCGGCGGACCCATCGGCATGTTGGAGTACGGAGACGGCGCGGCGGGCGCGGTGGCTCCGAAGGGGTCCGGGACGATGGGCGGGGCGGGCGTAGGAGCGGTCTGTACGGGCGGCGCGAAGAGCACGGCCGCCGGGACAAGGTCCTCCAGGCGTTCTGCCGTGGCGAGACGACCGGCCGAGATGGGCACCACATTGTTGCGAGCGGGGGGCATGTGAGGCTGCTGCTGCAGCCCTGCGATGCCGAACGGCGATCCTCCAGGGGCCGCGTGCGCGGCGATTTGCCCGGGCACATGCATCGGCCCGCCGGTCTGAAGCGGCCGTGGCACGCCCACTTGCCCGCCCATCGGGCTCATCGGGCCGCCGGTCGGCGGTGCTGGCCTTGCGGGCACGCGAGGGGCTTGCGGAGGCTGGTGGGGCTGGTGTGCCTGCTGGTGGCCGCCATGGGGCTGCGAGCTCGGGACCAGCGTGCCGGTGCCCGCGGTCGGAGGCGCGGGCGTCTGCGATGGGCGCTCGTTGTTCGCCGTGAGGGACGGACGACCAGACATCGCGGCCTCGCGCACGATGCGCGCGAGCTCCGGGATCGCTTTCACCGGCCGCCACTCTTCCAGACCCTCCTGCCAGCACAGCGAGTCATCGTGGATCGCGCCGCCGGCAGCCTTGCGACGCAGCTCCGACACGCGGATCGGGCCCACGGGCACGCCGTTGATGGCGACGTACCACTCCTCCGTCATGCTCACGTCGAGCGAGTCGAGGTTGCTCGGCGGCTGGCTCGAATAGGGCCTCGCGGATGCAGGCGCGTGGCCATGGGCCGCCGCCGCGTGCTCGTCTTTCACCGACTTGTTGAACGCTCCAGCGAGCGCTCCCGTCTCGGGCCGACTCATCTTCTGGGTCTGCGGGCGCGCGGCCGACCGGCTCGTGGCGAGGCCCGGTCGCTTGGGGCCCGCTCCTCCCACGGGCGCGTGAGGCGCGTTCGGAACGTCAGGCTTGGGCGGCCCGACCGAGACGCTGGTCTCCGTGACAGCCGCGCGCACCTCGATCTGGTGTCCGCACTTGCGACACTTCATTCGTACCGTCTTGCCGGCGACCTTGTCGTCGGAGATCTGGTACTTCGCCTTGCAATTGTCGCAGAGGAACTTCAACGCTCGAGCGCCCTTTCGACCCCTTAACGTACCGTGTTTTCGAGGCCCCGGTACTCCTATCGTCCGGCCGCTCATGTGAGACGGCCGCCGACGGGAAAAGTTTGGCGGTCTTTTGGTGGTCAGAGCAGCTTCAACAGATGTTCCTTGATCGAGCGCTGTGTCTCCGCGTCTGGCGCCACGAGGGCACACCTCTCCCACATCTCCACGGCCTTGGTCTTGAAACCCGCCTTCTCGTAGAGGATGGCGAGGTTCTTGAGCGCAGGAAAATGCTTGGGCGCGAGCTCGACAGCGCGCTCGAGCTCGCGGATGCCGTCGTAGACCTGGCCTCGCTTTCCGTAGAGCAGCGCGAGCTGATACCGGAGCCGGTACGACTCTGGGTCGAGCGCGATGCCTCGCTGGAGCGCTTCGATCGCGCGCTCCACGTCCCCGGCTTTGTACGCCTCCACGCCGATCACGAGGAGGGCTTCGGCCTCTGCGCTCACATCGTCCGGATTGCGCGGCCCCTCCGCCGTCGGTGACGGTGGGCCAGCGAGGCGGCGCGCGAGCAGCTCCGTCATGGCGGGGACGGTGAACGGCTTCTCGACATAGTCGTGGATGCCGTAGTTCTCGCGCAGGTCCTGGGCGATCCGCCAGCCCTTGTAGATGCCGCTCATCATGACGATGGGCGTGGCGTGGTATCGCTGGCTCTTGCGCATGCGCCGTGCCACGTCGAAGCCGTGCAGCTCTGGCAGCATCGCGTCCATCACGACGAGCTCCGGCACGTGCGTGCGAAGCAAGCGTAGCGCGTCGCGTCCGCTGCGAGCCTCGAGGACGCGGTGCCCCATGCTCTTCAGGATCCGCCGCAGCTGCGAACGAATGGCCTCCTCGTCATCCACGACGAGCAGGAGCTTCCCCGTGCCCTCGGCCGCGACCCCGAGGCTCGCGAGCGCCGCGTCCGGTCCGAGCGACCCCTCCGCCGCGATCGGGCGATCGAGCTCGGCCGCGTCCACCGCGATCGGATCATCGTTCCCGCCAGGTGGTTGCGCGACCTTGTCGAGCACCGCCGCGTAGCCTTCGCCCAGCGCCTCGAGCTGCGGCGGTCGTGACGTCTCACGCGTGTTCTCGTCGAGTGGCGTCGCGAGATTTCGCGGCACCGTCTCCACGGTCGCGTTCGCGCCCTTCGGGTCCACTGCCGGCATCGAGCCCGACCCCATCGACCGCGAGCCTACCGGCAGGCCTCCCGCATAAAGCGCAGGCGACGCTCTCGTCGCGAGGGGCTCGGCCTTCGGCATCGCCGTGCCGCCGCTCTCGCGCCGCAGGCCCAGCTGCACGAGCGTCTTCTCCGGGACCTTCGGCGCCAGGTAGTACGCGTCCCCGCGCTCGCGCGCCGCGTACGCCGCTGTCGTTGCCCTCTCGAGCGTCGCGCGCATCGCCAAGTACGGGAAGATCTTGCGGCCGGTGACGAACTCCAGCTCGTCGATCGCGCGCTTGTCCTTGGGATTGGCCATGGCGAGGAAGAGGCGGTCTTCGCGCGCGAGCACAGGAAGCAGTCTGCGGCTGACTGCGATCTCGTGCGGGACGTGCTCGAGATGCGCGCCCAGGATCGCGACCTGCAGGAGATCGATTCCGGGCATCCCGAACTGCTCGGACAGTCCACGCAACGCGTCGGTGTCGGTGATGAGGCCCGCCGCCACCAGCTGCGATGCCAGCGGCTGCTTGTGGATCATCGAGCTCTGCAAGAGCAGCGCGTGCTCCAGAGCGTCAGCGGACAGCGTGCCTTGCTTCAGCAGGATCTGGCCGATCTGGCCATTCTGGGATAGCTCGGCCACTACTGTCAGTATACATCGTTTAGGTCGCGCTCATTCGCTCCAGCGTGTCACGTTTGTACGCAGCGAACTCGCCGCGCTCGATCGCCGCGCGCGCATTCTTCATGAGCTCGCCGAAGAAATGCAGG
>JBBRNJ010000137.1:0-11493 GCA_038230375.1 Polyangiales bacterium | reverse complement strand
CAATCGCGCCGTGGCAACGGGACAATACCCGGCGTATCCGGGGACCACTGGCGGCAGCGAGCAACAGACGCCAAGCGTCGCTCGTTCGCTTCAGGGGCCCTGACAGCGGCCCCGCCGCGTTTTTCACGCTGCCGCGCGCAAAGCCCGAACGGAACTGAGAACTGGGGCGCAACTTCCCGCAGTAGAACTAAGAGGGTTCGCGAGACACCCCGGTTCGGCCGCGCCCGTGTCGAGTCGCGCCGCTCAGCACCACGACGTACCACTACCTCATGGCCGAGGACGAGCGCCTAGACCTGGATGAACGCCGCCGAGAGAAGCAACGCTCTCGCGATGAGGACGCTCGCGCGCTTGCCAGCGGCGAAAAAGACCGCGAACAACTGCAGCGCGGGAACCGGCACTTTTCGTTTCCGCACGCGCCGCCTACGAACAGTCCGAAAGCGAACGGGCCAGCTCTGAAGCTTCTTTGCATGCCCAACTTGGTTTCGCGGACACGCACGCATTCACCCTTTCGTCCACACTTCGCGAGCCGACGCTCACTAGTTTTGTCGACAGGGGACTCGCCAGTCCCGATGCGACAAAACAATGGTTCAACGCGCCAAACCCGTGTCCTCGGCAACAGCGAGGAAGCCAAGGCGCGGGTCAGTCCTCGATGGCAAGATCTCCTGGATCTCGGACTTCACCACATCATTCTCGACGAACGGGTCAGCGCTCACACGGCTCTGTAGGTCTCCAAACACGTCTCACCGCAATGCGACTATGAAGTGTCCACGCACTCGCCAAACGAAGCGACGCTCTACCTCAGCGCGCGGCGGTGACGGAACAAGAACAAGCGCAGTCTGGGGCTCACGGTCGGCAGTCGCGATGCACGACGGATGCCCCGGCCCCTGCAGGCCAGAGTGCGAGCGTGGCGCCGACCCCGAAGCCAACGAGCGCGCCTGCGCCCGCGTAGACGGCGCCTCGTTCGTCCTTCATCCAAGGCCGCGCGATGACGCTCGTACCGAGCAAGATGGCGCTCGCCGCCATCACGAAGTAGCCAACGTCCCGCGGCGGCCGAGCTCTCGTGCGGAGGTCACAGATCCCGCTGCTGTCCACCTCCAGCGCGAGAGGCACGTTTCGGTGCCCGGGGTGGATCACGAACTCGACGGCCGTGGTCTCGGGGCCAACGTTCACGTGAAGAGGACCCGTGGACGCGACCCAGTCTCCTTCACGCCAGTAGGGAAAGTCGGTGCCGCTCGGAAAGTGAACCGCAGGATCATCGAACGCATGCGGGCTCGTCCCGTCAATGGTCGCGGCGGGGACGCGTGAGACCGGCTCGGAGCCCCGGAGGCTCATCTGCGTTCCGGGATTGGCGACCAGCAGGAATTGTTGCTCGCACGCCGCCGTGCAACCAGTGAGCACGATGGCGCAGACGCTCACTCGACGCATTGCCATCCTCTGCGGCCGGTTCGCTCGCCGCACGACCACTCCACGGTAACGACCACGTCGTCCAGGTAGACCGGCGTGTTGCCGGCGGTCGCGAAGTTGACGCCGAGCGTGACCAAGAGGTCCAGGGGCAGCGTTCCGATTACGTACTTCACGTTCGTGCCGGAGCAAGGCGTGTCGCCGCCCATGCCGATGATGAACGCCCCGGTGCCCATCCATAGGTCGCGTCGATTAACATCCACTCCGAACCGGATGCGACCACGTGCTTGCAGGTGCCGCAAGTGAATCGTCGCGAAAAGCCCGTTCTACTTCGATGACATCGTCCTCACCTCGATGTGGTAATGTCCTATCGTGCACCGATTCGAGCGTTTTGTGAACGTCCTCGAGCTCGACGAGGCCACCCTCCGGCAGGTCGTGGACTGACGAGGGGACGCTCCGGAACGCCTCTGGGCCGCCTGGGCGATCGGGCTCCGTCACGTGCGACAACCTCACGGTCGACGAGGCTGGCGGCGCCCCGTCAACGCACTCACCGTTCACGTCCACCATCGCATTGGATGCAAACTACATATACTGGGTCAGGCGTACTACACCGTACGAGGCCAACACCGACGCGCTCGTGAAGCAAGCGCGCTAGGACGCCCCCGCACGCGGTGGCGCGGGCCATGCATCGTGCCGTCGCAAGTGAACAGTCGATGAGACGCACGGTCCGCTGGCCACGTGTTGCTCGGTGAATGCTAGGGTCACGGATGCCTTCCAAGCTTCGCACGTTCGGCGCCGTGTCTTGTGTGACCGGAGCCGGTCTCCTGCTTGCGAGCGCGTGCGGTGGCGCGGGTACAGACGCGGCTCCCGCGGTGGACGGCGCGGTGATCCAGTACGACGGCACCATCGCATCGCCGGACGCCACCGGTGCGCCCACGGACGGTGGAAAGGCGAGCGATGTCAGCGATGCAGGTGCTGCAGCGGACGCGCATGAGGCCGGGCCCATCCATCCCGTCGTCGGCTACACGATCGTCGGGGAGGTCGCCCATGCGTTCAAGGCGCCGTACGCGCTCGCGGTGGACTCCGCGGACAACCTCTACGTGTCCCAGAGAACCGACGCGCAGGACACGCACACGCTCTATCTTGCGACTCGCGACTACAGCGTTGACATCTCGCCCGGCGAAGCGCGCATCCTGCAGTTCGACAGCGCGGGCACGTACACCGGCTGGGTGGGCGCTGGCTCGGACGCGACCTTTGGCTTGCACACGCCCGCCTCCGCGGCGATTGCCCAGTACTCGTTCGGGGCTGGCGCCTTCAACATGATTCGCGGCATGACCTTTGGCGCCGACGGTCACATGTTCGTCGTCGACGACTGGCGTGTTCAGGAGTTCGATACGGCCTTCATGCCCATCCGCTGGACGGGCCACGGCCCCGGCGGCGCAAACGGCTTTGGGTGGCGATCAGGCGGCGGCACCGACACGTATGCAGGCCCGCTGGTCGGCGGCTTCCAGTGGCCAAGCTGCGTGCGGCTGCACGGCAACCAGATCTGGGTCGGCAACTGGTACTGGAACTATCCGGGCTTCGACCCCCACGGCCAGTACGACGCGATCGACGTACTCGACATGAGCACGGGGCTCGGTGCGGGATGGCTCGGGGGCGCGTTCGACGCGCAGACCGCCTTGACCACCACCGGCTACCACGACGCGGGCGCCGAAGGCGGCACGCTCCAGCCGCAATCGAGCGTGGCGCACAGCACAAGCCCGGGCATCTTCTCGTCGCCAAGGCACTTCGTGTGGCAAGGCAACAAGATCTACGTCGTCGACGACACCAGCGATCCGGTCCTGTCCGTCTTCGACGAGAAGGGCGTGATGCAGGCTGGTGTCCTGAACCACCTGACGGGCGCAGCGGAGAAGCCGTTCGCGCTCGCGATAGACAAGTACGGCAATCTGATTATCTCCGACATGTACACCGGCTCCGTCCGGTTCTTCACGACCCAGCTGGACGCCAACGGCGAGTTCACGCAGGTCGCCGAATGGCAGGTCGACGTACCGTCCGTGGAAAACGTGAGCTACCCCATCATCTCCGACTTCGCATGGGACAGTCAGGACAACCTCTACGTCGCAGCGTCGACGAAGAATAAGGTCTACAAGATCAAATTGACCTACTGAGGCCGTAGACGCTGCGCGAGCTCCGCCTGGGCGAAAATCGCGGACCTTTGCGGAGGATCTCGTTGGCGCGGACGCTCCCATCCTCTCAACTTAACACTACTGCGCGATGTCGCCGTCCCAGGCTCGAATCTACGTATCAATCGCACCGTGGCAACGGGACAATACCCGGCGTATCCGGGGACCACTGGCGGCCGCGAGCAACAGACGCCGTGCGTCACTCGTGGCGGACGTGAGGTAGCGAACTGGACGACGGCCCACAGCCCTACGCGGCTCCCTTGGGCCAGTTTGATGGGATTGTATCGTTGTTGGGCGGCGGCAGTGTGTGTTCGAAGACGCGCGTCATGCAACGTGGGTGAATGGGTAAGAATTGCACGACGGTGCGAGCTGGCGGTGTGGTCGGAGTGGACATGGAGACCTCCGCGAACCAGAACGGCTGGGTCGGTTGGTTCTTGAGACGTTTGCCACGCCCTCAGCGTCGACCGCGACTCACGGAGCGAAACTAGACGCACGAGCCGGACCCCTCTTCGGTGCAGCGGGCTTGCCTCCGACGAGCTTGAGCCGAGCGCTGCAGAGCTGCTTCCATCGATGACATCCAGTCAACGTCAGTCATCGTCCAGGAGGTTGCGTAGGGCCCTTAGCAATGCGTCGGGGTCGTACGGCTTGGAGAGGAATGGGATCTGTTGGTCTCGCAGCAGCTCCGTGATTGCCGCGTCCGCGGTGTAGCCGCTGCACAGGAGCACGTGTATGTCGGGGTGGAGCTCGTGCAGCTTCACAAGCGTCTCGGACGCACTGAGGCCAGGCATGACCACGTCGAGCAGGACGAGCGAGAATGGCATTCCGGCCAGTGTGTCCAGCACCTCCTGGCCGCTTCGGACGAGCACGACTTCGTAGCCTGCACGCTCGAGGATCTGGCGGACCACGTTGCGGACTGCGGGATCGTCCTCGCCCACCAGGATGCGCTCCGACCCGCCACGCACAGCCCGGTGGATCTTTGGGCCCACGACTCGGGCGGCGCGCGCGAGCACGGGGAGGTAGACCTTGAACGTAGTGCCGATGCCAAGCTCGCTGTAGCATTGCAGCATGCCTCCGTGTTGCTGGACGATGCCGTGCGCCACGGCCAGACCAAGCCCGGTACCTGCCTGTTCGCGTTTGGTGGTGAAGAAGGGCTCGTAGACGCGATCCATCTGCTCCTTGGACATCCCGGCGCCGTTGTCGCTCACGCTGAGCAGAACGTAGCGACCAGGCTTTGCCCAGGGATTGGTCTCGCGAAAAGCGCCGTTGACGAGGACCTGCTCGACCTCGACGGTGATCTTTCCCCCACCGGGCATGGCGTCACGAGCATTCAGGCACAGGTTCATGATCACCTGATCAAGCTGCGTCTTGTCCGCCTCTACCAGCACTCCGATGTCGGGCGCGATCAGGTCGATCGTGATGGTCTCCGGTATGACCCGGCGAAGCAGCGGCACCAGCTCGCCGAGCAGCGCAACCGGGTCCAGATCCTGCAGCGTGAGGCGTTGTGATCGGCTCATGGCCAAAAGCTGCCGCGTGAGCCGTTGCGCGCGATCGGCAGCGCCGATGACCTCGTCGATGTGGTCCGCAAGCTCCTTCGGACCTGCCGTGCGCGCCATGCTGGCGGAAGCAACAATGACGGTGATCAGGTTGTTGAAGTCGTGAGCCACGCCGCCTGCAAGCAGGCCGATACTGTCCATGCGCTGGATGCGTTGCAGCTTGCGCTCCACCTCCACGCGCTCTGCCTGCGCCTGCCGCGTGCGCTCGTCGAGGCGGATGCGCGAGGCGGCAACGGAGACGAACCCCGCCATCGCCGTCAGGTGGTCAAGGAGATCCGCGGAGGGTGGCAGGACGGGCTCTTCCCCGAATGTGCCCATGCCAAAGCACGCAAAGGGCTTGTCCAGCAGCGTGAGTGGTACATTGATGATGGTGCGATTCCCCAGGGAGGCCACAACTGCTTTGTTCGTGCGGGGGTCAGTACGAGCGTCCTCCACCACGACGATCGCGTTGCTCTGGAAAAGCTGAGCAAGCATTGCGTCGTCCTCGATCGGGAACAGCGCATGCTCCGAGGCGGCATTCGCCGGACCGGTCTCCGAGATGAGGCGGACGTGCTTCGATTCGTCTGTATCCCGCACCGCGAGCCAGAAGTTCCGATAGCCGGTGAAGGCCACCAGATGCGCGTGCAGGTGCTCCAGCAGCTCCGTATAGGTCCGAGCACGCTGGAGCTCCCGCGAAAGCTCGGTGATCCCACCGCCCCGATCCATGGCCGCGATACTACAACAGGTGACCGCCAACCAATCTTCAAACGGACCGACACACCTACGGCGGCCGGCAAGATAGCGTTTCCGGACACCACCGAATCCGGTCAGGGTAGGTCGCGGGCAAGGCGAACCCACCGGTCGACGGAGGTGGAGCCTTCCTCGCGGTACGCGCACGCGGTGACGACCGCCTCGATGCGTTCCTGCCAGCCGCTGTGTGCGCCCTTGGCCATGCCCGGCGCACCCGTCGGCGCGCGCGCCACGGCAACCTCCGGCGCCCCCTCGTGACTCGGGAACCAGGCGTCGGCCACCCAATCGCCCGTCTCGGCCGTCACGTAGGCCCCGAACGCGTTCGCCTCGTCGCTCGACTTGAAGTTGATCCAGTTGGTCGGGTCCTCCACCCATGAGCGCGAGCCTCCCTCGCGGGCGACCCATTCCCACTCGGCCTCGCACAGAAGCCGGAAGCCGTCAGGGGCCCCACGAATCACCGACTCGACCTCGGCCGCGCTGAGACATGCTGTCGCGGCGACGCGATTGAAGCGACGACCTTGCTCGACCTGCATCGCTGCGAGCAGCGCCGAGAAGGCCTGCGCTTGCCCGACGTCGAGCGCTCGCGCAGCACACAAAAAGGGCCGCACCCTCACCCGATGGACGGGCTGCGAACGCGTCAGCAAGCTGTCGATGTCGCCGTCGAGGTCGTGGCTGTCGTCCGCGTTGATGACCATGGCCAGCTCGTCGCGCTCGTCTGGCCGAATGCCCATCTCGTACTCCCCACCAGGAACCACGAGGAACGTGATGACCGAAGGCTTCTCCTCGTTCACGCCCTTCGCCTTCGTCTTGGCCTTCGCCCTGGTCTTCCCCTTCGCGGGCAGCGGAGGAGGATGAACGGTCGGCGTGTACAGAACCGCGGCGAGGGACGGCGTCCCGTGCAGCTCGGGATCGGCGGAGAACCCAGCCCCCAGCGCGGTCGCGATCTCGACGGCGAGCGCGTGACGATGGTCGGTGGACAACGTGGCATGCTGCGCGAGGCTCTCGAGGCCTTCCCAGTGACGGTTCATGACGTCAATCTCGCACCGCCGGGCCCAATGTGAAGATGAAGGTTGGATGAGGAGACGTACGCGCTGCCCTGCGCTCTTCGCGCACCAGAGACCGTTCTGGCGGCGCCTGCCAGTCGCGGATGTGACTCTCCGCCATCACGGCACCTCCACGACACGCCGAGCCCGCCGCATGCTTTTCGCAGCGACGTTCGTCACGCGTCGAGTGACAAGGTGATCACGAAGAGCGTCGGAAGCGCGACACCACATCAGGAAGCAGAGCACGGTCGCGGTCACGCGAACTGACGCCGCGGTTGCCCCAGCACCGCCACGAGCAACGAGTTGACGCGGGTGAGATCGATGTCCACCAGTATCCGCTGGCCCTTCGCTGGTCGAGCGCGCTCGACCAGGAAACCGGTCGGAGGCTTCAGGCTCACGACGAAGCCGTTTGCCCTCGAGCCGTCGTCGAGCGTTGCTTCCACCTTCAGTCGGTAGTCCTGGCCGTGACGTTCGAAGTACTTCACCAGCAATGCCGCTGGCAGACCGCGATTCGTCTCTACTTGCTTGTAGATGCCCTCGCGCGCGCGATCGAGCACCGCATTGCACAGGTCCGTGGCTACGAATCGGACCTTCCAGGACGACAGCTCCGGGAAGCTCTCCTTCACGAGCATGGCGACCGAATACGATTCCTGGCCCGTGGACGCAGCGCCGCACCAGATGTTGAGCGTCCGGGTCACCGTACGTGAGACGAGGAGCTGGGGAAAGACATGCGTCTTCAGCATGGTGAAGGGATGAGTGTCACGGAAGAACGTTGTCTCGTTCGTCGTCATCGCCTCGACGACTTTGAGCTGGAGTCCGTTCGCATTTGCGGGCTTGCCACGAAGGTGCCCGACGAGCGCCGACACGTCTGCGAGGCCGAACTCCTTGGCCACTGGCAAGAGCCGCGCTTCCAGCAGGTAGTCCTGTCGAGGCTCGATCACGATCGCGGACTGCTGGTAGACCAGCGCGCGGAGGTACGACAAGCCCAGCGACTGGGAGATTTTCCGCGCGACCGGTTCTCCGGCGATCTGAAATCGAGGGAGATTCAGCCGGTGAAGCCTAGCGTTCTGGCGCCAGAACGCTGCCGACCGCGGAGCTCCCTGGCGATGGCGCGGAGTGCGGCCGGAGGTGCTCGATCTCGGTCGCCACCTCCCCACGTCAGGCTGCGGGCGCCGCGCGGGCAGCAAAAGCGAGCCAGGCGAAAGTGACACGGAGTTGGCCGATCTGGACATACGGCCTTCGTGGGCGGTTGCGCTAGGTTTGGTCCATGCAGCGCAGGGTCGTCGTACTTGTCGCGGATGGTTTCGCGGACTCGGGGTTGAGCATTGCTCTGGATGTCTTTCGGACGGCAAACGCGATCGCGAAGCACGCCGGCAAGCCCCCGCCCTTTCATCTGAGCGTCGCATCCGCGAAGGGCGGACCCGTGCGTGCAGCCTCGGGGATGGTGTTGAGCGCCACGCAGCCCGCACGAAGGGCATCCGCGCTCGCGCATGTCGTCATCATGCCTGGCCTCTGGGCCGAGAACGCCGATGGGATCGATGCGATGCTTGCACGCGCTGACGTGCAGGCCCTCGTCCGGACGGTACGTGCGGTGCACGCGCGCGGAGCCATCGTTGGTTCATCTTGCGGCGGGGCATTCATCCTCGGGGAGGCAGGCCTGCTCGACGGACGCGAATGCACCACGACCTGGTGGCTTGCACCGCACCTGAAGAAGCGGCGACCCCAGGCCGACGTGAACGCTGAGCGCTCGCTCGTGGTCGCGGAGCGCGTGATGACCGCGGGTGCGGTCTTTGCGCAGGCCGATCTTGCGTTGCATCTGGTCGCGCGCTTCGTGGGCCCTGCTGCGGCACGGCGATGCTCGCAGCTGCTCCTGCTGGACTCACACGCGTCGCAGGCTCCGTACATGGCAATCCATCAGCTGACAGCCAACGATGCGACGGTGAGGCGCGCAGAGACCTGGGTGCGACGTCATCTTGCGGAGAGCTTCGATATCGCCGCGCTCGGGCGCAGCATCGGCGTGAGCGCTCGCACGCTCGCTCGTAGGCTCCGGGCGGCCGTCGGCGTCAGCCCCATCGGGTTCGTTCAACGGCTGCGCGTAGAGACTGCGGTGCACCTGCTCGAAACAACGCGCCTGTCTCTCCAGGAGATCTGCGCAGAGGTCGGCTACCAGGACGCGAGCACCCTGCGCAGACTGATCCAGCGCGAAACGAACGCGTCCCCTCGCGAGCTGCGTCGGACCCCACGCTCGCTGGGTGGGCGGCGCGGGGCCGAACGCGGCGTCATCCCGACCGTGTTGGGAGAGCTCCATGACGTTGCTCCCCTCCCGGGCCCAATCGCGCTATAAAACCAGGCTCGAACATGGGGGGAACGACAGACAGGCCGCGGCGCTTCCCGGAGGAGGCCCCCACACTGGTGGACGCTCTCGCGTCGGCGCCGCTGTCAGAGACCGCGGTTGATCCCTCCGTGAGCGACACTGGCTCCGGCTCTTCGCGCGCGGGCTCCGCATCCACGTCGCTCATCACCGCGAAGGAGACGCTGGAGCTCCAGGAGATCCACCGGACGCGCATGTTCGTCCGCGTGGCGATCTTCATGGCTGCGGTCCAGGCGCTCGCGCTTGCGTTCGTCGGCGGTGATCCGATCGCCAAGGGAATCTTCCTGGGCACGCTGGCAGCGACGGTCGCCGCGTGCGTCTGGATCGCATGGCGGCTCGTCCAGGACACGGGCTACACCACGCGACGCGCGACCATCGTCGCCTTCGCCACCATCCTTGGCGCGAGCGGCGGCGTGTGGTTCTACGGCGTGTTTTCCCCTGCGCCGGTGATCATTCCGTTCGGCGTCTACTTCTTCAGCGCGGGACAAGACAGGCGCATGACCACCGCCGTGTACGCGACGTGCGCGCTCGTGTACCTCCTCTTCGCCGCGCTCCTTCTCTCCGGCGCCGTCCCTGATCACGGCCTGGTGCACCCCGTGGGGCTCACGCTCCTCGAGCGGATCGTCATCATCGTGGTCGTCGAGACCATCTACCTTGCGTCGTTCGTCGTGGCGCGCTCCTCGCGCGAGGCAACGCTCTACGCGATTGACCGTCACGACGTGGTCGTGCGCGGCCTTGCCCAGCGCGACGCGCTCCTCAAGGAGGCGCGCCAGGATTTGGTGCAAGCGCTGCAGGTCGGCGGCATCGGTCGATACACGGGCGAGGTCGTGGGCCCCTATCGCATGGGCAAGGTCATCGGGCGCGGCGCCATGGGCGAGGTCTACGAGGCCACGCGCCTGGACAACCGCGCGGAGGCCGCGGTGAAGCTCCTGCACCCGCAGCTCCTCGCCGAACCGGATCTCGTGGAGCGCTTCTTCCGCGAGGCGAAGATCATGGGTGCGCTCAACGTCGCGAACGTCGTCAAGATCCTGGAAGCGGGGCCGTCCGATGCGCAGCTTCCCTACCTGGCGATGGAGCGCCTCCGCGGCGAGGATCTTGCCGACTATCTCCGCACGCACAAGAAGATGGGGCTCCGCAAGGTGCTCACGCTGCTCCGGCAGGTCGGAGTCGGGCTAGACGCGGCGCGCGCGGCGGGCATCGTCCACCGCGATCTCAAGCCGCGGAACCTCTTCCTCGCGCGCCTCGAGGGCGGAGGCGAGGTCTGGAAGATCCTCGATTTCGGGGTCTCGAAGATGACGGCGGAGGAAGGCACGCTGACCCAGGGGATGATCGTGGGAACGCCCGCGAACATGGCGCCGGAGCAGGCGCAGGGCGAGACGGTCACGCATCTATCCGACATCTTCGCGATGGGCGTCATCACGTACCGCGCGCTCACCGGGGTCCCGCCCTTCAGCGGAGACACCCCGATCGAGATCCTGTTTCGCGTGGTGCATGCGATGCCGGGTCGCCCGAGTGAGCTCGCATCGCTGCCGCCGCAGGTGGACCTTGTGCTCGCCATCGCGCTCGCGAAGGACCCGAAGGATCGCTTCGGGAGCGCCGCCGATCTCGCGCAGGCACTCGACGCAGCGTCGCACGGACGCCTGGACGGGGCGCTACGCCAGCGGGCAGAACGACTGCTCGATGACCTCCCCTGGGGGAGCCGCGGATGACCGAGCACCGATGAAGGGGTATAGTAGAGCCATGATCTTCGACCGGCTGCGACGCATTCTCGGGCGAGATGACTCGGTCATCCCCTTCGACATGTTCGATGAGACGTATACCGAGCAAGAGGCGCGGCGCGCGCGCCGGCTGGAGAACATCTACCACGTGGGTCAGGACAAGATCTGGGACGGGCGCCAGATCCTGAGTGAGCTCATCGCGAAGCACGGCAAGCCGCAGCTCACGCCTGTGGAACGAACCGCGCTCGCGCGCATCTTCTCCATCATCATGTGGGGTGAGCTCGCCGCGTGGAAGATCAGCGCGCAGCTCGCGAATGAGCTCGTCCCGCTCGAGGCCAAGATGGCAGCCACCAGCCAGGTCCACGACGAGGCGCGCCATTTCTACGTGATGCACGACTACCTCGAGGCGCTCGGCGACAAGCCGAACAAGCTTGATTTCTGGTCGCGCCGCGTCGTGGAGCTCACGCTCGCCACGCCCAGCCTCGCGAAGAAGCT
>JBBRNJ010000136.1:0-12369 GCA_038230375.1 Polyangiales bacterium | reverse complement strand
GGCCCGGTCTGGTGCGTGACGAGCTGCATGCCGAGGATCTTGCTCGCGAGCTCCTTCACCTCCGCCGCGCCGCCCTTGGCGACCTTCACGCCGCCGCCCTTGCCGCGACCGCCCGCGTGGATCTGCGCCTTCACGACGAGGACCTGGCTCTTTGTCTCCGCGACGAGCTTGTTGGCCGCCGCCTCCGCCTCTTCTACGGTGAACGCAGGGTAGCCCTTCGGGATGGGCACGCCGTACTTCGCGAAGATGACCTTGGCCTGATACTCGTGGATCTTCACTGCTCTCGCCTCCAGCGCATGTTCGAAACGGCGGGCACGCTACCACATGGCCACCTGGCCGGCGGGGCCTAGAACAGCGGGTGTCCGAGAAGTTGTTCGATTGGCCGAACAGGTGTTCGACTGGCCGAACAAGCTCGACCTGGACCGTTTGGGTTTTTGAGCCAAAATAGGTGGTCACCCTGGTGACCGCGCCCTTGTCACGGATCTCGCATCGTTATGGGGGGGACTTCTTGGGCGTCACATTTTTCGGGGGAACGGTGGTCATCAACATCTATGGGTAAGGTCAGCGACTCAGCCCGCATCGTCTCGCTGAAGATCGTCTACTTCGGCGCAGCTGGCGTGGGCAAGACCACGAACCTGGAGACCTTGCGCGCGCGCACCTCGACGGAGGCTCGTCCGACCGACCTCATCTCCCTCGACCACGACGGCGACCGCACGCTCATGTTCGACTGGACCCCCATACGCGCGGGTCATGGCGCCGCGTACGACGTTCGACTGCAGGTGTATGCCGTGCCTGGCAAGCCAAAGCAGGACACCACCAAGCGGCGTCTGCTGCGCGATGCAGACGGCATCGTGTTCATCCTCGACTCGGGGCCGGACAAGCTCGGCGAGAACCGCACGGCATGGGCGGAGCTGTCCGAGCACCTGCAAGCGCTCGGGCTCTCCCGCGATCGCGTGCCCCTCGTCATCCAGCTGAACAAGCGCGACCTTCCGAATGCGATGCACGGTGACGATCTGCGCGCCCGACTCGGCATGGGTGGCTTCCCGATCGTGGAGGCGGTGGCAAAGGGAGCGGCAGGCGTGGGCCCGACGCTCCTCGACATCACGCGTCGCGCGATCCGGACGCTCGGCGACGTGACACGTACCGGTGGTGGGGAGCCGCTCAGCGCGGCCGAGATCTCGCGCATCGAGTCGATCGCTCTGCCAGAGGCGTTCGGCGCGTGCGGTCTACTTCCGCGGCGCGTGAAGCACACGCCCGGACCCGTTGCGGCCGAGGAGTTCGCGGCCTCGAGCTCTCATCGCAGCCACGACTCTCCTCGCGCCGAGAAGCGCGGGTCCGACCCGTCGCCTTCGAAGCCACGCTCGGAGCCGCGCGCGCAGCCAATCTCCGAACCACGCGTGATCGAGAAGCCTCACGAGAACGCTCCCGAGAAGGGCGCAAGGAAGGGCACGGGACCGACGGAGCACGCGACGCAGCGGCTGATGCCCGCGGCGCTCTTGACGCTTCCTCGTTCCGACAGCCTCATCAACCTCACGCCGGCGCCCCGCGCAGAGCGCCATGACCGCCCGCTGCTCACGCCGCTCAGCCTCGGCGGTTCGCGGGAAGCAGTCCCCGAGGAGGCCATCGGTCTGCCGCTCGTGGGTGGCCACGCCGCGGGACTCAACGCCGCGGCCCTTGCGCAGGCGCAGCCGGCGCTGCAGCCCACGCTTCAACCGACGGGCCTGGTGGACCCCCCCAAGGAGGGCTCCGACATCCGTATGGTCAACCGGAAGGAGCGCGACAAGACCACGGTTACCCCACCGAAGGTGAGGGTCGAAGATCTGCGCGAAGAGATGGGGGAGGCAGCGGCGATGACGAAGATCGTTCGGGAGTCCGAGGCGCGCGTGATGGCCCGGCTTGGGCAGGTGGAGGAGCAGATCGCAGATCTGCGGGGCCTGCTCCTGCAGGTCTCCGAGCAGGTCCGTCGCGTCAGCACGACGCCGCCCGAGTCAGAGGCGCGCATGACGAAGCTGGTGCGAGACGCGCTCGGTCAGGTGGAGCTCACCCTGAAGGTGAAGTGAGACGGAGCGACCGCGAACTTCCGTTCGAGATCACTTCGTCAGCTTCACCCTGATGCTCGTGAGGAAGGCGTCGTCCGCGTTGTGAAGCTGCGTGACAAAGTCCGCGTAGTCAGACGCACTGACGGTGCCGGATGGCACGCTCAGCTTGAAGTCCTCCTCGATGACGGACTTCTGTACGGTGACGGCGCGTGACGCCTTCAGGTTGGGTCGCTTCGCATCGAACGGTCCCGGTACGCGAATGATCTTCGCGCCGTCGGGCAGCTCCACGCGGCGGTGAACGTGTACGAGCAGCGCGCGGTTGATCGCAAAAGCGCTCTTCCGCCCCGCCTGCGTGGCGTAGGTGGAGCTGAGCGTCGTGGTGTACGGGCGCGGGTAAACATAGTGCACGGGGTCGAGCCCTGGCAGGAAGTGCCTGCGGTCTTCCGCCTTGTCGCCACTCTTGTCGGATGGCTTGTCGGATGGGCGCGACGTACGTCCTTCGGCCTGCGCATAGCCGGGAACCGTGAGGCTTGCGCGCACGGCGACCTGCGAGCTGCCCTCGCTCGAGGAGAGGCTCACGGTGTCCACGCTCGCGTACGGGACCCAGCCGAGCACCACGCCGCGAAGAACGCGTTCACGCTCGTCACCCACGACGAGCTCGAAGGCCTCGGCGATGTCCTGCGCGGTGCGCCCGCGGAGCAGAATGGTGAGGTCGCCCTTGGCGTCGCCGTTCTTGTCGAGCACGAGCCGCAGATCGATCTCGTCGGGCTCACTCTCACCGAGCTGCGCCGGAAGCACCTTCACCTGTCCGTCAGCGAAGAGCGCGCTCTTGCCACGGAGCTCGGGCGAGACACGACCGGCCGGAAGCGGCGGGCCAGGAACGTCAAGGTCGAGCCAGACGTCGTCGCGCTTCTCGCCGGCCCCGGCGGATGTGCCCGGGGTGGCCGGAGGTGTTTGCGGATGGACGAGGAGCAGTGGGTGCGAGAACCGCCCGACGTGCGGCACCATCTGCGGGTTCGCGGAGAACGGCTCGCTCTCGGCGACGACGATCTCCGAGGGAACGTTCACGGCAGCCAGTACCTTCTTCGCCATGAAGGTGCGGCTCCCCTCGTGGGACGCCAGGAACGTGCGCAGCTGCACGCTCTGTCCGCCCGACGGGCGCTGCCCCTCGAAGTCCGCGAACGCGCCTGGCAGGCCTTGCTTCAGGCGCTGCCCGGTGAGGGTCACGACGTGATCGATCTTCTCGCGATCCGTCTTGTCCGCAGCAAGCAGCGCCGCCAGTGCGGCGAGCTCCGTGGACGCGCCCTCCAGTGAACGCTCGGTCTCACCGATGGCGCGCGCGAGCCCGCCCCACGACGCAGACGAGAACACTATGCCAACAGAGCGATCCATCCGCGGCACTCCGTCTTCCAGGCGCCGCACCGGCGCATCCGTGAGCGCGTACCTGAGCTCCACGTTCGCGCCGGACGCCTTCTCCTTCGCGGCGCCCAGCATCGGGTGAGCGATCAGCCGATCGCGGAGGCTCGCGGGGAGCGTGACGGTGACCGTGGCCGACCGCACCGCGGTGCGCGCGGGAAGCAGATCCGGCGAGTCGAACGCGATCGCGCCGTTGTCTCCCGGAAGCGCAATGCCCTCGTAGATGGCCTCCACGGCGTCGCCCGTCTCGAGCTGCGCGAGATCGGCGTGCTGCTGCTGCGCGTGCGGTGTCTGCTCGGGCGTGAGCACGCGACCGTCCTTCTTGAGGATGCGACGGCGAAGGACACGCGACGCGTCCCGGCCGAACAGCGCCGGCGCGCCAGCCTGGGCATTGGACTCCACGTCCGCAGTGCCGGATACCTTGCGCACGTCGAAGACCACGTAGTGGAGTACGCCTGCGTCGGTGAGCTCGTAGCGCTCCTCGCGATCGAGGATGGTCGTGGCGGCATCACCGCCCTTCTCCGTCTTCGACTTCGCGACCGCGGCCTCGGCGCGACCCGCGAACGCCGCAAGCGGGCTCGCGTTCGTCCAGGACTCCGCCCAGAGCAGCGCGCGCGGAGAGTCCGGCGCGGTGCGCGCAAGGTCGAGCGGCGAGCCGCCCGTGTCCCCGGCGAGCAGCGAGAGCGCGATGGTGCGTTCGCCCGGCAGCGCGTCCTTCGAGATGCGCTTCGCGAGTTCGCGATCGCCGCGGCCGATCGCCAGCGTGGCCTCTGCGCCCATGAGCCCCTTCGGAGCCCCCAGGAGCGCGCGCAGTCGTGCGAGCTCGGCGCGGGCGCGGTCCCATTCCGCGTTGGCCGTCAGCGTGTGGTAGCAGGCGTAGTCGGCCTTGTAGGGACTGTTGCAGAATACATCGATCGACTCGCGCGGCGTGCGGGGTACGACCCGGGCGGTGGCCTCGGCGAAGATGCCCGTCTTGCCGAGCGGGGCCTGGGCGCGTGTGAGCGCCACGTTCGTGCGGTCGTAGATGCGCGCCTCGGCCGCAAGCATGGCCTCGAACAGCGCGAGCAACGGCGCACCCGACGGTGTTGCCTTGCCCTTGTGTGCATCGAGATCCGCGAGGGCCTCGAGCTTGGCCTCCCCCGCGCCTTTTCGCTGCGCGGCGAGCGCTGCGTGCAGTGCGATCTGCTCCCACGCGTCGGGCCACTGGGTGAGCACGGTCTCCACGACCGCGCGCTGACGCTCCGCACGCTCCACTGGCGGCAGATCGGTCGCGGACGTGAGGGCACGCG
Organism: Polyangiales bacterium; assembly: GCA_038230375.1. GTDB lineage: Bacteria > Myxococcota_A > Polyangia > Polyangiales > Polyangiaceae > JANXLV01. The sequence continues at coordinate 7,625 of JBBRNJ010000136.1, read as the reverse complement.
CGAGCAGCACGTTAGCGAGCGGCGCCTCCTTGCCCTTGAGTGGCTTCTCGGTGAGCAGGCGCTCGACGCGACGACCCCGTCCACTTGCCAGCGCGAATGCGGAGGCGACGAGCGTGTCCGCGGGCGTGCTCAGCGTGGCTGCGATCTCCGCCTCGTCCGAGACCTTCGAGGTGGCAACGCTGCCCGCAGCGGGTGCGTGCGTGGCGAGCGGAGCACCGTCCGCGCCGAACACGTCCACCTCCACGCCTTGCCCACGGGACTCGAGCCCGACGCGCACCGCGAGCCTCACGGTCCCCGCCGTGGCGCTGAAGGTGCCATAGGTGCTCACGAGCTCGCCGCCCTCGTCGTATCCGCGCGTGACGATCATCCGACCCTGCGCCCGCAGGACCGCATTGGAGAGTGAGTGCAGCACGACGCCGACTGTCCCAGCGCGCGGCACGTCCACGTCCACGAGGATCTCGCGCACGCCGCCCTCATCGGACACTGCGGCCGCGTCGATGAAGCAGCCGCGATCCGTGTAATCTACACGCTTCACGACACGAAGCATTGCGGCCTCCGACCGCGCCTCGGCCGGCATGGGCGTACCCGGCTCCGCAAGGGGGTCCGCCTCGCCCGTGGCGAGCACGCTGGACCACGATACCGGGCCGAACATGGCAGCGCTGCGGACGCAGCCACCGCGCGCACGCCATGTCTCGGCGGCCACGGGATCGCCCGCGTTCTCGGCGATTCGCGTCAGCGTGCGCGCGATGATCCCCTTGCCGAATGGCCCCGTGGCACCAGCATACGCAGACTCGAGCGTCGCGCGAGGTTGGGTCGCCGTGCGATCCAGGAGCGCACCGTGGATGCCGGGAATGGGTGACCGCGAAACGAGCGCGTCCGACGCGGCGACAGCGCGCGCAACAGCGAGCGCATCCGATGAGGACGACGACGCGACGAGCACGTCGAGGTAGGCGCGCGCGGCGGCCTCCTGGTCGCCGTGTACCTCGAGCTCCATGGCAGACACGAGCGCGGCGTTCTGCGCGGTGGCGCTGCCGGTGGCCTTCGGGGCGACCGCGCCAGGAGGACCACCGCACGCGGCGAGGATGAGTGCCCCGAGGCAGAGTGAGAGCTTCTTCATTTCTCGTTCTCCGGCACGAAGCGCACCGTCTTGTGCATGAGGGCGTCAACATCGGTGACGAACTTCCGGAACGCCGGGTATCTGTCCGTGGGGATGCGGTGCACGCCGAACACGACGCTGCGCTTCACGGACACCTTCCCCTTCCCGTCCGGCGTGACGGTGAGGCTTGCGCGGCCCAGGTCTCCGCCGTCGACGATGCCTCCGTCCGGCAGCGAACCGACCTTGTATCCGGGTGGTGCAGAGATGGAGAGCGTCTTGTCCTGATGGCTGGGCGCGAGATACGGCGGCAGCTCCAGAGGCAAAGTCCGCTTGAGCAATGGCGCGAGCTGCGAGGACAGCGTCTGGCTCGGCGAGAGCGTGACCACGAGCTCGTCCTTCTCCTTGCGTGCGTAGCCTTGCGAGCGAGCCTTGTAGCGAACACGCGCGGCGCCGCCCGCGAGGTTGGGCTCGAAGTCGACCTTCTTGTCGAGCTCCACCGTGGGGAACCACAGGCCGAGCAGGTTGTTCTCCACGTACTGCACGCGCGCGTCTGCCTGCGTGAGGTACGTGCGCAGATAGAACGCGCCGTCGCCGGTGTGGCGCTCGTCGCCCTCGAGGTCGGCGTCGCCCGCGGCAGAGAGCTTGATCGCCCACTTCACGTCGGAGCCGTGATCCTCCGGCCTGCTGCCCGGCAGCTCCACGATCTCGTCCGCAGCGTTCATCCGCAGCGCGACGGCGTGTCCGTCCATCGAGGGCAGCGGTCCTAGGCGCGACTCGGGACTGGTGGCGTCCAGGTACATCCCGCCGTTCGGCCCGGGAAGGAACGCAATGCCGTGATCGAACATGGGCACGGCCACGTTCTTCGCGAGCACGATGGACGGCATCGCCGTGAGGCGCGTCTGCACCATGACCTCTTCGGCCTCGATTCCGACGGCGCGGAGGAGCGTGATGAGGAGGAGTGCCTTGTCGTCGCAGTCGCCTTCGCGACGTGCGAGGAGCTGTTGCGGGCGGTTCGGCAGCCACCATTCACCGCTCACGTAGTTCACGTAGCGGATGTCGTCCGCGACGAAGTTGAAGAGCGCGGACAGCTTCTCGTCACGTGTCTTCTTGCCCTTCGTGAGCTCCGCGGCCATGCGCTTCACCTGCTCGTCCGGCTCCGTGAAGCCCTTCACCGCGTCCGCGTACCACTTGCGGAAGTCGGCCCAGGATTTGTAGGTGCTGCCGACGATCACGGGGACGATCTCGGAGAGCGCAGGCGACAGCGGCTCCTCGGGCACCGCGACGGGCTTCTGCCAGACGTAGCGCTGGGTGACGCGGCCGTTCTCCTCGCCGCGGGTGACCGTCATGCCTTCGGGCTGCGCGTGGATCACGTCCACGAAGAGCGGCTTGTCCTTCGGCGTGTCGACGACGACCTCGTTGTAGAGGAGCGGGTGCGTTGCAGGCGCGCCTGCATAGTCGAGGAAGAAGAACGGCGCGTCCCCGCGGCCGCCGACGGCGGTGCCCGTCCACACGCGAATGGCGACCTCCACGGTGTCGCCCGCGAACAGCTCCGGCCAGCGGATGCGCGGCCGCGTGCCCTCGTTGTGCTCCTCGGTCGGGGTCGCGACGCCGCCTGATTTGCGGTGCACGCGTGCGCGGAGGATCTCGGCAAGGGCGCCCTCCATCGGGAGGTCCTCGTAGAGCTCGCTCTCCGTTCGCGGGGGAATGACGATCTCGCGCGCGTAGTGGAGCAGCTGTGAGATGCGACCGTCTGGATGAAGCGTGACGGCGCGGAGCCAGTGGAGCTCGCGATCGGCGACCTGCGTGACGCCCTGCGGGACTCCCTGCCTTCGCGCCAGGATCACCTCGCTCTGGGCGAGGTTCTTCTCGTCCGCGTGGAAGTCGGAGCGCGACTGCGTCTCAAGGCTCCGCATCTTGGTGAGAGCGCGGTAGCGGGCCTCGCCGGGCGCGAGGGAGCGCGCGCGCATGAGGGCGCGGAGCACCAGGGGCGACCCAGGACCAGCCGAGGAAGAGGCGGTCTCGTCTGCGAAGCGAGACCATGCGCCGTCGCTGTTCGGCGCGTACGACACCAGCACCGTGGCGAGCGCGGCGGCGGCCTCGTGATCGCCTGCCTCTGCGACCGCATCTACGACCGCGAGGGCCTCGTCCTGGTCGGCGAAGGCGACGACGTCGAACGCGTGCTTCGCGGCCGCAAGCACGGCGGCGCGCCCCTTGCTCCTCTGCGCGGTGACGCTGTCGAGACCGCCGTAGCCGCGGCGCGCGAGCTCTCCGCCCACCTCCGCGAACGCGGTGGCGTCGTCGGCGCGGGTGAGGCGCGCGAGCTCGAACAGGAGCGCCGTGGGCACCTTGTCCTTCGCCTGGGCAAACGTCGAGAAGAGCTTCGTGCGTGCGGTGATGCGCGGCAGCTCGCCGCCGATGGCTTCGTCGGTGAGTGCGTCGAGCAGCGTGGCCTCGAAATCCTTGGCCGTACCACGGCCCGCCATCCACGACGCGCGCGCCCAGTCACCCATGCCGCCCTGCGTGCGTTCAGCGACGAGACGACGGAGCGCGAATGTGGCCGCGGCAGTGTCACCCTTCGCGAGGCCGAGCGTGCGCGCGCGATCGAGCCAGCCGCTGCGGTTCGCGCCAGACGGCGTGATCCAGCCTGTCATCGCGAGTGCGTCCGGTGTGACGGCAGGATCCTGAGCGACCTTGTCGAGGAGGCCGGGCGCGCGCGGGCTTCGGAGATCGTCCGCACCACCAAGCGTGCGCAACACCGCGGTCGCGAGCGGGTGGTCCTTCGCGGCAAGCGCGCGAGAGAGCGGCGTTGCGATCGCCTCCGCCTTGAACGTGGCCTTCGCGGCGGGGCCGGCCTGGAGTCCAGAAGCGTCGATGAGCTCGGTGCTGGTGCGGACGTCCGCGGCGGGTCCGCCCGATGTGGGGTCGGTGATGCGGAGGCGGACCCGGCCATCGTCCTCCAGCGCGCCCGAGCAGATCTTCGCAACGGCGAGGTGATCGCCCTTCTTCGCCGTGATCTTCGTGGCAAGGCGCTCGAAGAGGCCGGACTTCAGCACCTCTTCGCCCTTCGCGACCTGCGCCCCGTCGAACGAGAGCGCGACCTGCCCGCTCGATGCGAGCGACAGCACGAACGTGGTGTCCTTCGAGAGCGTGAGCTTGGTGGCCACCAGCGTGCAGCTCTCGCGGCGCGGCGCGATGAAGAGGTCCAGCGGGAGCCCGCTCGCCTGCGGTGCTGCCTCCGGTACGGCCCGCGGCCTCACGTCCACGGTGCCCCACGCGTACGAGGCCTTCATGTCGGAGAACGCACCTGTGCCCTCCGGTCCGTCCTTGCGATCGAGCCCGCCGCCGGTGTCGCGGAACGGACCAATGACGACGAGCTTCGTCACCACGCCAAGGTTGACGTCCGCAGCGATGCCCGCAGGATCGCCTTCGTCCGGTGCGAGCGCGCGACCCACCAGGGAGGCATCGGCGGCGAGCGCGGGCGATTTCGCGGCGATGGCCGCGAGCGCGGTGCGTGCCTTGCCGAACGTGGCGCGCGTGTCGAGCCGTGCGATCTCCGCGATCGAGGCGAGCCCCTCGTCGATGCTTGCCGACGGAGCAGTCGCTCGTGCCGTGGCGGAGTCGATCATGGCGTCGGGTGTCTCGGCCACCCAGCGCGCCGTGCTCGGCTGCTGGGCGTGCGTGAGCGCGGGGACAATGGCGCAGGAGAGGGCCACCGCAAAGACCATCGGCTTTCTCAACGTCGACTCCTCTTCCTGTGAGCGCCGCGACTGGAGCTTTGGACGGAGAAACCGCCGCCCCCATCGCGAGCGCGTAGACTCTACACCTGTTCACGTGCCGTGCGACCACTGGCGATGACGGAGCGCACCGAAACGGCTCGATTTATTGTTACGCCATTCCGGTCACTTACCGCCGCTCTCCTGAATATTTGGAGGGGTGTCCTTGCGTGGGCGACAAAACCGTACACAGTGACCCTCGCTCACGTGACGAACGCTTTTACAGGCGCCCGCTCGCAGCCGAAACGAATCCAAAAGGTTCGGGAAACGGGTGGATCGACCACGGGCGACGTACTCGGTCGGGCGCTCGGTGGGTATGCCCCGACTGACCTCGTGATCCGAGAGCGCCAGCAGGAGACGCCCATGGCGTTCTCGTATGGTGCGCACGACGGCGACGAAGCGGAGCAGACCGCGACCGATCCCGCCGACTCCACGCGCACGGCGCGCCGTGACTCGCTCTCCGAGGACGACGCCGCCGAGCTGCTGCGACAGATCGATGGGCCGCCACCGAGCGCGGTCCGACCGACGAGCCGAGCCGGAAGTGGAGACCTGAGCGCGAACGCGACCCAGGAGCTCTCGCCAGACGATATTCTCGATGCTGAGACGCTGGAGATCCCCGGCGAACCGCCGACCCTGCAGCTGCTCTCGCAAGAGGCGCCCCAGGAACCGGGTGACACGACGCCCGACGTGACCAGAGATCTCGCGCCGGAGCCGAGCGGGACACTTCCCTCGCTGCCGCCCTGCCCCGAGTCCACGCCCACGTTGCCGGCGAGCGAGGCCCCGAAAACCCCTGCGCTCGCCGCGGCTGCTGCCCGCGCGCTGTCCACGCTCTCCGTGAACGATGAGCCGCACCGCGACCCTGCGCCCGTCACCACCAAGCCAGGGTCCAGGCCGCCTTCGACCATGCCGACGATGATCGCCCCGAAGAGCCTGGGCGTCCCGACGCGCAACCACACCGATCTGTTCCAGGACCTGCTCCGCGCGCCCGTTCCGCAGATGCGCCAGCTTGCAGGGGCGCTCGGTGGCGCACGCATCTCGCACGGCGATCATCCGCCGGTGAGTCCAATCCTCGATCTGGAGGTGTCCGAAAAGGCGCCCGCCACACGAAGGTCAACGTCGGCAGCGCCCGCCATCGACGCACCCAGCCAGCGCATGACGCCGGTGATGAGCCCGCCGTTGATGAGTGCGCCCGTGCCCAGCCCCGCGATCAGCCCCGCCACCTCCATACCGCGAACGCAGCCCTACCCGTTCTCCCCTCCCGTGGATCCTGAGCTCGCCCCGGTCACCGAGCCCGCATCGCTTCCGATCCCGCTGTTCGCGGAAGCCCCGCAGGCTCCAGAGTCGGCACCCGTGCCGCTCGCACGCATGATCGAGGCGAGCATCGAGAGCGTCGGCGGCAGGCCCACCCTCGAGAGCGCGCAGCCGCCTCCGATGTGGGCTGCGATGTTCCCGCCCCCCAAGGCCGCGAGCGCGGCGGCATCGCCATGGGCGCACGGGCCAGCACACGCGGCCAGGGACATCTTGCTCGACGCTCCGGTTCGGCCGCTGGTGCTTCCGGATATGTCCGGCGCGGTTCCCGTGCAGCCCACGTTCGATCCGCGCCTCGCGCATATCGACTACGCGGAGGGCCTCGCGCGTCGTCAGCAAGCCGAGCGTGCAGCCGCCGAAAGGACCACGGCACCGCCTCGTCGCTCTCGTGCGCTCCTCGTTGCGTTCGCGGCGTTCGCCGTGCTGATCGCAGCCACACTGTTCTGCGCGGCGGTGCTGATGTTGCAGCAGGGCTCGACCACCGGCACCACCGCGAGTGCACGGACGCAGCGCAACCGCGCAAAGCCTGCGCTCGCGGCCATCGAACGTGGCGGAGCACCGACGAGGGTGGCGCAGAGCAAGCTGCCGGTGGCCGACGCGCCCGCGATGGCCGCTCCCGCGAAGCCTGGGCTTGCGAGTGCCAGCCTCGGAGCTGCGGTAGAGGACAAGGGGATCCCCGTGCTCTCCGTGGACCTGCTTCCGCGCGTGCAGAGCAGCCGCGGCGTTCTTCACGTTGGCAAGCAGTTCGATGGCCATCGCGTCTTCGTTGATGGCGCCATGGTCGGCAACGGCTCAGGTGACTACGAGCTCGCGTGTGGCCGTCACGGCGTGAAGGTCGGGTCTCAGGATCGGTCACGCGCCATCGTCGTTCCGTGCGGCGGCGACCTCTCCCTGTAAGCGATTCTCCATTGAGTCGATGGGAGTGGGGGTGCTACGTCACTCTTCCCCTATTTTTTCGGAGGAATCGATGACCGCTCCCGCGCAAGGCACACCCATCACCATGGGCGCCGGCAACAAGCTGAACGTCCCCGACGACCCCATCGTCCCCTTCATCGAAGGTGACGGCACGGGCCGCGACATCTGGCGCGCCAGCGTGCGCGTGCTCGACGCGTCCGTCGCGAAGGCGTACGGCGGCAAGAAGAAGATCGCCTGGCACGAGGTCTACGCCGGCGAGAAGGCGTTCAAGAAGTTCGAGAACTGGCTCCCCGACGCGACCGTCGAGGACATGCGCAAGTACCTCGTCGGCATCAAGGGCCCGCTCACCACGCCGATCGGCGGCGGCATCCGCTCGCTGAACGTGGCGCTCCGTCAGATGCTCGACCTCTACGTCTGCCTGCGCCCCGTGCGCTGGTTCCAGGGCGTGCCGTCGCCGGTGAAGAAGCCGCAGGACGTCGACATGGTGATCTTCCGCGAGAACTGCGAGGACATCTACGCCGGCATCGAGTGGG
>JBBRNJ010000135.1:0-12378 GCA_038230375.1 Polyangiales bacterium | reverse complement strand
GGTGAGGTCGAGGTCGAGGTCGAGGGTGAGGTCGAGGTCGAGGTCGAGGTCGAGGGTGAGGTCGAGGTCGAGGTCGAGGGTGAGGTCGAGGTCGAGGGTGAGGTCGAGGGTGAGGTCGAGGTCGAGGTCGTCGTCGAAGTCGAAGTCGTCGTCGAAGTCGAAGTCGTCGTCGAAGTCGTCGTCGAAGTCGTCGTCGAAGTCGTTGACCCCGCGCTCGCCAGCGTCCCTATGAACGACGTCCTCGTCCCCTCTCCCGCTGCCCCTTCACTCCGCACGCAGTGCACCCCGACGCCGGCGAACACTGCCAGCGTGAGTAGCGTCTCTGCTCTGAGCCCTGAGCGCCGCATGACTACCCGGAAATTAGGCCGAATCGACGCCATACGAAACTTTTCTGCGTGGTATACGGGGACAAGGCCGTTCGTGATCTCCGTCCGCAACCTGGTGAAGCACTACGGATCGCATGTCGCGGTCGACGACCTCTCGTTCGAGGTCGAAAAGGGCAGCGTGGTGGGGTTCCTCGGGCCGAACGGGGCCGGCAAGAGCACAACGCTCCGCATCCTGTCCGGCTTCCTTGGTCGGACCGCGGGTGAGGTCACCATCGACGGCCACCAGGTCGACACCTACGACGCCAAGCGCGCCACGGGCTACATGCCGGAGGCCGTGCCGCTCTACCCCGAGATGCGCGTCGTCGAGTACCTCCGCTTCCGCGCCGAGCTGAAGGAGGTTCCGCGCAAGGATCGCAGGCCCTTCGTCGACCTCGCGATGGAGCGCGCTCGCGTGACCGACGTCGCCACGCGCACCATCGGAGATCTCTCCAAGGGCTACCGACAGCGCGTCGGTCTCGCGGATGCGCTCGTCGCCAAGCCGCCGCTCCTCATCCTGGATGAGCCCACCGCCGGCCTCGACCCCAACCAGATGCGTGAGGTGCGCGACGTCATCAAGTCGCTCGGCAAGGAGCACACGGTCCTCCTGTCCACGCACATCCTCTCCGAGGTCGAGGCCAGCTGCGACGAGGTCGTCGTCATCAACAAGGGCAAGCTCGTCGCGCGCGGAACCAAGGAGGAGATCCAGAAGAAGCGGCGCTCCGCCGGGCTCTCGTTCGTCGTCCGCGGCGAGCCGGCCACGTGCGTGCGCATCCTGACCCAGAGCGGCTCATTCGGAAAGATCACGACAACGCCAGACACCCAGGATCCCACGCTCCTCAACGCGCAGGCGCGCTGGAAGAAGGGCCTCGCGGAGCCTGGGCTCGCCACCGAAGCCGCCGTGGCCGCGCTCGTGGGCGCAGGTCTCTTCGTTCGCTCCGTCACCGTCGAGAAGAGCACGCTCGAGGACGTCTTCGCAGAGCTGACACGCACTGCGGGCCCCACTGGCGTCGACGCGGTGGATCCGGAAGAGGAGGACGACTAGATGCGCGGCTTCTGGCCCATCCTGAAGCGCGAGGTGTTCACGTTCTTCGTGACGCCGCTCGCATGGGTCCTCATCTGCGTGTTCCTGCTCGTGCAGGGCATGCACTTCTACCTGCTCGTCGATCACTTCTCGAACCAGGCCGAGGTGATCAGCGATCAGACGCCGCTGCAGGCATTCTTCGGCAACACGGTGCTCCTCTACCTGGTGCTCTTCCTCCTGGTGCCGCCGATCACCATGCGCCTCTTCGCAGAGGAGCGTCGCAGCGGCACCGTGGAGACGCTGCTCACCGCGCCCGTGTCGCCCGCCGCCGTCGTGCTCGCGAAGTACGTGTCCGCCCTGGTCACCTACGTGTCGATGTGGGCGCCCACGGTGCTCTATCTCGTCATCCTGAATCGCACAGGCCCCATCGACTGGCACGTCGCGTCTGCCGCATATCTGGGCGTGTTCTGCGTTGGCGCGGGGTACCTGTCGCTGGGGCTCCTCATGAGCGCGCTCACGAAGAGCCAGTTCCTGGCGCTGATCCTCACCGCGCTCTGCATCATGGGCCTCTTCATCCTGGGCGTGGGCGAGTTCGTCACGCACGAGGGGCAGACCCTCCACGACGTCTGCGCGCACGTCTCCGTCTGGGCGCACATGAACGACTTCGGCAGCGGCATCATCGACTCGCGCCGCCTGGTCTTCTACGGAAGCATCGTCGCGCTCTCGCTCTTCTGCACCACACGCGTGGTGGACTCCTGGCGCTGGGGTGACGCGTGAGACGCTTCCTGGGTCCGGGGCAGGCCGGCAAGCTGCTCAGCGTGGTCTTTGCGTTCGTCGCGATGGTGACCGCCAACATCATCGGCGCGCGCCATTTTTCGCGCTGGGACATGACGGAGAACAAGCGCTACTCGCTCTCGCGGCCCACGATCGAGACGCTGCATTCATTGCCCGGCACGATGGAGGTGTGGGTGCTGATGGGCCCCGGCGATCCGCTCGGTGAGAGCGTGAAGCAGCTGCTGGTCTCCTACCGCGCAGAGACCGACAAACTGGATGTAAAATACATTGATCCCGATCGCGACACCGCCAAGTTCGAGGACGTGAAGCGCCGCTTCCACATCGAGGCAGGTCGCACGGAGGATGGGCGCCTGGTCGCCGACGCTGTCATCGTGGTCGCGCGCGAGGACAAGCACTGGTTCGTCACTGCGAGCGATCTCTTCGAGGTGAGCGGCACCAGCGAAGGCCGCGCAAAGCCGCGCGAAGAAGAGGCCGTCACCGGCGCCATTCGCAACGTGCTCGGCGGGCAGAAGTCCGTGCTCTGCTTCTCCGTTGGCCACGGCGAGATGTCCCTGGACGACGGCACCGACCGCGGGCTCGGGCAGCTGCGCACGCTGCTCGAGAAGGACAACTACACGGTGCATCCGGTGGACACGACCGCGCCCGGCGCCGAGCGCGTGTGGGAAGGGTGCGACGTCGCCGTGGTCGCTGGTCCGCGCGGCCCGTGGAAGAAGGAGGAGGCAGAGGCGCTCCGCACGTTCGCGATGTCCGGCGGCAACGTGCTCGTGGGTGTCTCGCCCATCACCGGGGACTCGCCCACGGGCATGCAGTCCGCAGGCCTCGACAGCGTCCTCTCGCCGTTCGGCGTGAAGCTGGAAGACGCGCTCGCCGTGGAGCGCGATCCGAAGAGAGTGATCGAGGGCGAGGGCCTTGGCTTCTACGCGGAGGTGCGGCCACACGCGGTCACCAGCGGCTTGCTTCCGTCCGAGGACGGGCAGAAGACCACGCCGCGCGTGAAGGTGAAGTTTGCGCGCGCGCTCCGGCACTCGAGCGAGCCCGGCGCAGCATCCGCGCTCGATCTGCTCGCGACGACCGATCAGGCATTCGGTGTGACCGACGTCTCCGGCGCGGCGAGCTGGAGCGGCCCACCGGAGAGGAAGGGGACGGACGTGCCGGGCCCCGTGATCCTCGCCATGGCGAGCGAGCGACCCAAGCTCACCGCAAACGCGCCGCACGGTCCCCGCATGATCGTGATGGCCAGCGCGAGCTTCTTCGTGGGACAGAACTGGCGCGAGACGCTGGCCGATCGTGGCGCCGCGCTCTTCCTGGACAGCGTCGTCTCCTGGCTTGCGGCGAAGCCCGTGGTGCTGGACATCCCGGAGCGTCAGAGCCTCTCGCTGGGCGTGAAGATGGACGAGGCGAGCATCAGCGACGTCCGCCGCTACGTGCTCATCTACATGCCGCTCGCGATCGCCATCCTGGGCGGCACCATCCTGTACCTGCGCAAGAAGGGCGAGGGCGGCACCAAGAAGGCCAAGACGAGCGGGGCCCCCGCACCGAAGGATACGAAGAAGCGAAAGAAGAAGGACGCCTCCTCCGAAGCATCGAAGGACAAGGACGCGGAATCGTGAACGTGAGAAAGCACGCGTCGCTCGTGGTGACGGGAGTGCTTGCGGTGGCGCTCCTCACCTACGCGTACGTCGATCGCAACAACGTCACCGACATCGAGCGCACCGCGCGCGAGGGCGATCTCTTTCCCGCGTGGCGCCGCGATCAGGTGACGCGTTTCGAGCTTGTTTTTCCGGATGAAACGCTGACGCTCGACAAGCACGGTGACGATGGCGGCGTGGGCACGTGGACCATGACGCAGCCGCGGCCAGACCAGGCCGACTACGCCAGCGTGGAGAGCCTGCTCATCTCGCTCGAGCACGGGCGCCCCATCCGCAAGTCGTCCTCCGACGTGGGCGGGTGGGACAAGCCTCGCGTGCGCGGCAAGGTCATGATGGGCGCGATCACGTTCGACTTCGAGGTCGGCGCGGCCGCTCCGACTCCCGAGGGGGCGAGCTACTTCCGACTGAAGGGCCAGGAGCCCGTCGTGATCTCCAAGGAGGTGACGGATGCGCTCCTTGCGCATGGCGAGCACTACCGGAGCCGCGCGGTCGTACCGTACCTCTCACTGCAGCTGGACTGGGTGGAGGTGACGTCGCCGGCGGGGCCGTGGAAGCTCACGCGCCTGACACCCATCGCGTTCAGGATCGAGCCGCTGGGCGTGCGGGCGTCGCGTACGAAGATCGATCGCATGTGGGGCGCGCTCGCGGACCTGCGTTCCGAGGCCTATTTTCCCACGGATGAAGCGAAGCGCCTGACGGAGAACCCCGTGCTGCGCGTGGCCATGAAGCCCACGGAGGCACAGAAGCCTGCGGGGATCTTCCGCGTTGGCGGCGCGTGTCCGGGTCATCCGGAGCAGCTGATCTTCTATCGCGAGGCACCCGATCCGATCGGCGCGTGCGTGCCGAAGGGCGCCGTGGAGCGCCTGTCCGCGGCGCCAGATGCATACGTCGACGAGGGCGCGTTCACCTATCGCTTCGACGAGATCGAGGACGTGATCCTGACCTCTGGCGACAAGACGGTGGAGCTGGCGCGAACGGGCAGCGGCTTCCACATGCGCGCACCCGAGGACCGCGCGCTCGACGCGGACGAGGCGCGCGTCGCGGGGCACCTGCTCACGATCATCGACAAGGCGGAGGGCGCCAGCTTCGTGCGCGGCTTCTCGACCGACGAGCCCGCACTGGGCAAGGTGCGCGTGCGCACGGCTGTCGGCGACGAGGAGATCGAGATCGGGCGCGCGCACATCCGGCGGCTCATGGACGGCGCCGTGCTCTCCGCGAGCGAGACGCTGACGGCCGCGCTGCTTCCACGCAGGACGCTGCTTCGCGCGCCGCGCATCTTCCCCGAATCGATCGATGCGTCGGAGATCTCCCAGGTGACGCTGGACTGCGGCGCGCTGCAGGTGTTCGAGCGCGATCCGAAGAACCCGCTCGCGTTCGTGCTGCTCGCTCCGCCAGGCTTCGCCGTGGACGAGCCTGGCCTCCACGGCCTGGCCGAGAACCTCACGCGCCTGCGCGCCGACGCCTGGGTCGCGGACGAAGATCGCGGCGCATGGAAGACGAAGACGTCGTCGTGCAAGGTGTCGTTCCGGACCAAGGACGAGGCCGGGAGCACGACCCACACGCTGTCCCTGGGCTCCGCCGGGCAGGGCGGCATCTTCGCGCGCGTCGACGACGATCCCGCGGTCGCGGTGGTGCCCGTGTCGGTGTCCGATCTGATGCATGCAATCTACATTGATACGGAGCTTCCGCATCCGCCCGGCGCCCTCAGCGAGATCCAGGTGAAGAAGGGCGGGACCACGATCACGCTGCGACCTGGCGACGAGTCGGGCGAGGCGTTCGGGCAGCTCGAGTCGCTCGCGTTCGATCGCGTGCTGCACCTTGGCGAGCCCGTGGCCGACGACGGGATGAGCACCCCCACACTGGAGCTCGGGCTCACGTACACGAGCGACGCCGGCGCCAATGCGAAGCTCCGCCTCACGCTGGGCGCGAAGACGCCAAAGGGTTACGCAGCCGTGGTCGGCAACGCGCGCGCGGTGTTCCTGGTGTCGCCGCGGAGGCTGGGCGCGTTCTTCCCCGACGACCTGCGCAAGCCGACGGACGCTGGCAGCCCACCGCACTAGCGCTGGTCCTGCCGTCTTGGCGTGCGCAGAAACGGACCGCGAGATCGCTCCACAACGGAGCACGCGCGTCACCGGGTGGCTGAAAATAAGCCGATTTCGCGTCGGCACGGCGCCTGCTCACTGTCGCCGCATGACAGAACGCGACGCACGTGAACGAGACATCCTCATTGCACCTTCCGAGTACGCCTACGTCCAGGATCTGACGAAGGGCGACATTGTCCTCTACGTCGGGCCCACCAAGATCAGCCTCTCCAACACCGAGCGCATCGTGGAGCTGCGCGAGAACCGCTTCGTCCCTGTCCGCGCGGACGACCCCAGCTTCGGCGTGAGCCCGTTCGTGTCGGCTGCGTCCTCGCAGTACATCGTGCTCGAGAACCCCGTAGTGGAAGGGAAGGAGGCGCGGCCCATTCGTGGCGGCAACACGGCGGTGGACCTTGCCGTGGGTCGCAAGGTCGTCGTGGCAGGGCCGACGACGTTCCCGTTGTGGCCCGGTCAGCGCGCGCGCGTGATCGACGGGCATCCCCTGCGCGAGGACGAGTACCTGATCGTGCGCTACTACGACCGCGTCCCCGACGATCCGCATCCCATCGGCTCGGAGCTGGTCGTGCGCGGCGCGGACGTGTCGTTCTACGTGCCGCGGACGGGCCTCGAGGTGGTCCCCGCCGAGGTGCTGCCCGGACGCTGGCGCTACGTGCGGAAGGCCACGCGCTTCCCGCGCCCCGGCGGCCTGCACGTGCGCGTGACGAAGCAGCTCATGGCAGAGGAAGGCCACGCGCTGCCCGCGGGGACGTACGCGGCCGGCACGGACGTGTTCCTGGCCGATCGCGACGGCTACTTCTTTCCGGACGAGAACGTGGAGGTCATTGGTCTGGTGCTGCCCGTTCCGATCGCGGAGAAGGAGGGGCTCTACGTGCGCGATCGCCCCACGGGCCGCATCGCGACGATCATGGGCCCCGCGAACTACCTGTGCGATCCCACGCGCGAGGAGATCGTGCCGCGCCTGCTCTCCCCGGAGCGCGTGAAGCTCTACGGCCTTGCGCAGCACGATCCGATGCGCGCCGTGGCGGTGAACGTGCCGCCCGGGTTCGCGGTGCTCGTCACCGGGAAGACGAAGCGCGAGGTCGTGAAGGGACCGGAGACGCGCATCCTGGATTTTGACGAGGAGCTGACGGTGCTTCGCCTTTCCACGGGTCGCCCGAAGTCGGACGAGACCACGCTGGAGACGTGCTTCTTGCAGGTGGAGAGCAACAAGGTGAGCGACACGCTGTCCGTGCGCACGCGCGATCACGTGGAGGTGCAGATCTCCGTGTCCTACCGCGTGTCGTTCGAAGGCCAGGACAAGCAACGCTGGTTCCACGTGAAGGACTACGTGGGTCTGCTCTGCGATCACGCGGGCTCCATATTGCGCGCCGCGTCGCGCACCACGAGCATCGAGCTGTTCCAGCGCGAGGCGACCGAGATGCTGCGCACCGCGATCCTGGGAGAGCGTCGCGACGTGGAAGGCGAGGGCGCAGGACCGCCGCGACGGCCCGGGCGCGCGTTCACGGAGAACGGAATGTGGGTCTACGACCTGGAGGTGCTGGACGTGCGCATCCTGGACGCGGACGTGAAGAAGCTGCTGGACGGCGCGCAGCGCGCGGCGATCGTGAGCGATGCGAAGCGGCGCGAGGAGGAGCGTCGCCTGTCCGAGGAGCGGCTGCGTGCCGAGGTCGATCGCGAGGTGGGCGACGCGCAGATCCTGGCGCTCGCGAAGGCGCTCGAGGTGGAAGGCGCGCGTGCCGCCCTGGAGGAGCGTCGCGCGGCGGCGCTGGTCGAGGTGGAGCGCGTCACGCGCGTGGGCGCTGCGGAGGCGGAGGCGCGCGCGCTCACCATCGAGCGGGACGCGGAGGCGCAGGCGCTGGAGCGTCGCGCGGAGCTGGGTCGCAAGACGCTCGAGGCGCAGGTCGCGGCGTTCGAGAAGCAGATGGCTGCGCTGGCGCCGGAGCTCATCTCCACGCTCACCACGCTGGGCCACCAGAAGCTTGCGGCGGAGCTCTCTGCAAACGTCGGCCCGCTCGCGGTGCTGGGTGGAGGAAGCGTCACGGAGATCGTCGAGAAGCTCCTTGGCGCGCTCCCCGTGGGTGCAAAGAAGACGGTCTCGGACGTGCTCGCGCACCGCAACGGAGCGGCCATTCCAAAGTCCATCTGACGCTCGTCAGGTCGCGCCATGTGGCGTAAGGTGGCGCGGTGGACGTGAAGCCGATCGTGAAGTGGGCGGGCGGAAAATCGTGGCTGGTGCCAGTACTCCGTCCGCTCCTTCCCGCGAAGATGCGGACGTATGTGGAGCCGTTCGCCGGTGGTGCGGCCGTCTTCTTCGCGCTCGCGTCGGAGACGCCGCGTCCGTTCAAGCGCGCGATCCTGGTCGACCAGAACGAGGAGCTCGTGGCCTGCTACCGCGCCATCAAGGGCGAGGTGTCCGCGCTCCTCAAGAAGCTGGGTGAGTTCGTCTACGACAAGGAACAGTTCTACGAAGTGCGCGCGTGGAAGACGTCGAAGATGAGCGATGTCGATCGCGGCGCGCGCCTGATCTATCTCAACAAGACGTGCTTCAACGGCCTCTGGCGCGTGAACTCCAAGGGGGAGTTCAACGTGCCGTTCGGGCGCATGCTGAACCCCAAGATCAAGGACGAGCCAAACCTCCTCCGCGCGTCCAAGGCGCTCGCTCACTGCGACATTCGCCACGGGGACTTCGCCTCCGCGCTCCCTGGCCTTGGTCCGCAGGACTTCGTCTACTTCGACCCGCCCTACGTGCCCGTCTCGAAGACCGCCAATTTCACGTCCTACGCGAGCGGTGGCTTCAGCGAGAAGGATCAGAGGCGCCTCGTGGACGCCATGGTGAAGCTCCGAAGCGACGGCGTCGGCGCTGTCCTGTCCAACGCCGATACGATCGAGACGCAAGCGCTGTACGCGCGCTTCAAACACACCACCGTCCTCGCCCGGCGCTCCATCAATTCCAACACCAAGCGTCGCGGCCCCACCAGCGAGCTCGTCGTCCAGAACCTGCTTGCTCCGGAGAAGAAGAGCAAGAAGAAGGCAGTCGCGCGGGCAGCGCGCACATGACCAGCGACCGCGATGGCGCGGATCAGGAGCCGACCGCCGAGAGCGTGCTCGCGCACAAGGTGAAGGCGGAGCTGCGAAAGCGCCTGCGTGCGCTGCGTCGCACGTCCACCGTCGAGGCATGTCGGCAACGCTCGGAGAAGATCATCGCGGCGCTGCTCGCGCGCGAGGAGATCATTCGGGCAAAGAGCATGGCGCTGTTCTGGCCCATCGAGGAGAAGCGCGAAGTCGACCTGCGCCCGCTCGGGGATGCGCTTGGGGCGCGCGGCGTTCGCCTTGCGTATCCCACCATCGATCAGGACACGCGGGTGATGACGTTTCGTTTCGCCAGTCACCCTCCCGCGCTGGAGGAGCGTGGCATGGGCTTCTGCGAGCCGCATCCGGACGCGGAGGAGGCGCGCGCGCTCGACGTGATCGTGGTGCCGGCGATCGGCGTGGACCCGATCGGGCATCGCATCGGCTACGGCGCTGGATACTACGACCGCACGCTGCCACGCTTCTGTCCGCCAGCGATCGCGATCGCGGTCGCGTTCGACTACCAGCTGGTGATGGAGGTCCCGAAGGGGCCGCACGACGTGGCCGTGAACGTGGTGGTCACCGACCTGCGCGTGATCGACGTGTCGGGCGCCTAGCTCTAACGCGTGCCGGAGGCGCGGTGGACCTTTGCCTGGCAGCTTGCGCAGACTCCGTACATCTCGTGCTTGTGGCTGAGGAGGCGGAAGCCGTGCTGGTCCGCGACCTCTTCCTGGATGCGTTCGATACGCGGCTCCTCGAACTCGATGATGCTCTGGCACTCGACGCAGATGAGGTGGTCGTGGTGCGACTCCTCGTCCGCGAGCTCGTAGCGGGTGAGGCCGTCGCCGAACCTGCGCTCGAACGCCACGCCGCACTCCGTGAGGAGCTTCAGCGTGCGATAGACGGTGGCGTAGCCGACCTTCGGGTCCTCCGCGCGCACGCCGGCGAGCAGCTCCTCGATGCTGACGTGGTTGGCTGACTTGAAGAACGTCTCCACGATCAGCTTGCGCTGGTCCGTCGACCGCAGGCCTTTCTTCGCCATGTGGTTCGACAGAAGCGAGCGGAAGTGGGTGAGGCTCGCCGCGGTCGGCCTGTGATCGTGCTTGTTCTTCGCCTTCAAGACTGCCCTCCCCCGTTGGCTGAAAACGTCGCTTCGAACGGTCGCCGCGTCAAGCCGCAAATCCATGACGCTGGGCAGGGCGCGTGGTATTCGCCGATGCGTGGGCGCTTTCAAGCATCGATGGGCATCGAAAAGCGTCGCCGCGCTCGTGATCGCCGTGGCCCTGACGGCCACGTGCCAGGCCCACGCAGACCCGCAGGCCGAAACAGCGGCCGTCACAGCCGCCCCGGCTCCAGAGGCAGAACGCCGACCCGTCCGCACGTCGAACGAGCTTCGCTATTCGCTCGCGATCGATCTCCCGGTCACGATCGCCGCGGCTGGCTGGCTCATCGGCAGCGAAGCGGGCAAACAGGATCTTGTCCCGCACGCGTGCGTCATCTGCGAGATCGGCTCCAATGGCTCCGACCACCTGAACGGCTTCGACGCCTACTTCCGGCAGGCGTTCGCCCGCCGCGACAACGCGCCAGCGGACGTCACGAGCAACGTCCTTGGCTACGGCGTGGCCCCCCTCTCCGCGATCACCCTCCTCGCGCTGGCTGCGCAGCGGGACGACGGATCATTGCAGAATACACCTGTCGATCTGCTGCTCACGGCCGAGGCCACGCTCCTATCCATGGACCTGAACCAGGTGGTGAAGTTCTTGGTGCCGCGCGAGCGCCCGTACTTGCACTTCGCAGACGCCGACGCCAGACAGGGGCCGCAGAGCGCGGAGTCCCGTGTCTCGTTCTATTCACTCCACACGTCCGCCACCTTCGCGCTCGCGGTGTCCGCCGGGACCATCGCTGAGCTGCGCGGATACTCGATCGCTCCGCTCATTTTTGGCTCCGGCTTGCTCTTGGGGGCCACCACGGGCTACATGCGGATGGCCGCTGACAAGCACTACATGTCCGACGTGCTTGTGGGCGCGGGGATGGGCTCGCTCATCGGGTTTGTCGTTCCATATACGTTCCACCGACCTCTACCTGGAAACCTCCGGCTTTCAGGATCACCGTTGCCCGGCGGCGGACTCCTGGGAGCGTCTGCGACGTTCTGAAGTACACTCCATGATGCGCCGTAGCCTTGGTCTGGTTCTGATGGGTCTGGTTGCGATCGCATGCAGCTCCACCGCGACGCAGGGCGGAGACCCTGGCGGCGGTGGAGACACCGACGGCGGAGCGGGCGCGAACGACGGCGGCCTTGCCACGGACAAGGACAGCGGCGGTCCCGTTGGTGGTGGCGGCATGAGCGGTCCTGCGGATGCCGTGGATCTTGGCAAGGGAATGCCGCAGCTGCTCCTTGGCAGCAAGGCCGCGACGGCGGTCCTGGTGGCGCCCAAGGTGACCGCGCTGACCTACGACAACGACGCGAACCGCACGGAGATCGAGGCGTTCCTGCCTGCATTCGCCAAGTCCGTGGCATGGTCGTCGACCACGATGGAGTATGGCGTCGGCGCTCTCACGGTCTCCGCGCCCATTCACCTCACGGTCTCCGCGCCCGCGTCGCTGACGGACACG
This sequence comes from Polyangiales bacterium, assembly GCA_038230375.1. Classification (GTDB taxonomy): domain Bacteria; phylum Myxococcota_A; class Polyangia; order Polyangiales; family Polyangiaceae; genus JANXLV01. The sequence goes on along the minus strand of JBBRNJ010000135.1, from coordinate 764 downwards.
CAGGCGAAGGCGATCCTGAAGGCGCAGGCCCCGCTCGACGCGAGCACGATCTACACGCTGTTCGTGCCCAAGGGCACGCTCATGGACGACGGCACCGGCGCGAAGTGCTGCACCGACTACGACGGCTACCACAGCGACTACACGACAGGCGGCGTGACCGCGGCCTACGCGATCGTCTGTGCGTGCCCCGGGTTCGATGGCAAGACGATCACCGATCTGCAGCAGATCACCGTGGCCGCCGCGCACGAGGCGGTGGAGGCTGCGACCGACCCATTCAACAAGACGCCGGGATACTCGCAGCCAGACGACGCGCACATCGCGTGGTCGCTGGTGACCGGCGGCGAGACCGCCGACATGTGCTCGATGGCGGACTCCACCTACTGGGTCCCGTCGGACATGAAGTACATGGTGCAGCGCAGCTGGTCGAACGCCGCCGCGGCCGCGGGCCACGATCCGTGCGTGGGCGACCCCACGACGCCCTACTACACGACCATCCCCACGTTGCCGGACTCCGTCACCCTCTCCGACTACGCCGTCACCATTCCGGAGATCGGCACCTTCAGGGCCGAGGTCCCGCCCATCGTGGTGCTCACATCGAACCGCACGCGCGATGTGCACGACGCGCTCAAGCGTCGTTGCCTATATCACTGGGTCGAGCATCCGGGCTTCGAGCGCGAGGTGGAGATCGTGCGGCTGCGGGCGCCGCATGTCAGCGAAGCGCTGGCCCGTCAGGTCGCCGCGGCCGTCGAGCGGATGCGCGGGAT
>JBBRNJ010000134.1:0-13028 GCA_038230375.1 Polyangiales bacterium | reverse complement strand
GTGCTCGGACAGACGCCCGAGGCCCTCGGTGACCTCCGCGAAGGAGCTCGCGTGCAGGTTGCGCACAAAGGCGGGGATCGCGATGCACAAGAGGATGCCCGCGATCGAGATCGCGATTGCCGTCTCGATCATCGAGAGCCCGCGCTGGCCCATGCCTCTTCCGGAGATCACTCCTCCGGAGATCAGTCGTCGGGCCATCACTCCTCTGGATCGATGCGCTCGAGGTTGGGCGAGACCTTCGCCTCCAGATCGTCATCGGGGGCGACCTGAGAGGAGAACGTGGAGAGATGTCCGTCGCCGTCGAGGTCGCCGTGCGCCACAGCCTGCGCGCGCGCGGTTGTCCCCGCGCCATCCGACTTGAACGAGTACGCGTAGAACTGGGGGCTCGGCGAGATCTGGAAGCTCATCTCACGCCATGGAGAGACGGCCCAGTCGCCGCTGTTCGACTGATACTGCTTGCCGCGGATGTTGATGAGCTCCGCGGGCACGCTGTCGCGCGAGGAGGGCGGGAAATGTCGCGTGGCGCGCGCGGCCTTCGGGTCCGTTCCCTTCGGCTGGCTCTCGTCGGATTGATTGTAATAGGCCGATGCGCCCGCAGCGATCTTGGTGACCGAGCGTGTGGCCTCCGCGGTCCTGGTGCGACGGATGTACCTGGACATGCCGTACATGCCCAGCCCTGCGAGGATCGCCGCGATCGCGACGAAGTTCATCAACTCCGCGACGGTGAGCCCGGCCTCGCCAGCTCTACGCGTCCTGCCCGTGCCTAAGACCACGGCACTATACCTAGCGCACAACGGCGCTCCTCGTCTCGTGTAATGCTGGCCGCGCGGTTACTTGCCCCTGCTGTCCCCGCCGCTGCCGCTGCTGGGGGACCCGTCATCACTGGGGTCGAGTCCAAGATCGTGCGGTTGATCCATCTGGGACCCGCTCGCGGGTGGGATCGACTCGCTCGGCGTGTCGTCATCGCCTCCAAGAGAGAGCTTCTGTAGCCGGTACCGCAGGCTCCGGAAGCTCACGCCCAGGAGCTTGGCCGCCGCCGTGCGGACACCGCCGGTGCGTTCGAGGGCCTGGAGCACGAGGCGGCGCTCCACCTCCGTGAGCACTTCGTCGAGGCGCAGGCCCTCTTCTGGTAGCGAGACGAGCGATGGCGTGGGCTGGCTGGCCTTGCCGCTCACCTCGGATGGAAGATCGCCGAGATCGAGCACTGGGCTCGAGGACAACGCGACTGCGCGTTCCACGATGTTCTCGAGCTCGCGCACGTTGCCGGGGAACCCGTACCCATCGAGCGCGCGTCGAGCATCCGCGGTGAGCCCGCGAATCTCTTTGCCGTGTTCGTGGCAGCAGCGGGTGAGGAAGTGAGTCGTGAGCTCCGCGATGTCTTCGCGCCGATCGCGCAGCGGTGGAACCTCGATGCGAATGACGTTCAGGCGGTAGTAGAGATCCTGCCGGAACTTGCCGCTCTTCACGTCGTCCTCGACGTTGCGGTTTGTCGCGGCCAGGATGCGCACGTCGACCGATCCCTCGTTCGTCTCGCCGATACCGCGGATCTTCCGCTCCTGGAGCACGCGCAGGAGCTTGACCTGCATGGGCGTGGGGAGCTCGCCGACCTCGTCCAGGAGAACCGTGCCGCCGTCCGCCTCCCGGAAGATGCCCATGCTGCGATGCGAGGCGCCGGTGAAGGAACCCTTCTCGTGACCGAAGAGCTCGCTCTCGATGAGGGCCTCCGGGATCGCGCCGCAGTTGATCACGCGCCAGGGCTTGTCGCGCCGATCCGATGCATCGTGGATTGCCTTCGCGACGCGCTCCTTGCCCGTCCCGCTCTCGCCAGTGATGAGCACGGTGGCCTTGGATGCTGCGAGACGCTGGACGAGCTCCACGATGCGACGCATCGGCTCCGAGTGGCCGAGCAGATCGCGCGGGTTCTGGCGCTGGGCCTGCGCGCGGAGCTTGACGTTCTCGAGCACGATGCCGCGCTTCTCGAAGGCCTTGTCAACCAGAGCGCGGAGCTCTTCGTTCGCGACGGGCTTCTCGACGAAGTCGTACGCGCCGCGCTTCATCGCTTCGATCGCCGTCTCCACGCCTCCATGCGCGGTCATCACGATGACCTCGGTCTCGTTGCTGCGCTGGCGCGCGACCGACAGCAGGTCGAGCCCTGACCCGTCCGGCATCATGAGGTCCGTCAGGACAACGCCGTAGGGTGTGGGAGCGTTCTTGACCGCGTCCTTGCCAGCCGCGAATCCTGGCGCGACCGTGACGTCGTACCCTTCGCGCCGGAACAGGATGCGCAACATGTCGCGGAGGTGGGGCTCATCGTCGACGATGAGCATGCTCCCCACTTTTCTCACCTTGGTCGCGCCTGTGCCGCCCGCGCCGCCGCTGCCTGCCCCACTGCCGGGGACGCCGCTGGTCATGGTCCTATTCGCGGAGCTTGGCGATGACCGGCTTGGTCTCGCCCGCGCCGACGGTGACCTGCATGGTCTTCTTCAGCTGCTGCTCCGAGTTCACGAACGTGACGGTGTGCGTGCCGGCCGAGACCGAGAACTTCACCTTCGGCGTCTGACCCACGGGCTTGCCGTCCACGAGGACCGTGGATGCAGGAAGGGAGTTCAGCGTGAGGAACGCGTCACCACCCTGCGTCGCGCCGGTGTTGGCGGGCTGTGTGGGCTGGGTCGGCTGCGCGGGCGCCGTGGTGACCGGCTCCTTGGGCTCCTTGGGCTGAGCGGGCTGTGTGGGCTGCGAAGCAGGCTGCGAAGGCGGCACCCAGGCGGCGGTTGCAGGCGCAGCGCCCTTCGGATCCATCGTGATGGTGATCTGCTTCTCGGCCTGGCCGTCATCGAACGTGACGGGGAGCGAGTAATCGTTGAAGCCGACCTTGGTCGCCTCGAGCCGTGCCGGCTTCGCCGTGTCGATCTCCAGGGCGATCGGGATCGGCGTGACCTCGTGACGTTCCGTGCCGGTGACGATGAACACCTTCGCGCCCGGCGTACCGAGCTGCACGGTGACCTTGCCCTTGAGGACGCGGAGGCTCTGGTTGCCAAGGTCGACGACCTCGTCCTTGGAGACCGTGACGGTGCGCTCGATGGGAGAGTAGCGCTCCGAGCCGGCGAGGCGGATCTTGTGCTCACCGGGCGTGAGATCACGGACCTCTTGCGGGAGCGGTCCGAGCTCGCGACCGTCCACATAGAGGCGGACGCTCGGCTGGCTGCCCGAGGCCTTCACGCCAGTGCCCGCCTTGGTCGATCCGCTGACGAGAGCGAAGTCGATCCCCTGTGACTTGCGCGACTCGACCACCACGGTCTTCATCGCTGCTTCGTAGCCGCTCGAGCCGACCTTGACGACATGTTCGCCCGCGGTGACCTGATCGATCGTGCACGGCGTGGTGTCGCACTGCTTCTTGCCGTCGAGGTAGACGTCGACCTGGTCGACAGCAGTGCCCTTGGCATCCGCGGCATTGACGACGATGCGGCCGGTCTTGGGGATCGCCATGTAGACGGCGAAGCCTGCGACCGCGGCGAGCGCGATGAGACCGACGCCCACGAGGAGGCCGGTCTTGCCGCCCTCACCCTGGGGACGAACCATCTGCGTGGCTTCCATCTGACGCCCCATGCTCGGCGGCGCGTGTGACGGAGCCGGCGCCATGGAGATGGGCGCCGCAGCTTGCATCGGAGGCACGGAGCCGTACGGCGGCATACCCGCGGCCGGCGGCGGCGCGGACGGAATGCGCTGAGAATTCGGCATCTGGAGCGGCTGCGTCGACGGCTGCTGGATCTCGTCCAGGCGCTGCGTCTGTGGCGCTGCAGGAATGCCACCCATGGAGCCGGGCGGCGGCGGGGGCACTGGCGGCTGCGACAGCATGTGGCGCTGGCTGTTCGGGCCTGGCGGGGGCGGGGGCGGCGGCGCAGAGGCGGCACGCATTCCACCGGAAGCCGGCGGGGGCGGCGGAACCGCTGCCATGCCGTTCATGCCGAGCAGCGTCTTCTTCGCGCTCGGGAGGACCTTCGGCATCAGGTCCTTCGGCTCCTCGATGAGGTCCGCTTCGAGCGTCGCGTTTGCTTTGCTGCTCTCGCGATCGAAGACGTGCGTCTCTTCGTTCTCGTCATCCCAGTCCATGTCCAGCGACCCATTGGCGCCCTTGGCGTTGGCGGGGAAGCTGGGGAAGGTGGGGCCGGTGGGAGCGGGCTTCGTGACAGCTGCAAGCGGCGCGGCCTCGAGCTTGGGCAGTGACGAACGACCTGGAGGCGGGGGCGGCTTGCTGCCAGTGGGCGCAGCGACGGGCGCGGCGGCCTTCATCATGCCGGACGGCGGCGGCGGCGGCCTGCTCGCGGTGGGCGCGGTGGGCGCGACAGGAGCCGCGGAAACGGCGGTGGGCGCGGACGGCGCGCTGTGCCCCATCATGGGAGAGCTCACGGGGGAGTTCAGGCCTGACGGCGCAGTGGGCGCGGCAGGGGGGGCAGGGGGCGCAGATGGGCGTGCTGCTGGCATCGCGGCGCTCGACCTGGAGGCAGGTGGCGGAGGGGGTGCAGCTGGCGCGGCGGAGGGAATTTTTCCGCTTTTCTTGCCGAGGCCCTCGAAGATATCGAGGTCCGATCCCTTGTTATCGTCAGACATCCGTGACTCCTGAAGCTGCATGATACGCCCCATAGCGCTTTTTGTTGCACCCGCACCCCAATTTTCCACCGGTTACGCGCCGGAGACGTTCTCCGGGAACCGGAAATCGCGGACCGTCGCAAACGCGTGGTGGAGGCGCACGCCACAAAAAACACCCCAAATCGCGCGTCGGTTTCTACCGCTGCAAGGACGACTTGGCGAGATAATTGAGCTTGTTTCGACGAGATTCTTGGGTGCGCACCGCGTCAATGTCCTCCGCCCGGCCCACCATGACGTCCTTGCGTGCCGCCAGGTGCGGCCGGCGCAGGGCCAGTCGGGATGGGCGCGGGGGCGGGCGCGGGTGCAGGCGCAGTGGTTCCCCCCGGTGCGGGCGCGCCGCCATCGGGCGCTGCGCTGCCCGCGGCTCCTGGCTTCTTGAAGTAGCGCACGCGCAGGCTCTGCAGCGGCTGCCACACGTCCTGGCCGACGATCGGCGTGTCCGTGAAGTAGGGATGCGCGCCGGGCGCATCTGCGCGAACGAGGACCGCCTCTGGCGTTGGCGGCGCGAACGTTTGCCCCGCGCTGTCGAGCGTTCCGCCGAGCGCTGCGCGCGTGCCAGCGAGCAGCCACATGCGCGACGTGCACCCGAGCGACGTGAGCAGCTCGCCCATGGCGTGCGCGCTCGCGGCTGTTGCGGTCACACCGGGTGCAAGCTCGACCCACTGGAGCATGCCGTCCTCGTCGCCCACGCCGACGGCCGCCTGCGCTCGTGATGTGCCGTCACCCGTCTCGGAGGTGCCGCGCGCGATCAGCAACGCACCCTCTGGCGGCGCGCTCTGCTTGCCGACGATGAACACATGGCCTGTGTGGAAGAGACCAAGGTCGCCGTCCGCGCGCGCGGCTTCCTTCTGCGGCGTGCGACCCACGGTGAGGACGACAGGCTTGCCTTGCGTGTCCTCCTTTCGCTTCGCCGTCACGGCGCGTGGGTCCACGCGGATGACCCGAACACGCACGTCCGGCGCAGAGGCAATCCGCGACTCCGCGATCGCGAGCGCGTACGGGAAGCCGTGCTGCGGCAGTCCCTTCACCCGGAATTTACCCTCGTCCGGCCCATGTGGCGAAGGCGAGGGAACGTCCGCTCCAGGCAGCACGTAGCGCGCGGTCAGGTAGAAGAAGTCGCGCCCGTCGCGATGGATGTACTGCGGGAAGTTCTGGTGCTGCATGCTCTTCATCATGCGGCGTGCGCGGAACAGGAACTCGGGGAGCTCCTTGATGGTGCCCTCGTACTCCCACTCCGATTGCAGCGGGCGACCAAGGGGCACGAACGAGCTCCGCGGCTGCACGTTGTAGAACTCGAAGCCGGCGAGACCGGGGTTCATGTCCAGGTGCACACCGAAAGCGCAGCGCGCCGCAAGCATGCCGTCGGCGAGGACGTTCGGCGCGATGTCGATGCCGTAGAAGTAGCCGACGTAGTTCTCCTTCGTGAGACAGACGCCGCTGCGCGTGGTGTGGATGTTGTCGTACCAGCCGATGGGCGTGCCGCCCCACCACGCGCGCCCCCACGGATTGAACTTGTCGTTCTGTACCAGCGCCGTGAGGTTCTGTCGGTACGAGAGGATCTCGTCCGGGACCTCGGCCGCCTTCGGCCATGCGCCAAACGCCGTGGAGCCGTCCTTCATCTCGATCACAGTGGCGGCGTAGGGCTTTGGCGGAAGGTACTCGATGCCGTTCGCTTGCATGCCGAACTCGCCGTGCAATGCCTGGAAGCCGCCGTTGAAGCCAGCGACCACGCGCCGCATGATCTCAGGGGTGCGCGGGATGACGCCGGGGCCCGCCTCGCCCGCGGCGCCGACGGGCTCCACGGTGCCAGCTTCCATGTGGAGGGCGATCTGACGCGGATCCCAGATGGTCACGTAGATGCGCGTCGCGACGCGCATCGGATCCGTGCGGATGTACGACGTGAGGAACCAGGGAGGCGCGCCAGGCGTCTGCGTGATGAAGGGATCCTTGTCGAGCCCGATCCACTCGCCCTCGCCCGGGAGCGCAGGGGTGATGGTGGGCTTCATGGGCGCGGGCGGCCAGCCGATCTCGGGATCGGTGAACGTGATGGTGCCTCCGCCGCTCTTCAGCGCGTTCATGTCGGTGGCCGCCTCTTCGGCGCCGGTGTCCTGCGACACGCGCGACTTCGCGTCGGTCACGACCTCGAGCGCCTTGAAGGCGATCGCCTTCACCCACTGCATCTTCTCTTCGCCGAACCAAGGGATCGCGCGCACGCGATCGACCGTCCACGGAACGAGCGAAGCGGGTCTGGCCGCCCCTTGCTCCGGGGCCGCGCGGAGCACCGCGTCTCCGCGCTGTGGCATGACGAGCGCATTCGTCGCGTCCACGGTCACGTGCTGATCGTCGGCGTCCACCACGAGCGCCTCGCCGTCGGTCCAGGAGAGGTCGACGTGGGACGGAGCGCGCTCGAGCGTGTACACGTCGTGCCTGACGCCGCTCTGCTGGCCCGTGCTCTGTGCATTGGCGATCGCGAACTGCGCGCGCTGCAGTGACGTGAAGTCGGTGGGCTTCGCGCGGCCCGAGAGCGAGAGCACGTGCACCGCGTTCGGAGCTCCGTCGATCGACGTCACGTACGCGGCCCTGTCGCCGTGCACGATCGGGCGCTCCTCGTCGACGCCCGTCGTGCGCGTCAGATCGTAGACGCCGCCAATCCCCAGCAGTGCGCCTTCGGGGGAGAGCCGCGTCTGCACCAGGTAGAGGTCGAAGGTCTCCTTCGGGGCGCGTGCACGCACGAGCGCGCGGGTCCTGGCGCTCAGGGAACCCAGCGGCCCGCCGGGCTCGTCGAGCCACACGACATCCTCCGCGCTCGTCGCCAGGCCAGCCCGCGAGAGGAGCTCGGCGAGGGCAGCGCCGCGGCTGGGGGCCGTGCCATCAGGCGCGCCGCGCCACGCCCACACGAGCCCGAGCAGCGCGAACGCGAAGAGCGGCCTCGTGTGAGGGGACATGCGAAGAAAACGCGCGCGGAAGGACATCAATTCGCGAGGAGGCTCCTCGAGGAGGGGCCAACCCCTTTTCTCTCGAAAGACCCGCCCAGTGCAAAGGGAATGGGAGGTGGCACCGTGGGTGATGCGAAGACAACTAGGTTGGCGGCAAGCTCGAACCCCGATCGGCAGCGAAAGCGCGCGGGTATTGGCCCGAAATGTGCTACGCTGTTGGCTGTGGAAAGGACGCGGCCATCGGTGTCGAGCCGACGAAGCCCCGACGGGCTGCGTGCTGGCCGTGCGGGCTTGCTCGGTGTCGTGCTGGCGTTCCTTGCGTCCTGTACGACCCCGACCCTGCCGCTCCCGCCCCCAACGGAGCCCTCGATCACGGCCAGCACCATCCCCGGCAAGGTCCATCTCCACGGTGTCCAGAGCGCCACGCCGAACGCCCTTCTGATCGCCTTCAACCAGAACCCAGCCATCCCGCGCAGCGAGCGCGTGACGGGTACGCAAGCCGACGAAGCGGGCACCTGGGACATGGACGTCACCGCCGCGCCCAGGGACGTGATCGAGATCACCCAGGAGACGGGAGACACCCGCTCCCCGTCGATCGACATCACAGTCCCAGCAGCGAAGTAGGTCGAAGTCGTCGTCGAAGTCGAAGTCGTCGTCGAAGTCGCGAAGTCGTCGTCGAAGTCGTCGTCGTCGTCGTCGTCGAAGTCGAAGTCGTCGTCGAAGTCGCGAAGTCGTCGTCGAAGTCGAAGTCGTCGTCGAAGTCGCGAGGTCGTCGTCGAAGTCGCGAGGTCGTCGTCGAAGTCGCAGTCGCGAGGTCGAAGTCGTCGTCGAAGTCGAAGTCGCAGTCGCGAGGTCGAAGTTCCTCGTCCCTCCTCAGATGACCCGAAGGCTTACTTTCTTCTTCGGGGCCGGGCGGGCCATGAGGGTGGCGCCGTTGTCGATCACTTCTCCCACGAGATCGTAGTCGCTCGCCTGATCGATCCGGACGCGCCGCATCTCTCCCGCGTGCACCTCCGCGCCGGAGAGATAGACCTGTCCGTCGACGTCGGGGGCCTGGCCGGCGTGGCGACCCTGCATCACGAACTCGTGCTCCTCGCTCGGACCTTCCACCAGGACCATGAGCTCTTGCCCGACCTTCGCCTTGTTCTTCTTGCGGGCGATCTTGCGCTGTAGCTGCATCAGCGTGCGGTGGCGCTTGCCGATGATCTTCTCGGGGACCTTGTCCTCGAGCTTGTACGACTTTGCGCTCTCCTCGTCAGAGTAGCGGAACACGCCGACGTGCTCGAACTGCGCCCACTCCACGAAGTCGCAGAGCTCCTGGAACTCTGCGTCGGTCTCGCCCGGGTGGCCGACGATGAACGCCGTGCGAAACGTGAGGTTCGGGATCTTCTCGCGCATGGTCTCGACCACGCGCATCTGCCTGTTTTTTCCGTGTCCGCGGCGCATGCGCTTGAGCATCGCGTCGGACGCGTGCTGGAGCGGCATGTCCACGTAGGGCACCACGCGCGGGTGGTTGGCGAGCAGCTCGAGGAGCGCCTCGTCGATGTTTTCGGGATAGAGATAGAAGAGGCGCACCCAGTCGATGCCCTTCGTGTCTGCGACCTTGCGTACGAGCTCCGCAAGGGCGGTGCGCTCCGCCTTTTCGAGGTCGCGGCCGTAGCTCACGGTGTCTTGCGAGATGAGGTTCACCTCGCGGACGCCCTGCTGCGCCAGGTTCCGCACCTCCTTCGCGATGTCGTCCGCCGGACGCGAGCGCTGCTTCCCGCGAAACTCAGGAATGGTGCAGAATGCACACGATCGGTTGCAGCCTTCGGCGATCTTCACGTACGCGAAGAACTGGTTCTGGCTGAGGACGCGCGGGTCGGTCGCGCGCACGACCCAGTCCGCCGGGTTGCCCACGAGCATGCGATCCGCCTTGCCGTCGAGCACGTCGCCGAGCTTCAGCATGTCGGAAGAGCCGAGGAAATGGTCCACCTCCGCCATCTGCGCGGACAGCTCGTTCGGGTAGCGCTGCGACAGGCAGCCCGTGACGACGAGCTTCTCGCACGCGCCGTTCTTCTTCAGCTCCGCAAGCTCGAAGATGGTGTCGATGGACTCCTTCTTGGCCTCGCCGATGAAGCCGCACGTGTTCACCACGATCACCTGGGCGTCCTCGGCCTCGGTGATCGCGTAGCCGTGCTTCTTCGCGACCCCGAGCATGACCTCGGAGTCGACCCGGTTCTTCGGGCAGCCCAGGCTTCGGAAATGGATGGTCTTCTCGGTCACGCCGTGTCTCTTAGCCGAGATTTTCGCCGCGTCGAACAATACGTATGCGGAGTGGCACGTGGGGTCAGTGGCAGCGCGAGCGCAGGGCGCGTGTCTCGGATTCGGCGAGCAGGTAGTCGCCCAGCCAGCGTCCCTGGCCGTGGATGTCCTCGGGCGTGGTCACGGCGCTCATCACGTCGGCCACGAAGCAGGCGTGCGTCGCGGCCCACGCGGGATCGTGCGCTGCGAGGCGAGCGAAGAAGCGCAGCGCGACGACCTCGTGCTCGAACGGGAGGCGACGTGTGGCGAAGACGCCGGATGCATCGGGATCCTTCGTGCTCGCGAAGAGCCCGCGTGCCCTGTCCGTTCCAGCGTCGGGCGCCGCGAGCTCCGACTCGATGAACGCCGCGATCTTGCGGGCGCGCTCCAGATGCACGGGATCCTTCGTGGCCCCGTAGAGGCGGGCGCAGGCCAGCCCGAACGCGGCGTTGTCCGCCAGGAAGAGTACCTTGGCCTTTGGCTCCGCGTCGTGGGCCACGGCGCCCGACGACGTCGCGTGCGTCGCGTACACGGCGTTTGCGGCGGTCACAGCAGCGGCGAGCGCGGACGGATCCTTGGTGGCCTCGTAGAGCGCCGCGTGCGCGCTGATGAGGAGCCCGTTCTCGCGTGCATAGATGTGTGTGTCCACGCGCGGCTCCCCGAGGGCGCGGCGCTTCGGGTCGCTCTTCGCGTAGAAGTCGTGGCCGCTGAGGAACGGGCGAGTCCGGTCGTGCGCGTTGAGGTCTGCGTCCTGCGTCGTGTAGAAGCCGCCGCTCTTGTCGGTGAGGTGCTCGCGGACGTAGCGACGAACGAGGAGCGCGCGGTCCTTGTAGAATGCATCTCCCGTGAGCGCGAATGCGTCTGCGTAGTTCTCGATCGCTGGCCCCTGGAACGTGGCAAGCTTCTCGAAGTGAGGATGGTCCCAGTCGCTCGCCGCGGAGTACTGGTAGATGCCACCCCAGACGGGGTCGATGATCTTCGCCTGCTTGTGGAGCGTGAGCTCCGCCTTCTTCCGCGCCTCCGCATCTCCGCCGCGCGCGAGTGAGAGGAGCCACGCATTGTTTCCGCCGATGGGGGCCTTCTGCATGCGACCCCACCCGCCCTCTTCGTCATCCCAGTAAGAGTCCAGTCGTGCCTGCGTGTCCCGTGCTGCATAGGCGACCGCGTCGGCTGAGAGCTTCAGGCGTGTGACCTCGTGGGCGTCGGCGCCGTCCTTTCGCTCTCGGCTCGCGCGGACGGCCTCCTCGAGCAAGCGCACGAGATCGTCCGGCGCGATGTATCCCTTGTACTTCGCGATCTCCTGCGCGTCGGGGGAGAAGAGGATGGTGGCGGGCCATCCCCAGTCCCCGTAGCGCTCCTCCAGATCGGGGCGCGCGTCGACGTCGACCTTGATGGTGATGAAGCTCTCGTCGAGGATCTTGCGGACGCGGGCGTCGTGGTAGCTCGTCGCCTCCATCACGTGGCACCAGTGGCACCACTCCGCGGCGCCATCCAGCAGGACCAGCTTGTTCTCCCGCTTCGCGCGGTCGAACGCGTCCTTGCCGTATGCGCTCCAGGACAGCGCATCGCGTGGTGCACCATCCGTCGCCACGGTGGTCGTGGGAGCGCCGGAGGCGGAGCGCGCATCCTGCGCACGAACACGCTCCGCGCACCCAGCCGCGACAATGGGAAGGGCGAGCGCCGCGAACACGAGGCGCATCGGCCGTTGGCCTCTCATCTTCCCTCTACGCGCGGAGCGGCGGTCTGGTTTCGCAATGATGACTCCTGGCACCTGCCCATCATGACCGGATTTGCCATAGGTTGGGGGTCCATGGTCGCACGTGCCCGGCTCCTCGCGTCGCTCCTCGCGTTCGCGTTCGCGCTCGTGTCGACGCAGGTGCTCGCCGCAGACCCGTCTATCAATGAGCCTTCACCGAGCGCCGCCGACGTGGTGCGTTCGTTACACGCGGTGCGCGTGACCGCGCCGCCGGTCCTCGACGGCCGCCTCACGGAGCCGGCATGGCGTGACGCACCCACGGCCGGCGGCTTCACGCAGAAGACCCCCCAGAGCGGCGCCGCGCCAAGCGAGATCACCACTGCGAAGGTCCTCTACGACGACGACGCGATCTATGTCGGCATCGACTGCCCGCAGGTGAGCTCACCCATCGCGCTGCGCCTGACGCGACGTGATCGCAACGTGGAGTCCGACTCGGTCTCCGTGAGCCTGGACACGCGGAGCGACCGGAAGAGCGCGCTGGAGTTCCTGGTCAACGCGTCCGGAGTGCTCGTCGATGCCGCGCGCACGAACGACGTCGAGTACTCCGCGGACTGGGACGACAACTGGGAGGCGAAGACGTGGGTGGGCGAGCACGGCTGGAGCGCGGAGCTGCGCATCCCGCTCCGTGTGCTTCGCTTCCCCCGTGCCGCCGAGCAGTCCTGGGGGCTGCAGGTGCGCCGCTACATCTCCGCGAAGCAGGAGACGGACGAGTGGTCATACATCCCGCGAACGACCGCAGCGGAGGTGTCGCGCTACGGACGCCTCGAAGGGCTGCGCGGGCTCACACCGAAGAGCAGCGTGGAGCTTCGGCCGTTCGTCGTGCTTCGCCTCCGCAGCAGACAAGCGACCGCGGACACCACCGGCGCTGGCGTCGACTTCACCCCCAGCGCGGGCCTGGACGCAAAGTGGCACCCATCGCAAGACCTCACGCTGGACGCGACGCTCAACCCGGACTTCTCGCAGGTGGAGGCAGACCAGGTGGTCCTGAACCTGTCCACGTTCGAGGTCTACAAACCCGAGAAGCGTCCATTCTTCCTGGAAGGCTCGGATCTCGTGGCGCCGAAGCTCGGTCTGCAGCTCGTCTACACGAAGCGGATCGGTCGCGCGCCCGAGCAGCCGCAGCTTCGCTCGTCGTCACCGTATGGCGAGAAGCTCGTCGACTTGCCCGAGCCATCCCCGATCTATGGAGCAACCAAGCTGACCGGACGACTCGGCGAGAAGCTCTCCATCGGCACGCTCAGCGCCGTCACGGGACGAAACGACGCGATGGTGGAGCTCGCAGGCGGGTCGCGGGAGAGCCGCTTGCTCGAGCCGCTCACGGCTTACAACGTGCTGCGATTGAAGCAGGACCTTGGTGACAACGCGCACGTCGGTCTCCTGATGACCGGCGTCACGCGCGCAGAGAG
>JBBRNJ010000133.1:0-13603 GCA_038230375.1 Polyangiales bacterium | reverse complement strand
TGCGACCACCGAGCCAGTGGCGGGGTACGCGCGCCGCCGACGTATCGAACCGGCGGTCACGGATCTGGATGGTGGGAACGCTCCTCGGGCTCGGGTGTATGTTCATCGTAGAGTGTAATCGTTACATCGCTTGATGGTATCGTCAAGGGCGCGCCCGTTTGCCGCGCCTTCCAGCCTTCCGCGCGGGCCGCACGGGTGGCGCGGTCGCGTTTTTTCGGCCGCCGGCCAGCCGGTCCGCAAGCTCGTGCTGCACCAGCGTGTCCAGTGCCTGCGCGAGCATCGTGTCCACGGCGAGCTCCGCCATGGGCCGGACGCGCTCCACGAACTTCTGGAGCCGTCGCGCGTCCTCACCGTGGAGATCGCCGAAGTCCACCTTGGCGAGCACGTTCGAGGACACGAGCGCGACGAACCCTTCCGCGATCTGATTCACGCCGGCGCGCAGCTTGGAGAGCTCGGCGAGCAGCGCAGGCAGCGGGATGCCGGCACGATGCAGCTCGGCGCCCACCCGCACCAGGCGCATGCTCGGTGCGACGAGAGATGCGCCAGACACCTCGAACAGCCCGAGCTCGATCGCCGCTGCGAGCGCGGTGGGGTCCACGGTGCCGAACAGCTCCGCGACCTCTGCAAGCGTCAGCGTCTCTGGCGTCTCCTTCGCGAACGGGCTGGTGATGGCTGCCGTCAGGCCCAGGACGTCGCGGAGGTCGCTGCCGCTCTCCCACGAAGCGAGGAGGTCGCGGATGCTCCCGAGCGAGTAGCCCCGCGAGAGCAGCGCGCCGATGAGCCGAAGCCGCGCCAGATGCCCGTCGTCATAGTACGCGAGCCGGCCCTGGCGCCGCGGCGTCGCGAGCAGTCCCCGCTCCTGGTACGCCCGGATGTTGCGGACCGTGGTCCGCCCCTTCCGCGCAAGCTCCTCCACTCGATACTCCACGCAGGTCCCATACTATGACGACGGCCGGGGGCGCCCCCTCCCGGAGAGAACCAAGCCGGTTTCTTCGGTGGAGCGTCGGCTTCGTGTATTCTGCATGCGCATCTCCGAGTTCACGGAAATTGGGCTGATATTCCGTGACTTTGCGGCGTCAACGAAAAACGCTGCGAAGCACCTTGCGCGAACGTGGAAATCCCCTAGAACTACCGCTCCCGACGCCCCAAGGAGTACCCCCGCGTTGAGTGTGTATGGCAACCTGACCATGACCGATTCGACCGAGCGCAAACATCCAAAGTCCGGGATCTTCGAGTGCGGAGAGGGCAACTCTCCCATCCCGAACGAGTGCGAGCGCACCAGGTTGATCGGCGAGATTTCCAAGCTCCTGCGCGAGCGCCTCATGCCCGAGAGCACGCGTACGGCGGGCCTCACGCTGATCGGATGGCTCGCGCGCCGCATGCCCGGAGAGATCGCGCATGCGCTCGGAGTGGCCGAGGCGCGCGCGCACCGCGATACGCGCGCCGCTGCCGCAAACCAGAAGACTGACCTTGATGGCCGAAAGGCCGGCCGCAAAGCGCGCTGAGCGTTTGTGGCAACACAAGTGAAGCGGCGCGTCTGGTCCGGCGTGCCCCTCGCCGCGCTCGTTGTGGTCACGGCAGCGCTCGTGGCGCGCAAGGTGGTGATGGATCGGTCGCATCCCGCGTCGCCGTCGGGCGCGATCACCACGACGACCGCGGGACCACTGGGCTCAGCATCCGCGCGGTGGGCGCAGACCCCGTTCGCGCCCGATGCATCGGTCCCGGGAGGCCCGGCCACCACCTTCCACGGTGACCCGCAGCGGCGCCACCGCGCAAAGGGCATCGGGCCTCGGCGCGTGTCGGTCGGCTTCCAGACAAAGGTCGGCGGTCCGGTCGCCGCGCAGGTGGTCGCGTCGCCGGATGGCGGCACGCTGTATGCGGTCACGCTGGAGGGGCAGCTCGTCGCGCTCACGCTGAGCGGAGAAAAGAAGTGGTCCTTCCCCCTCGGCGACCGTGCCTACGGCGCGCCGGCGGTCGCGGACGATGGCACCATCTATGTCGGGAGCGACAAGAAGAGCTTCTTCGCGATCTCTCCCGCAGGGCAGATGCTCTACAAGCTCGATGTCGACGGCGAGGCGGATGTAGCGCCGCTCGTGTTGCCCGCGAGCCAGGATGCGCAGGTGATCTTCGCCGCTGGAGACACGGTCTACGCGCTTCGCAAGGGCGGAGACGTCGCCGCGCGATTCCGTGCTCGAAAAAAGGTGTATTCTGCACCAACCTGGCTCCCCGACGGGCGCATCGCGTTCGGCGCGCAGGACGACAAGCTCTACATCCTGGGCAAGGGGCTCACGCCTGGCTCTGCGACCGACCTTGGCGCGGACGTGGACTGTGCCCCGTCCGTGATGGAAGACGGGTCGCTCGTCGTGGGTACGGACGGCGGTGAAGTCGTCCGCGTGGGGCACGGCGGCGAGATCATGTGGCGGACGAAGGTGTCAGGCTACGTGCGCGGCGGCGTGACGGTGACGCGGAGCGGTGACATCGTCGTGGGGACCTTCGGCCCGGTCCCGCGGGTGGTCCGCCTCTCCGAGAACGGAACGCTGCTGGGCGCGTTCGAGATCCAGGGCACCGGCGCGAAGGACTTTGGCATCTGGGGCTCCCCCCTCGAGGATGACGCAGGCTCACTCTACTTCGGCACGCAGGACGATCGCGTGCTGGGCCTCTCCGCCAGCGGCGCGCCGATCTTCTCGTATTCGACGCAGGGTGATGTGGATGGTCCCGTCACGATGCTCGGGGATGGCAGCCTGATCGTCGGCAGCGAGGACGGCACCGTCACCAGACTACTTCCATAAGCTTTCTGGAATTCGCGGAGATTTGGGCGATGCTCCCCGGCTTCGTGGTACACCTCGTACGACGAATGGCCGCCATTCCGCAGGTCCTGCCTAGCGATCCGGAAGACGTCGTTTGGGCGCTCCAAACCGCAGAGACGCTCTGGAAGCGCGATGAGCGCTCCGATGCGATCGTGTGGCTTCGACGCGCCGCGACGGCAGCGGGAGAAGCGGAGCTCGACGAGCGCGCACTGGAGCTCTCCAAGATCGCCGCCGACCTCTCCGATCAGCTGAAGAGCCCGGACCGATCGATCGAGATCGACGTCGTGACCGACGAGCCCTCCGCGCCCGCGTTTGCGCCCGCGCCCGTGGTGATGCAGGTCGCAGCGCCCGCTCCGCTGCCACTACCGTTGGCTCCGTCGTTCCCGAAGCCGGTCGCGAAGGTGGGCGCCGGTCGAGACGGTGCTCCCAACAAGCCGCCACCGCTTCCGCCGCGCAAGCCCGCGCCGCCGAAGGCTGCGCCGCCACCGATCCCGCTCGACGAGCCGCCGCCTCCATCGGGGATACCCGGATTCACCCCTGCGCCGCCTGTCGCGGCAACGGCAGCATCCGACGAGCCGACGGGGAGTCGCACCGACAGCGGTCGCTTCGCTGTGCGCGCGAACACGAATGCTCGCTCCGAAGTCGTGCAGATGGGGGACGAACCGCCCGCCGTCGCATCAGTCGAGTCGCTGCCGCCGATGTCCGTCGGTGAGAGCGAAATCGTCACGGTGCCACCCGGTAGCGTGGGCGCGGAGGTTCGCACGGCCAGCACGAACATTTCCATCCGTCGCAACCCGAGCATGACGGACATCGACGCGATGGCCGGGCTACCGCCTTCCCGCGAAGCGGCAAGGACGCCGATCCCCGACGGCGCTCCCACCGGTGAGCTGCCCGTCGACGAGGGGTCCGAGCCTGGCGATGAGCCGCCGCGCGCGCCATCGGAGCCTGCCGAGCCCAACCCCGACGCGGCATCTCTCACCACCGCGGACGATCCAGGTCGCGAGAGCTTGACCCCGCGTGCGGAGCTGTCGATCGAGGCGTTCGAGGCCTTCGCGGATCTCCCCGACGACCTGCGCGAGACGCTGCAGAAGTCCGCCTTCGTGATGTCGCTGAAGGAAGGCGCGGAGATCCCGAGCTTCGCCCTGGCGATCGTGCTCGGTGGCGATGTCGACGTGGCTGCGCATGGAGTGGACGCGCCTGCCGTTCGCTTGCCTACGGGCCATGTACTCTATGGTCGCGGCTCCATCGAGTCCGACGTGCCGATGCGTCTCCTCGGTACTGGCACTGGTACCGGGACCGAGGTCGCCGTCTGGTCGCGAGACGACGTCGGTCCCATCATGAAGGGTTGTCCCTGGGTCGAGGACGATCTGCGTGCCTCCGCCGATCCCGTGCTCGCCGCCGTTGGTGTCACCATCGGAACGTTCGGTGCGCGCCTCGATCCGACGCTGCGTGGCATCGTGACTGCGCGGCTCGCAGTGCACAGCCTTGGCGCTGGCGACGTGCTGTTTCCAGCGGGCAAGGTCGTGCCCGGACTGTTCGTCGTGGGCGCCGGGACGATCGAGCTCGTCAAGGACGGCGCAGTGACGGGCACGCTTGGCCCCGGCGACTTCATCTTCCCGAGCGCAGTGGTTGGTGGCGTCACGAAGGCGCAGGCGGAAGCACGCGCCGCGGACTCAGGCGCGCTCGTGCTGTCGTGCGATCGCAAGGCCGCGCAGGAGCTGCTGATGACCTGCCCGCCGCTCCTCGAGATCCTCGCGAGCCTCTGAGCGCTCCGAGCGCTCTGAGCGCTCCGAGCCTGCAGCGCCTCAGCGAACGGTGGACTCGGTGTAGCCGAACGCGGCTCGCTTCTCGGTCTGCGTGCCGAGCTCCCAGTGCAGCTCCTCGTAGCCTTCGGCGCCTGCCAGGCGAAGCCCGAACCACTTGGCGCGCGGCGAGATCGTCGGGCGCCCGTCTCCGTTCGTGAGCGGGAACTTCACGCGCAGTACGGTGCGGTACGGCGTGGTGTAGGGGAAGTACGTGCGCTCGATCGCGCCTGGCTTCGCGATCGCCTCGATCGAGGTGGGCGCGGTCTCGTTTCCTTCGTCGTCGATGAGGCGAACGATCCACCCGCTGGTGGGGCGCGACAGATCTACGCCGCGACGCGTGGTGCCGTAGAGCGCGAGATAGAAGCGGTGACCGTCCTGCGTCTCCGTCAGCGTGCGGTTGAGCAGGCTGCGTCGCTGATCGACGGTGAGGCGATAGTCCTCGGCGTAGCGAACGACATACGCCCACCGGAAGTCCCACGACTCGTACGTGGCGGTGACCGTGAGCAGGTCGTCGAGCTCCGCGAGAGAGATGAGGCTCTCGGAGCGCGTCCACCGCTTGAGAACCTGAGGGTAATCGGCCGGCGTGTATTCGCGCGTCCCCTCGCTCATCGAGACGCTCGGATCCTTGCATCCAGCAAGCGCAAGCGCGGCAACAAGCGCGCCTCCCAGGATCGACATGGACTTTCTTCGCATCGCGGCCCCGACCATCGCGCATCGGTTTTCATTGAGCAAGCGCGGAGTGTACGCATCACTGCGAAGACCTCGGGGCATGGCAGCGCCGTCCATGCCGGGAAAAACTTGCGGCATGAATCGCCATGGTTGTTCCCTGGTTCCCGCCATGTAGGAATCGTCCGCCGTCGTGGGACGCAGCCGCACGCAAAAGCGTGATTAGGTGGAGAAAAATCGGAAACCTTTCCCCCCAACCAGACGTCGAAACGGGAGACACGCGAGGGATGGCATATCGGCTGCACCTCGTGAGTTCTATCCAGGAGCCCGGATTGCGGGCTCTACCGAAAAGGTGCCCCGTGCTCGACAAGTTGGAATTGCTCATGCGCTTCTGGGAGCTTCGCGCGCGTCACGCGTTCGCGGGAGAGCCTCTGACGTCTGCAGAGCAGGTCGAGCTGCTGTCGTTGATGCAGCTGATGACCGGTGACGTGGACCTTCCGCGACCCGGCAACCTCTCTCCGTCCGCCAGTGCGCTCAAGGCGCAGCTGATCGGCGATGGCGTGATCGCGACGGCCGAGATCCGGAACGTGAGCGCTGCCGGTCTGCTCGTGTCCACGCACACACCTGCGGTCCCGTTGACGCGCTTCATCGTGAAGACGGCGGATGCGATCGGCGGCGTCGAGTACACGTTGCCGTGCAAGGTGATCTGGTCGCATGGTTCGAACCCGACGTCGCTCGCGCTCTCTGTCGACGGCGTGCCTTCGTGCACGTCGTTCGCCACCATGCCGGACGTCGCGCGGGCCGCGTCGAGTGCTTCCCCCGCGGCCGCGCCGTCGTTCCAGCCATCGTTCCAGATGGGCCGCCACGTGAGGCTGGTGGGTTGAGGCCGGGCTAGCTCGGGTTAGGTCTCATTCACCAACGAAATACTTCTGGTCACGGCGACCGGGCGTTTCGTATAAGTGATGCCCCAACATGCCCGTCAAATTCACCGTTCGTAAGGTCCTCCCCGTCAAAGAAGCTGGAGATGTCATCGCCGTTGGCGTGTGGCTCTCGGGTTCCAGCTCGAAGGGCGCACGTGGAAAGAAGCCCGAGCAGACCCCGCTCGACGGCTTCGATCGTGCGATGAACGGCGCGCTCCTCAAGGCGCAGAAGAAGGACGAGTTCAAGGGCAAGAAGGACTCCACCCTCTCCCTTCCGATCCAGACGGCGCGCGTGAAGGCGAACAAGCTGATCGCGTTCGGCCTTGGCGAGCACCGCTCCATCACCGAGGCGGACATCCGCACGTTCGCGGCGAAGGCAGCGCGCGCCGCGAACGGAGAGCGCGCGAAGAAGCTCGTGCTCGGCCTCCCGGCGGGCGCCGAGCAGTTCCTGCGTGCGGCGGTCGAAGGCGTGGAGCTCGGCGCGTATCGCTTCACCAAGTACCTCACCGGCGACCGCAAGCCGAAGGCGGAGCTCACGCAGGTCACGATCACCACGATCAACGAGCCGCCCGCGAACGCGAAGGAGCTCGTGGCTCAGGGACAGCAGGTCGGCCACGGCGTGAACCTCGCGCGCGACCTCTCCAACGAGCCGCCGAACGAGCTCTTCCCCGACACGCTCGTCCTTGCCGCAAAGGCCATGGCCAAGGAGCACGGCCTCAAGATCCAGGCGTTCGACTTCGCCGAGATCAAGAAGCGCGGCATGAAGCTCCTCCAGGCCGTGGGTCAGGGCAGCGAGCGCAAGCCGACGTTTGCGCACATCTCGTATGTGCCGGCGAAGCCGAAGAAGAAGATCGTCATCGTGGGCAAGGGCATCACGTTCGACAGCGGCGGCATCAGCATCAAGCCAGCGGCCGGCATGGGCGACATGCGACACGACATGTCTGGTGCGGCGAACGTTGTCGGCCTCATGGCGATCATCGGCGCGCTCAAGCCCAACGTCGAGGTGCACGGCATCTTCGCCGCGGCCGAGAACATGCCCGACGGAGGCGCATACCGCCCGGGCGACATCTGGGGCTCGCTCGACGGCAAGACCGTGGAGATCGTCAACACGGACGCAGAAGGCCGGCTCGTCCTCGCGGATGCGCTCGCGTACGCGCGTGAGCTCAAGCCTGACCTCCTGATCGACAACGCGACCCTCACGGGCGCATGCGTGGTCGCGCTGGGCAGCACGTGCTCGGGCTACTACACGAGCAACGAGGACACGGCGAAGGAGTGGTCCGCCGCTGTCTCAGGCTCCGGCGAGCAGATGTGGCGCCTTCCGCTCATCGAGGAGCTCAAGGATCAGTTGAAGAGCGACGTCGCGGATCTCAAGCACACCGGCGATCGCTGGGGTGGCTCGATCAGCGCCGCGCTGTTCCTGCGCGAGTTCATCGGCACCACGAAGAACTGGGTCCACTGCGACATCGCTGGTCCGGCCATCGGCGATCGCATCCGCGGCTGGGATCCCAAGGGCGGCACTGGTCATGGCGTGCTCACCTTCCTCAAGGTGATCGAGCACGCAGCAGCAGCGGCCCCCGCCACGGTCTGAGCCGGGGCAGGGGGAAGGGACCGACGCTCGCGCCTCAGCGCCCGGTCGTTGAAGCGACGGACGCGTCAGCCATGTACGTAGGCACCTCGGACCAGCGACCAAGCTGCTCCGAGGTGATGTACTTGCGACGCATGGCCTTGCTTGCGCTTTGCGGCTCGTCGCGCTCCGCAACGCGGACCTGGACTGCGTCGCTGTCGTCGTTGCTATGGGTGGCGGCGAGTGCGGCGGAGCCCACGACCAGCGCTGCGACTGCGGCTCCGATGCTCGCCCAGATCGGCGCCGGCAGCTGACTGCCGACGCGGGTGCGCGGCGATGACGTCGTGTGGGCGGTCTCGCCAGAGAGGGCGCTCATGGCCTGAGCAAGCGTGAGCGATGGGACGCGGAGCGTGGCCATCACGGCAGTCGTCGCCGCCGTCATGCGCGAGATCTGGATGCGCGTGGCCGCGAGATCTTCCGCCGGCTCGTCCTCGAGGATGTCATCGTCGTCGAGCTCGACGGAGCTGACGCGGGCTGCCTCTCGCATCTCGACGATGTCCTCGAGATGAATCTCTTGGGTAGCTTCGACGGATTGGGCGGTCGCAGACATTGGTTGCGCGCAGCTTTGCCCGTCAGCAGCCCTCATGCAAGCCGTGCCATTCACATAGGTGCGCAAAGGTAGGGGATCCATGCTTTGACAGCAGAAAACCGGGCCTCGGGGCGGAAACTCGAGTCCCGGTCGGGGACGGTCGGGGCTGGCGGAGCTGCTCGGTTCCGTGTGCTATGCACCGAAGCGATGTCCTCAGCCATCCGCCTTCGTCGCGCCTTCGCGCAGGCAATCACCGACTTCTCGATGCTCGCCGACGGCGATCGCGTCATGGTCTGTGTGAGCGGTGGCAAGGACAGCTACACGATGCTCCACCTCTTCCGCGAGCTCTCGCGACGGGCGCCGATCTCGTTCGAGCTCAAGGTCGTGAACCTCGACCAAGGGCATCCCGGCTATCCGGGCCATGTGCTCACCGACTGGATGGCGAACGAGGGCTACGACTTCTCCATGATCGAGGAGAACACGTACGCGATCGTCAAGGAGAAGATCCCCGAGGGCAAGACGTTCTGCTCGCTCTGCTCACGTCTGCGTCGCGGCATCCTCTATCGCGTCGCGAAGGATCTCGGCTGCACGAAGATCGCGCTCGGCCATCACCGCGACGACGTGCTCGAGACGCTCCTGTTGAACCTGTTCTTCTCTGGTCGGCTCGCCGCGATGCCGGCGCTCCTCGTGTCCGAAGAAGGACATCGGGTCATCCGTCCGCTTGCCTACGCCGCCGAGGAGGACATCGCCGCTTTCGCAGAGGAGATGCGCTTCCCGATCCTCCCGTGTGATCTGTGTGGCTCGCAGGACAACCTGCAGCGCAAGGTCGTGAAGGGAATGCTCACGGAGCTCGAACGCAAACACCCCGGCACCAAGACATCCATGCTTGCGGCCGTGCGCAACGTCCGCCCGAGCCAGCTCCTCGACAAGGGGCTCTGGGCCACGCTGGGGCTGCGCGCCGCCGACGAGCTCGAGGGCGTGTCCGCTGGGCACTTCACCGAGGGCTCGTCAGGGAACGGCGCGGGCCTGGTTGCGCCGGAACAGCTTCTTTCCAAGGCGTTTGCGCTGTCCCCCGAGGAACGAGACGCGTGAGTCAGCCCGCAGAGCAGAGCCCGCCCGTGGACGAGGCGCTGGCTTCGCCGCCGAGCAAGCTCCGTAGACCGCTCGCGCTCATCTCTTCGCTCGGCGCGGTGGCGCAGTCGGTCATACCGGCGCTCTACGCGTGGGGCGTGACCGTGGCTCCCGTTGCGTGGGCGCGTGGCGCTGGCGTCGCTCCGCGGATCTGCTCGGTCGCCGCGCTCGCCGTGATGGGTGCGGCGCTCCTGGTGGAAGCGAAGCGACCCAGGCTGTCCCGTCCGCTCCTCGTCTGGGGATTCACGGCGTGCAGCCTGCTGACGTGGGTGCTCGCGCCGGTCGGGCTCTCGGTCGCAAAGCTCGATGCCACGCGCGGCTTCCTCGGCGCTGCGGGGTGGCTCATGTTTGCCTTCTCTGCGGCGGCGCCGCCCATCCGTCGCGCGAGTGGCCCGGGGGAAAACGGCCGGATCGTGCCCGGACCGAAGCTCCTTCCAAGGACCCGTGTTGCCCGGGGCGACGGCATCATCCTGGCCGCTGCATTCGTGTGCGCGCTCGGACTCCAGGCGATCGGGTGGGGCGTGGCCGTTCCGGAGCGCGCGCTGCTCCTGCGCGCCACGACGCTCGTCGCCGGAATCGCCATCCTTGGCGCCGCCACCGACATCGCCACGCTGCGGCACCAGGTCCGCAAGCCCGCCCGCCCGGCCGTGCGGATGGCCCGCGTCTGGCCGAGCGCCGCCCTCCTTATCCTGCTGGCGCTCGCGGCTGTCGCGTACGCCCTCCTGCGAAGCACCTGAACGCGGTATGCTCGCCCCGCGACCATGTTCGATGCTCTTGCTGCTCTTTTTCTGATCGTGGGTGTCGCCGGGTTCGGGCTCGGCGCGCACGCGCTAGGACGCGCGAGCGACGTCGAGGCGATCTACTGGCTCGTCGTCGGGATCGTCGGTGTTCGCGCCGCCGTTGCGGTTGCACGACCCGCAGGAGGGACCTGAGATGTCTCGCAAATGCGCTGCCCTCACGCTCGTTGTCCTCGTCTTCGCATGCAGCGACTCGCAGGCGCCGCAGACGTTTGCCACTGGCGCGCTCAGGCAAGGCTCCGTCGCACGCGTGGGAAACGTCGAGCTCCCGGGAAAGCTGGTGACCGAGGTGGCACGGTCGCGCAAGGTCTCGCCCCGCGAGGCGACGACGTTACTGGTGGACGACGCGCTGCTCGCCGAGGCCGCCCGTCAGCAGAAGCTCGACACCGACCCTCACATCATCGCAAAGGTCCGGGCCGTGCAGGCCCGCATGGTGGTGAATCAGCTGCTCAACGAGCAGCCAGTGAACGATGCCACGGACGAGCAGGTCGCGGACATGACGAAGGAGCTCTGGCCGCAGGTCGATCGCGGCGAGGCGCGCCGCACGACGCACGCGGTCGTGCTCGCCGCGAAATACACCAAGAATCCTCAGGTGCCGGATACGCCCGAAGGAAACGCGCGTCGCGTCGCGCTCGCCGAGAAGATTCACGATGCCGTCGTGCAGGCGAGCACGCCCGCCGAGTTCACGAGCCTCGCGAAGGCGGTCGCTGCGGAGGGCCTGCAGGTGACGGTGGAGGCGCTGCCGCCCATCATCGCCGACGGTCGTGCGTTCGACGGCAACACCTTCGATCCAGCGTTCGCCGCGGGCGCCTTCGCGGTGCCGGACGACCAGCACCTGAGCGGCGTGGTGAAGTCCGATTTCGGGTGGCACATCCTCTACATCATGGAGCGTCTGCCACCAGTCCATCTCTCCGTCACGGAGCGACGGACGCTCGCCACGCGTCTTCTCGCAGAGCGGAGCATGAAGTCCTCCTACGAAGCCCACATCGCGGCGCTGAGGACGGACCACCACGTCGAGGTCTCCACCGCCGCCGACAGCCTCCTCAACGAGGTGTTGTCTCCTCCTCCACCGTGACGAGATAGCGCGTGCTGCGAAGACACCATCCTTCGCGAGCCCCGCATGCGCGGGACATGGACGAGAGCCCGTTCGCGCGGATCCTCGCGACCCTCGTGGAGCGTGTCCCCGGCGCGTATGCAGCGGCGCTCGTCGATCGTGGCGGTGAGACGGTGGACTACGCGGGGCACGTCGATCCGTTCGATGTACGTGTTGCGGCCGCGCACCTTCGCATCCTCCTCGTCCACTGCGAGGAGCTCACGTTCTGGGGCACACCGACCATGCTCACCGTGAAGGGCACCAAGAAGAGCACGGTGATGCGTGCGCTGCCCGAGGGCTATGCGCTCGTGGTGATGATGCGCAAGCGAGCTGGCTTCGCGCGCACGGAGCGAGCCTTCTCCGTCTGCGAGCGCGCGCTGGCGCGAGAGGCGAACTGGCCCATCTCGGAGGTCGCGCGCGCATGGGTCGCCACCGAGGTGGCATGCGACGATCGCGGACGGCCGGTCAGTGTGACCGATGACAACAGAGCGCATCCCGTCGTGGTGCTCGGAACGATCGCGGCAGCAGCACGCGAGCGCGGCTTCCGCGTGCGTACCGAGGACGGCAACGAGATCACGCTGGTTCGCGAGCCGGGCTGGTTCTGGTACGCCGACGAGCCCCCCTCCGGCGCCAAGAGCCAACGAAAATAGAGAGGACCGCCAGCGCGATGCGTGGGATCGGCTCGTCCCGTGAACGTGAACGTGCCTGCGCCTGCGCCTGCGCCTGCGCCTGCGCCTGCGCCTGCGCCTGTGCGGATGACGCGGCGCATCCATCCGGCATGGTTGTAGTGTGCAGCTGCTGTAGTCTGCACCCAAATCGCTTGCCAAAAATAGTAGTAATTCTGGGCGCTTGGGCGCCGTGAAATTAATGTACGGGGCCGCGTCATTTTCCCCTTTGACGAACTTGAGCGCCCAGGTAAGTACCGCGTCCCCGAGCAGCAAAGCGCACAACGCCGAGCCACTCGGACCTGGGGGGGACCTGTGGAGAGCGCACTGGTGATGATCGGCGCAGCTGCCGACGCAACTGGATGCTTCTCCCCAGAAAAGTCGACCGGAACATCACAAAGTGATTGACCGGTCGCCTCACAGAAGATATCTTCCGCGACCCTGAGTGACGTCAGAGCCAAAACCGGCAATGTTTTCACACAGGTAGCTCCGACTTCTGATGTTCAGTGTTTGCTGAACAGCCGAAGAAAACGACGATCACCTCTGAAAATGAGTTGATCGCCCGAAGCGGAGCGGATAGGTAACGCGGCCCCGGACGAATCCCGCATGGGAATCACCTGCCAAAGCAGCCGGCGCAAGCAGCCTACCCAAGGCTCTCGAAGAAAAGACAGACCGGCTCAAAAAAAGAGTTGACCTGCCCTTCCCAGAGACCTAAAGTTCGCGACCCCAAAGCAGACACGGCCGAGTCGAAAGACAAAGCCAACAGACGCTGCCTCGGTCCTTGAAAACTGAATCGTACGCTCACTTGGTATCAACAAGTGGGCTCCCGAGAAGCACGAGCTTCGATCAGGCCATTTCGGTCTGTCGCCCAGCGAAGTGACTTCTCAAAATTCCTCGACTTCCACAGTCGAGGGTTTCAATTTAGAGCCGGAACCTCTTTGAGGGGTTCCAGTCAGCTCACCAGATATAAACTGGAGAGTTTGATCCTGGCTCAGAACGAACGTTAGCGGCGCGCCTAACACATGCAAGTCGTACGAGAAAGGGCTTCGGCCCCGGTAAAGTGGCGCACGGGTGAGTAACACGTGGGTAATCTTCCCTTGAGCGGTGGATAACATTCCGAAAGGAGTGCTAATACAGCATAAGACCACGATCTCGAAAGGGATTGAGGTAAAAGACGGCCTCTATACATAAGCTGTCACTTGGGGATGAGCCCGCGGCCCATCAGCTAGTTGGTAGGGTAATGGCCTACCAAGGCTAAGACGGGTAGCTGGTCTGAGAGGATGATCAGCCACACTGGAACTGAGACACGGTCCAGACTCCTACGGGAGGCAGCAGTGGGGAATCTTGCGCAATGGACGAAAGTCTGACGCAGCGACGCCGCGTGGGTGATGAAGGCCTTCGGGTTGTAAAGCCCTGTGGGGAGAGAAGAATTAGTGCAGCCTAATACGTTGCATGATGACGGTATCTCCTTAGCAAGCACCGGCTAACTCTGTGCCAGCAGCCGCGGTAAGACAGAGGGTGCAAACGTTGTTCGGAATTACTGGGCGTAAAGCGTGTGTAGGCGGT
>JBBRNJ010000132.1:0-15408 GCA_038230375.1 Polyangiales bacterium | reverse complement strand
AAGACGGAACGGGAACCCGCTTCGTGATCCTCCTGCGCCCAGTAGGCTAACGCCGAAGGTCGAAGTCGAGGTCGAGGTCGAGGTTCAGGTCGTCGTCGAAGTCGAGGTCGTCGTCGTCGAAGTCGAAGTCGGAATCAGCTCGTTTTCCAGGGGATCGGTGGGCTCGTAGCGGACGTCCAGCTCGGTGAGGCGCGCCAGTGATTTCACTCCTCGGGTTCTTGCTGAGTCCGCGCGCTCCAGGACCAGTGCGCATGCTGCATCGCGCAGGTGACTGGCTTCCACTGGATGGTCGAGGCGCGCGTGGTGATGCTCCACCAGGAAATTTCGCTGGTGCGCCGTCGCGAAGACGACTGCGACGTCGATGCTTCCGTCCTGCAGCGCCAGCATCGCCTCTTCCAGCGCCAGGAACGCCTGGCCTTCGCCGGGGTACGTCACCAGGTACGGGCCCGTGATGCCGAAGTTCGCGGACACGTGGTACGCGGGCATGTTCGGGAGGCACCGGAACGTGAGGAGCGGGTGCGCCTTCGTGTAGCCCTCCTTGCTGAAGCGACGCACGTCGAACGCGCCCAGCGTGAGTGAGGCCGCGAGCACCGGCGCAATGTCGGAGCGCTCGAATGGGATGAACCCGATCGCGGCGTAAAGACCCACGCGATCTGGATCGACACTGCCACCAGCCGCGAGCGAGAGCTTTGCCTCCAGGAGCGCGCGGCCGACGCACACCACGGCCATGTCGTCCTGCGTGCCCATGTACTTTCGCGTCTTCCTCACCTTGAGGAACGACACGGGGTCGATTGTCTTCTGGCTCTTGTCCAGCGTCAGCGCGTGCGCCGCCGTCAGCACGACGCTGGGTTCGTGCGGCGCGGTCACGGAGGTCACGCGAGGCCTTCCGGTTTGTTCGGCAGGTCGCGCGTCCACACGCGGTAGAGCGCGCGGCGCTGCTCGTGCACGGCGGTGGAGTCGACTCGCGTCATCATGAACGTGAGCTTCGCGCGCGCGATCTGCTCGCCCGACACGCTGGCGGTCACCTCCGTGACGGCCGCGGCGTCCAGCTCGGACACGAGGGTCGCCGTGAGCTCGATCGCATCGCCCGCCCACGCGGGCTTGTGGAACTTCGCCTTGTCGATCTGCGCGAGCACTGCGCGCTCCAGTCCAGGCGCGCGGCTTGTCTCGATAAGGAATCCGGAGAGCTGCGCCAACCCCTCGATCAGGAGCGAGCCTGGAAAAATGGGGTGATCCGGAAAATGATCGTGCAGTACCTGATCGGTCAGCGTCACGCACTTGATGCCGCGCGCGCGCTCGCCCTTCGTCCACTCCGTCACCTTGTCGACCAGGAAATATCGCATGCCAATGCCACTCTCTTCTGAAAACGCCGCGGCTTCTACCTGCGGCGCATGCGCGTTCCGAGGTCGATGAGGTTTTGTGCGGAGCGTCCTGCTCCCAGCTCGTGGGAGAAGCCGCGGCACGCCGTGAAGCAATCGTTGCAGGTTGCAAGCTTCTGGTTCGCCACAAGGAGCTTCTCGTAGAGGGCCTTCATGGGCTCGGTCTTCACGTTGCCGACGTTCTCGCCGATCTTCTCGATGCACGGCGACACGTTGCCGACGTGGTCGATGTTGAACGTGTCGCGCCCCGCGCCGCAACCCGTGAAGCTCTTCCCCGCGACGAACGCGGCGACGTCGTCGAAGTAGGCGCGAAAGAAGCGCACATGCGGCGTCCTTGCGACCAGCTTCGCGAGCCGCTTCGCCGCATCAGCGTCTGGCAGGCCATCCGTCCCGCCCTGTCCGCGGCGCGTGCCGCCGAGCGAGAGCAGCGTGACCTGGTGCGAGACGCCGTGCTCCTTGCTCTGGGCGAAGAGGCGGTCCATCTCGTCCTGGTTGTCCTTCATGAACACGGTCATCACGTGGACCTGCTTTCCGCCGTGCGGAGAGGTCTCGAGGAAGGTGTCGATGGAGCGCCATGCGCGCTCCGTGGCGCCGGGCTGGCCACGCTTCGCGTCGTGGCGTGCGGCGGTGGCGTAGTCGATGGAGACGTTCGCGTGCGCGAGCCCCTTGCCCCATAGCTCCTTCGCGGACTCCGGCGTGAGGTACCAGCCGTTCGTGAAGAGCACCGGCAGGTGATGCTTCGCGAACGCGCCGACGATGTCCGCGAGATCGCTGCGCGCGAACGGCTCGCCGCCCTCGATGGAGACCAGGAAGGTGCCAAGCTCCGCGAGCTCGTCGGAGAGGCGCTCGAAGTCGCGTGTGGTGAGCTCCTCCTTCTTGGGGGCGGGGTTTGGCCAGAAGTCGCAGAAGCTGCAGGTCATGTTGCAGCGGTTCGTCACCTGCACCAGCACCTGGAACGGCTGCTTCTTCGCCAGGCCCTTCGCGAACGACAGATCGCGGAGCGTGTCGTCGAGCGACATGCCCAGATCGGCGAGCCGAGGAAGGCGCGGGAGCAGGCCCATCAGAACGAGAATCCGCTCAGGGCCTGCTTGCCCAGCCGCTGGCCCACGTCGCGCAGCAGCGGGACCATGTCCGTGTATTCTGCAAGTATATCGCCGATGGCCTCTACCGTGCGCATGATCTCCGCTTCGGTGACGGTGAGCGCGGGCTCCAGGCGCAGCACGTTCCACTGCTGCGAAGCGGGCTGACACACGATGTTCTTCTCGAGCAGGCGCACCGCGAGCCACTGCCCGAACACCTTGCGGGAGAGCGTGTCCACCACGCCCGAGAGCAGCTTGCCCACGCCCGTACGCGGCTCCGCGCCCAGCTCCACCGCCAGGATGAGACCGCGCCCGCGCACGTCGCGCACGAACGGATGCTTGCCGACGCGATCGCGCAGCGCATCCAGGAACAGCGCGCCCAGCTGCTCCGCGCGCTTGCAGAGCTCCTTCTCCTGGATCAGCCGCAGAACCGTGCGCGCCGTGCGACACGCGAACGCGTTGCCGGAGTAGGTGGTGCCGTGGAGGTCGAACTTCTCCGCGGTGCCGAACGCGCGGTTCCACACCTCGCGTGATGCGAGCGTGGCGGAGATGGGCACCATGCCGCCCCCGAGCGCCTTGCCCAGCGCGAGCACGTCGGGGACGAAGCCCTCCCGCTCGTACGCGAACAGCGATCCGGTGCGGCCGAGGCCGGTCTGCACTTCGTCCAGCACGAAGAGCGCGCCGCGCTTCTTGCACATGGCCTGCACCTCGGCAAGGTAGCCCTCCTTCGGCAGGAGCACTCCCGCCTCTATCTGGATGGGCTCCAGGATGACCGCGGCGCATTTGCCTTCGCGGAGCGCGGTGTCGATCGCGCCTGCGTCGTTCCACGGCACCTCGACGCAGTCGGGGACGAGCGGCTCGAACACGTCGCGCATGCGTCCCGAGCCCATGATGCTGAGCGGGCCAAGGCCGCTGCCGTGGAAGCCGCCCTTCGCGTAGACGATGCGGGTGCGACCGGTCGCGGCGCGCGCGAGCTTCATCGCAGCCTCGAGCGCCTCGCCGCCGGAGTTACTGAACATGGAGACCTCGAGGTCACCGCCAGCGAGCGCCGCGAGATCCGACGCGAGCTCCGCGGCGTGCACCTGCGGGCCGATGTGGATCAGGTTCACCGCGTCGTCGTCGAGGAACGACTTCATGGCGGCTGTCAGCTCTTCGGGGTTGTTTCCCAGGCTGGTGGAGCCGAAGGCGCTCAGCATGTCGAGGTACTCGCGACCCTCGTGGTCCCACATGCGCGTGCCACGTGCGCGCGTGAAGATGCGGCCGTAGCCAAGCGTACCGAGCAGCCGCACGAACGCGGGGTTCACGTGACGGTCGAAGAGGACCACCTGCGGATGCTGTCGTGCGGACGTCTCGCTCACGGCGCGAGGCTATCTCACCTTCGTTCCTTTCGCCCTTCCTGTTCAATGCCTGTCGGATAGGCTCCACAGATGAGCCACGACCCTCATTTCGATCACCTGGCTGGTGCGACGCTCGACAACGTGACCATCCACTGGCGCAACGGCACCGCGATGGTGGCGTTCCTTCCGTCGCCCAAGATGGCGGAGGGGTATGCGATCCGCGCGGAAGGGCTCCGGCGACTCGACCTCACGCGCGGTGCGAAGGCGTCTCACCAGGTGACAAAGGCCACGGAGGTGTCGAAGCACCATGTGGAGCTCGTGATGGAGAGCGGCGAGAAGCTCTCCATCGAGGCCGACCAGATCACGCTCCTGGGGAACGGCGGCTGAACGCAAAGGACAGGGCCACGTCTGCGGTCACGAAGACTGCGAACGCCGTGCCGAAGAGGAAGAGGAAGTAGCGCCCGAACGTGGGGAACGAGCGCTCCCATCCGGGAGTCACCGCGAACACCAGGTTGATGTTCGCGCTCGCGGGCGTGAGCAAGCGCGTCACGCCCAGCAGGATGAAGAGCGCGACGGTGGCCGCGAGTGACGCGCCCCGAACCCAGCGCAGCTCTCGCAGCGCCAGCGCGGCCACGATCAGCCCGCCCACGTGGGTGAAGAGCGACGTGGGGATCAGGTTCGCGCCCGTCCAGAGATCGATGCACCATACGGTGCCGCCGTAGACGAGCCACAGCGTCCCGATGGCCACGGGCAGCGCGCGCCGCAAGAGACAACCCACGCCCACGATCGCGCAGCCAACGTGACAAGCCCACAGAGCCCCGTGGGGTGTCTTCGCGATGAGTGTATAATACACAAAAGCGTGGATGGCGTAGAACACCAGCGCCACCACGCCCAGCACCGTCAGCCGCTTCTCCTTCACTGCACGTCGGACTATAGTCCCGCTGCCGTGGCGCGCGAATACCGACCCGCAGGAACCTTGCAGCTCCGCTACGAGGACATCGCGCAAGATGGCCGCGCCCTCATCAACAGCATTCCGCCTGCGCTCGGCTCGGTGTGGCGCGCGCTGCTGGCCGACGTGCCGGACCCGAACCTGCTCCAGAAGCAGGGAATCCTGCCCATCCTGTCGCGCATCAAGATCAACGTCACCGAGCACGTGGTGAGCCCGTTCCGTCCGTACACCGTGGAGGGGTATGGCGAGCAGCTGAGCGGCATCGCTGACGACTACACGCGCGTGCTGTTCAACGTGCACGCACGCATCTCTGCGAAGGGAGGGCACGCGGTGTTCGCCGGCGCTCCCGGCGCCGTGGACCTTGTCGGGACCATGTTCGCGGAGCACGTCTTCACACGGCCCTTCGCGCCGAAGGAGCAGCGCAGGGTGTTGCCCGCAGACCTGGTCGCGGCGGGCCTCATGGTGGAGGGTGAGCAGCCGTTCGAGCCCGCGCGCACCGTCATCGTGGAGCCAGAGGGCGCGACCGCGATCGATTCCGCGTTCGTGCGCGGCGAGGTTCCGCTCGCGATGGGGCTGATGCACACGGACGCGAACCAGCACGTCAACTCGCTGGTGTACCCGCGGCTCTTCGAGGAGGCGCTGCTCCGCCGCCTGGCGACGCTTGGGCGGCCGCTCGCGGTGCGTGCGCGCTCGATGGAGATTGGCTATCGCCGGCCCTCTTTCGCGGGCGACGTGCTGCGGGTGGACACGCGCCTCTTCGAGCGATCCGCGCACGGAACACAGCCAGCACAGCTCGTCGCGCTGGGCGTATTCATGGGCAAGGACGAGCCGGTGGAGAGTGGACGCGTCTTCGTGCGTCTCGTGCTGGCGGCGTGAGCACATGCCTCACCGTGACGGCGCCTCTCGCACGTGCAGCCAAAAATCGCTACGCTGAACCCATCATGCGCGCCTTTCCCCCGTCTGAGATCACGAAGCGCGTCCTTCGCGGGGGCTTCGTCTTCGCTCTGATCGGGGCCGCTGCGGTCGCTGCCTGCGCGAACGGCGGCGACACCAGCGGCGACCATGGCGCCGCGGACGGCGGGAGCACGAACGACGCGGGCTCTGCCTCCGAGAGCGGCGGCGGTAACGACTCCGGCATGTGCATGCTCGGCTCCATCACCGATTGTGGTGCGTGCGGCAAGGCGTGCGCGACCACGGACATGAAGACCGCGCTGGCCACCTGCAGCGACGCCACCATGACTGCCACATGCGACATCGAGTGCACTGGCGAGCACTACGATCTGGACGGCAAGGCGGACAACGGGTGCGAGACCGACGATGTGCCGATCCAGGACACTGCGACCACCGCCGTGGCCGTCATGCTGCCAGACGCGAACGCCAAGAACATCGTCGCGCCGCTCTACGGGGACAAGCGAGCGCACGACACCGACGTCGCCGCGCGCGCGCTCGGACGCGAGGACTGGTTCGTGGTCACGGCGAGCGGAGCCGCCGCGGGAGGCGGGATGACCGCATGCCTCTCCGCAGGGAATTTCCCCAGCGACAACGTGCTGGAGGTCTGCATCACGCAGAACGGCTCCACCACATTCGATGCACCTGGCTGCAAGACGTACACCGTCGCGAACGACGCCGGCTCCTCGTGCGTGAACCCGAACGGCATGGCAAGCAACGACCTGGGCACCTTCTACGTGCGCGTGCGACGCACCGCTGGCACGTCGAACGCCAACCAGTACGCGCTCTACTTGCGGCACTGACTCCTGTAGCCTCGCGCTCGTGGAAGAGCTGTCGGACATCCTCGCGAACGGCTTCGCGGAGTACCGCGAGCTGGTGAACCCGCTGGTCGCGAGCCGCGCGGCGCTGTCGCGCGAGCCCGTGGATTTCCACCACGTGAAGGACGGGCGGCTGGTAGGCGCCGACGGCGCGGTCTTCGAGGACTTCCACGGCGTGCAGGCGTTCGGGCACAGACGCCTGGAGGTCTCGCGCGCGGTCAGCGAATACCTGGCGTCCGACGCGCCGAACTGGTTTCCGTCGCGCGTGAATCCGTTCACCGGGCGGCTCGCGCGTCGCCTGTCGGAGCGCACGGGTGGCGCGTACAATCGCGTGTATCTTGCATGCACCGGCAGCGAGGCCGTGGAGGCCGCGATGAAGCTCGCGCGCGCCGCGACGGGAAGGCCGCGCATCTTGGGGCTGGACCACGCGTACCACGGCTGCGGAATGGGCAGCATGGCGCTCATGCACGATGGACCTTTTCACGATCCGTTCGGGCCGCACCTGCCTGGCGTTTTGCGCGTGCGCGTCGGTGACGTGGATGCGCTGGGGCGTGAGCTTGCGCAGGGTGACGTCGCCGCGCTCGTGCTCGAGCCGATCCAGGGCGAGGGCGGCGTGCGCGTGATTCCGGACGCGTTCGTCGCCGCGGCATGCGAGCTCACGAAGAAGCACGGCGTGCTGCTCGTGGCGGACGAGGTGCAGAGCGGGCTCGGCCGCGCAGGGCGCTTCGTCATGAGCGAGACCTGGTCGCGGAGACCTGACGCAGTGGTCCTTGGCAAGCAGCTCGGTGGCGGGCTCATGCCCGTGAGCGCGATGCTCACGACGGACGCGCACTTCTCGGCGGCGTATGGCGAGGACTTCGAGGACGGCGAGTCACACAACGTGACCATGGGCCAGAACGGCGTGTCCGCAGTCGCCGCGCTCGCGACGATCGCGATGCTGGACGAGGCGCTCCTGCTCGGAGTGCGCGCCTCCGGGGAGCGCCTGTCCGCGGGCCTGCGCGATGCGCTCGCGGGCAATCCGCTGTTTCGCGAGGTGAGGGGGCGCGGCCTGCTCGTGGGGCTCTCGCTCGCGCAGCCGGAGCATCCGTGGCTCTCGTTCGAGCACTGGGGCCTTCCGAAGTTGAAGGACCGCGCGACGATCGCGCCCGTGCTCGCGTACCGGCTCTACAAGCACGGGTTCTTCACGTTCGCGTGTGGCCACGACTGGAGCGTGCTCCGCATCCAGCCGCGACTCGACGTGGATCACGCGACGATCGACCGGTTCGTGGCCGCCGTCACGACCGAGCTCGCCGAGATTGCGGAGTGGGTGTCCTGATGTTCCCGTACCAGACGACCAGCCTGTGCAACGAATGCCACGCGTCGGTGGCGGCGCGCGTCGTCGAGGACGGTGGCGAGGTGTTCCTCGAAAAAGAGTGCAGTGTGCATGGACCTCAGCGCGCGCGGATCTCCACGGACGCGCGCTGGTACCAGGAGACGCGTGAGGCGCCACGCGACTACGTGAGGCCGGCGCGGTCGCCGCGAGAGGTTTTGGAGGGATGCCCGTTCGACTGCGGCACCTGCACGGCGCACCAGGTGGCCACCCGGTTGCCGGTGCTCACGATCACCAGCGCATGCAACCTGGATTGCCCCATCTGCTACGTGCACAACAAGAACGACGGCGCGTATCACATGTCGCTGCCCGACTACCGGAGCGCGCTTGCGGCGCTCCTGTCGGATCTGGGCGGCGCGGACATCGTGAATCTCACTGGCGGCGAGCCCATGCTGCACCCCGACCTGCTCGCCATGCTCGACATCGCGAAGGAAGCGGGCGTGCGTCGCGTCACCGTCTGCTCCAACGGCATCAAGCTGGTCCGCGATCGCGCCTTCGCGGAGGCCCTTGCGGCGCGCGGCGCTCGCATCGCGCTCTCATTCGACACCTTCAACGAGCGCGCGGACCTGGCGATGCAGGGCGCGCGCATGCTGCCCGTGAAACTTGCTGCCGTGGACCTCTGCGACGAGCTCGGGATGGACGTCACGCTCATCCCGGTGGTCACGAAGGGCTACAACGACCACGAGCTCGGTGCGCTCATTGACTACGCGCTCGCGCATCCGTCCATTCGTCATCTGGAGCTCCACACCATGACGTATACGGGGCAGAACGGCGGCAGCTTCGATCGCTCGGGTCGTATCACCATGGTGGAGGTGCTGGACGCCATCACCGCGCAGACGAACGGCCTCCTCACGCGCGCGGACTTCGTCAGTACGCCGTGCGCGCACGCGCTCTGCTACCAGGTGGCGTACCTGCTCATGGACGACCTTGGCGGCGCGCCCATTCCGTACACGCGCTTTCTGTCGCGCGAGACGCTGCGCGCGTGCCTTGGCGAGCGCCTGTATCTGGAGCCGTCCGCGCGGCTGGAAGAGGCGATGAAGGGCGCCATCATGGAGCTCTACGCGAAGGAAGACGCAGAGAGCGAGCGCGCGCTGGGCCTGCTGAAGAAGCAGCTCGCCGCGCTGTTCCCGAAGGACCATGAGGTATCCGCAGAGGACGCCTTGCGCGCTGCGGAGAAGAGCACGCGCGCCATCTACGTGCACTCGCACATGGACGCTGAGAACTTCGACACGGAGCGCCTTGCCGCCTGCTGCGACGCGAACTGCTACGCCGACGGCACGCAGATCCCGGTGTGCGCGTACAACGTGCTCTACCGCGACAAGGAAGAGCGCTTCATGACGGAGCCGCGCACCTGGGGCGACCGCGACCGCGGCCGCGTGTTCGAGCGCGAGCCTTCCGTACCCACTTCCGTCGCACGTGCAGGCGACGGTCGCCTCCGGCTGCCGATCGCGGGTCAGTCGTGACGGCCCCATCGCTGTCCCGGGTCGCGTCTCTTGCTGGCAAGCGGTGCCTGGTGACCGGGGCTTCGCGCGGGCTTGGGCGAGCGATCGCGGTGGCGTTCGCGAAGGAGGGCGCGGATGTCGCGTTCACGTACCGCGCGCGGAAGGATGCGGCGGCCGAGACGGAGCGCCTGATCGCCGGGGAGGGAAGGCGCGTGCTCGCGTTCCAGGGCAACGTCTCGGACGGCGCGCATGCGAAGGCGGTGCTCGCGGAGATCGGAACGGCCTGGGGTGGCATCGACGTGCTCGTCAACAACGCGGGGGTGACGGAGGTATTGCCCATCGCGATGATCGACGAGGGCGAATGGGACCAGGTGATCGACTCCCACGTGAAGGGCAGCTACCTGTTCTCGCGCGCCGCGCTGAAATCGATGATCCGGCAGAAATCAGGCGTGATCCTCTCTATTGGCAACTTTGCCAGTGGGCGCGTGATCGAGTCGCCCGTGCACTACGCGACCGCAAAGGCAGCCCTGCGCGGCTTCACGGAGGCGCTCGCGAAGGAGGTGGGACGACACGGCATCCGCGTGAACCTCGTCGCGCCCGGCCTGCTGGACACGGGCCTGGGAAAGACGCTGTTGCCACACCGTCTGAACGAGTACCGCGCTCAGGCCGCGCTTGGCCGAACGGGCACCGTGGAGGAGCTCGCGCGCGCGTGTGTCTTCCTGGCGAGCGACGCTGCGTCGTTCATGACGGGCGTGAAGCTCACGGTGGACGGCGGACTCTGACGAGGTCGAGGTCGAGGTCGGGGTCGAGGTCGAGGTCGAGGTCGAGGTCGAAGTCGAAGTCGAAGTCGAAGTCGGGGTCGATGCGAAAGTATTTGCACTGTGTGGGCAAAATGGCAGTCTTCGCTCCGTGAAGCGTCGACTGGCCGTGATTTCGCTCTCGCTCGTGATGTTGGGTTGTGGCGCGGCCGACGTGCCGTCGCAGTCAGGCGGCGTGGATGCGGCTTGCTCTCAGGCTTGCGATG
This sequence comes from Polyangiales bacterium, assembly GCA_038230375.1. Taxonomy (GTDB): domain Bacteria; phylum Myxococcota_A; class Polyangia; order Polyangiales; family Polyangiaceae; genus JANXLV01. The sequence continues at coordinate 5,063 of JBBRNJ010000132.1, read as the reverse complement.
CAGGCGTCGCCAAGCCGTCGCCGTCTGTTGGCGCAATCGACGCTGGGGCGGTGGTCAACCCCGGCGCTTCGGCGTCCGCGATCAACGTGGTGGAGACGAACGATCCGAAGGCTGACTGGTCTTGCTCTGACCGCGCAACGTGCACCGCCGACTATGAGGCGTTCATCCTGAAGGCTGGGCCCATGTACGGGCATCCGATCTCGCAGGCCGCGCTGGACGCGCAGGTGAAGGCTCTGGATGACGGTGCCGTGCCGCTGGAGACGAAGAAGCTCTCGCAGGCGGAGCTCGCGGGCCGCATCCTTCTCGGGGCCAACATCGAGTTCCTCGTGAACGGCATCGACGCTCGCAAGCTGGAGGTGAAGACCACCGCCGTCACCACCGCGAACGGAATGGTCGAGCATGACCTCGTGTTCGTGGATCCTTGGGTCGGCACGTTCAAGGGTGTCTTGCTCATGCCGGCGGGGTCCGGCCCGTTCCCCACGGTGGTCGCGATCCACGGTCACCCTGACGACGCGGAGATCTACCGCGACAGCTACCACGGCAAGGATTTTCCCGGACGCGGCTACGCCATCCTCATGCTCACGATGCGCGCGATGGCGATCGACGCGGCGGAGCATCAGATCACGATCGATCTTCTCCGCGCCGGCTTCACGCTTGTCGGCATGCGCGTGTACGAGACGCTGCTCGGCCTCAAGTACCTCCGCTTCCTCGCGGGGAAGGACAAGAGCGTCGACGCCGCGCGCCTTGGCCTGATCGGCCACTCGGGCGGGTCCAGCGCATCCGATCTGACGGTGCGTATCGAGCCGCGCGTGAAGGCGTACATCTCCGACAACTCGGTGGACTGGCACCGCTCCGACACGGCATGGGACACGCTCGTCGGTAACATCGAGCCCTACCACTGTGAGACGGTGCCCGCGCTCTACCCGGTGAACCCTCAGATCCGCGATTTTTCCACGTCGCCGACCTCCATCGACAAGGTCGCGTACGCCACCGCGCAGAGCCAGTCCGGCAACGACGGGCTCATCGCGTTCTTCGACATGCACCTGATGAAGTAGCGACGCGCGCGCGCCCCCGTGACCGACGCGACGCGCTTCGTGATACCCGACGCGGTGCTCAGCGCGGTAGCGAAAGCTTCACGTCCTGGTCCGCTCCGCCCACCTCGAAGTGAACGAACACCACGGGTGTCTGGTCCGTCGTCTGACCGAAGCGGTCGGGCAGGCTCACGAGCGTGTACGGTCCCGGCGCCACGTCCAGGAACTGGGTCGACACGATGCCGCCCTTGCGCGACAGACTGTTCGCGCTTCGAAGCGCCGGCGTGCGGAAGAGCGGGCGCACGTCGCCGTGGCACTGCGGTGTGACCGTGCCAGTCAGCAGGTACACGTGCGCGTTCTCGCTGTTGTCCGCCTTGTGCGTCTCCACGGTGACGCGAACGGCCACTCCGGAGACTAGCGTGTACGTTCGTTCTGCGATCTCCGCGGTCGCGAGCTCGAGCTCGTCGGTCGTTGGCGTGCCGTTGATCATGCCCCCGCGGTCAAGGCCCATGACCTCCACCGAGTAGCGCCCAGGCGTGAGCCCCGTGACGGAGAACGCGCCTTCGCGATCCGCGCGTGTGAGGCGCTGGCGGGCGACATGCCCCTTCGGCTTCAGCTGCACCTGGGCTCGCTCGCCCTTTCCGTTCCGCTGCACGCGGCCATTCAGCGTGGCCACGCGGAATACGTTCAGCGTGATCGGAGCACCCACCGTTGCGGGCGCGTATGCGGAGCCGAGGCTTCCGCCCTCTGCGATCAAGGCGTGCTCGCCCTTCGCGGGCGCGGCGAAGCTGAACGTGCCGTCCCCATCGGGAGCGCACTTGTCCACGGGGAGGAAGTCGCCATTGCCCATGAGGATGCCCAGGGAAACGTCGACACCGAAGCTCGTCGGAGCGCCATCGAGGAGCACACGGCCGGTGATGCGCGTCCCGTCGGTAGCCGCAGCAACACGCGCCACGCCCTCCGTGAAGATCGAGAGCCACGGTGGCTCGTCGGGCAGGCCACGACGCTTCGCTTCTTCTTCCGTGAGCGGCGTTGCGCCGAACGCCTTCGGATCACGAAAAGTACGATCGGGATGTTCCACCGCGTTGGCCCACGATTCCGGTACGTCCGTGACCACGCCGCCCTTCGCTGATGGCCCGGCCTGCGAATCGAAGTACGTGAAGGCGAGCACGTAGGCCCCGTTTTGCTCCTTGATCCAGACCCACCGTGTGAGGCTCATGGCAACGCAACATACCGACGAACGTCGAGCGCCGCTACCGCAACAGCGCGCCGATGATGGCGGCGTGCATGTCCTCGCTGTCCGTGTGCCGTTTCTCGGCGCGGTGCGCGAGGACGGTGGCGACGACCGCGTTCGCGAGCTTCGGCTCTGCACGGAGGCCCGGCGCGTCCGCGTGCATTGCGGCGCCGCTGGCGGGTGCATATTTCAAGCGCAGCGCCTCCGCTGGCGTGCACGTATCGAAGAACTGCGTTGCGCTGCGGCGGCCCAGCGCTGTCTGTGCGGCGTCCGAGCAGTCGATGGCGATGAGATCCTTGCGAAGCACGTTGATGGCGTGCTCGTCGTCGCTGAGCAAATTGCGGATCGTGCCTCCAAGGTCGCCGTCGTCTCCTGCCTTCATGCCGTAGAGATCCTCTCCATAGAGGGACATCGCGCGGCCCACGGCGAGGTCTGTTTCGCGCTCGGCGCCGGCTTTGCCCAGGGTCGCGAGCAGGTCCTTTCGTTCTCGCGCAGCGCCCACGCGGCTCGCCACGGCGGAGACCGCGCCGATGAACAGCATCACACCAGCGAGCGCAAAGACCCCCTGACGAACGCGCTTCATCCGCCGCTCCCGCGCGCGTGCGGCGTTCAGGAGCGCGTCATCCGCCACGCTCAGGGGCGCCGGCTCGCGATACGACGGGACGCCGCTCGCATCGAGTGTCGCCAGCTGCGCGGTGGCCCACTCGGTTCGCTGCGCCTCCACGTAGGCTTGCTCACCGTGCGGCGTGCCGCCGACCTCTCGCACGAAGTCGAAGAGATCGCCCTCGCCACCGGCTTCACGCAGGGAGACCCACGTGGCGACCACGGCGCCAGCGTGGATCAGCGCACGCAGGAAGACGCCCGCGGGGGAGAGCACGGGAACGAGCGACTCGAACGTGACCGTGATGGCGTCCACGGCGGCCAGCGCCATGAAGACGCCGAACAGCACGGAGAAGCGTCGCCTCACGAGCCGCGCGCTCCGCCGCACCGCCGCGAAGAACGGAATGCGTTCAAGGACGATGATGGGCACGAGCGTGAAGAACAGCGCCTTCGCTGCCAGGAGCCCAACGCCTGCCGCGATCGCAACGACCAGACCGCCGGTGGCCATGCCTGCGCTGGCCGCGGCGTGCGTTGGTGCATCGCCGTGCGAGAAGAGCGCGCCCGTGCCGAGCGTGAGCAGCGAGCCGCCCATCCAGAGCACGCCCATCACGAGCAGCGCGAGCAGCGCCACCTGCACCAGGCCCGCCGCGATGATCGCCGGCAGCGCGCGGAACAGATCGCGCACGCCGTTCTTGAGCGCGTGTGCAAGCGGCTCTCGATCGCGACCCATGCGAAGGAGGAGGTGGCGCGCGAGCAGTGCCGTAGCCAGGTCCGTGGGCACCTCCAGCATCAGGTTGCTGCCCACGCCGCTCTGCACCAGGAGCGCGACGGAGGGCAGCACGAAGACCGCGAGCAGGATCGCTGCTGGGCCCGCGGAGGCCAGGCCGGCGAGGAAGCCGCGCCGAACGGTCTCGCCGGGATGGAAGGGAGTTGCGGGGGTGGGCAAGGTCACGGAGGTGTTCACGAGGACGCGACTAGCAATCGTCGCGCCATGCGAAGAATCGTGACAGGGCGTTGCGCGCGTCGGAAAAATTCTACCGACCAGGTCCGTGCGTGAGAACCACGTTGCCGAACGCCTGCGCCTGCCGAAGCGGCGCTACCTGGCCGTTCGTACGTAGCCCGATCTCGCGGCGCCCCTGTAAGCTGCGGTCGTGCAGAGACGCGCATTGATCCTTGGTGGCTCCGGGTATGTGGGTGGCGCGGTGGTGCGCGAGCTGCGCGCCCGTGATGTGAATGTATGGTGCACCTATCTGCGGAACGAGGCCTCCGTGAGCGCGCTGGCCGCCGTGGGGGCCCATCCGCTGCGCTGTGACCTCACGGTTCCGGACGCCGTGAAGGCCGTCGTGGGAGCAGCGAGCGCGAGCGGCGCGCTCGACATCATCGTTCACGCAGCGGGACAGTTTGCGGGCGAGGCGGTCGCGGACGTCACGACGAGCGGCTTCGACACCGTGATGCACCTGGCCGTGCGCGCGCCCTTCCTCGCGGTGCAGGAGCTGATGCGACTCCGCGCGGCGGCCGCGGCTGGCGATATTGGCAAGCCTGCCAATAATGAGCCCCGCGTGGACGTGGTGCTCATCGGCGCCCTGGACGCAGCGCAGAGCCTGCCGCTGCCGTCGCACTTCGCCGCGGGTGAGGGCGCGAAGTGCGCGCTCGCGATGGCGCTGGCGAAGGAGCTTGGCCACACGAACGTGCGCGTGAACACCGTGAGCGTGGGGCTTCTCGAGGGCGGCATGAGCGGCGCTCTCTCCGACTCCATGTCGAAGGACTTCGCCTCGTTCAGCGCGCTCGGTCGAAGAGGGAAGGCAGAGGAGGTCGCGAAGGTCGTGGCCTTCGTGGCGCTCGACAGCGATTTTCTCACCGCCAAGACCATCCCCGTCAACGGCGGCCTCTGAACGGCATCGCCTTGGGCGAAGCCAAAGACACGCTCACCAGACGCGGCGCGTGGGGTTCATCTCTGCGGACGCGGCCTTCTGCTGCTGCGTGTAGTCCTGGTCGGGGCCGCCGCCGTCTCCGTCGCCGAAGCCCATGTTGAGGATGCCCGTCCAGGGAAGGACGCCGTCCTCTGCGTGGTTCACGAGACCGATCTGTACGCCCCGCAGGTGCTCTGCGTGGTTGAAGAGGCCGATCTGCACGCCCCGCGCGTCCTCCGAGAAGTTCGCGATGCCGATCTGCGCGCCGTTCATCTTCTTGGCATAGTT
>JBBRNJ010000131.1:0-15644 GCA_038230375.1 Polyangiales bacterium | reverse complement strand
GAGAACGTCTGGAAGAAGTTCAAGGACGAGAACGGCAAGGACAAGATCGTCTACGAGGACGCGAGCATCAACGTGAGCCGCGGCGACCGCATCGCGGTCATCGGCCCCAACGGCGTTGGCAAGTCCACGCTGCTGAAGCTCATGGTCGGCGGCTACGCAAACGTCGACAGCGACACCAAGCCCCACGTCTACGGTCCCGACAAGGGCGACGTGCGCTGGGGACACGACACGAGCGTGGGTTACTTCGCGCAGGATCACCACGAGGCGCTCTCGCGCGCGGCGGCGGGCTCCAACGCATTCCAGTGGCTCTACTCGTTCGACAAGCTCGCGCCGCAGGAGCACATCCGCGGCATCCTCGGCAGGCTGCTTTTCTCGGGCGAAGCGGCCCTGAAGCCGGTGGAGGCGCTCTCCGGCGGCGAATGCGCGCGCCTCTTGCTCGCGAAGCTCCTGGTCCTGAAGCACAACGTGCTCGTCCTGGACGAGCCTACGAACCACCTGGACATCGAGTCGATCGAAGGCCTGCTCGATGGAATCGAGCTGTTCAAGGGCACCGTCATCTTCGTCAGCCACGACCGTCACTTCGTCAGCAAGCTCGCCATGCGCATCGTGGAGCTTCGTGCGAGGGAAGGCGATCACGGCACCGAGATCGTCGACTACGGCGGCACGTACGATGAGTTCCTGGAGAAGGCCGGAACGGACTACATTCGCAAGTCTTGAAGGAGCCGCGCACCAAGGATTTTCGGCGAACGACCTTCGGGCCGGGGCATCGCATCGTGCTCGTGGCGCTCGCGGAGGCGCTTTTCTCGGAGGACGGTGACGTTCCTGCGGAGCGGATGGCGTCCTTCGCCGCGGACGTGGATGGCTTCGTGAGCCCGGCGAGCCGCCCGCTGCGCGTGGGCCTGGTGATGATGCTCCGCGTGATCCAGCTCGCGCCGCTGTTCCTCTTCTTCTCGTTCTCGCTGTTCGAGAACCTACCCGTGAAGAAGCGCGTGGAGCTGCTCGACAGGATGGACCGGTCCAGCATCGGCTTCGTCGCGCTCGTCCTGGTCGCCTACCGCACCATCATGACGATGGTGTTCTACGAGGACCCTCACGAGCTCTCGCTCCTTGGCTACCCCGGCGACGAGCGAAAGGTGTTCCTGCGTTTCCAGTCGAAGAAGGCGAAAGCCTCCGCTCTTCTCCACGCGGACGAGCACGAAGCCAGTGAGCACGAGGCCGGTGAGCACGAAGCCAGCGCCCCGCACACCGCGACTGCCGACGGGAGCGCAGAATGATCCTCCGCGGACGCGAGGAAAAGAAGCCGTTCTCCGCCAAGGTCGACGTCGCGATCGTGGGCTCCGGCGCGGGCGGCGCGGTCGTCGCGGAGACGCTCGCGAAGTTCGGGCTCTCGGTGATCGTCATCGAAGAAGGTGGACACTACACGCAACCCGAGTACGGCACCTTTCGCCCCTCGTACACGTTCCGTCGCATGGCGCGCGAGGCGGGTCTCAGCGCGGCGCTCGGCCTGGGCGACACACCGCTCATCAGCCTGCTTGCCGGCAAGGCTGTCGGCGGCTCCAGCATCCTCACGGGCGGCGTGTGCTTTCGCATCCCCGAGCAGTTCCTGATGGAGTGGACGCGCGATCTGCACATCCCGCGCGTGTCGCCAGAGGCGCTCGCGCCCATGTTCGAGGAGGTCGAGCAGGCGATCTCTGTAGAGACCGTGCCGATCGACATGCGCTCCCGCGCGACCGAGCTCTTCGTGGAAGGCGCCGCGAAGATGGGCGTCAAGATGAAGCCGCTCCGGCGCAACACGACCGGCTGCAAGGGCGCCGGCCGCTGCAACTTCGGCTGCCCGCACGGCGCCAAGATGAGCGTCGATCTCTCCTACCTGCCTGCAGCGCAGCGCCACGGAACTGTGATCCTCTCGGACGCGCTCGTCGATCGCGTGGACGTGAGCGGCGGCGTTGCCCGCGGCGTGCGCGGACGTTTCCTGGACGAGACCGGCGAGCCCGGCGTCCGATTCGAGGTGCGCGCCAAGATCGTCGTCGTTGCGTGCGGCTCCATGCACACGCCCGTGCTGCTGAAGAACAGCGGCCTTGGCTCCCAGCACGTGGGCCGCCACCTCACGCTGCACCCGGCCGTGCGCGTGGGCGCCCTGTTCGACGAGGCCGTCAACGGCTGGGACGGCGCCATGCAGAGCGCATTCACCGACCACTACCTGGACGAGGGCATCACGCTGAACGGCGTCTACGCGCCGGTGAACGTGCTCGCGGCGGCATTCCCCGGCGTGGGCCGCGCCCACAAGGCGTTGGTCCACCAGATGCCGAACCTGGGCTTCTTCGGCGGCATGGTCCACGACGAAGGCGGCGGCACGGTGCGGCGCGGACTCGGGCGGGAGCCGGTGATCACCTACCGCATGGCCGCGCGTGACAAGACGCGCCTGCTCCGCTCGATCACGATCCTGGGCAAGATGGCGTTCGCCGCTGGTGCGAAGGAGGTCTTCGCGCCCGTCTTCGGGCTGCCCACCTTGAAGAGCGTCGCAGAGCTGGAGGCGCTCGAGGCGAGCCCGCCCAAGGCGCACAAGATCGAGTGCCTCGCGTTCCATCCGCTCGGCTCCGCGAAGATGAGCGCGCGCGAAGACGACGGCGTCGTGTCGCCCACGGGAGAGACGTGGAGCGTGAAGAACCTCTTCGTTGGCGACGGCAGCGTGCTCCCCACGTCCATCGGCGTGAACTCCCAGCTGCCGATCATGGCCATGGCGCTGCGAACGGCCAAGGGCATCGCGGACGACTGGAAACGCTACGCCGCGGTCGCCCGCTGAGGCCACGGAAGACAGTTCGCGGTTCGCGCGTATACTGAGTACGTGGACGAGCCGCAAAAACAGGGTCCCCCCGCCTGGCATCCGCCGCATCTGGATCGGGCGCAGGCGCTCACCTATTCCAGCGCGAAGAAGCCGCTGTCACCGACGCTGGTGATGCTCGGCGGTGTGCTGCTCGTGCTCGGCGTGAGCGTGTGGGTCTCCGCGGGCGTGGCGCTGCGTTCCAGGATGTTCGAGAACGGCGCCGGCGTGTTTGTCCCCATCATGCTGTGCATCTACGTCGTCGGTCCGGCGCTGTCGGTGACGGGCACCGTCCTGCTCGCGCTCGGTCGTAACAAGCGCGCGTGGATCATCGCGGCGGCAACGTCCGTGGTGCTCGGGTCCGTCGCGGTTGCCGGCACGGCCCGGATGACGAAGCGCAGCGTCGACAACGAGTGTTACGGCGGCACGGCCAGCTCCTGTATGGAGCGCGGGGACAAGGCCACGACCGACGTCGATCGCGCCGAGTGGTACGCGCGCGCCTGCAAGCTGGGGGACCTGCGCGGATGTGTGCGCTGGGGCCGCGCCGCGCCCGAGACACCAGAGGCGCCCACGGAGGCGTACCGCATGTTCTGCGACGGGCACGCGGACGACTACCAGTGCGGCCACGGCACCATGGACCTGCACACGATGTGCACGAACGATCCGAACCGCTACGAGTGCATGGACGCGCACCCATCATCGAAGTGACGGATCGGGATTCTAGGTACGCGCCAGCCGATCGAGCGCGATCGCGCAGGCGGCGCGCACGCTGAGATGGTTGTAGTCTGCATGTTCCTGGATCGGCTCGAGGAGCGCGTCGCACGAGGCGATGATGCGCGGCGGCAGCCCCCAGCTGGTCCCGAAGAGCAAGAGCACTGGAGGCCCTTCCGTGGTGAGCTCCTCGCGCGCGGCCGCGAACGTGATGGTCTCCTTCGACGCGCGCGCAGCAGTGGCCCACAGGCGAACGAAGGAGCGTCCGCCCAGCGCCGCGACTGCATCCTCCAGCGTGGCAATGGGTCGCACCAGCTCGAGCGCGGGCGCGCGCGTGGGGATTCGCTCGCCGCTGGAGCCGGTCTTCCAGTGCGTGATGATGCGCGTGCAGAGAGCGCGCTGCGCCTCGACCGGATGAACGACGAAGTAGTCCGTCGCGCCATAGCTCCGTGCGCTGCGCGCGATGTCGTGCACGTCCAGGTTCGTCACGGTCGAGACCGTCTCGCCTCCGTCGCGCGCGAGCACTGGCGCGTGGAGGAGCGCCACCGCAAGGCGCCTCATTCTTCGTCCTTCTTCGCCGCCGCCTGCACCTTGTTCGGTCTCTTCGCCTTCTTCGGCTTCTCGGGCGGCTTCGTCTCCAGATAGCGGGCGTAGAGATCTGGCCGTCGCGCCTGCGTGCGCTCCTCGCGCTCACTCTTGCGGTGCGCGGCGATCTTCAGGTGGTGGCCTTCCTTGAGCACGTCGGGCACGCCCACCCCGCGGAACTCCGCTGGGCGTGTGAATTGCGAGTACTCGAGCAGTGAGCCCTGGTGCGACTCCTCGTGCGTGGACTCCGGGTTTCCGAGCACGCCGGGCAGCAGGCGAACAGTGCTCTCGATGATGGCCATGGCCGCCACTTCTCCGCCCGTCATGACGAAATCGCCGAGTGAGATCTCCTCGTGCACGAACGCCCGCACGCGCTCGTCAAAGCCCTCGTAGCGACCGCACACCAGTACAACGTGCTCCTTCTCTGACAGCGCCTTCGCCCTCGCCTGCGAGAACGGTGCGCCCTGCGGCGTGAGCAGCACGCGATGTGCTGGCGCGCCTGCCGCGGCATCGACAGCCTCGAGCGCGGCCGTGAGCACGTCCACGCGCATCACCATGCCGCTGCCGCCGCCATAGGGCGTGTCGTCGACACTCTTGTGCTTGCCCAGGCCGTGGTCTCGCGGATTCTTCGTCTCGAGCACCAGCGTGCCCTGCGTGCGCGCGCGGCCGACGAAGCTCACGTCGGCGAAGGTCCCGAAGAGCTCCGGAAATAGCGTGACGACCGTGACCCTCACGGGGCACCGGTCATCGGGGCTGCGCCTCGAGGCCCTCGAGTGTCCGCAGGGTCACAAGGCCCGCCTTCGCGTCCACCAGCTGCACGAAGTCCGCGACGAGCGGCACCTCGAACACGCCGCGCTCGCCCATGTCGACCACGATGACGTCGACGCTCGGGTAGCTCACGATCGTGCGCACGCGACCGTCCAGGCCGCCGCCGTGCGCCTCGCCTGCGTCGCTCGCAACGACCACGCGCGCGCCCTCCACGTCGCACGTGTAGAACTCGCCCTCCGGCAGCTCCGCGAAGTCGCTGCGACGAACGAAGACGCGTGAGCCGCGGACCTGTTCCGCGCGATCGCGATCGTCGATCGAGTGCAGACGCATCAGCACGGCCTGATCAGCCGGACGCGCTGTATCCACGGAGACCTCGTGCTCGGCGCCATCAGGAAGGCGCACCAGCACTTCGTCCACGGAGAGGAGGACCTGGCTGTCCTTGTTGTGCAACGCCACGCGCAGCTCCCCACGCACGCCGTGCGGCCGGGCGATCACGCCCACCTCCACCCATCGGGCGGCATTGTCGTGGAAATTGACGGCGGGGTCGCCCCCGGAAACGCCGTCTGAAGCATCCGACCCCGACACGTCAGTCGACGATGTCGAGGTGCGCGCGACGACCCAGCTTGGTGGAGACGGCAGCGAGGATGGTGCGCATCGACTGCGCGGTCCGCCCCTCCTTGCCGATCACCTTGCCGATGTCTTCCTTCGCCACGCGGAGCTCGATGAGGCTGTTGTTCTCGCCAGCGATCTCGGTCACGACCACCTGCTCCGGGTGGTCGACCAGCTCGACGGCAATCGCTTTGATGAGCTCTTTGAGGGCCATGTTGAACTTTGGATCTTCAGCGCGTGTTGGGCGGAGAATGCCCGCGCTTACTTCTTCTCGACGGCGGCAGCGGCCTGCGCCCGACGCTTGAGGAGGCGACCGAGGGTCTCGCTGGGCTGCGCGCCCTGGCCGCGCCAGTAGTCGAGGCGGGCGATGTCGAGCGTGAGGGACGGGATCTTCTTGTCGTCCGCGAGCTTCGAGTTCTTCAGGTCGAGAAGCGGGTCGAACGTGCCGATGTTCTCGAGGAAACGGCCGCCACGCGGGCTGCGCTGATCGGTGACGACCACGCGGTAAAAGGGACGCTTCTTGGTGCCACCACGGGCAAGGCGAATGTGAACGGCCATGATCTTCCTTGGAACTCTTCTCGAAATCTTCGTCTGGGGCGCGGAACCGTACGCAGAGGCGTCCGTTCAGTCAAGCACTTCGTGCGGGTAAATGCGGCCCCCCGCGCTTTTCTTTGTGCTCCGCGTTCGGCTGGCCTCACCCGTTGACGCTCATGATGCGGGTGAAGCGCTGCATGAAGAAGAAATGCCGCAGCATTCCGAAGATGTGGATCTCTCCGTTCTTCATGGCGCGGTTGATCCCGTCGTAGGCGGCCTTCGCCGCGCCATCGCGTGGGTCCGGGAACGGGAGGCCGAACGTGAGGGGCATGTTGGACATGCTCATCACGGCATCCGTGGTTCCGCGAACGCAGACGTCGGGGACGCCTCGCACGCCGCTCTCGATGACGACGACCCCGCGCATGAACCGGAGCGTGACGGCGACGCCTGCATCGTCAGCGACCAGGGCGACGGTCCCGTGCATTGCGCGGAGGTCCGCCAGCTTGTGCGGCTTGGCCTCGAAGTTCTGACTGAGCATCGCGAGCAGCATGTTCGCGAAGCCGTTCTCCTCGGCGCCCTTCCCGAGCTCCACGGGCTGGCCGTGCCAGGTCGTGCGGCTCTTTCCGTTCGCGCTCACGGCTCCTCCGCCGCGACCACCTCGAAGCCGCCGAAACCCTTCGCGGCGAGACCGGCCTCTATCTTGGCCTTGGGACCCACGATGACTATCAGGCTTGCGCCGCCCAGGTACTTCTTGGCCAGAGCTCCGAGCTCGTCACGATTCGCGGCGTCGCGCGCCACGCTCGCCTTCTCGTCGAAGTCCGCTGCGAGGCCCAGCGCCGCCTGCCGCCCGAGGCGCTGCGCGATCCCTTGCACGCCCTCGTAGCTCTCCACGAGCTCTGCGCGGAGAAGGAGCCGCGTCTTCTCTGCCTCGTCGCGGGTGGGCCCCTCTGCCGCGTACGTGTCCGTGTCGGTGACGAGCGCCTTCAGCGCCTCTGGCGTCTTCGCGGTGATGACAGCGGCCGATGCCACGAACATGCCTGTGCCGCGCGTGAAGGAGAAGCGCGACTTCGCGCCATACGTCCACCCGTGGTCCTCGCGCAGGTCCTGGTTCAAGCGCGACGTGAAGCTGCCGCCGAGCGCGGAGTTCACGCGGCCGAGCGGCGGAAAGTCCGCCGAGCTCATCTCGACGCCAAGCTTCACGACGCTGATCACCGACTGTGGTGCGTCTGGCCTGTCAACGAGCACGATCCTCGCTTTCGCAGCGACCGCAGGCGGCGCAACGACAGGCGCTGCTGCTGCCTTCGGTGCGACCCACTTCGCAAAGCGACCCGCGAGGGCCTGCGCCTCCTCTGCCGTCACGTCGCCCACGAGCACGAGGACCGCCTGATCCGGTCGGTACATGGACGCGTGGAACGCGCGCGCGTCCGCAAGCGTCACCTTCTTCGCGGACTTGATGGTGCCGTCCACGGGATGCGCGTACGGGTGCTCGGGGCCGAACAGCTCACGCGCGCAGACGATCGAAGCCACCGCCTGCGGATCGCTCTGCCGCGACTTCAGATCGTTGTCCCAGAGCTCGTGAACGCGCTTGCCTTCGGCCTCGGAGAACGTGGGCCGCACGATCACATCGGAGAAGATCGCGAACGCAGGGTCCAGGTTCTTCTTCAGCGTGCGCAGCGACACGAAGCTGTAGTCCTGCGCTGCGCCGGTCGAGAGCTCCGCGCCGAGCAGATCGATCTTGCGCGAGATGTCGAGCGCGGACAGCGCGCCCGCGCCTTCGTCGAGCATGTTCGCGGTGAAGCTGGCGACGCCGCCCTTCCCCGCCGGATCGTTCACCGAGCCGCGCGGAATGACGAGCGTTGCGGCAACGAGCGGGAGCTCGTGGCGCTGGACGAGCCAGATCGTGAGGCCGTTCGGTCCCTTCAGCACCGCGGGCGCGTCCGGCTTGAACGGCGGCTTCTGCGCCACGTGCGGTCGCGGCCCGAGCGGATCTTCGCTGGCAGAGAGCGCCACGTCGCGCGGTGCAATCGCGGTCGGCAGGGCCATCGTCGGCGGAGGCAGCGCGGGCGGCGCCTCCTTCGCGCAGCCTGCCACGACCGAGAGAGAAACGAAGCACGATGCGAGTGCGAGCGCGAGGAGCGATCTCATTTCGGAGCTCCCGCCTTCGGCACGACGTGCATGATGACGCGCTCGTTCGGCACCAGGTACTTCGCCACTGTCTCCTTGATCCGCGCCTTGGTCGCGGTCTCGTATCGGGCGAGATCGCCCTCGATGTAGCCGGGGTCCTTCATCTCGGCCTGGTAGGCGTTGAGGAGCGACGCGCGCTCGCGCACGCTCTCCAGCCGGCCCACGAAGTCCGTCATGATGCCGTTCTTCGTGCGCGCGAGCTCCTCGTCCGTCACGTCGGCGGCGCGCATCTTCGCGAGCTCCGCGTCCACCGCGGCCTCGAGCTTCTCGAACGGAACGCCGGGCTTCCCCATCACCTCGATCTCGAAGCGCGAGCCGAGCGCGCCGGACGACTGGTGTGCAGAGACCGACTGCGCGATCTTCGCATCGTAGACGAGCGCCTTGTAGAGACGGCTGGTCTTGCCGCCTGCGAGCACGTTCCCCGCGATGTCGAGCTCCGCGTCGCCGGGAGCGAAGTGCTTCGGCGACTGCCACACGATCATGAGCTTCGGCAGCTCCACGTCGTCCTCGATGGTCTCGCGCACGACGGACGTCAGCGTGGTCTTCGTGTCCGAGAAGCCTGGCGCGCCCGGGTCCTTCCACTTCTTTCGCGACGGAATAGGCTCGAAATTGCGCTTGATCGTCGCCATCACCTTCTCGGGGTCGAAGTCGCCGGCGACGACGAGGCTCGCGTTGCCTGGATCGTAGAACTGATCGAAGAAGCCGCGCACGTCGTCCACGCTCGCGTTCTCCAGGTCCTCGTGAGAGCCGATCACCGGGTGGTGGTACGGGTGGCCCTCCGGGTAGACGAGCTCCGGCATGCGGAGGCTTGCCTTGCCGTACGGCGTGTTCTCGCTGGACTGGCGTCGCTCGTTGCGGACGACCTCGCGCTGCGCGTTGAGCTTGTCGAGCGTCATCAGTGGACCGAGATCGCGCAGGCGATCCGCCTCGAGCCACAGCAAGAGGTCGACCATGCTCGAGGGCCCGACGTCGTAGTAGTCGGTGCGATCCTCGCTGGTCCACGCGTTGTTCCAGCCGCCGCCGGCCTCCATCCAGGCGTCGAACGCCTTGGTGGGCACTCGCCGGGTACCCATGAACATCAGGTGCTCGAAGAGGTGCGCAAAGCCGGTCTTCTTGGGTGCCTCGAAGCGGGCACCTACGTCGTACGACACGTTGACGACCACGATGGGGAGCCGACGGTCCTCGTGAAGGATGACGGTCATCCCGTTCGCGAGCGTGGCCTTGGTGAACGGGATCTTCACGTTCTCGGCGAGAGCTGCCTGGCCGACGAGAGAGAGGGACAGCCCGAAAAGCAGCGACAGCGGTCGGATGCGCATGGCGGGAGACCCTATCAGAACGCGCCTTTGGGCGGCACTGACCATACGGACTGTAAGGCGGCGCTCTCCCTGCGCGTTCTTCGTTCCGTGAATGCCGCCATTGCGATACTTCCTTTCGGCGTGAGCGCCGGAAAGAACCTCGAGATCCTGACCGACGCCGCGTCGGCCCAGGACCGGGAGCTGGTCGCGCGGGCTCAGGCCGGCGATCGGCAGGCGCTTGGAGAGCTGCTTCGCACGCACGGTCCTGCGCTCTACCGCAACGTGCTCCTTCCGCGCCTTGGCTCCGAGGCCGCCGCCAAGGATGCGCTGGCAGAGGTCTACGAGAAGGTCCTTGGCAACATCGGGAAGTTCGTGTGGCAGAACGTCGGCTTCTATCCATGGATCCGCACGGTCGCGCTCCGCACGGCGATCGATCATCTGCGCCGGAAGAAGCGCACCGTGCTCTTCGACGCGGACGACCTGGAGCGAGAGGTGGACGCGCAGAACACCCAGACGCCTGTGGACGACAAGCTGTCGCAGCTGCGCGACGCACGGGCTGCCCAGGCCAAGGTCGAGGAGGCGCTCTCGCGCATCAACCCGCGCTACGCCATGGCCATCCGGCTGCGCGTGCTCGAGGACAAGCCACGCGACGAGGTCGCAAAGACGATGGACGTCACACCCGCGACGTTCGACGTGCTCCTGCACAGGGCGCTCGCCGCGCTCAAAAAAGCGGTAAAGTCCGGAGGCGAGTCCGATGAGTGACCAGGAAGAGAACGATCGCGACGAGATGGCAAAGGCCGAGGCCCTGCGCCGCGCGCTCGCCAATATCCGTGAATCGCATGAATCGCACGAACCGCACGCGGACCCCGACGGGCTCGCTGAGCTCGCTGAATCGCTGCGCGCGGCCCACACTCCCTCCGATCTGTCGTCGAAGGATCACGAGGAGATCCTGTCTCGCGCTTTGCCGGCCGCGAAGAGCGGCGCCAAGGGTGGCCGTGTCATCCGCGTCACGTTCGGTGTGGTCTCGGCCATGGCGATCGCAGCCGGGCTGCTGCTCTACCTGCGCCCCACGCCTCCAGGTCGGGACCCTGGGAGCGAAGCACCCGTCGCATGGGCGCGCTCGCGGAGCACCACGCCGCTCTTCTCGGAGCCATGGAAGCGCGGCGAGTCCACCGCACGGATCGACCGCATTGCGCTCGCCCGCGAGCACGACTTCCGCGAGAACCGGTTCAATTCTCGGCTCGCTCCGGACCGAACCAGGGGGCGGCGATGAGCCTCCTCAAGAACAAGGTGTTCATCGTCCTCTCCGCGCTCGCAGTGGCCGCTGGCGTCGCCCTTGCGTGTGAGGAGGTGAAGCAGCACGAAGGTGCGCCCTCCATGACCACGCCGGACGACGCCGTCGACATGGAGCTCATGGCCTACCTGTCCCGCGCACGCGCCCTCCACCACGAGGCCACCATCAAGGAAGACATGGGGGACAAGAAGGGCGCCGTGGACGCGATGGAACGCCTCACGTCCCAGCGGTTCTCCCGCGCGGCCACGCCGGAGGTGGAAGAGGTGCTGTCCGACGCGTTCGCGCGGCGTGCAGAGCTCGAGCTCGGCATGGGCGATCTCGACTCCGCGTCGCGCAGCGTGGATCACGGCCTGGAGCACGCTCGGGAGCTCACGTACTTCCGCGGCCACCTCGTGGAGGTCAGCGGCCTCCTTTCCGAGGCACGCGCGCACGCACTCACCGACGCGGGCAAGCCGGAAGAGGCGAAGCGCGCGCAGGAGAAGGCGCTCGCGGAGCTCGAGCAGGCCATCGACATCCAGAACCACGTGCTCTCCGGTCTGCTCGGGGACGGCGGTCGCGAGGGCGGTCGATGAGCCCCGCTCGCACACCCGTATGGTTCGTCGCGCTCGCAGCAGCGCTCGTGGTGGCGTGTGGCGCCGCGGAGAAGAGCGCACCGCCCGCCGAGTCACCCTCCTCTGGAAGCAGAGCGAACGACACCATGCAGCAAGCTGCTCCGAACCATCCCGATCAACGCTACGCGCCGCCGCCGCCTACGGCTTCGACGCAGCCCTCGCCGTCTGGAAAGATCCCGGGCACGGAGCCGCCGCGCGACCAGCGCACAGAAGCATGGTTCGAGCTGCAGACCGCGCGTGGTGAGCTCGACGCGACCACGGGAGACTGCATGCTCGCGTGCAAGGCGCTCGCGTCCATGGACCGCGCCACGTCCCACGTCTGCAGCGTCTCACCCGATGAGACTCACTGCGGCAGCGCAAAGGAGACCCTGAAGACCGCGCGTCGGCGTGTTCGCACGGAGTGCATGGCGTGCCCGAATGGCGTGTCGGTGGATCCTGACGCGCCGATCCCAAGCGCGCCGTGAAGAACGCCCTTATCGTCCTTGCCACGAGGCTCCTCGTGTTCGTGCTGACGCCGCTCCCGCGCCGCGTCCTCGAAGCGCTCGGGCGCGCGATTGGCCTTCTGGCCTACGCGGTATTGCCTGGACCGCGGCGGATCGCCGACGAGAACCTCGCGCGCGCGTTCCCCGATGCGTCGCGTCCCGAGAGGAGGGCGCTCGCGCGCCTCGCCTACGTGACCCTTGGCGGACTCCTGGG
Source organism: Polyangiales bacterium (assembly GCA_038230375.1). Lineage (GTDB taxonomy): Bacteria > Myxococcota_A > Polyangia > Polyangiales > Polyangiaceae > JANXLV01. The sequence goes on along the minus strand of JBBRNJ010000131.1, from coordinate 3,536 downwards.
CGACACGATGTCGCGCCTCTCGACGCACGCACGCCCTGCGCCGCTCCCGTTCGACTCCGCGGAGTCCGCGGCCGCGCTCCAGGCGGCGCGAGCAACGGGTCGCGGAGTGATGCTGCTCTCGGCGCACCTTGGTCCGTACGAGGACGTTGCGCGCTCGCTTCTGGCCCACGGCGTGCCGCTGCTCGCGGTGACGAAGGCCGCGTACGATCCGCGGCTGGACTTCGTCTTCGAACGCCTGCGTGCAGGGCTGCCCACCGTCGCGCGAGACCAGGCGGGCGCGGCGATGCGGATGGTGCGGCACCTCCGGCGGGGCGACGTACTCGGCGTTCCGATGGACCTGGCGTCGCGCGTGCCCAGCGTGTCCGCGCCCTTCTTCGGTGTCCCTGCGCAGACGCCGGTCGGGCCTGCGAGGATTGCGCTCCGCACTGGCGCCGCGATCGTCGTGTGCACGGCCGTGCGCGCGAGAACGCCAGACAGACGGCCCCTCACGTACGCGATGAAGGTCACCCCCGTGACGACGGATGACCTCGATCGGCCGAATGCAACTCCCGAGCAGGTCCTTTCCGCTCGCATCAACGACGAGCTGTGCGGGCGCATTCGCGCGCTGCCAGAGGCCTGGCCGTGGATGCATCCCCGTTTCCGGGCCAAGACCGGGACCCGCGCAGGCCAGGGGCCCCTGCCGCCGGAAACGTTTCGTGTTTCTGGACTTCCGGTGGAAGAAACGCGCTAAGCTCCGGGCTCGATGCCTTCTCGCATCCCCCGCATGATTCCCGGGGTGGACGTCCGAAAGCTGCCTCTCACGCCAACGGACGGATACCTCCTCACCCGAGTGAACGGCCAGGCCACGGTCGGGGACATCGCACGCGAGACTGGCGTGTGGGAGCAGGAGGTCATCGATTCGTTCGAGAAGCTCGTGCAGCTGAACGTCGTCACGTTCGGGAGCGTCGAAGAAGCCGTCGCGGCCATGAAGAAGCCGGCACCTGCGCCGCTGCGGGCCGCCGTGGTGTCGGCCGCGTACGACCCGGCGATGATCGACGAGGCGTGCGATCTCGACACCGTGCAAAAGAAGCGGGTCCTGGATCTGTTCTTCTCGCTCGAGGACAACGACTACTACACGCTCCTTGGCATCGCGAAGGACGCGGACAAGAAGGGCATCAAGAAGGCCTACTACGAGGTCGCCCTTCCCATGCACCCGGACAAGTTCTTCCGGAAGGCTCTCGGCACATTCAAGCCGAAAATGGAGGCGGTGTTCGCGAAGCTCACGCTCGCGCATGACACCCTCTTGGACAAGGAACAACGCGTCGAATACGACATCTACCTCAAGGAGGTCGCGCACACGAAGGGCATGGAAGCCATGCTCGCGCGCGCCATGGAGGAGGCACGTGCGGCGCAGGACGCGCTCGCGGCGACCGTCAACGCGCCCTCCGAGATGCCGCCACCCCTTGCGCCGTCCGCCCCACCGGCTGCTGCTCCGCCGCCAGGCGTCGACCCTGCCGTACTGCAGGCACGGAAGGCCGCCCTGGCAGCGCGCCTCATGGGCGGCCGCCAGCGTCCGACCACCGCCAACAGTTTTGTGCCCCAGCCGGTCGCCGAGGTCAAGCTCCAGCCGAAGGTCCAGCAGAGCTCCACGGAGGCAATGGACGCCCTGCGCCGTCGTTACGACGATCGTCTGACCCACGCGAAGGACGCGCAGGTCGCGAAGTACGTGTCGGCAGCCGAGGGCGCGATCGCCAAGAACGACTGGGTCGCCGCGGCAAACGCGTATCGCGTCGCCATGGACCTCGCGCCCGACAACACCGAGGTCCACGATCGCGCGCGCTACGCCCAGACCGAGGCAAACAAGATCCTCGCCGAGAGCTACCAGAAACAGGCCATATATGACGAGAAGAACGAGCGCTGGACCGAGGCCTCGAAGGCGTGGGTCCGCGTCGCCAAGCTGAAGCCCGAGGACCCAAACGCGAACGAACGCGCCGCATTCACCCTTGGGAAGGCGCAAGGTGACCTCCGTGAGGCAGCGGTCTACGCCCAGGCCGCCGTCAACCTGCAGCCGCAGATCCTGAAGCATCGGGTCACCCTGGCGAACCTCTATCTGGCCGCGGGCAAGCCTGCGCTGGCGCGGCGCGAACTCGAAGGAGCAGCTCAAATCGCGCCCGGAGACACCGTGGTTCAGGCCATGCTGAAGCGCATACCTAAGTAGGGCGCCCCGGAGCGCGACACCGCACACCAACGAAAACGAGAGACATTGGCTCTCTCGAACGGTTACACTTTCGAGGCCACGTACTTCGGCATATTTGCGAAACGAGCACGCGCATGGAGAAAGTCATCGGCATCGACCTCGGCACGACGAACTCGTGTGTAGCCATTGTCGAAAATGGCTCACCGGTCGTCATCCCCAACCGTGGTGGCTACAAGACCACCCCGTCGATGGTCGCCGTCACGGAGGCCGGGAAACGCCTGGTCGGTCACATTGCCAAGAGGCAAGCGATCACCAACGCCGAGAACACCGTCTATGCGGCCAAGCGCCTCATCGGACGAAAGTGGAACTCGCCGCAGGTGAAGAACGCCGTGGCCACCTCGAGCTACCGGATCGTGGAGGGTCCGCATGCCGACGTGCGCATCGTCTTGCGGGACAAGGAGTTCTCCGTCCCCGAGATCAGCGCGATGGTGCTGCAAGAGATGAAGGTCATCGCAGAGGACTACCTTGGCGAGCCCGTCACGAAGGCGGTCGTCACTGTCCCCGCGTATTTCAACGACAACCAGCGCCAAGCCACGAAGGACGCCGGTGAGATCGCCGGCCTGGACGTCATCCGCATCATCAACGAGCCCACGGCGGCCGCGCTCTCATACGGCTTCGGCCGCAACATCGAGAAGACCGTCGCCGTCTACGACTTCGGCGGAGGCACGTTCGACATCTCGATCCTCGAGATCGGGGCGCACGGCGTCTTCAAGGTCGTCGCCACGGCCGGCGACACGTTCCTCGGCGGCGAGGACGTGGACGCGCGCATCATCGACTGGCTCGTGAGCGGCTTCAAGGACGAGCACACCATCGACCTTCGTCAGGACCGGATGGCGCTCCAGCGCTTGAAGGACGCGGCGGAGAAGGCCAAGTGCGAGCTCTCCGGCGTGAAGGAGACGGAGATCAACCTCCCCTTCATCATCTCCAGCGGCCGCAACGAGGCGCTCCACCTGCAGCGTCAGCTCACGCGCCAGACGCTCGAGGAGCTCAGCGTGGATCTCATCGAGCGCACGATCGACATCTGCAAGCAGACGCTCGACGATGCGAAGCTCGACAAGGACGAGATCGAGGAGGTCATCCTGGTCGGCGGCATGACGCGCATGCCCAAGATCCAGGAGGCCGTGCAAGGCTTCTTCGAGCGCGAGCCGTGCAAGGGCGTCCACCCGGACGAGGTCGTCGCGCTCGGCGCTGCCATCCAGGGCGCGGCGCTGGTCGACGAGCAGCAGCAGATGATCCTGCTCGATGTGACCCCCCACGCACTCGGCATCATGACATTCGGGAGTTACTTCGAAGAGCTGAT
>JBBRNJ010000130.1:0-16685 GCA_038230375.1 Polyangiales bacterium | reverse complement strand
TGGAGCGACATGAGCCGCAGGACGAGGAGCTCGCCGGCGACGAAGAGGTGCCGCAGGTAGGCACGGCTGTAACCGCCCGCGCACGCAGCGCAACTGCAGTCCGGATCGATCGGTAGGGGATCCTCGCGAAAGCGCGCTTGCTTGATCACGATGCGACCATGCCGCGTCAGCGCCTGGCCGTTCCGGGCGTTGCGGGTGGGCAGCACGCAATCGAACATGTCGATCCCGCTCTCGATACCGACCAGAAGGTCGTGTGGTGTGCCGACGCCCATCAGGTAGCGGGGCCGCGCGGGATCGACCTCGTGCGCGATCTCCGCGAGCGTCTCGTGCATCTTCGGGATCGGCTCGCCAACGGAGAAGCCGCCGAGCGCGAGCCCATCGAACCTGCGGCCCTCGTGCTCGAGCGCGGCGAGCTCTGCGGCATGCGCGCGCCGCAGCTCTGGAAAGCATGCACCCTGCACGATTCCGAACAGCGCTTGCCACGCCGGTCTGGGCGAGGCGAGCGCGCGGCGCGCCCAGCGGGTGGTCTGGGCAACGGCGGCCTCCACATCGCGGCGCTCGGACTCGCCGGGCGGGCAGACGTCGAGCTGCATCTGGATGTCCGCGCCGATGAGCGCTTGCACGCGCACGGCCTCCTCCGGCGTGAGGTGCATCTTGGTGCCGTCGAGGTGTGAGCGGAACGTGACGCCGTCCTCCGTGAGCTTCACGAGCGAGCCATCGCCCTTCGCGGCGCCCAGCGAGAACGCCTGGAATCCTCCCGAGTCCGTGAGCATGGCGCGTGGCCACTTCGAGAACGCGTGCAGGCCGCCGAAGTTCGCGATCAGGTCTGGGCCCGGGCGAAGCCACAGGTGGTACGTGTTGCCGAGGACGATCTGCGCGCCGGTGCTCGCGACCTCATCGGGGCTGAGGGTCTTCACGCTGCCCTGCGTGCCCACTGGCATGAACGTGGGCGTGTCCACAACGCCGTGAGCAAGCGTAAGCGTGCCGCGGCGCGCGTGCCCATCGGTGTGAGTCACCGCGAACGTGAGCGGCGTTGCGGGGCTCTTCGCTTGCGCCGTGGTGTCCGTCACGCGGACCTCCGCGAGAGCAGCATGGCGTCGCCGTAGGAGAAGAAGCGGTAGCCGTTGCGCACGGCAAGAGCGTACGCGGAGAGCACCTGGTGCGTCCCGCCGAACGCGCAGACCAGCGCGAGCAGTGTGGACTTCGGCAGGTGAAAGTTCGTGAGGAGCATGTCGGTGACGCGGAAGTCGTAGCCAGGTTGGATCAAGAGCCGGGTCTCCGCGGCGCTTGTCGCGCGCACGTGACCGCGACGCTCGGGGTCGGCTGCGGACTCGAGCGCGCGCACGCTGGTCGTGCCGACGCACGCGACCACGCGCTTCTCTGCGCGGGCGTGCGCGATCTTCTCCGCGGTCTCGACCGGCACGGAGAAGCGCTCCGCATGCATGGGATGCTCGTCCAGGTCCTCCACCGTGACCGCCTGGAACGTGCCCAGGCCCACGTGCAGTGTGACCGTCGCTGTCGTGATGCCTCGGGCGCTCATCGCGGCGAGCAGCTCCGGCGTGAGGTGCAATCCGGCGGTGGGCGCGGCGACTGCGCCATCGTGCTTCGCGAAGATCGTCTGGTAGCGGTGGCGATCCTCCGCGTCGTCCTCGCGTCGGATGTATGGCGGAAGCGGCACGCGTCCGCTCTTCTCGATCTCGGCGGCCACGTCACCACCATTCGTGACCTCCGCGTGCGTGACGAAGAGCCCGCCGCCAAGCAGCTCCTGGATGGTGAAGACGAGCGCATCGACGCGCACCTTCATGCCAGGGCGCAGTCCCTTCGACGCGCGCCCCATGGCCTTCCACGTGGAGGCGTCGGGACCAAGACGCTCGAGCAGGAAGATCTCTGCTTTGCCGCCGCTCTCCTTCGTTCCCAGCAGGCGCGCAGGGATCACCCGCGTGTCGTTCACCACCAGCAACGCGCCCTCTGGCAACAGGGACGGCAGGTCGACGATCTTCTTGTGCGGCGGATCGTGCCCGACCACAAAGAGGCGCGCACCACTGCGGTCCGCAAGCGGAGCCTGCGCGATCTGGGCCTCGGGAAGGGCGTAGTCGAGCTCGGAGAGCCGCATGATCCAGCAGGCCTTACGGCGGGCCGGACTTCGTGTCGAACGAGATGCCGAGCCGGGTCATCTTTCGCCACAGCGTCGTGGGGGAGATGGAGAGCTTCTCGGCGGCACGCTCGCGGTTGCCGCCCTCATCGCCCAGCGCGCGCTCGATCGCGTCCTTCTCCGCTGCGTCCACCACCTCGGCCAGGGTCGGCGCGCCAGCCTTCACGATGTGGCGCTCTGACGTGGGCGTGGGCAACAGATCGTCCGCGGCGATGATGCCGTCCTCTGCAACCAGGGCGACAGCCTGCTCGATCATGTGCTCCAGCTCGCGCACGTTTCCCGGGAAATCATAGGCCCGCAGCGCTTCCGCCATGGCGCCCGTGCCCTCGCGGTAGCGCGCGCGCTTCTGCATCTTCTTGTTGAACTTCTCCATGAAGAAGGTGAGGAGATCGGGGATGTCCTCACGCCGTTCGCGCAGCGGCGGCAGCTGGAAGCGCGCCACGTTCAGGCGATAGTAGAGATCCTGACGGAAGCGCTTCTCCGCGATCGATTGGAGCAGATCCTGATTCGTGGCGGCGATGATGCGGACGTCCACCTTCACGGGCTTGTTCTCGCCCACGCGACGGATCTCGCTCTCCTGGATCACGCGCAGGAGCTTCGCCTGGAACGCTGGCGGGGTCTCGCCGATCTCGTCGAAGAAGAACGTACCGCCGTCCGCCTCCTCGAAGAGGCCCTTGCGTGCGGACAGCGCGCCGGTGAACGAGCCCTTCGCATGACCGAACAGCTCGCTCTCGAGCAGCGTCTCGGTGATGGCCGCACAGTTCACCGGTACGAATGGCCGATCCGCGCGCTTGCTGTTCGCGTGAATGGCCTTTGCCACGAGCTCCTTGCCGGTGCCGCTCTCGCCCGTGATGAGGACGATGGCATCCGTGGGCGCCACACGCACGACGCGCGCGAGCACGTCGCTCACGGAGAGCGAGCGGCCGACGATGTTCTCGAACTTGTAGCGATCCTTGAACTCGTTCGTGAGCAGCGCGACCTGACCGACCAGGCGCCGCGCCTCCACGGCCTTGCCGACCTTGACGAGCAGCTCCTCCTCCGAGAACGGCTTCTGCACGTAGTCGAACGCGCCAAGACGCATCGCCTCGACCGCGCTCTCGATGGTGCCGTACGCGGTCATCACGATGACCTCCGTCATGGGCTGGGCGCTCTTGATCGCGCGCAGCACGTCGATCCCATCGCGCGAGCCCATGCGAAGATCCGTGAGGACTACATCTATTCCGCCAGCGGACCCGCGCTCCGCGCCCTCGTCGCCGTCGGACGCCTCTTCGACGTCGTGGCCGGCGCCGCGCAACATGAGGGCGAGTGTTGCCCGCATGTTTCGCTGATCATCGACGATGAGTATGCGTGCCATTGTCCTTCGCCCGGAGCCTACACCCTGTTGACGGCTTTCGCGATCGACTGCATGAGGATGATGTGGCGCATGCTCGGTGGAGGCCAAGCTTTCCAGCGCAGCGAGTACCCAGGTAGCTCAGAACGGTCAGGGCGATCAGAACGCGACGCCAAGGAACAGGCGCACGGTCTGGGCGCTAGACGTGTCCCAGTTGTCCAGGAGCGTGCTCTTCTGCTCGCCCGGCAGGTAGCTGAGACCACCGAGCGGGAAGAAGACGCCGTACTGCAGCATCGCGTAGAAGCCGCCGACCTTGTTGGGGTCGTCGTTCAGCGAGCCGTCCTTCGCCTGGTAGTACAGGTTGAGATCGAGCTCGACGCCCAGGTCACGACGGTGGCCAGGGGTCTGCACGAACTCGCTCGCGCGGCTCCAGATGATCGCAGCGCCGCCGCCGAACTTCTGCCCGTTCGGCTGTCGGAAGAAGTCGTAGTCCACGCTCGGGCGGAAGTAGTAGGCGCCTTCGACGCGCGAGAGGATCTGGCGGAAGAAGATGAGGTCGACCTGGTAGGCCGGATTGAAGCGGAACGTGGAGATGGGGCCGCGACCGCCGTTGAGCTCGGGCTGCAGGCCGGTCGCGCCAGGGTTCAGCGAGTTCACCCAGGGATCGCCGCTCGCGTAGCCGAAGCCGAACTGCAGCTTGAGCTTGTCTTCGACCGCGCGGTACTCGGTCTGCGTCGTGAGGCCGTACTGACGGATCTTCACGGGCGTGGAGATGTTCGCGTTCTGCGGCGTCTGCGCGACCTGGCCGTAGATGCTCGCGAACTCCGCCTCGAAGCGGAGCTTCTTCCACATGGCCTGGACCCAGAGGTCCGGGATGAGCGCCTGCGCGCCGCGGCGCTCCAGGTTGCGGTTCGCGTTGTCCGCGCTGGAGTCGAACGTGAGCGGGTTCTCGCCCGCCTTCACGTCCATGTATTGCTGACGATAGACGGTGTAGAGGCCGCCGTTGATGACGATCTCGCCGCGCGCGAGCTGTCCGCGCTGGAGCTCCGGGTTCGTGCGCCGCGCGATGAACGCCGTCCACTGGTCCACGTTGGTGAGGTTGCCGGTGTTGTACGGCTGACCGCCGTACACGTCGTACGGGGACGCGGTCGTCTGACCGGTGGACACGAAATCCCATGCGCCGCCGAAGTACAGATCCAGCGACTTGAGGCCGCTCACGAACATGATGCGGTCCGTCGTGGTCTGGTAGTTCGCGTCCAGGTAGTCGCCCGAGTTGGCGACCATGCCGAGACCCCAGTGGCTGGGCATGCGACCGAAGCGGAATTGACCGATGGGCGAGAGGTACTCCGCCCACGCGCGCTTCACGTCGATCGAGTTCCTGTAGCCGTTCACGCCAGCGGTAGGCGGACCCTGCGTGGTGCTGAAGGCGCCGAGCGGCGCGTAGCCGTTGTAGCCGTTGCCCGCGGGGCCGTAGCCGCTCGTGGTCTTCGCGCTGGGCTGGATCGCATATGCGTCCGGCGTGGAGCCGAGCACCAGGTTGTCGAGCATGTCGACCTGCGACATGATCCGCAGGTTGTCGGAGATGTGGATCTCCGGGTTCAACCGGAGCCGCAGGTTCGCGGTTGCCTGTGTCTTGTCGATGCAGCGCTGGAGCGCGCCGGTCACGCTGGGATCACCGCAGAGGACGACGTCGTGCGGCTTGCCGCTGGAGTCGCCGTAGCTCTGATCGAGCGGCTGCGGCCAGAGGTTCTGGGCGTCGCCTGGTGCGTTGTGACGGCCGAGCGTGAAGTTGTGAAACAGCTCGGCGCGCGTGCGGAAGTAGCCGTGGATCTCGAAGACGGGACGCGTATGCGCCCACCAGTCCTCCGAGTAGACAGCGCGCGGTGACATCGCCATCTCGGTCTCGATCAGACCGGGGCGATCGGTGCCCTGCGACTCGAGCTTCTTCTTGTCCCCTTGTGGATCCACCCGGATCGTGGGGCTGTTAGGGCCTGCGGGATCAGTGGTGATGGCGCCGTTCGCGCTCGCGCCCGCGCCATTGCTGCCGTTGGGCGTGGCGGGCATGAGCGAGGGCCGCGGCCCATCGGTGCCCGGAGCCGGGGGGGCGGGGGCTGGGGCTGGGGCTGGGGCTGGGGCTGGGGCAGGGGCAGGCTGTGTCCTTGGATCGCCGGCGTTCGGGTCCGCCGTCTGGGCGCTCGCGACCTCGGCGATGAGCAGCGGCGCGAGGGCACAAAGAAATTGCAGGGAGCGGTAAGCCATCGGAGGGCTTCTTTCTACTGTGCGAGGCCCCGCATTCACACAAAAAAATGACGCGAACGCTGCCGATCGGTCACGAATACCGGCGGAAATGCACGGCCACGACCGAGAGCGCGAGCGCGGCCGCCAGGCCCAACGCGACAGCCCCCTCGGGGTGATGGACGCCGCCCAGCAGCAGCTCCATCGCGAGCCCAGGCGGTGGAGCCGCGGCGAGGTCGCCCGCGAGGCGTGGCGCGCGGATCGCCTGACCGCACGCAGTGTCGTTGGTGCAGCCCGAGACGCAGGCCACGAGATCGCCGCTCTGCGTGAAGCCGAGATCGGAGACCACCGTCGCGGCGACGCCTGCAGGGGTACGTGCCGCGTCGACCCGCCGAATGACGGGGCCTACGTCCGTGAGTGTGCCGTTCGTCGCATCGACGAGGCCGAGCTTGCGCACGCCCAGGTCTCGCAGCGCGTCGATCGCGAGCGGCGCGACCTCATCCCGCGAGAAGCCATGACGTAATGGCGCGGTGAAACAAGCCGCGAGCGCGACATCGTCGCCGTGCCTCCGTGCCTCGAAGGAGATCGCCGTGAGGTCCATGGACGTGGGCACTGGCGCCGTGATCGTCGTGTCTGCAACGAAGCTCGGGTCGAGCGCGAGCGGCTGGACGTTCACGCGCGTGATGGCCTCACGCTCAGCCGCCGAGTTCGGACAGCAGCGCTTCGACCTCTGCGCGGAGGGAGATCAGCGCCTTGCGCGTGCCTTCCACTTCTCGCCGCTGAGAACCGTTCGTCGGCAAGACGCGCTTCGCTTGCGTCGCGATGGGGGCCTGGCCCTGAGCTGGTGTCGGTTGCGCGAGCACGGATGCAGGCGTGACTTGCGCGATGGGTCGGGCGAGCGTGCGGAGCAGAGCTTCCTCCGCCTGCCGCCCGAGCGAGAGGGCAGCTCCGGCGGATGGCAACGCAGCGTCGTCAGCATCATGCTCGTGGGCATGCTCGTGGGCATGCTCGTGGACGTGATCAGCGGGGGCACCTACGGACTGGTCGCCCTGCGGGGACGGAGCCGTGGCCGCTTGCGCACGAGGGTCGGGTGTTCGCTGGAGCCGCTTCTTCGCGCCCGCGATCGTGAAGCCCTGCGCGTACAGCAGATCCTTCACGACGATGAGCGCCTCGACGTCCTTGCGCGAGTACACGCGCTGCCCCTTCGCGCTCTTGGTCGGGCGGATGCTGCGGAACTCGCGCTCCCAGTAGCGGAGCACGTGCGGCTCCACGCCAACGAGACCGGCGACCTCGCCGATGCGGAAGTAGAGCTTTGGAGGAAGGGGAACCGTCATGACCGCCGACTACAACGCGGAGCTTTGGAGCGCATGCGCACCATCCGTTGCCCTATTCCTTGTGGTCCACGTTGGCGCCTTCGGTTCGGGCGGCTTCGTGACCGGCGGCAGCGTTCTGCCCGCGCGGGTTCAACGCTTGCTTCAGGATCTGGCTCGCCTTGAACGTGAGGACGCGCCTCTCGCTGATCTGGATCGGGTCACCCGTCTGCGGGTTGCGCCCCGGCCTCTGCCGCTTGTCCCTGAGGACGAAGTTGCCGAAGCCGCTGATCTTGATCTTTTCTCCGCGACCGAGCGTCTCCTTCATCATGTCGAATACGAGATCGACGATGTCTGCAGACTCTTTCTTCGAAAATCCTCCGACCTTCGAATAGAGCGCTTGGACGATTTCAGCTTTCGTCATGACGCGTTCCCCCAGCAGGTAACCCTGACAATGGATACTGGCAGCGAATACCTAGCGAGACTACAAGACAGCGTTTTTCCTCGTAAAGCTGAAAATCACGCCGCGAGCTGGGATTCGGACTCCGCAGCCCCCTCCGGGACCCTTGCCGGGGGGGGGACACTGTCCAGCGCAGGAGCCGCAAGCAGGGCTTTTTTGCGGGTAAGCTGCTCGCTGGCGACCAGGGAGGCCACATAGCCGTACCCGAACGTGAAGAGCATCGCAAAAGGCGTTGCGAACCAGTGGCCGGTCTCCACGGAGGCCACGACTGACCCAAAAGAGACCAGCGCGAGGGCGACCTCGATCATCGGGAGGTCCGCGCGGGCGGCGTAGCGCTGGACGCCCGCCTTCGTGACGCCGGCCTTCGGCGTGCGCACGAACTCACCGGACATGGAGCGCATGCCCTCCCAGACCGCCTTCGATAGGTGCGGCGCAAGACCGGCGCCGAGCGCGAGGAGCGCGGGCAGCTGCTTCAGCGCGTCCCAGCGACGACGACCTTGTGCCGCTTCGGCCATGGCGTAGAACGCCGCGAGCGAGCCGGTCGTGCCGATGCAGAGCGGCAGATCGATGAGGAGCATCGTGCGCGGGTTGGTCGCCGGCATGAGGATGAGCGCCGGCAGCAGCAGCACGGACAGGAACACCATGAGCGGGTACGCGAAGTGCGGCGTCATGTGGAAGAGAGCCTCGATGCGCTGCGAGAGCGTGAGGTTCGACTTCGGGTCGAAGATGCGGCCCATGAGCTTGCGTGCAGTCTGCACGGTTCCCTTGGCCCAGCGGAACTGCTGCGCGCGGAACGCGGAGACGTCCTCGGGGAGCTCGGCAGGCGTGACGACGTCCTCGCGGTAGACGGCCTTCCAGCCGCGGATCTGCGCGCGATACGAGAGGTCGAGATCTTCCGTCAGCGTGTCGTGCTCCCAGCCGCCCGCGTCCGCGATGGCGGCCTTGCGCCACATGCCGCCGGTGCCGGAGAAGTTGAAGAGCCAGCCTGCGGCGGAGCGCGCGCGGTTCTCGACCAGGTGGTGACCGTCGAGCATGAGCGCCTGTACGCGCGTGAGCAGCGACACGTCGCGGTTCATGTGACCCCAGCGCGCCTGGACCATGCCCATGCGCGGCTCGTCCATGAAATGCGGGACGAGCTGCACCAGGAAGTCCGGCTGCGGAAGAAAGTCGGCGTCGAAGATGGCGACGAGCTCGCCCTTGGCGACCGTCAGGCCCGCGTCGAGTGCGCCGGCCTTGTAGCCAGTACGGTCCACCCGGTGGAGGTAGACGATGTCGAGCCCCGTCTCCGCAAGCTCGTTGACGTGGCCGCGCACGATGGCGCGGGTCTCGTCCGTGGAGTCGTCCAGGACCTGGATCTCCAGCCGCTCGCGCGGATAGTCGATGCGCGAAACGTGGTCGAGCAGGCGGCGCGCGACGGTGGCCTCGTTGTAGAGGGGAAGCTGGATCGTGACGTGGGGGACGTCCGTGGCGGCCGTCCGGGCGCCCGGCTCACCGTGGAGCTCCAGCGTCTTGGCGGAGGCCCGCATGGCGCGGAGCTTCTTGCGGAGGCGGATGACGGTGAGGACCAGGTGGGAACGGTGAAGGCCGTACATCGACAGGAGCGCCAACACGGCAAAGTAGGCCACGCACAGGATCCAATGCATGAGGGGAGCTTGGCACCGGGCCCCCCGGCCTTTGTCACCGACTTGTATTTCGTTGCAGCAAGATGTCCAACGCCACTTCCGTAAGCATCGGATGAGATGGCGGAATTTTACAGGTTGTCCATGTAGAACACCGTCATGCCGACCATGAGGATGCCGTGGAGCGCGGTATCGGTGGCCGCATTCACGCGTGGGTTCGTGACTCCGTCGGTGCTGGTGCGACCCATGCTTCCGAGCGCGAGCTCGCCATAAGGAACGAGGCGGACCTTCGAGATCGGGATGGCGACGCCCAGCTTTCCGAAGACCTCGAGGCCGGAGAACGTCGCGTCGCGACCGCCCATCGGCAGCTCTGCGGCCCCCCCCGCGATCGACTCCTTCAGGATCCGCAGGTCGAGACCAACGGTCCCGAAGAACGCAAACTTGTCGGGGCTCGAGATGATGCCGACCTCACCACCGAACATGAACTCGTTTGCGGTGAACGTGGCGTTGGGGAACCTGTTGGCGTCGCCGGTCAGCTTGCCGGCGCCGAAGCCGCCGTACTCCGCAGTGAGCCCCAGGTAGAAGAAGTTCGCGAGGCGGAACCCGCCGTCCAGCCCGATGCCATACCCATTGCTGACGGTGTCGCCCAGGGCGACCGAATTGGTGCTGATCGCGCTCGGCAGGTCGCCGAAGGGGACGTTGAGCGCGAGGTGAGCGCCCACGAGGAAGCCCTTGTCGGTCTTCTTCGGCGGCGGCGGCGGCGGATAGGGCGCTGTCGTGCCGGCCGGCGTGGCGGTGTTGGCGGGCGGCGGATTGCCCGTGTTCACAGGCGCGACGACGATCGGAGGCGCTCCACCACCGACGGGCGTGAGCACGATGCTGATCGTCTTGCTGTCCCGGTCCTTGATGACGACGTCGCCCGATGGCTCCTTCAGGATGTAGCCGTTCGCGTACGCGGCCACGCGGTACGTCCCGGGATCCATCTGGTGCGCCACGCCGATGAGCTCCGGCGGCATGCCCTTGTCATTGAATGTAATCTGCAAGTTCTGGAGCGAGGCCGCCGGCGGGCTCACCTCCACCTTGACCATGGGGATGCGCGATTTGACGCCTGCGGCCTCTGCGGCGCCCTGCTCCTGCGCCTGCTTGAAGAGCGGCGGATCGCTGTCCTGGATCTTCCACTTGGAGAGCGTGTTGTAGCTCTCGCTCGCGTCGATGAGGCGCCCCGTGAGCGCCTGACACTGCGCGATGTGCAGGATGATCGTGGGCGCGGGATAGTACTTCTCCGCGGCCTCGAACTTCAGGAGCGCGGCGCGCGGGTCAGGTGTCTTGGGATCCTCTTGCAGCTTCACGCCTTCGTTGAAGAGCGTGCGTGCGAGGTTCTTCTTCTCGCCGTCGGAGAGCTCCGCATGGGCGAAGAAGGCGGGGAGAAGGATGGCGAGGCCAAGAAGAAGAGCGACGATCTTTTTCATACGCTTGTGCCGACGATAGCCGACTTTTCGCGAGCGTCCTATGATCCGCACCATGGACGCCAAAGAGGCGGTAGCTCGCGCAACTGGTTTCGTGTTCGCCGCTGGCGCGGGGATGGGCGTGGACTCCGGATTGCCGGACTTTCGCGGCAACGAGGGCTTCTGGAAGGCCTACCCGCCGTTCGCCAAGCTGGGGCTCGGGTTCATGGAGCTCGCGAACCCGCGGTGGTTCCGCGACGACCCGGGCCTCGCGTGGGGGTTCTACGGGCACCGGCTGGCGCTCTATCGCAGCACGGTGCCGCACGCGGGGTTCGCCGTGATGAAGAAGCTCGCGGACAGCCGTCCGGCGTTCGTCTTCACGTCGAACGTGGACGGCCAGTTCGAGCGCGCCGGCTTCGGAGGCGACCAGGTCTTCGAGTGCCACGGCTCGCTCCACCACCTGCAGTGCCAGAGCGGCTGCGGCTGGTTCGAGGACGCCACGGTCTACGAGCCAGACATCGATCTCGACACGATGCGCGCCCGCGACCCGTTGCCGCGATGTCCCACCTGCAAGGGCGTGGCGCGTCCGGCGCTCCTCATGTTCGGTGACGGCGACTGGGACGACCGACGCAGCGCAGCGCAGGAGGCGCGCTACGAGGAGTTCCTGAACGAGGCGACGAGCGGGCCACTTGGCGCGCGAGGGCTCTGCGTGATCGAGTGCGGCGCGGGCACGGCCGTCCCCACGGTGCGCCACATGAGCGAGTCGCTGGTCCGTGCGGGCGCGACGCTGATCCGCATCAACGTCCGCGAGTCACAGGTGCCGCGGGGGCAGCTCGGCCTGGCCATGGGCGCACGCGAAGGCCTCGAGTCTCTCGTCTAGTCCGAGGGACGAAGCGTCCGCCGGCTTCTAGAAACCGGATTCGTCGACCTTGCCGCGGGGTGGGTTCGGCGGCGTTGGTGTTGTGGCCGTGTGGATCGGCGGCACGGGCGGAAGGATGGCGGCGCTCGGCGGGCCGGCGGCCGGACCAGTGCCCGGCTTTCCAGGTGCGTTGCTGACGGGCTTGCCGTTCAGCGGCTTGCCACCCGTCTGGATGCTGGCGAACCCAGCGCCTGGTTTCAGATCGGTTCGCTTCCCGTTCGTGCCGTTGGTGATCGAGGTGTCCACGGTGACCGCGGCGATCGGATCCGGAAGCTTCGTGGATTCTGCGGGCGGGTTGGTGGCGAGCCCAGCGTTCACGACGAGCCCGCTCGGCGACGTGGTGGCGTCCGCGGCCGCCGTCTTCCCGCCCTTGATGTACTTCACCGCGCCCACAGTGCCGACGGCGACGAGCAACACGAAGCCGATCGTACCGATCAGGATCCCCTTGTTCGACTTCATCGGCACGCTCTCGCGCGCGGACGTCGTGAACGGTGCCTGCGTGCCGCCGAGGGCGGGCTGCGGTCCGGTGATGGGCTGGCCAGACTGGTGCATGCCTCCGGCTTGCCCCGGATACTGCTGGCTTCCTGGATACGAGCTCTGTCGTTGCGTGGGGCCGCCGAGCGGCGAGCCCGGAGGCAGCGGCATGGTGCCCTGCATCGAGAGGGGCGCGCCCGCACCGGAGTTCGGTTGGCGGAAGGTGATCCCGGCGGCGAAGGCGAGCGCGTCGCTCATCTCCTGCACGGTGGAGAAGCGGCGGTCGGGCTCGCGCTCCATGGCGCGCGTGAACCACGCGTCGAAGCCTGCAGGCAGCCCTGGCAACACATGCGAGGGGACTGGGATGGGCGACGTGCAGATCTTCACCAACAAATCGCCGACGGACTCGCCGTCGAACGGGAGCTTGCCGGTGACGCAGCGAAACACGATGACGCCGAGCGACCAGATGTCCGTCCGATGATCGATCGTGCGGAGGCCGCGCGCCTGCTCCGGCGACATGTAGAACGGCGTGCCGAGCACGGCGCCCGTCTTCGTGCTGGACGAGACGCCCATCTCGCCCGGGTTCGCCTTCATCTTCGCGATGCCGAAGTCGAGGACCTTGGCGACCTCGTCGTCGGCCTCGTCCTCCTTCACCAGGAAGATGTTCTCGGGCTTGAGGTCGCGGTGGATGATGCCCTTCTCGTGGGCGCGCGCAAGGGCGCGGGACACCTGCTGGATGACCTTCGCCGTGTGCTGCAGCGTCATCCGGCCGCCGAACTCCTCGAGCTTCTTGTCGAGCGGCTTGCCGATCAGCATCTCCATGACGATGTACGGCTTGCCGTCGTCGGTGACGCCGTGGTCGAAGATCTGGATCGCGTGCTTGGACTGGATGGTGGCCGCGGCGCGCGCCTCGTTGTCGAAGCGGTTTCGCGCGTCCTGGCTGTTCGCGTACTCCGCCTCGATGAACTTGATGGCGACGCGGGTGCCGAGCGTGGTGTGACGGCCCTCCCACACGGAGCCCATGCCGCCGCGACCGATCAGCCCGATGAGCTGATACTTGCCGGCGACCAGGGTGGTGGATGGGGGCGATTCTTGGGCAGAGGACATGGTGATATTTTTCCCCAACAAGAAGTCCGAACGATCCGACGCACGACGAGGATGTTCGGTCCAAAGCGAGATGACGAAGCAAGCGCGGAGCCCTGGGGCTCTGCAGACCTTACTAGGCTACCAGCCCGGATACCCCCGGTCCAGGATGCTCGGGAGGCCCCCACGAAGGAGGGGTACGGGCGCGAAAAGGCTGCTAAAACGGCGGTCGTCATGCCCTCCCAGCTGCCCCCGCCTGGCACCCCCGACGTCCTCTACGTGATCGACCTGTCGGGGTACGTGTTTCGCGCGTACCACGCCATCGCGCCGCTCTCCACCTCCAAGGGCGAGGTCACGCATGCGGTGATGGGCACCGTGAACATGATCCAGAAGATCGTGAACGAGAAGAAGCCAGCCATGCTGGCGGTGGCGATGGACTCGCGCACCCCGAGCTTCCGCAAGGCGCTCGACCCTCGCTACAAGGCCACGCGTCCGGTAGCGCCCGACGACCTGCGCAGCCAGATGGTCCGCTGCAAGCAGATGGCGCTGGCCTACAACATCCCGGTCTACGAGCGCGACTCGATCGAGGCGGACGACCTCATTGCGTGCCTGGCCGAGCGCGCGACCGCGGAGAAGGTCAAGACCATCATCGTCTCCGCCGACAAGGACTTCATGCAGCTGGTCCACGACGACGACGACATGGTGCTGCTCTGGGACTCCATGCGTGATCGCGTCTTCGGCGCGAAGGAGGTGGAAGAGAAATTCGGCGTGCCGCCGTCCAAGGTGCGCGACGTCCTCGCGTTCATGGGGGACTCCAGCGACAACATTCCCGGCGTGCCGGGCGTGGGCCCGAAGACCGCCGCAGATCTCATTCGCAAGTGGGGCTCGCTCGACGCGGTCTACGAGCACGCGGCGGAGCTGGGCAAGGGCAAGGTGGTGGAGAACATCCGCGCGAACGAGGCAGAGGCCCGGCTCTCGCGGACGCTCGTCACGCTGAAGACCGACATCGACATCGCGTTCGACAAAGCGCACCTCAAGTACGGTGGGGCGAACGAAGAGGAGCTCGCGCGCCTGTTCGTGGAGCTGGAGCTCAAGGGCGTGGCGCAGCGGCGAAGCGTTCCGCCGCAGAGCGCGCGGCAAGAGAGCCTGCTCGATCGCGCCACGGCAGGCACCGTCGCGAGCGGTCCCGCGTCGCAGCCGGTCGAGGTGCACGTGGAGCGCGGCACGCCCTCGTACACGACCGTGCTGACGAAGGACGCGCTCGTCTTGCTTGCGACCGCCGCGAAGAAGGCAGGGGAGGTGGGGCTTGCGCTCGCGACCACCGGCAACGACGCGATGCGCACGGACATCATCGGCATCGCGATCTCGACGGGTCCTGGCAGCGGCGGCTACATCCCGCTCTCGCATCGCTACCTGGGCGTGCCCGCGCAGCTTGCGCTCGCGGACGTCCGCGAGATGTTCGGTCCGCTCCTGGGCGACAAGACCGTGAAGAAAGCAGGGCACGACCTGAAGCGCACCATCGTGGCGCTGGAGGAGCGCGGCTTCACGGTGAAGGGCGAGCTCACGGATCCGATGGTGGGTAGCTACCTGCTCGATCCGGAGGGGGACCACGCGCTGCCCAGCCTGGCGCAGCGCGAGTTCGGTGTGGAGCTCCCCGTCTACGTGGGCGACGTGAAGAAGGGGAAGAACCTGGCGGTGCCCTTCGACGAGCTCGAGGTGGAGCATGCGACCCCGTTCATTGCTGGCGCCGCGGAGCTCGGGCTCTCCGTCGCGCGCCGGATGTCGCCGCGCCTCGACCGCGAGGGCCTCGGGTCACTGATGCGCGACATCGAGATGCCGCTCCTTGCCGTCCTCGCGGAGATGGAGCGCGCGGGCGTGAAGGTGGACACCGACCGCCTGCTCGGCGCGTCGAAGCAGAGCGAAGAGAAGATGGTGGAGCTGGAGGCGAAGGCGAAGGCAATCGTCGGCCACGACTTCGCGATTCGCTCGCGCGACCAGCTGGAGTCGCTGCTCTTCGACGAGCTGAAATTGCCGGTGATCAAGAAGACGCCGAAGGGCGGACGCTCCACCGACGCGGCCGTGCTCGAGGAGCTCGCGGACAAGCACGCGCTGCCCGAGGTGATCCTGGAGTATCGCGAGATCGACAAGCTGCGCGGCACCTACCTGGAGGCGCTGCCGCGCGCGAGGAACCCGAAGACGGGACGCATCCACACGCGCTTCGATCAGGCGGTCGCAGCGACGGGCCGCCTGTCGTCGAACGATCCGAACCTGCAGAACATCCCGGTGCGTACGGAGCTCGGCAAGAGCATCCGCGCCGCGTTCATCGCGGAAGAGGGGCACCGGCTAGTCAGCGCCGACTACTCGCAGATCGAGCTGCGCGTGCTCGCCCACCTGTCGCACGATCCGAAGCTGCTGGAGGCGTTCACCTCCGACGTCGACATCCACACGCACACCGCGTCCGTGATCTTCGACGTGCCCACCAAGGACGTCACCAAGGCGATGCGCGGGCAGGCAAAGACCATCAACTTCGGCGTCATCTACGGCATGGGTGAGCCGCGGCTCGCGCGGTCGCTCGACATCACGCGCGAGGAGGCCGCGCGCTTCATCGCGCAGTACTTCAAGCGCTACGACGGCGTGCGCCGCTTCATGACCGACACAGTGGAGCAGGCCTCCCGCGGTGAGGCCGTTCGCACGCTCACCGGGCGTCGCCGCTTCCTGCCCAACCTCCACTCGTCGCATCGCGGCCTGCGGTTCGAGGCCGAGCGCATCGCGAAGAACACGCCCATCCAGGGGACTGCAGCGGACATCATGAAGCTCGCGATGGTGAAGCTGGGCCAGAACCCGCCGTCACCGGGCGCGCGCATGATCCTGACGGTGCACGACGAGCTCGTCTTCGAGGTCCCCGAGCGTGAGGTCGACACCGCGAAGAAGGCGATCGTCCACGGCATGCAGCACGCGATGAAGCTGGACGTTCCGCTGGTGGTCGACGTGGGAGACGGCGCGACGTGGGCGGAAGCTCACTGATGTCGAGGTTGAGGTCGGTGTCGAAGTCGAAGTCGGTGTCGAAGTCGGTGTCGAAGTCGAAGTCGAAGTCGGTGTCGAAGTCGAGGTCGAGGTCGAGGTCGAGGTCGAGGTGCGAGGTGCGAGGTGCGGGGGCGTCTCACCGGCAACCGGTTCGGTGGCTTTGCGGCTCGCGCTCGGGGACTCGGGGTCGCTCCTTTCGGGTCGACCAGCGTGTCATCGTGCTCGGACGCGTCAAGGCCAGGCCAGCTGCGCTGGTCGCCCTTCGGGCGGCTCCCCGTCCGCTCCGAATGCGCGGGCCTTGACCCGTCCTCCGCGCGATGCCCCGTCTGGCGCGACCGAAAGGAGCTCGCACAGGAACTGAGGATTTACGGCGTGATCATCGAGACGGTTGGGATGCTTCGAATGGAAATGGAGGCGATCGGAAGGCAGGATCCGGGGCTGGAGAAACAGATGCGGCGCGCGGCGGCTAGCATCGCGCTGAATACCTCGGAGGGGTCGTACTCTCGTGGAAGGAACGCGCAGCAGCGGTTTCACACCGCACTCGGTAGCGCGAGGGAGACGCTTGCGTGCATCGAGGTCGGCGTGGCACTCGGCTACGTGCCGGAGGTGAGGCAGGAAGTGCACGAGCGCATGC
>JBBRNJ010000129.1:0-16731 GCA_038230375.1 Polyangiales bacterium | reverse complement strand
GTGTGATCCTCGATCACAGCCACGTGTGATCCTCGATCACAGCCACGTGTGATCCTCGATCACAGCCACGTGTGATCCTCGATCACAGCCACGTGTGATCCGCGATCACAGCCACGTGTGATCCTCAGCTGCCGATGGCCTTCTTCAGGAGGTCCACCTTCGCGCACGGGATGTGCTCGAAGCGGACGCCCGCAGTGATTGCCTCCGGTCCTGGGGCGCCATCGTCAGGTCGAACGCTACCATTCGTGTCAGTTGTCGAGCACGCATCGAGCGACGCGCTCGCGGCAAACGCGAGAGCGACGACGAATCCGCCTACGAGGTGCTTCCACGGTCCGCGACGACAGTTCATCAAACCTCAATTGTGCGCGACAACCCGTTCTTGTCACCTAATTCCACGCGCCGCCACATTCACTTCATGGCGACAGGCGGCATGTCACGGCGGAGTCGTGATGAAGCCCAGATCGCACATCTCGCCGGTCAGCGTGAGCCCATCTACGACTGGTGTGTCCGTCGGATTGTCCCACGTGCAGGTGAGCGTGAGCGTGGTCCCCGCAGGAAGCAGCGGCGGTGGCTGCATGAAGACCAGCTCCTCCCATCGGTAGTCCCAGCGCGGAACGTCGAAGAGGCAACTGGAGCCCGCAGCGGGCGGGGCGGCCTCCACGTGGATCTTCTGCCCGAAGAGATGCATGTGACCTACGCCGCCCCGTATGACGGTGTCAGTCGGCAGGGTGATCTGCTGCGTGAGCACGTTGCCTTTGGAGTACGGCGGGAGATTGATTCCAGAGACGCCCAGCGAAAGGAACGAAGCCTCCACCGTGGAACTGCGTGCATACTGCAAGGAAATGCGCGTCCGATCCAGCACCGGCGGTTTGGTGAGGTCGTGCACGTGATAGTGAATCTGCAGGATGAGCCCTTGTCCCTTGCCGAGCGCCATGCCGGTGCCCGCGGGATACGACACGGCGCCGTATCCAGAGGCCCAGCTGCCGATGAGATTCGACGTGGGCGTGTCCACATTTCCCGGACATGACCAGCCGGGCCCCGGATCCGCTGCGTCCCTTGCGCGCGCGGCGGCCACGGGGCCCTGCAGGAAGCCTGCATGGTGCACCTGTCCGCGAAACGTGGGCTCCAGATCGTAGCCGACGACGATCTTGTCCTCGGTCGTCATGGGATCGAGCACGAAGCAGCGCCAGTCATCCGCCGGGCCCTGCGCGCCCGTTGGCGCGTAGTCCGCACCAATGTCGACAGTCTGGTCCGTCCACTGCAGTGTTGGCGGGACCTTCGCCGGCATCGTGGCCGGATCAAACGGCGTTCCCTGCGGCGCGCCCGCGGCGGACCACGCGCTGAACATCGCGATCTGCGAATCCGTCAGCACGCGTGCGTCGCGAAACGTCTGGCAGTCGCGCGCGGGCAGCCACGGCGGCATGAGGTGGGAGCTCACGGCCGAAGCGATGGCCCCGCTCATGGGCGCCACCTCTGCGAACGTGGTGAGAGGATACGGGGCCGCGCCGCCGTGATCATGGCAAGCAAGGCAGTTGGCAGCGATCAGCGGAGCGATGTCCGCATACGTCACCGCGTGTGGACCACTGGCGTCAGGAGCTTGCGCAGCACCGCCGTCGGAGTCCGCAGTCGGGGCGGGGATCGCCGCCGCCGCTGGTGACACCGAGCCGTGCTCCGAGCACCCCGTGGCCACGAGCGCCAGTGTGGCGATCACACCGGCAGCCAGACCAAGGAAGCACGCTGGAAGCCGGCTCATACCTACAGCTTGTGCCGGTGATGAGATTTCGTCACCTCTTTTCGCTGATTCGTCATCGCGTCGGCGCGCTGTCCAGAGGCGTCGTCAGCGCAACGTACCCAGCGTCCGTCTCCGGCGCGCGTACATTGCACGCATCCCCTCCCACGCAACGAGGCCCCAGAGAAAGACGCCAAAGAGGTGGAAGCAGCTGTAGTTGGTCATGCCCATCCCGGAGTAGACGGCGATGGGCGCGATGGAGAGCGGCACGGAGAACGCGAAGATCTTGAGGTGCGCCCAGCGGCGCGAGATGCCAAGGAAGATGAGAAGCGGGATGCAGGCAAACGTCAGCATGGGCCCGGAGAGGTAGTACTGGTCGGTCTTCGTCGCGAAGCCCACGGGCACTGGCGTCGTCATCACGCGCATCACGCGATCACGGATGATGCCCAGGTACCACTTTGGATCCTTCTTGATGTCCGCGACGACGTGGTCGCGCACCACCTCTTCATAGAACGGGGTCTCACCGTAGAAGATGGGGTACTTCCCCTGTAGATCGTAGCTGCGCCCCGTGAGCCACCTTGTGGGATCCAGGCTCAGGTCGGGGTTCCTCCTCTGCAGCTCCACGTACGTGGCGCGGTAGGCCACGCGGTCGTCCCAGACGTATCCGTACTTGGTGTCGAAATCGCCCAGGCCGCAGAAGATGGCGTGCCAGAACGTATGAAAGTGACGAACGGGGCCGGAGTACGGCACACCGCCGACCGTCGCGACCGCCGCCTTCGACTGCTCTAGCTTCCCATCCGTGAACGCGGTGCCGGCCCTTGACGAGACCCACATCGTGACGAGCATCACGAGCACGAGCCCGGCGCGCGTTCGCTTCGTGAGCCACGTGGCGGTGGCGTAGATGAGCACCGCGCCGAACAGCACCACCGTGGGCTCCGAACGGAAGTTGCGGACGAACGCCACGAGGAAGCCACTCAGCGCGGCAGCGATCCACGGGTACCACCTCCAGAGCTTTCGCTTCTCGAGCAAGGGCACGTTGATGGCGAGCACGACGACCAACGTGGTCACCGCCCAGGAGAACACGTTGTCCTGCTTGTAGACCGTGAAGAGCTGGAACGGACTGGAGCCCACGAGCAACACCAGGAACAGGCCCGCGAAGGTCCGGCGCACATACCAGAATGACGTGAGCAGCGCGCACAACGCCAGCGTGAAGGCGAGGCAGTGCGCAGGCTTCAGGCTTGGCGTGAGCGCATTCTTGTGGAGCCACGCGTCCACGAAATAGAGGTAGATGCGGCCGCGATCTCCCTCGCGGAACGTGGAGCCCTCGTCCTGGCGGAGCATCGCTGGCTGATCGCGCATGAGCCGCTTCGCCTCGTCCGCGGTGTCCACCGTGGTGGGGACGTCCGTGGCAACGGGAAAGAGGTTCAGGTGGTAGAGGAAGAAGAAGAACTTCTGCTCCCGGTTGATGCCGGTCGAAGCAGTAACCGTGTAGTTTGCATCTACCTTGGACGCGGGGTCCAGGAAGCCCTGCTGCCAGCTCACGACGCCCCACAAGATGCCGAACAGGAGGCAGAGCCGCAGCACGCGCGTCCACGGGAGCGCGGCCACCACTCGCTCGGTAATCTGTCGCCAGGTCATAGGGACGCTACGTCCGGCTCAGACCCACAAATCAGAGTCGCCCGGGAGCTCTGTCTCGCTGGGCTTGCCCGGCTTCGCCTTGTCAGCGCCGTTCTTCCATGCGCGCTCCACCAGCATGACGGCCGCGAGTGCGTCGCGCCCAAGACAGAGCTCGCCGGATTCGCCGGTGGTGATCAGCGTGTGGAACTGTTGCAGCTGCACCTTGAGCGGCTCCTCCTTGAGGACGCCGAACTCGACGCGGTCGGTGGTCTTGTAGAGCGCCTGCAGGGTCTCGAAGCTGGAGTCACCGCCGAACGTGGGCAGGCTGGAGAGATTGCCGCCGAACAGCTCGCAGCTCTGCAGAATGTAGTCCACGAAGCAGACACCGCGCGTGCCCGTGACGCGGATGCTGCGGATCTTCGACGGCGTGATCCAGTTCACGTGGACCGTTGCGCTCATGTTGTTCGCTGCGTGGAGGAGGATCTCGGCGGTGTCCGTGACCTCCGGGTTGACCGTGGCGTGGCTCACTGTCGAGTCCATGCGGAGCGGTCCCATCATGGAGCGCAGGACGTCCACGTCGTGCACGGCCAGGTCCAGGAGGACGTTGTTGCCGTTGGTGACAGTCTGCGGATACCCGCCGACGCGCGTGCATGAAAAGTGGATGGGCGTGCCCAGCCAGCCGGCCTTGATGACCTCGCGCAGCTTGCGGACCGCTGGGTTGAAGCGCTCCACATGGCCGACGGCCATCTTCAGGCTCTTCTTGTGCGCCATCGCGATCAGGTCGCGGCCGTCTGCAGAGGTGCTGGTGATGGGCTTCTCGACGAGGAGGTGCTTGCCCATCTCCATCAGCTTCATCGCGACTTCGTAGTGGCTGCCGGTAGGCGTTGCGATGACGGCGCACTCGAAGTCCAGGCCCGCGAGCTCGTCCAGTGACTTGAGCCGCTTGGCCGCCCCGATGTCCGAAAGGGGGGCGTCGCTGTCGACCACCGCCACGAGCTCGAAGCTCGTGTTCTCACGGATGACGCGCAGGTGGTTCTTGCCCATGCGGCCCATGCCGACCAGGACGACTTTGACTTTCTTTGCAGTGCTCACGCGCAGGGGTCTATCACGAAGACGGGCCTCGTGAAAGCAGGCCCAGAGGCCGCTACTTCCGCTGCCACAGCTCCCACTCAGCAGCCCGTCCCACGCTGTGGAACGTCGGGTCCATCTCAACCCGCGTCTCCGTGGTCGGATGGAAGCGGAACGTCAGCACCAGGTCGAAGTTCTGGAGCACGTCGGAGCGCTTCCACCAGTTCGCGTCGTTGATCATGATGGTGGGCGGCGAAGGCGGGGCGTCCTTGTAGCGGACCTCCATGGCGCGGACGCGTGTATCATACACGGGTGCCTCGTAGCCCTTGCGCGCGGCCACGTACGCATAGTTCTGCTCGAACGTGAACGCGAACCACTCCTTGGACGACTGCTCGCCGAACGTGACCTGCGTGATGCGTAGATGTCCGTCCGGCGCCTGGGCCACGATCTGGTCCAGGCCCTTCAGGTCCTCCGTGTTCAGCGACGCGAGCGCCCCGAAGAGCAATGTGAGGCGCATGAACGTGAACCGAACAATGAGGTAGACGCCAGCGAGCGACGCGAGCTTGTGGCGCGCGAACAGCGCGGGCGTCACCAGCAGCGGGAGGAGCCATAGCGCGATGTCTATGTGGCGCGGCGCCACGAGCTGGGCCCCCGTGCTCGCTCCGATCTCGCGCGGCAACAGGAAGTAGGAGAACGCGGTGGCGGCGAAGAACACCTCCGGGAGGGCGCCCCGGTCGCGCGAGCCCAGCTTCCGGAGCGCCACGCAGGCCAGCGCGAGGCCGATCAGGTACACCGTCTGAAGCTGCTCCACATCCAGCTTGGTGACCTGGACCAGGAGGAGCATGGCCCTGAACTTTTCGTCCAGCGTGCCGTACATGCCATCCTTCCAGCCGCTGGACTGCGACAGGCCACCCAGGCGCGACTGCGTCTCCAGGTACCACCCGTAGAACGCCGCGAGCACGGGCGCCGACGCCACGGCGCCGATCAAGGTCTGCAACGCGAAGACGCGCGGCGCGGTCTTCACGGGCGAGACGGCAAGCCAGTCGACCATGCGAAGCACCAGGAACCCACACCACGCAATCGCGAGCAGCACGCCCGTGAGCGCGAACACCTGCGTGTGGCTGGTCCACAGCAGCCATACGGCCACCGCGTAGGCGAGACCATGCTTCCACGAGGGCCGCGGCGCGCGGAAGAGCGCCGCGAACGTGAAGAGCGTCAGCAAGAAGAACGGCGCCGCCGCGGAGAACTTCAGGAACCCGAACGACCACATCCGTCCGTACGCGAGCGGGAAGGCGAGCAGCGCGCCCCACGGCGACCGCTTCTCCTGCACCAGGATCCATGCGGTGACGAGCGGGGTGCCCAGGAACGCGAAGCACACGTAGACCACGCGCATCGCGCTGACGGGCTCCATGACGTGGCCCAGCGTGCCGGACAGGAAGTAGAGCAGCGTCTGCGAGTGCCACAGCTGCATGGGCTGGTAGAGGGCGCCGATCGCCGGGTCCGACCCCATGCGCGCAACCACCATCGAGCAATACTTGTCGTAGTTGTCGTCCTGTCCCGGCCAGAACGGATACGTGTAATGTGCATGTATCGTGAAGGCGGCGCAGATCGCGAACGCGAGCGCGAAGGGCAGCGGATAGCGTTGCCAGAACGGCGCCTTCGCGACCCTTCCGAGAAAGTTCAAGACTTTCACTCCGCGTTTTCGGGCGCCGGCATCGTGCGCTTCTCCAGGACGTACGGGATGGAGCCCAGCATCGCCGGAGCGATCTGACCAACGAGGTACACGTTGAAGATGGTGGCGCCGTTCGCGACGCCGATCAGCTTGAAGAGCTCCGCGAAGGCCACGTGTCCCACGCCCATGCCCGCAGGCGAGATCGGCAGGATGAGTGACAGCATGCCGATCGGAAAGATGGTCGCGAGCGCGCCGTAGTCGGGCGCGGAGCCGTTGATCTGTGCGGTGAACGTGGCGAACAGCGCGAACGCAGAGCCGTGGATGCCCATCGAGACCACAACCGCGGCCAGCAGCGTGAGAGGGCGACGTGACACGAGCCGCACACTCTTCGTGAGCTGACCGAGCAGCTGCGCCAGCTTGCCGGGGCCGGAGCTCAGACGGTCGAGCCGCTTCCCCGCGAGTCGCATGAGCAGGGAGAGCACGATCGGCCCGCCGAAAGCACCCAGCGCAAGCAGCAGCACCGTGAAGACCAGCGGCCTGGTGCGCGGGTCGCTCGCGAGCACATCCCCGTGCAGCGCCACGGCGACCGTCGCGATGCCGATGAGCCCGGCAAGGCCGACCAGGCGATCGACGAGGACAAGCAGCAAGATGGTCGGCTTCTTCTCGGGCGCCTCTGCGCGTGCCACGTAGTACGCCTTCAACACGTCCCCGCCGATGTTGCCGGGTACCACGACGTTGAAGAAGAGCGCGATGAGCTGGTAACGGAGCAGGCGAAGGAACGGCGGGTGGGCGTCCGCAAGCGTGAGCAGGATGCGCCAGCGCAAGGACGTCAGGAAGATTCCCGCGAACGCCCAGACGGCCAGGTCGGCCACCAGCAGCGCCGGGCGCTCGAGCAGCACCTTGAGCGTGCCGAAGTCGAGCGACTTGGAGCGCGACAGCCACGTGAGCGCCACCGTCGCGACGACGATCTTCAATCCGAGCATCACATAGCCACGCACGCGGCTCTTCGGCGCGGCGGGCACGGGCGCGGTCGTCGCGTCAGGCGCGACGGGGGGCACGGTCTTTTCGCTCTCTGCCTGTGGAGACATCGGAAGGTGCGACTCCTAGCAGAAATGGGGTTAGGCTGCGCGCCGCCGTGCGCTCCAAGACTCCTCGCGATCCGAACAAGCCGCGCCCGCCCCGACCCTATGACGACTGCCCGCGCCTGCCCGAGGTCGCGCCTGGCGAGCTCCTCGATCCTCACACGCTCGTGACCGGCAAGGTGCTCGAGCTGGAGGTCGGTCCGGGTCGCGGCGGATTCATGTTCGAGCGCGCGGCCGTGGATCCCGACCTTGGGCTCATCGGCCTGGAGGTACGTCGCAAGTGGGCGACCATCGTCGACCGGCGGCTCGCGAAGGCAGGCCTGGGCACGCGCGCGCGCGTGTTCGCGGAGGACGCGAAGTTCGCGATGCGAACGCTCGGACCTGCGGGCGTGTTCGAGCGCGCGTATCTGCTCTTCCCGGACCCCTGGTGGAAGAAGCGCCACGAGAAGCGACTCGTGATGGGCGACACGTTCCTCGAAGAGGTCGCGCGCTTGCTTCGTCCCGGCGGCGAGCTCTTCGTGGAGACCGACGTGGAGGAGCGCGCGGAGCAATACAGCACGCAGATCGGCGCGAGCGCATCCTTCGAGCCCCACGGCGACACGCCGGGCTCGCCGAAGCTCGTTGAGAATCCGTACGGTGCGCGGAGCCCGCGCGAGCATCGGGCAATCGCCGACGGGCTACCCGTGTACCGCCTTCGCTACCGCAGGAGAGCTGCTTCGTCGTGATGCCGGTCGCTCAGGCAAACCGACGGCCATGAGACACCGCCGCAGCGGTCAGCTCACTTCGGAACGCACGACGGTCCGAAGAATAGGTCGCAGCTGGTAAGCGACTTGGGTGTGAAGCAGCAGAGCGGGCCGGGCGTCATGTTGTCGATGGCTGCCTGCGTGCAGTCGCCATTGCCAGACGTGCAAACCCCATAGTTGAGTGAGAGGTTTGTGCACTCGCTCGAGTACGACTTGTTCAGCTGCATGCCCTGGGTGCCAACGCAGTCATCGTTCATCCCGCCGCCGCCGCCGCTGTCGGTTCCGCCGCCGCTGCCGCTGTCGGTTCCGCCGCCGTCGACGCTGCCGTCCCTCTTTCCGACGTTGCCGCCATCCTTTGGACCGACGAATCCGCCGTTGCCGCTATCGACGTCGTCGACGGGTGTCGTGCCCGCGCCCGAGTCGGTGTCTACGGTGGTGCCCGTGTCGTCGCCGAGGCTAGCGTCGCCGGTTGCGCACGCGACGAACGCGCCCGCGACGATGAGTCCAGAGAGGGTGAAGGCAATCGAAGCGGCGCGCATGGTGGTCCCAGGTCCATATTCCAAATCAGCGTACGTGCCACTGGAATCGAAAAGCGCACGTTTGCCTACAGTGTCAAAACAAATCCCTCAGAGTGACTGGCCCAGGCAGTACCCGAGCGGCACTCCGATGTCTCCTGGGATGGGGACGTGGTTCGCGCCCGCGATCGCATTGAACTGCAGCGGGAAGCTCTTCGACATGAGCGTGGCTTGTGTGGCCAGCGCTGAGTTGTAGCCGTAGTCGAGCGTGCCGATCTGCATCGCCACCGGGATCTTCCGCGCGGCTCCTGTGATGAGCGAGTCGTTCGCGCCGCCGCCATACGGGCTGGCCGCTGCGAGCACGCCGGTGCACGAGACGTTGTTCGCCTCCGTCATGCCGTACATGAACGAGAAGTAGCCGCCCTGCGAGTAGCCGAAGACGAACGTCTTCTTCGCGTTCACCTGCTTCGTCGCCTGGAGCTGCGTGCGCAGCATGTCGACGAGCGCCGTGTCGATATTGCCGGTCGTGTTGTACGCGTCCCACGCGACCTGCGGGACCGTCTGGCTCATGAACATGACGTCGCGCTGGATGCCCTGGGGGATCACGAGCACGAGCGAGTCCGTGTCCGCGTGCGCCTTGAGCCCGCTCGTGGCCAGGAAGTTCGCCGCGGTATCGCCGTTGCCGTGCATGGCGAGCACGAGCGGCGATGCGTTGGTCGCGCTCGTGGGAACATAGAGCACCGCCGTGCGTGCCTGCCCGTTCACCATGAGGTTCAGCGTGGACGAGCCGGGCTTCAGCGTGGACGGAACTCCGCTCCCGCCTCCACCATCGACCCCGCCACCACCACCGCCATCGCTGCCACCACCACCACCACCACCACCGCCATCGGTGTCGCTTCCTCCACCTCCGCCATCGGCGTTCCCGCCTCCACCTCCACCTCCGCCTCCGCCGCCGCCTCCGCCTCCGCCTCCGCCGGTGCTCGACGGATCACTGGAGCACGCAGCGAACACCCACGCGACCGAGCAGGCGAAGAGCAAACGAGCAACGCGCATGCTGAAAGCGTACGTCAATTCTCCGCGGCGTGCTTCATCTGGTCCAGCGCGCCCTTGGGCAGCTTCTTGGGGTCGCGGATCTCATGACCCTTTGCGTCGACCGCGAGCCACACCGCAGGCTTGCCTCGATACGACTCCACGTAGAGCACCAGGACCTGCGGGCTCTTGCGCGGCGCCGCCCACAGGTCGAACGCGAAGGACTCGTCTTCCTTGTAGAATGCATGCAATGCCTCATGCGCGCGATCCAGCGGCTCGCCTTCCACCGTGCCGTCGCCCTCCACGATCTTGGACTTGCCCGCGAGCACCAGCGGCAGCGCGGTGTTGAGCGCCGTCCGCTGTGCCTTCTTCGCCTTGTCCTTGGAGACGTCCGTACGCTGCTGGACGCGCATGCGCGTGGCGACGCTCACGATGGGATCCCGCCTCTGTGCGAGCTTCGCGATCTCGTACCCCGTGGACGCCGTTGCCGCGAAGAGCAACACGTAGAGCAGCGCGCGGTGCCCACCCAGGTGGTACTTGATCACGGTCGTCGAGATGGGCATCAGCAGCGAGAGCACCACGAGCGCCTCCAGTGCCAGCGTGATGCCGAGCACCGGCGCGAACGCTGCAAGGCCCAGCTCTGGCGGCCAGAAGCGGAAGTACTGGATCACGGTCGTCACCAGCAGGATCGCCAGACTCACGATCGTGTAGCCCTTGAACAGCCAGAACTCGCGGCGCGCGTGCGACACGATGAGCCAGTACGGAAAGAGCAGCGGGTAGAAGACGTAGAAGAGGAACGGCTTCGGCGGGCGCTCGCGGTAGTACTCGTCAAAGCGCAGCTGCGACCGCACGAACGCCGCAAGCAACCCCTTCTTCGGCGCGCGGTCACGCAGCGCCGCCGCAAAGAGGAAGAACACGAGGCCCAGGCCCACGTTCACGATCGCCCCGCCCATGGGGAACAGCGCCGTGAGCAGCACGATGAGCGGCGGCGCCACCGCGAAGAACGCGAGCCGCAGCACGAAGTCGAGCGCGAAGAGGACCTTCTTCAAGAGGTACTGAGCGCCGCGTTATAGCAGAGCGCCGGGATTCACGGCGTAGAGCTCCGTGTAGCCGCAGCCCCCGCACGTGAAGCTCTTGAAGGTGCCGATCTCCTCCACATCCTCGGAGCTTCCGAAGAGGAGCCCGGGCACCGATGTTTTACGCACCAGCACGGGCAGCGGCGCGATGAACGGGTCCTGGCCCTTGTACATCTTCTGCCGGAAGCCCACGCGCTCGTTCACGACGATGCGGTCGCCGCTGCACTTGGGGCAGACCTTGGTGTTCTTCACGTTCCGTCGCCCGCTACTTCTTCCCTGCGGCGGCCTTCTTGTCGGCATCGGCCTGCTTCTTCTCCGCCTTCTTCTTCATGAGATCGAGCGCGGCCTCGACCTCCTTCTCCGTGAACGGGAGCTTTCCGAGCTGCGCCTTCTCCTCCGTGAGCGCGGCCTCCATGTCGGCCTTCGCATCCTTCGCGCGCTTCACCCACGACGACGAGTCCTGTGTCTTCTCGGCAAGGGCGAGCGTGCGGTTCATCATCTCGATGCCCTTCTCGATGAGCGCGCGATAGCGCACGTGCATGATCGCGTAGAAGAGCTGCTTGTCGCTCTCCGTCTTTGCCAGCTCGGTGGGCGGGATGGCCATGAGCTCGTGGTGCAGCGTGCGGTACATCTCGCCCACGCGGTAGCCGCTCATCGCAGCCCAGTGCGGGTCCACGGAGCGGATCGCATCTGCATACGCCGACTGCGCGTCCAGCAAACCTGCGCATCGCAGCTCCAGCTTCATCACGAAGTCCGGCGTCACCGGCATCAGCTTGATCTTCTCCGACTTCACGCGTCGCACCTCGGCGAGGCCGAACCGAAGCTGCGCGACCGGCACCGGCAGGCGACCAAGCGCGCCGTAGTGGAGCGTGTCCGCGAGGTCGAGCCCGTCGTTGATGTCCTTGGAGGCGCCCGCCTCGTCGTCCGCGGCGACCTTGGAGAGCCCGCGCGCGCCAAGCCCCGTCATCTTGTCGATGTCGTCGGCGTCCTTCCGCGCGAGGAGCATCGAGCCCGCTTCGCCCAGCGCCTTCCAGTCCTCCGCGTACGCATCGATGTTCGCCTCGCGCTGGAGCGCCTGCCTCGCGTTCTTGTCGTCCGGGAAGCGGGTCACGAGCTCGCGATATTTCGCGCGCGCCGCGTCGCGATCACCAAGGTTTTCGTGCGCGAACGCGAGATCGAAGATCGCGTCCGACGCGCGCGGATCGTTGGGCTCTCCCTTGAGCAGCGCGGTGAACGCGTCCACGGCCTCTTGCCACTTCTGTTGTGCGATCGCCTGCTCGCCCTTCGCGAAGAGCTCGCGCGCCGTGCCCTCGGTCTTGTTCGAGATGATCTGGTTCTGCGTCTGCTCCTGCTTCGGCGGCACCGGTGGCGTCTGCGGAGCTGGAGCAGGCGATGCACCGCAGCCAGTCGCGCTGACGCAAGATGCAAGGATGAGCGCGAGCACGGAGAACCGCGCGGTTTGATTGGACATGGAAGTTCGACGATCGAGGCGCATGAAGGATCAGTCTATGCGCACAGCCGAAAGTTCCAGCGTTCGTGTTGCGCGTGCTGAACACATCTCGCGTAGTCAGCTTGCCCACAAAGACCCATGAAACGAACATGGCGCGGAGTCTCAAGAAGGGCTCACGCCTTCATGCCTGGATCGCCGGTGCTACACCACTCGCACGCGCAGCTCCGATTGCGCGTGGGGGGAGATTGGAACATGAAGAACGGGACTCGGCTTTTCGCGTCGGGGCTGGTGGTGCATGGCGGTGGCGCGGAGTCGCACCTGCGTCCGCACGTCAGCACCGCGGAGCTCGTGGAGCACGCGCGCACCATCGAGCACCAGATCCGGAAGCTCGATCGCCGTGGTGCACACATCACGCCCGCCGAAGAGGCGCGCGCGCATGTGCTCAAGCGTCTGCGCCTGGTCGTGAAGGACCGGCTGGAATCGATCCAGACGAATTGAGGCCGCGCAGCTTCGTCACCAGCACCACGCCCACGACGAAGAACACGACGCACGCATACTGCGCCGGGGTGAGGTGCAGGTAGCGAAGGTCGCCGCCTTCGTCGTCACCCACACGAAGGAAGTCGAGCACGAATCGCACCGGCGGATACACGAGGCAGATCGCAACAAGGTAGCTGCCCAGCGGCAGCTTCTTCCGCCACATGAACGCGAAGCCGATCGCGATCACGATCATGAAGAGCATCTCGCACAGGCCCAGGTCGAAGCGCGGGTCTTCTCCGTGGTGCAGACCAAATAGCCCATAGTCCGTCACGGGCCCGGCGCCGAACTGCACGGCGAACGCGGAGGTCGAGCGCGCGCCGACGTGATCGTGCACGACCGCGCAGCCGGCGCGTCCGAACGTCCACGCGAACGGAAAGATGGACGCCACGAGATCGGAAATGGCGAGCAGCGGCTTGCGCGTCTTTCGCAGTCGCAGGAACGGAAAGTCAGGCCCGAACTCCAGGAACGCCCAGAGCACGCCGCCCACGCACGTTCCGATGAAGCCGCCATACGAGCTGAGACCATCCGAGATGATGAGCAGCGTGTACGGGTGAACCAGCGCCTCCGGGTGGTAGAAGATCTCGTCGAGCACGTGCGCAAGCACGAACGCCGTGACGAGCATCCAACGAAGGAATGAGGCAAGGTCTTCGCGCGCGACTCCGAAGAGCGGTGCGCGTCTACGGGCGGCCAGGTAGCCGAAGAAGACGCCAAGCGTGACAAGAAGCCCGAACGCGTGGAACGCGACGGGCCCGACTCGCCACGAATAGACTTCGATCGCCGGGATCATCTGCGGAGCGTGCTAGCACGCCCCGCCTCCGATGACCTCAGTCGGCGTCGTTGGTTTCAGTTCAGGATCGCGCAGGTGCCGGATGCGTCCGGGTGGTTGCCGGAGAGCTCGCAGTCAAGGCCGTCCTGGCAGCGGAAGCCAGCGATGCCACCGCACATGCCGCCGATCGCAGCGCCGTCGTCACGTGCGCGGCAGGTGCCCGCCTGGTCCGGGTGCATCGGGCCGCTCATCTCGCAGTCGAGGTTGGAGGCGCAGGGGAGGCCGCCGAAGCCGCCGCACATCTGACCGATCTTCGCGCCGGTCGACTTCTTCGCGATGATCTTTGCGGTGAACGAGAACGTCCGTGCCTTGCCGCCGTTGAGCGACTTCGAGGTGAGCACAACGTGGTGCGTCTCGCCCGCATGGGTGAACACGCCGGTGTTCCAGGTCAGCTTTGCCGTGGTGGGCGCGTCCGGGATGCGCGGCGTCTTCACGGTGACCTTCGGGTAGCCCATGCTCTTGTCCGTCGTCGTCACGTCGTACTTGCCATAGGGCGTGGCAGTGAAGCCGCCGTACGACAGGTTCACGACGACGTTCTTGCCTTCTTCGACCGCGAACGTCTTGCCGTTGTCGCTCGACTCGAGCGAGACGCCCGTCGCGGACCTGGTGAGGTCCTCTTCCTGGGCCTGGTCCGCGTCGTTGGTCTCCGCCGCACAGGCGACAAGGAGGAGAGCGGGAATGGCGAGGAGGGCAGTTCGGAAGTTCATGGGCGTCGGGCTCCAGAGTGGTTTGTGGTTGGTGACGATGAGGGTAACTGCACCACCTATGCCTACATACCCACACATGTAATTTCGCAAGGATACGGCTCAAGATCGGGCCGTAGGTGGATCTCCCACCCCCCAAGACGAGGGGTAAAATACGATCCACCGGCGCTGTCTCAGGTCGTCGATGCGATCGCTCTGGATCACGAGACCCGAGTGAAAGCCCGCGCGACGGTGACGGTGACCTCAGTACGCGGGTTGCGCCGGGCCCGCGCCGGGCTGGCCGAACTGCGCTGCTGCCTTGCTCATGTCGCGCGTCATCTCTTCGATGCGCCCCATGAACATGAGCCAGAGGATGGAGCCCACAGGAAGCGGGATGATGAGCTGGCAGATGCACGCAGCGATGGCGAGCTGCTTCGGCGCCACGCGTGTTGTCGGGTACTGCACGCGCATGCGGTCCATCGCGTCGCAGATGCCGCAGTCGATCACGAACATCCAGTAGTAGTGAAAGTAAGGGATGAGCATCATGCCCGCGGCCATCGCCGGATCGATGCGACCCTTCCAGTGCTTCGACCAGCGCTGATCGTCGGGCAGCCAGCTCCACACGCGATAGATCCAGAAGAGGCCGATGAAGATCTGCGCGTAGAGCAGGAAGATCGCGAGGACGAGCGTCACGCCGAACCCGATCATGAGCGACTCGTTCGGTCGATCCGGGTTCATGATGATCGCGCCGCTCATGCAGCCGATCGACGCGACGAACATCAGCATGGCAAGGGCCACGACGACGGCAAACCCCGTTCGCAGCCGCGAGCCCAGCGGCGCGAAGCCCTGCCCAGGCGCTGGCGCCCGATAGTCCTGAACCGGCGGAGCCCCAGGTTCGTAGTAGGGCGGGTACGGCTGGTTCACTTGTCCTGCGGCTTGTCGTCCGACTTCTCGGACTTGTCGCCCTTGCCAGAGCCCTTGCTGTCGTCGGGCTTCTTCTTTGCGTTTGGCCGCGAGCCCTTCGGCTCCGGCTTGTTCTCGGTCTCTGTGGACTCGCCCTTGACCGCGGGCGTGTTGCCCAGGTTTGCGTAGCCCTCGTTGTAGACGTGCTTGTTCAGCTCCTCGAGGACCTGATCGAGGCGCGTCTTCCAGTCGGCGTTGAGCGACTTGGGGTTTGTCTTCTCGATCTCGAACGCGACGGCGAGCCAGTGGCGCGCATCCGACTGATAGCCGATGCGATAGTCGGTCATGCCGCGCAGGTACGCGTACTCGGCCTGCTCGCCCACGGTGAGGTGGTTCTCGTCCGGCTCGAGCGCGCGGAGGATCGCGAGGGAGCGCTCGTACTGGTTCTGCTCGAACGCCTCTTTGCTGCGATTGAGGTTGTTCGAGTACGTGTTGCAGCCAGTCACGGCGACAAACGAAACGGCTAGGACGAGGCCGAGGGCGGAACGCATCGCCTCCGAGCGTACCCGCGCCTGCCAAGAAGGAGAAGCCCGAAGAACAACGCCACGCCCGTTGCCCCTTCCGTTCCCCCTCGCTCCGTTCCGCCTCCCGTTCGCGCTCCGATCACACGGCATCCGCACGTCGATTTCGCCGCGTCCGTCTTCGCCTCGCCCGGATTGTTCGCGCCGGGGATCGGGCCCGTCGTACCCGCGGACGCGGTGGTCGCCGCCGCGCGGTTGTCGCAGTCCCAGCCGCCGCCGCCGCCCCCGCCGCCACCGCCACCGCCACCTGAAGACGGAAGGCCGCACTCCTCTATCTTCGAGCCGTCCACCCGAAGCGCGGTGAACGTCATCGCGGTCGGCGTCGCGCGCACCTCCACGAAGTGACGCGTGGACTCGAACATGCGCGTGGTCTTGAGTCGCTCCTTCTCCTCGTAGCTGGGCGCGCCGCCGCCACCGCTGACCATGTACGGCACGTCGCCGGACTGCCCGCGCTCGTAGATGTGGTCGTGGCCAGAGAGCATGAGCGTCACCTTGTGCGCCCGCAGCACGTCCACGACAGATGTATTATACAACATCCGGTTGGACCCATGCGGGCCGCTCGACCACGGCCCGTGATGCGTCATCACGAGGCGATAGAGGACGCCCGGCTCCGTGTCGGCCTTGCGGAGCTCTTCGTCGAGCCAGCGCTTCTCCTCGCCCACGCTCGCGGAGTCTCCGAACCCGCCAAGGATGAGGACGCGGATGAAGCCCCACCGGAAGGTGCGATGCACCGAAGGCGCGACGGATGCGCCCGCGTCTCCGAGGGTGCTGCTCGGCCCGAAGTAGCGGAGGTAGAGGGTCGCGTCACGGTCGACGAGCTCGTGGTTGCCGATGGTGGGGAACACGCACTCGGACGTGAGGAGCGGGGCCTCGATGTCGAAGAAGCGCTGCCACAGCCCCGGGACACCGCCATGCTCCACGAGGTCGCCGGTGTTGAGCAGGAAGTCCGCCGGGCGGGTCACCATGGAGCGGACGATGGCCGCGTGTGCCGAGTCGTCCGTCCGGTTGTCGCCGTAGATGAGGAACGTGACCGTGTCCTTCGCGTCGTTCGGCGGTGCGGTCGTGAACGCGCCGGGCTTGGAGGAGAGCCCGCTCTGCGCGCTGAATACGTAGCGGGTCTTCGGGGAGAGGCCAGTGAGCGGGAACACATGGAAGGGCGCGGTCTGCTTGTGCTCGATGCGCCCTGGTCCCCCTCCATCTCCGAAATCGAGCGTGATCGG
>JBBRNJ010000128.1:0-17046 GCA_038230375.1 Polyangiales bacterium | reverse complement strand
TCTCGAACTCCGCGCGCGACGCGAAGAACAGCGCGGTGAGCTCCCCCTCCCCGCGCCCATCGCCATGCTCCGCGAACGCAAGCGCACAGAGCCCACGCGTGCGGGCGTCCTTGTCGTGGAGCAGTGCCTCCGCCTCTTTTGGTGGAGGCGCACCGGCGCGTACCAGCGCGAGCGCGGCCCAGCGACGCACGCCCTCCTCGTCGGAAAGCGAGAGCGCGCGCTCGAGGCTCGGGATCGCCTCCTTCGCGTGGAGGTGGAAGCTCACCTCTGCGGCCAGCACGCGGATGTCGGGGCGCACGTCGTCCAGCAGCGCGGCCACGTCGAGCGCCGCCTCAGCGTCGCCTTGCAGACCACGTCGGAGCGCGTCTGGCAGGTTCGTCTTTCCGCCCTCGAAGCGTCCGTGCGAGAGCTCCGTCTGGCGCAGGAGCTTCTTTTCCCGCAGGACGTCGTCGGGGCGCGCGCGCGAAATGTCCGATTTTTCCCGGGGATCGTGCGTCACGTCATAGAGCGTGCAGAGCGAAACGCGGCGCTCGCAGACCAGGCGCAGGTCCGCCTCCGCCACCATCGCGAAGTCGTCGGTCTCCGCGAACGCAAAGCCGCTCGCACCCTCCTTGCGCTTTCCGGTGAGCGCCGGCCCGAGGTCGTGTCCGCGCACACGCGGCGGCACGGGAACTCCGAGCGCGGAGAGCACGGTGGGAACGATGTCGATCGTCTGCACGGGCTCCGCGACGCGCGCCTTCCGCACACCGCGACCCGCGAACACGAGCGGCACGCGGATCTGCTCCTCGAACACGGTGGTGCCGTGGTGATGGCCGCCGTGGTCGCCGAACTCCTCGCCGTGGTCCGCGGTGACCACGAAGATCGGATCCCTCCGCTTCGCGCGGACCATCTCCACGATGTTGCCGATCAACGCATCGGCGCTCGCGATCTCACTGTCGTAGCGATCCATGTCCGTCGGTCGCCCGGGCGGTCCGTATGGATGCTCCGGGTGGAGGACGTAGGGCTCGTGCGGCTCGAAGATGTGGACCCACAGGAAGAGCGGCGCTTCCGGGCGTGCCTTCGCGAGGTAGCCCTGGATCTGCTGCCTCCGGAGCTCGGGGTCCGCGAACTCCACCTTGCGGTACTCGAAGTCCAGGCCGCGATCACGGAAGCCCGTGAAGCGCTGCTCGTCGATGAAGAACACGGCGGGCGGATAGAACGCGGCTGTCTTGTAGCCATAGGTGCGGAGGATGCCGGCGAACGTCTCGCTGTCCTCACCCACGCCCAGCTTGAGCAGCGGGCGCATGTACTTGCCCGTCATCATGCTGGTCACGGAATAGGACGTGTGCGGCGTGGGGCAGTAGGCGTGCTCGAACACGGTGCCCTCCCGCGCGAGCGCGTCGATGTTCGGCGTGGTGTCGCGCGCGTAGCCATAGGTCGTCACGTGGTCCGCGCGGAGTGCGTCGACCGAGAGCAGGATGACGTCGCGGTTCTCCCAGAAGAGCGCGCGCGCGGGCGCAACGAACGTGGGCGCATGCTCCTCTTCGTCGAGCGGTGCTGGCGGCGCAACGCGAGCACCGATGCGCACAGCGATACCAAGAGCCGGCGCGTGTTCGAGCAGGACCAGGCGCACGTTGTCGAACTGCGCGAGCCGCTCCGCGCTCATCTTCGCGGTGAGAGCGCAGCCCAGCGCAAGACATAGGCCGAGTGCGCCAAGCAGCTTTGGACGCGCCGCGAGCGCGAGCGCGCGTGCCAGGCCAGCCACGGAGACGAAGGTCAGAAGGAGCAGCGCGGCGTGGAACGGAGCGTAGAGGCGCACCAGAACGGTCGCGTTCACGAGCGCAAGGGCGACCGCGAGCGCAACACCGGCTGTCGCCGTGATGCCAGGACGGAGAGCGCGCACGCGGGGCACCGCGAACCGAAGGCCGACCGCGACGACGGCGGCGAGCCCACCCGCGACTGCATAGCGAGTCGTGGGCTGCGCCAGCGCACGTGACGAGAGCGTGAGAACGGCCGCGGCGGCAGCAGCACCAAAGATCGCTGCGGCTGCCGCCTGGCCTGCGCGAGACGCCGAGATGCGCGCGAGGAACACGAGCGCTGCGGCGAGCGGAATGGACGCCGCGAGGCCGAGCGTCGCGCAGCGGAGCGCGATGAGGATCTCCCAGGCCGCGACGAACTCGTCGCGAAACAGCGCCGACACCACCAGGCCCTCTGCAAGGAGAAGGAACGCGAACGAGAGCAGCACCAGCCCCATGGAGACGCATCCCTCGCGCACCATGCCGCGGAGGTCGCGGTCAGCGCGGTCCGTGGTCGTCATCCGCTCTCCTCTCGCACGGCAAGGAGCCGCTCGAAGCGCGCGCGCAGGAGTGAGAGTGCGGCGTGCTCTGGATGCGACAGCTCGGGGTCGCGCGCAAGGATGTCCTTTGCATCCTTCTCGACCGATGCGAGCCACGGCGGCTCGCGAAGCGGATCGATGAAGAAGAAATCCGAGAAGGAACCCGACTGCTCGGTGCCGGACAGGTCGCCGGCGCCGCGGAGCTCCAGGTCGATGCGCGCGATGTCCCTGCCCAGGTCGTGCGCGGCGAGCGCGGACAGGCGGGCACGGGCGACGTCTTCGAGGCCACGTCCGGTCAGCAACAAGCAGTGGCCCGGCACCGCGCCCCTTCCGACACGGCCGCGCAGCTGATGGAGCTGCGAAAGTCCAAAGCGCTCCGCGCCAACGACCGCAATGAGCGTTGCCTCCGGCACGTCGACGCCGACCTCCAGAACCGTGGTCCCCACGAGGACCTTCGTGCGGCCCTTGCGGAAGTCGCCCATGATCTGCCGCTTTTCCTCGTATGAAAGACCTCCGTGGACGAGCGCCACGGAGCCCTGCGGTAGCTTCTTTGCCAGCTCCACGGCGAGCACCTCGGCGCTGAGCGGCAGGCCGGGTCCGTCGTCGTCCTGCTCGTCGTCGGCAGGCGCCGCGACGCGTGGTGCGATCACGAACACGCGCTCGTCCCGTGCGATGGTCTCCGTGACGCGCGCGATGAATGCGTCCTCGTCCGTGCGCGCGCCGATCTCCGTGGTCACGGGTGGTCGGTTCTTCGGGCGCTCGTCGATCACGGAGAGGCCGATGTCGCCCAGGAGCGCGAGCGCGAGCGTCCGCGGAATGGGGGTCGCGCTGAGCGACAGCAGGTGTGGGCGCTTCCCCTTCTGGACCAGCGAGAGTCGCTGCGCGACTCCAAGGCGCTGCTGCTCATCCACCACGACCAGCGCCAGATGCTTGAACGCCAGGTTCTGCCCGAGCAGCGCGTGCGTGCCGATCACCACGTCTATGGAGCCGCGCGCGACCTCGGCCGCGAGCTTGTCCTTGTGCGCCGTCTTCATGCCGCCCACGCAGAGCGCGATGCGTGCGCCCGTCGCCCTCGCCAGCGGTCCTGCGCCCTCCATGTACTGCTCCGCGAGGATGCCGGTGGGCGCGAGGATCGCGGCCTGCCGCTTCGCGGCGACACATTGCGCGATGGCGGAGAAGGCGACCGCCGTCTTGCCGGTGCCAACATCGCCAAGGAGCAAGCGGCGCATTGGCTCGTCCTTCGCGAGGTCGTGCTCGATCTCCGCGAGCGCCCTCTCCTGCCCCTTCGTCCACGCGAAGCCGAGCTCCCGCGAGAGGCGCGTCTTTGCGGCGCGCGCGAGGGGCAGCGGCGTGGCCTTCGTTCCGCGCTCCTTGGCGGTGAGCCTCTGCCACACGCGCACGAACGCCTCCGCCCATGCGAGGCGCTCCCGCGTCGCCGCCATGTCGAGCATGGTGGGAGGCTCCTTCATGGTCCCGTGGAGCCGCGCCAGCGCAAGCGCGAGCGCCCCCGAGTCCGCCATTCCGTTGCGCGCGGCGATGCGCGGCGGCACGGGATCCGGCAGCGGCGTGGCGCGTGCGACTGCGGCGAGCGTGGCCTCGCGAAGCGTCGCGCCCTTCACGCCGGGCACCGCATAGCGCGGCAGCGTGCGCCGCGTGTCCACGTCATCCCGGTAGATGTCGGGGTGCGCCATGGTGAAGCCGCCGCGCGCGCCGTGCTTGATGCGGCCAACGAGCAGCACTGGCGTGCCCGGCCTGGCGAGCGCGAGGACCCCATGCGCCATGAAGAACCAGAAGCACGAGAGCGATCTCCCGCCCTCCGTCGCGGTGAGGCGCACGGCCTTGCGACCGCGCATGCCCATGATGCCGCAGGACTTCACCGTGGCGGTGATGACCCTGCGCGCGTCGACGACACCATGCTCGTCCGCGCCCGCGCCCGCGTCGAGCTCCGCGAGCACCTCCGATAGCGGGCGCGGCTGCGTGAGATCGGTGAAGGCGTATGGCAGCAGCCACACGAGCTGGCCCACGTTGGTGATGCCGACCTCCTCCAGCGCGGTGCGCGTCTTCGGGCCCACGCCGCGCAGGGCCGACAACTCCGTGTCCCACGGCAGGCGCGCGTCCGTGTCCGCAAACAGCTTGCACGCGCGGACCAGGCCAAGCACCCGTGCGCGCCGACGCTCCTCGGGCTCCTCCTTCTGGAAGCCGGCGAGCAGCTTCGCAAAGTCGCGCGCGCGGTCGTCCGGCACGTGGCCCCGGAGCGCGCGCCCCTGCTGGTACAGCGTGAGGACCTGCGCGGGATCGCCGTGTGCGAGCCACGCCTCCGCGTCGGCAGAGAGGCTCTGGAAGCTGGGGATCACGCGCGCGCCTGCTTCGCCCCTACTTGAAAGACACCTCGAGCACTTCGTACGTGCGCGGGCCGCCCGGTGTCTTGATGACGACCTCGTCGCCGGCCTCCTTGCCAAGGAGCGAGCGCGCGACGGGGCTCGTGACGCTGATCGAGCCCTGGCTCAGATCTGCTTCGTCGGCGCCGAGGATGCGGTACTTGACCTCTTCACCGTTCTCGTTCGCGAGCTTCACGGTGGCGCCGAACGCGACCCTGCTGCCCTCGAGCTTGGTCGGATCGATGATCTCGGCGCGCGCGAGCTTGTTCTCGAGCTCCTTCACGCGACCCTCGATGAACGACTGCTTGTCGCGGGCCGCGTGGTACTCCGCGTTCTCGCTGAGGTCCCCGTGATCACGGGCCACGGCGATGGCCTGGATGACCTTGGGGCGCTCCACGCTCCTCAGGTTCTGGAGCTCGTCGCGCAGCTTGGCAGCGCCCTCGGGCGTGATCGGGTTCTTGTCCATGGCGGCGAGGTGTTCTAGCAGATCCATCGGGCGCCGTCCCGGTGCTATGAAGGGCCTGTGAGCGCCCTCAAAGTCGAGCTGTCCCGCGACGCACAGAGCCAGACCGCCCCGTTCACGTACGTGGGCACCGTCCACCGCGGACCCGAGAAAATCCATGTGGAGGCGATCCTGCACGAGGACGGGACCGTCACCGTCACCACCGCCGACAAGGACGTGGCAGACCGGGTCCGGCTCCTGATCCGTGCAGTCTACAAGCAAACCGTAGCGGAGGGCCTCCCTGCCCCGCCGCGAAAAATCGTGCGCTGGCGCGAGGAGCGGGTGTAAGAACGGGCACGCCGATGCCGATGCACGGAAAGACCAGCCAGGTGGCACTCCTCGTCGCGCTCGCCGTGGTCGCGCCGCTCGGGCTCGTCGGCTGCCCGAACACTGAGGCGAAGAACCCCCTCTCCTATACGCAGGACGCGAAGCGCGCCTACGACGAGGCAATGGAGGAGTTCAAGGCGCACAACTGGGTGGAGTCCCAGAACCTCTTTCGCGAGGTGAAGCGGAAGTACAGCTACTCGAAGTTCGCCGCGCTCTCGGAGCTCCGCATCGCGGACGCCGACTTCGAGCAGGAGAAATACGTCGAGTCCATCCGCGAGTACCGCCAGTTCGTGCACGACCACCGGTCCGACGCGGAGGGCGTGGCCTACGCGCGCTCCCGCATCGCAGAAGCGCAGTACCACCAGATCTCAGAGTCGATCATCCTGCCGTCCGCGGACGAGCGCGACCAGGCCACGGCCCTGGATGCGTACAAGGAGCTCCGCGGCTACGTCGCCGACTATCCGACCGCGCGCGAGACCGACAAGATCAAGGACCTCCTGCGCGACGTCACCGCACGCCTCATCAGGCACGAGCTCTACGTGGCCCGCTTCTATCTGAACAAGGACAACTACGACGCCGCCGTGGCCCGCATCGAGTACGCGCTCCGCAACTTTGCCGTTCGCGCGGACGTCGTTCGCCTCGCGGACCCGAAGGCGAAGAAGCGCAACGTGGAAGGCGCGGCCCCCTCCAACCTGGAGGCAGAGGCGCTCCTCTTGCTCGGCGAGACCCGCCTCAAGATGCACCAGCCTGACCGCGCACAGATCGTGTTCGAGGCGATCCTGCGGGACTTCCCGGAGAGCGGGTTCGTGATCGCCGCCCAGAAGTACCTCGACGCGATGAAGCACGGGTGAAGCCGCGCGTGCGTCGCCGCGTAGCGCTGCCGCCGCGCCTGCGCTGCTGGAGCGGATTACTCGCGGCCGTGATCCTGGGAGTCGCGCTCTTCCTCGTCATCCTTCTCTCGCCGCGAACCGCGCACGCGGAGGAGCTCTGCGACGAGGGCTCGATGAGCCGCGTATACGAGCGGTCGAAGGGCGCGATCGTCCGCATCGAGCGACCCGACGGAGGCCTGGGCACGGGCTTCTTGTTCATGACGCCAAAGCACGTGCTCACGGCGTTCCACGTCGTCGACCTGGGCCGCGGGCTGAACGTGAAGTTCATGAACGGCAAGCGCATGGGCGCGGTCGTGGTCGCGGTCGACACCGAGCACGACCTGGCGCTCCTGGAGCTGGACACGGCGGTCCTCGATGTCCCCGTGCTTCCTGCGCACGTCGATCTTGCAGTGGGCATGAAGGTCTTCGCGATCGGCAATCCCTACGGCGACGCTAGCGATGGCAACCTCGAAGGCCTCCTCAACTACAGCACGACCGAGGGCGCCGTCAGCGCCTTCAACGCCGACATGCTCCAGACGGACACGCTGCTCGCGCCAGG
This sequence comes from Polyangiales bacterium, assembly GCA_038230375.1. Classification (GTDB taxonomy): domain Bacteria; phylum Myxococcota_A; class Polyangia; order Polyangiales; family Polyangiaceae; genus JANXLV01. The sequence goes on along the minus strand of JBBRNJ010000128.1, from coordinate 10,097 downwards.
CAACTCCGGCGGCCCGGTGTTCGCGTGTGATGGCGGCGTCGTTGGCGTCGCGGATCTGCTCCTGGACAACCGGATCGGCTTCGCGGTGCGCATCCACCGCGGCCTCGAGCTCGCGGCAAAGCTGAGCACCCGCAAGGCCACCTTCGGCGGCACGATCTCGCTCCGCGATGGCACGCTGGGCGCGGTGGTGGAGAGCGACGTCTGGGACTACGTGGGGCTCTCCGCGGGCGGACGCGTCGTTGCCTACGACCGCCTCTCGCTGGACGCGCGGCTCGGCGCGCTCCTCGCCCTGCCCAGGGACACGAGCGATCCGGTCGTCTCGCGCAGCTCCTTCCGCGGCACCGCGGAGCTGGCGTTCGGCTATCGCGCGCTCTTCTTCCCGTACTCCTTTCCCACGTACGCAACGTTGTCTCTTGGCGGCGCCGCAGCGCTCGATCGCGGCACCCAGCGCAGTCTCCAGATCACCTACGCAACGCCCGGCTGCCCTGGCGCCGCGAGCTGCGTGCCCCAGCTCACTGGCCACGAGGAGAGCATCCGCGGTGGCAGTGTCGCGCCCATGGCCTCCTTGCACGTCACGTTCGCCGCGTTCGACGTGGGGTACGCGTACAAGCTGGACGTCGTCCACCCGTCGCTCTCCACGCAGCGCGTTTACGTCGGCATCCTCTTCTGAGGTACGCTCGTCTTCGCCATGAGCGAAGCCGACACCACCCGCATCGCGAAGACCGTCCTCGTCATCGACGACGAGCGCAACATTCGCCGCACACTCTCGCTGGTCCTCGAGGGTGAGGGATACCAGGTGATCGGCGCAGAGACCGCGGAGGAAGGGCTCGCGATCCTGGCGAATCCCGCCATCCCCGTGGACCTTGCCATCTTCGACGTCAAGCTGCCGAAGATGAGCGGCCTGGAAGCGCTCGAGCGTGTTCGCAAGGATGACGCGCTCCGCGATCTCCCGGTCATCGTGATCAGCGGACACGCCACCGTGAACGACGCCGTCAACGCGATCAAGCTGGGCGCCAGCGACTTCTTCGAGAAGCCCCTGGCACGTGAGCGCGTGCTGGTCAGCGTGCGCAACGTTCTCGACGTCGCTCAGGCGAAGCGCGCGCTCGAGGAAGCGTCGCGCGAGCAGATGGCGAAGTACGAGATGATCGGCAAGAGCGCCGCCATCCAGCGCGTCTTCCACGAGATCGAGAAGGTGGCCCCCACGCGCGCGACCGCACTCATCACGGGCGAGAGCGGCACCGGCAAGGAGCTCATCTCGCGCGCCATCCACCGCCTCTCCTCGCGCAACGGAGGGCCCTTCGTGAAGGTGAACTGCGCGGCTATCCCGCGGGAGCTCATCGAGAGCGAGCTCTTCGGCCACGAGCGCGGCGCCTTCACGGGCGCGCAGTCGAAGAAGCGCGGCTTCTTCGAGCAGGCCCACGGCGGCACGCTCTTCCTGGACGAGATCGGCGACATGGATGTGGTCGCGCAGGCGAAGGTGCTCCGCGCGCTGCAGTCAGGCGAGATCTCGCGCGTGGGCAGTGAGCACGTGATGCACGTCGACGTGCGCGTGCTTGCCGCCACGAACAAGGACCTTGGGAAGGAAGTGGAGCGCGGCGGGTTCCGCGAGGACCTCTTCTTCCGGCTCAACGTCTTCCCCATCCGGTCGCCATCACTGCGCGAGCGTGTGGACGACATCCCGCATCTTGCAGAGGCCTTCATGCATGGCTTCTCGAAGGAGAACGGCACGAAGGGCAAGCCGATGGATGCAGAGGTGATCGCGCGCCTGGTCTCGCGTCGGTGGCCAGGCAACATCCGCGAGCTGAAGAACGTGGTGGAGCGCATGGCGATCCTGTCGGGTGAGCGCGTGACCGTCGCGGACCTGCCAGAGGACCCGCACGAGAGCCCCTTCGGCGACGCGGACGAAACGCCGGACCCCGGGCTGCCCTCGGATTCGGCGGAGGACGACGGAGACGCGGGCACGGCGAAGGCGCCGCCCGTCCCCGGCGAGTACCCAACGTTGCGTGAGCATCGCGAGCAGTCGGAGCGAAACTACATCGTGGAGACGCTGAAGCTCACGGGCTGGAACATCTCGCGCACTGCGGTGATCCTCGGCGTGGAGCGAACGAACCTGCACAAGAAGATCCGCGCCTACGCCATCAAGCGCGGCGAGAGCTAGACACCGCCGCCCGGGCCGAGACCGTCTACGTCAGGTCTTGCCCGTGGAGCCGTAGCCGCCGGCGCCGCGAGAGGTCTCGGACAGTTCTTCACGCACGACCAGCGTCGCGCGCTCGACCTTCGCGAACACCAGCTGCGCGATGCGGTCGCCTGGGGTGATCGTGCATGGCTCCTTGCTGAGATTCACGAGCACGACGCCGACCTCGCCGCGGTAGTCGCTGTCGATCGTGCCTGGAGTGTTGAGCACCGTGACGCCGAGCTTGGCCGCGAGTCCAGAGCGCGGACGGACCTGCGCCTCGTACCCTTCCGGGATCTCGAGGGAGAGCCCGGTGGCAATGAGCCGTCGCTCCAGCGAGCCCAGTGTGACCGGCTCCGCGAGGGCAGCGCGCAGATCCATGCCCGCCGCACCATCGGTCTGGTACGTGGGTAGGTCGGGGTGAATCTTGCCGACGCGTCGCACGGACACGGTCAGAGTGCCTTGTTTTCCTGCGTGGGACATGCGCGAGCGAACCTACCACGGGAAGCGCGTACATCGGGGTCTGCGTGGGCTACGTGCGCATGGATGCGCAGTGGTGCGCAGCCTCCCCGACCAGGCGGGAGCAGGTGCCACAAAACTGCAATCGTTGCGCAAGAATGGGTGTGACAGCGATCCCGTACGGTAGGATGAAGGCAGGGGAATCTTGGGGCCCGTCCTCACCACTGCTGCGCCACGTTTGATCGGACGGTACCTCGTCTTCGGGGAGATCGCGTCCGGTGGCATGGCAACTGTGCACTACGGCCGCATGACGGGCTCGGTAGGGTTCGCGCGCACAGTGGCAGTGAAGCGACTGCATCCGCAGTTCGCGAAGGACCCCGAGTTCGTGACGATGTTCCTGGACGAGGCGCGCGTAGCAGGACGCATCCGTCATCCAAACGTGGTGCCCACGCTCGACGTCGTCGCGACCGAAGGCGAGATCTTCCTGGCGATGGAGTACGTGCAGGGCGAGTCCCTCTCGAAGCTCCTCAAGATGTCGCGCGAAAAGGGGCGCCCACCGACGCCGCAGATCGTCGCGACGATCATCGCGAATCTGCTCCATGGTCTACACGCTGCGCACGAGGCGAAGGACGAGCACGGCCGCCCGCTCGGCATCGTGCACCGCGACGTGTCTCCGCAGTACGTCCTCGTGGGCTCCGATGGTGTGGCGCGTGTGCTCGACTTTGGTGTCGCGAAGGCAGCGGGTCGCTTGCAGACCACGCGCGAAGGACAGGTCAAAGGCAAGCTCTCGTACATGTCGCCGGAGCAGCTGAATGGCGGCGGCGTCACACGGCTCGCCGACATCTACGCGGCGGCCGTCGTGCTCTGGGAGACGCTCACGCAAGAGCGTCTGTTCGACGGCGACAACGAGGCCATGACTCTGGTGCGGGTGCTCGAGGGCAAGGTCGACCCACCGAGCCGCTGGGTGCCGGTCCTTCCGCCTGGTACCGACGAGGTCGTTCTTCGCGGTCTCGCCCAGGATCCGACGGTGCGGTTCCAGACGGCGCGCGACTTCGCAGTGGCGATCGAGCGCACCATGGGTCTCGCGTCGCCTGCCGTGGTCGGCGAATGGGTCGAGTCCGTTGCCACGCAGGAGCTCGCGGACCGCGCCGCGCATGTCGCGCAGATCGAGCACGCGTCGGTCGCTTCCAGTCCCGACTCGATCGCGCGCCTTCTGCCGTCGCCGCCGTCGGGCGCTGCGCTGGTCCGCGCGCGGGAGGAGCCGTCCTCGCAAGTCTCGTCCATCTCGGTCTCTCGCAATGCACACCGCACCAGCTTCCCGAGCGACGCTCCGGGGATCCCTCGCGCCGTCATCGCCGCAGTCTGCGTCATCATCACGCTCGGCGCGGCCGCCACTGCGTTCGTCGTGTTCACCCAGCGCGGCGGCGTTGCGAAGGCAGCACAGAGCGCCATCGCCGAGTCGCAGCCGGGGCTTCGCGCGCTCGAGATCGCGGACCGCGGGTCCAACGTAGGCGCCGCTTCCCCCGTCCCCCCGTCCCCCTCAGCTGCGATGTCTGCCCCTCCGGCGGGTCCCGCGCGGCCCGTCGTGAATGGCTTCACCGGCGCTGGTACCTCGCGGCCCATCGTCAAGCCGCCCGTGAAGGGACAGGACTGCAACCCTCCCTACACGATCGATCCTGTGACCGGGCACAAGAAGTACAAGAAGAACTGCGACTGAGGCCCCGCGCGATCAACAGTTGCATCGGCCAGCGCAACCCCGATACCCTCGTGCGCTGGAGGTCTCGATCGTGAAACGCGGAATCTGGCTCGGTCTGCTCGCACTTTCCGCGTCCTCCACCCTCGCGACGACGAACGCCTTCGCGGATGAGCGCGAGCAGTGCGTCGCTGCCGCCGATCAGGCCCAGGACCTGCGAGACAAGGGCCAGTACAGGCGTGCCCGCGAGTCGATGCTCGTCTGCTCGCGCGATGTTTGCCCGGGCGCCGTGAAGCGAGACTGCGCGCAGTGGCTCACGGATCTGGACACGTCAGCCCCCACCCTCGTGGTCAGCGCGAAGAGCGGAGGCTCCGACCTCACCGCCGTGAAGGTCTCGATCGACGGGCAGATGCTCACGGAGAAGCTCGACGGCAAGCCGATCCTCGTCGACCCGGGCGAGCACACGATGCGCTACGAGTCGCCGGGCGCGGCGCCGAAGGAAGAGAAGGTCGTGCTCATCGTCGGTCAGAAGAACCGCTTGATGACCGTGATCTTCGTGCCCGAAGGCCCCGTCACCCCTCCTCCCCCGCCGCCCGACACGAGCGAGAGGGCCCCCATTCCGATCATCGCCTACGTGCTTGGTGGCGTGGGGGTCGTGGGCCTTGGTGCCGCGACATTCTTCTGGCTGTCGGGCCTGGGCGACAAGAGCCACCTCGAGGACACGTGCGGTCCGAAGAACGGCAAGCCGGGGACCTGCTTGCAGGGCGACGTCGACAGCGCGCGCACGAAGCTGGTCATCGATGACGTCTCTGGCGGCATCGGCATCGTGGCGCTCGGCGCTGCGGCGTACTTCGTGATCGCGCGGCCCAAGGCGGAGGCCAAGGCCCAGATGGGCTGGAACGTGGACGTGCGGCCCCTGCCCGGCGGCGGCGCCGCATTCCTGGGCGGCCGCTTCTAGGAGCCGACGGCTCCTGGATGGGTTGTCGAGGCACGATCGCTGGGCGGTCTTCTGTCTGAATTCAGGCTGTGGTAGCGAAGCGGCATGCGTCCGCTGGTGCTCATCGTCGACTTTGGCTCCCAGTACACGCAGCTCATCGCGCGGCGCACGCGCGAGCTCTCCGTCTATTCGGAGATCGTGAGCTGCCTCACCCCAGAGGACGAGATCAGGGCGAAGAAGCCCGTCGCGATCATCCTGTCCGGTGGTCCCTCCAGCGTGTACGACGCCGATGCGCCGAAGCTGCCGAAGGTGATCACGGAGCTCGGGGTCCCAGTGCTGGGCATCTGCTACGGCGCGCAGCTCCTGGCGCACGCGCTCGGCGGCAAGGTGGAGCGCTCGCCATCACGAGAGTATGGCGCCGCGCGGCTCCTCATTGACGACACACAGGGTCCGCTCGCGCGCTTCACGCGCGGTGAGCATCTGGATGTGTGGATGAGCCACGGCGACCGCATCACGGCGCTCCCCGAGGGCTTCTCCGCCATCGGCTCGAGCGAGCACTCGCCATTCGGCGCCATCGCGGACGACAAGAAGAGGCTCTACGGCCTTCAGTTCCATCCCGAGGTGGTCCACACGAAGCGCGGCTCCGAGATCCTCGCGTCGTTCCTCTTCGACGTGGCGAAGATTCCACCCACGTGGGTACCGCTCGCGTTCGTCGAGGAGGCGATCGAGACGATCAAGAAGCAGGTGCCGAGCGGTGAGCGCGCGGTGTGCGGCCTCTCCGGCGGCGTGGACTCCTCCGTGGCTGCGGTGCTCGTCCACAAGGCGATCGGCGATCGTCTGACATGCATCTTCGTGGACAACGGCCTGCTCCGCAAAGGTGAGCGCGAAGAGGTGGAGGAGACCTTCAAGCGCAACATGAAGCTCGACTTGCGCGTGATCGACGCACGCGAGCGCTTTCTCACCGCGCTTGATGGCGTCACCGATCCCGAGGCGAAGCGCAAGGCGATCGGCCGCGTCTTCATCGAGGTGTTCGAGGTCGAGGCCAAGAGCATCGATGGCGCGAACCACCTCGTGCAAGGGACGCTCTACCCGGACGTGATCGAGAGCGTCTCGTTCAAGGGCCCGAGCGCCGTGATCAAGAGCCACCACAACGTGGGCGGTCTGCCGGAGCGCATGCGCATGAAGCTCGTCGAGCCGCTGCGCGAGCTCTTCAAGGACGAGGTCCGCGCGGCGGGCCGCACGCTCGGCATGGCGCACGAGCTGCTCGGTCGTCAGCCCTTCCCGGGACCGGGCCTCGCGATCCGTTGCCTTGGGCCCGTGACGGAGGCGCGCCTCCATGTGCTGCGCGAGGCCGACGCCATCGTGATGGACGAGATCCGGAAAGCAAACCTCTACGACGTCATCTGGCAGAGCTTCTGCGTGCTGCTGCCCGTTCGCTCCGTGGGCGTCATGGGTGACAATCGCACCTACGAAGAGACGTGCGCGGTGCGCGCGGTGACATCGGTCGACGGCATGACCGCCGCGGTGTTCGAGATGCCGTATGAGGTCCTGACGCGCATCTCCAGTCGCATCATCAACGAGGTGCGGGGCATCAACCGCGTCGTCTACGACGTGTCCTCGAAGCCACCCGCGACCATCGAATGGGAGTGAGCATGGTGCGGTGTCTCCTCACGACCATGCCCCTCGTGTTGCTCGTGGGTGTTGCGCTCATCGCGTGCGGTCCGCCGGCCAAGGTGCCCACAGTCTCCATGCGGATGGTGGGCGACCCCCCGCAGGCGCGGGTGATCGTGGACGAGCAATACATCGGAAGCCTCGCGTTCGTGGCCTCGCGGGGCGTCGCCCTGCCCGTTGGAAGTCATCGCATCACCGTGGAAGCACCCGGGTTCTTTCCGCAGGATCAGGTCGTTGCGGTGGAGGAGGGCGATGCGCCCGTGAAGCTCGATGTACACCTGGTCCGGGTCCCGGACTGACGCTTTTTTGCCCGAAACCGCTTGACGGATGACCACCCGTGGGCGAAAGTCCGCGCCCCCGTCATGTCAAACCGAGCACTCTGGTCAATGCGTAAGCGTCACGAATGGCTTCAGACCCCGCTGAAGGCGAAACGCGTCAAACGCGCTGCCCGCGTGCGCTGTGGTCTCCAGGACGCGATCGACCGCAAGGCGACCCCGTCCGACGGCAACAAGTAAAGCGTCACGCTCGCCACTCGTCGCTCCGACGATAGGCGAGCAGCGCGGCCGAGAAGAGGGCGAACGCAGGCGCGAGCGCAAGCAGCGCTGAGACGCGTGACGACGCGCTCGCCTGGAAGCCCGCAAGCAGCGACACCATCAGGATGCCGAGCGCAAGGCCGCGCATCGGACGCGCCCACGTGCGCAGCACCGCGGCGACCATAGCAAGGCCCCCCGTGGCGACGAGCGTGGCCAGGCCCGCGACGAACAACCCGAAGCGAGGAAGGTCCGCGGTGGCAGAGAGCGCCGCCCGTGCGACCGGCTCCGCGAGCTCGCCCGTGGGAAGGATGCGCGTGCCGCTCTGCGGTTCGACGAACGCGATCCCGTCGAACGTGAGCTCCAGGCTCCGGGGAACCACGGGAAAGAAACCGTGCGCATCCACGCCGCCGAGCATGAGGAGCATCGCGATCGCCGCGCCTACCACGGTCGCACCGAGCACGGCTGGCAACATGGTCACCGTGGGCCGCTGCCCCAGCGTTGACAGCGCGAGCAGCTCACCACGCCATCGCGGCGGCGCGAGCGCTGCGCCCGTACCGAGCGCAGCTGCAACGGGAGTCATGGGCGCGGCGCGTCCAAGGCGGACCGCGAGCGTGAGCCCACCTTCGTCCGTCAGCGCGGTGAGCAGCAGGATCAAACCGAACGCGAGAGCCGCGCCTACGAGGGCGCGAACGAACAGACGAACGTGCCACACGGACAGCTGACGCACGCCAGTAACTTGCCCGTTCTGGCTCCAGCTTGATAGCGAGATCGCATGCGCACGCGCGTACTCCATCTGGCGGTTGTGTCGGCGGTGGTTGGGATGGTTGCAGCTTGCACGGGTAAGGACCCGTACAACCCGGGCACGCCCATCGGCTCGTTCCATGTGGTGTCGACGCTCACGGCGTCCTCGTGCGGCAATGCGCCGAACCCGTGGGAGTTCGATGTGAAGCTCGCGTCCGAACACAACACCCTCTACTGGAAGACGGGCGACGCGCCTGTCGCCGGCACGATGGATCCGACATCACACGTGTCGATGTCCGCGAGCACGACAGCCACGTTGATCGCCCCCAACCCGAAGACAAACCCCACCGGGTGCACGCTCGGTAGGACCGACTCCGTGGAGATGGCCCTCACGGGTACGCCGATCACCGCGTTCACCGGCACGCTCAGCTACACGTTCGAGCCCGCCAACAACACCGACTGCAGCGCAGCCATCGGCACCGATGGGTATGCCGCGCTCCCGTGCAGCGTGAGCTACACGATCGTTGGCGCGAAGACCGAGACGCCCGCTACCAAGTAGTCAGCTCGCTCGCGAATCGTGAGCGAAGTTCGCGGCCCGCCCCATGTGGGTCGAGCGCCCACCGTTGCGGGCGCGGTTCCGGATGCTACATTGTTCAGTATGGCGCTTTGCCTTGGCGTTCGAATGGTTCGAGCGGCCCCTGGAGGCAAAGCAAAGATGGGCACCGCGTAAGCGGCACCCTCACACGGAAACGCTCGTCCGGACGGCGAAGCTCAAGAAATTGGGCGACCGATTCCAATCGGTCACCTCGTCGTTCCCCGAGTGCCGGTTCGCCGGAGGAGGACGCTATCATGCAGAGTACCAGTAGTTCGTGGCCGCGGAGGTCTTCGACGTAAGAGGTTTCTCTGGCCCTCGCCCCGGACCGGTCCAGCACCATGTGCAGCCGCTCGTGAGAAACGAGCAGCGTGACCGCAAGCGGACGAGAGCTTCGTTGGTCTCCTCGACCACGGCCTGTACGACGGCCCGGGTGGTTCCAAGCGAGCACCCGGGCCGGTCTCTATTTTGTGAGTCGCATATCGCATGCGTTCGGGGTACTTTAGGCCTCGCTCGCGGGACTAACTCAGTTGGTAGAGTGCCAGCTTCCCAAGCTGGATGTCGCCGGTTCGAACCCGGTGTCCCGCTCAATACTTAGCTCACGGCGGGGGATCGAATCGTTGCCACCTGTCAACGATTCCCCCCGTCGTCGCCCAGGCCTTGCTCAGCAACTCGTCGACGTCGCTGCGCGTGAACCGGCCACCTTCGGATGAGCGCTTTGCGAGAGGTCCGTAGACCTCCTGCACCCAATCGATTTGGCTGCTCATGCACTCATGCGCTCTTCGGCGGGCAAGACGCATGACACCCTTTAGGGTGCAAACGATGCGGCATCGGGCATGAAGCACGCCGCTCCCAAGAATGGATCCGGAAGGACGGGACCTCCTTTGGAGCTCAGGCGCATGGCCAGACCGGCTCGGTGCGGCGCGGTGCGCGGATTGAAGGCTCCGTCGACGTGCTCACGTGGTGGTGCTCGATGCAGGTGATGACGCGCGCTGTTCCTTGGCCGCGCGACGTTGAAGAATCAACCCGTAGGCGATAGGCAGAATGAACAGCGTGAGCAGCGTCGCCGAGGCCATTCCACCGATCATCGGGGCTGCGATGCGCTTCATGACGGAAGCGCCGGCTCCCGAGCTCCACATGATCGGTATCAGTCCGAAGATGATCGCGCAGACGGTCATCATCTTCGGCCGTATGCGCTCCGTTGCGCCTCGAAGGACGGCGTCGCGGACTCCCTCTCGCGTCACTGGCTCGCCAGCGGTCCGCGCGTCTGCGAGGGCCTGCTTGATGTAGATGAGCAT
>JBBRNJ010000127.1:0-17150 GCA_038230375.1 Polyangiales bacterium | reverse complement strand
TCCGGCGGGTGTTGGGGCGGTTTGGGGTGGGGTGGGGCTTCGGGTGGGGGGTGGGGCGGGGGCTGAGGAGACGGCTGCGCCTGGGGCGGAGGCGGCTGCTGGGGGTAGGGCTGCTGCTGCGGTGGGTACTGCGGCGGGGGCTGCGGAGGCGGCAAGGGTTGCTGCGCGCCCGCAAGAGCCGACACGAAGGACAGCGCGACCGTCGAGCCAAGAGCGAGGCGAAGCTTCATGGCCGCCCAGTCTACAAGCGAATGGGAGAAGACCCAAACAACGACGAGAACAACAAGGACGACGACCTCGACCTCGACCTCGACCTCGACCTCGACCTCGACCTCGACCTCGACCTCGACCTCGACCTCGACCTCGACATCGACCTCGACCTCGACATCGACGACGACCTCGACCTCGACATCGACGACGACTTCGACGACGACCTCGACGCCGACCTCGACTTCGACATGACCTCGACGCCGGTGCGCTAGCGTCGGCCGTACCAGTCACCCTACGTCGTGCGAAGCACGACCTCACGGAAGCGAAACGGGAGGAGGCTCATTTCGGAGCGAAATGAGGGGCATGAAAGGCCCGCGCGACAAAGGCCGGCGATGCAGCCGCCTCGTCGAAGTCAAACCTCACGCCACCAGCGCGATCACGCCCCGAAAGACAACCCACCCAGCATCAACGGATGCGGGAACATGGCGCGACGACGGCGACGACGGGATCCGGCAGAGATACCAAAGAGGCTCATCAGCCAGGAAGCGGTCTTGTCGAGGATGGTCACGGGCCCCCTTCTGTCGCGAATTTGGCTCCGCGTCAAGTTTTCTTCGTCGTCCTGGCCGCGCGAGGCTCGCTAGCGAAGGGTCGTGACGGTCAGGCTTTTGCGATGCGCTCGGCCAGGGCTTGCGCGAACGTCGTGGTGGTCGCGGTGCCGCCCAGGTCTGGGGTGCGGATACCGCCCGTCTGGAAGTGCTCGATCAGCATGCGCTCCATCTTGATGCCCGCGGCGGTTTCGCCGATGTGGTGCATCATCATCACGGCGCTCTGGATGAGCGCAGTGGGATTCGCAAGGCCCTTCCCCGCGATGTCGGGCGCGGTGCCGTGCACGGCCTCGAAGACGGCTGCTTCCTTGCCGATGTTCGCGCCGGGCACGATGCCCAGGCCGCCGACGAGGCCAGCGCCGAGGTCGCTGAGGATGTCGCCGTAGAGGTTCTCGGTCACGAGCACGTCCACGCGGTTCGCGTTGCGGACGAGCGTCATCGCGCAGGCGTCCACGATCATCTCCTGCGGCTCGATCGTGGGATGCAGCTGGGCGACCTTGCGGAAGCACTCCAGCAGCAGCCCGTCCGAGAGCTTCATGATGTTTGCCTTGTGGATGACCGTGACGCGCTTGCGGCCCAGGCGCTCCGCGTAGTCGAACGCGTACTCACAGATGCGCGTGCACGCGACGGCCGTGATGAGCTTGATGGACTGGGCAACGCCCGGCATGATCATGAGCTCCAGGCCCGCGTACAGGTCCTCCGTGTTCTCGCGCACGATGACGATGTCCGTGCCCTCGAACTTGGGCTCGATGCCCGGCAGGCTGCGCACCGGGCGCACGTTCGCGTAGAGGTCCAGCGTCTGCCTGAGCGTGACGTTGACGGACTTGAAGCCCTTGCCGATGGGCGTGCCGATGGGGCCCTTCAGCGCGACCCGGTTCGCGCGCACGGAGTCGAGCACCTCCTGCGGAAGCGTGGTGCCGCGCGTCTCTGCGACCTCGGCGCCGGCGTTCTGCACGTCCCACACGATCTTCACGCCGGTCGCCTCGAGGACGAGCTTCGTGGCGTCCGCCACCTCGGGTCCGATGCCGTCTCCAGGAATCAGCGTGATCGTATGCGCCATTTCGGCTGCTCACATTATCATGACCGAGCATGGAGCAAGCGACGTCCGAGATCATCTTCGCGAATGGCCTTTCACACGCGGTGCTGCGATGGGGGGACACGCAACGGGGAATCTCGGGGGACGCCCGCGACGGGCGCGTGGTGATGCTGCTGCACGGATTCATGGATGCGGCAGGGACGTTTGCAGGCGTGGCACCGAAGCTCGCCGCAGCGGGCCACGTGGTGTATGCGCCGGATTTTCGCGGCTTCGGTGCGGGCGCGCGCGTGCCTGCGGGCGCCTACTATCACTTCGCGGACTACGTCTTCGACCTTGCGGAGATCATCGCGCACGTCGCGCAGGCCGGTAAGGAGCGCGTCACCGTGGTGGGCCACTCCATGGGCGGCACGGTCGCCACGCTCTTCGCCGGCTCATTCCCCGAGCGCGTCGCGAAGCTGGTGAACATGGAGGGCCTTGGCCCGCCCGAGTTGGAAGCGAGCGCCGCGCCGCTGCGCATGCGGCGCTGGGTGGACGAGGTGCAGAAGATCCGCGGCGCGGAGAGCAGCGGTGGGCACGGCCGTCCGATGACCGAGGACGAGGCGATCTCGAGCCTCAGCATGAACCACGGCCGCATCCCCAAGGACATCCTCCGCGCACAGCTCCCGCACCTGACACGAACGAGAGAGGACGGGCTTCTGACGTGGGCCTTCGATCCGCTCCATCGCACCCCCTCGCCCACTCCATTCTCCGCGCAGGTGTTCCGCGCGTTCGCGACCGCAGTCACCTGTCCCGTGCTGTTCGTGAGCGGGGGGCCGCACGGCTTTCATCCGGGCGACGAAGAGGAGCGACTCTCGGCGTTTCAACACCTGACCCGCAAGGAGCTCCCGGAGGCAGGGCACATGATGCACTGGACCGAACCAACGCCCCTGGCCGAGCTCCTGCTCGAGTTCGTGTGAGGCTCGTTCCAGGCGGAGGAGGATCAATCAGCCGAGTCGGCGCGGCCCAAGGAGAGGGCGCCCGATGGCGAGCGGCGCTTCGCACATCAGGAGATGGTCCTCCGCGCAGTCAAGGTGGATGGTCTCGCCGCACGCGAAGCAGGTCGTCGCCGAGAGATCCGTGTCGATCGACGCATTGCATGTGGCGCACGGGACCACGTGGCGACAGGCAGCCTCTTCTCGGATGCGCTCCACCAGATCGAGGATGTTGCTCGAGTCCTGCCTCTGCTGCACAGGCTCCCAGTAATCTATTTGCCTACATCATGCAAATTGTTTCGGGCACAATGCTGCGATGGGGATGCGGGCATGGAGGGCGGCGGTCGTCGTGGCGATGTTTCCCGCGTTGTCATCGGCTTGCACGGAGCGAAATCAAGATGGAGCGTCGCGACCGAAGCAGCCCGTGAGCGTCGCCAGCGTGCCCGCGGCAGCCGCGCGACCTGCGTCCGTTGCACCGGTCGCATCCGGCGACTCGCCCGCGGTCGTCGACGCGGGCCAGGAGAAGTTCGTCGCCTGGACCGACCCCGCTGGCGTGCGCGCGTTGCTCCGCGGGGCGACTGTGCCCGATGACGTGGCGGACCCGCGCGCGTGCAACTTCCAGGTCCCCGAACAGTCCTGCATCCCGAACGCAGAGGCCGTGGAGTGGGACTGCAAGCTCGGATGCGCAAAGGACTGCGGCGAGTGCGCGGGCATCTGCGGCACCGCGCTCACGACCTGCCGCACCCCGTGCAAGGGCGAAGGCGCGTGCGACCAGAGGTGCGGACAGGCCGCGGGTGCATGCGTCCAGGGCTGCCTCTCGGGCCGCGACCGTTGCTACACGGGTGAGTGCGTGAAGAGGGTCGCGCGCTATCACGAGGCGTGGCGCACCAAGTTCGGCTGCAAGGGGAACGGCACGCCATTCCAGATCTGCGAGCGCACCCACGCGTGCATCGACGCCTGTCAGGACAAGCGTGACCCGTCGAAGGCGCCAAGCGAAGCGTGCATCGACGGGTGCAAGAAGAAGCACGCGGTGGGGTGTGAACCGCGGTTCGTGGACACCGCGAGCTTTGGCGGCTGCCAGACGTACGACAACAACTGGTGACCGTCACGTCGCCTTCTTGCTCGGAGGTCGCAAGAAGCGCGCTTCAGCTGAAGTCCGAGATGACCTTCTTCAGGCGGTCGTGGTTCTTACCCTCGACCATGCCTACCGCAAGAACGTTCAGCTGCGTGGGCCGCGCGAGGTAGGCCGCCATTCGCTTGATGTCGTCGGCGGTGACCTTGGAGTTCTTCTCGAGCCGCTCCCACGGAGTCTCGAAGCGATCGAACAGATGCCCGCCCGCGAAGAAGCCACCCCAGTCCTCTGGTGAGTCCGCCATGGCGCGCACGTCCCACGCGTTGCGCTGCTTGGCCTTTGCGAGCTCCGCGGGCGTGGGGCCATCCTTGGCGAGCTCCTTCATGAGCGAGAGGATCTCGCGCGTGACCGTGTGCAACCGGTCGTGCTGGCAGCTGGCCGCGAAGTCGAGCACGCCGTCGTCCTCGTAGCCATCGAACGATGCGCTGACGTCGTAGCAGAGGCCGCGCTCGTCCGAGAGCCGGTGGTAGAGGCGCGTCGACATCCCGTCGTCCAGGATGCGCATGAGCATGTCCATGGCGGGACGCATGGGCGAGCGCTCCGGGATCGCGCGCAGGCACACGCGCAGCTCCGTCTGGCTGCTCATGTTGGGGACGATCTGGAGTCGCGGCTTTTCCTGCGTGTGCACGGGCTTCTTCGCGCGGATCGGCTTGCCCGCGGGGAGATCCTTCCAGTGCTTGTCCGCCAGCGCGAGGACCTGCTTCGGATCGACGGCGCCGGAGAACACGAGGACGGACGATGCCTGCGTGTAGTGCTTCTTGTGGTGGTGCGCGAGCGTGGGCTTGTCGAACGCGCGGACCTGCGCCTCGGTCCCGGTGATGGTGAAGCCCAGCGGATGATCGCCGTAGATGAGCGAGCGCGACAGGTTGTCCGCGTCCACCATGCGACCCTCGTCGTCCAGGTCCTCCAGGATCTCCTCACAGACGATGCCGCACTCCGTGTCTATGTCGCGGAACACCGGACGCGACAGCACCTCTGCGAACAGCGCGGCGGCCTCTGCCAGCGACTCCGGCGGCAGCGTGACGGAGAAGACGCCGAAGTCGGTATGAGTTGCAGCATACAAGTATCCGCCAAGGCGCTCGAACGCGAGGTTCACCTCGTGCGCGGACGTGATCGCGTTGGTGCCGCGATAGAGCATGTGCTCCAGGAAGTGCGACACGCCGTTCGTCTTCGCGGTCTCGAAGCGCGAGCCCACGCGCACGTAGAGCGCCACATGCGCCCGATGGAGGTCGGGCTGCGGCGCCGCCACCACGCGCAGGCCTGTGCTGAGTGTCTTCTCCTTGAAGGCTGTCGGGAGATCGGTGCGCGTTTTCAGGGAGGTCAGGGCTCCTCGCCCTCGTCTTCCATCGGAGCGATGGGCGCGCCGCCGTCGGACTTTGCCGTGCCGTCCGTGAGGAAGGTCTCGTCGATCTTGATGTCGGGCTTCGCTGTCTCGCGGAGGCGACGCACGTAGAGCGAGAGCGCCTCGGCCTGCTTCGCGGCGAGGATTGCGCCGGTGTAGCCGTCGCGGTCCTTGTCGAACTCCGCGCGACCCGCGGCCTTCGTGGACTTCAAGATGACAACGTAGAAGCCGTCCTGCGCGCGGAGCGGCTCGCCGAGCATGGCGCCGACCTTCGCGTCGGGTGCGAATGCGAGCTTGCCGATCTCGCCGTTGCCGTCTCCCTGGAGCTGCGGGATCGCCTCGCCGCCGCGCGTGAACGCGCTGGAGGTGTCGACCATGGGGCGCGTGGGATCGGTGTCCGCCGTCTTGGGCGCCTCTGCCGGCGCGCCGCCGTCGGCCTTGTCTGCGCCGTCGGCTGCCTCAGGCTTCTTCGCGGGCTTCACGTACGGGGCGAGCGCGGCCTTCACGGCGTCCTCGGGCTGCTGACCATTCTTGATCGCGGCCTGGATCTTGTTCGCGAGGTCCTTCGCGGCCTCGAGCGATTTCGCCTTCTTGTAGGCCGTGACCGACGCGTCGTCCTTCTTGATGATGTGGAAGCCGAACTGCGACTCGACGGGCTTGTCCGTCATCTCGCCGCCCTTGAGTGCGTCCGCGCCGTCCTTGAAGGGCTTCACGAATCCGTCGCTCTTCGCGGTGCCGAGGCTGCCGCCGTTCACGGCGCTGCCCGGATCCTGCGAGTACTGCTTCGCGAGCTTCTCGAAATCCTCGCCGCCCTTGATGCGCGCGATGATGTCCTCGGCCTTCTTCTTGGCAACGTCCTTGGCGCCGGGACCGGCGTCACCTTCGGCGGCGCGGATGAGGATGTGGCGGATGTTCGCCTCCTTCGCCTGATCGGCGTTGGACTTGTCCTTCATCCACTCCTTCACGTTCGCCGGCGAGGCATCGATCATGTAGCTCTCGGCCCACTCGAAGCGGACCGGCACGTAGGAGATCGTCGCGGAGCTCTTCTCGCCCACGTACATCTCCAGGGCCTCGGACTCGCTGACGCGGATGGGCGCTCGCACCAGATCGCGCATCTTGGCGGCGAGGAGCTCACGGGCCTGCCACTCCTTGAACTCGGTCGCGGAGCGGCCGGTGATGACGCGGACCTGGCGCTCGTAGCTCTTCATGTCGAAGGCCTTGGTCTTCTGGTCCTTGAAGCCCGCGTAGATGTAGCCGTCCGGGATGCGCAGAGACATCGCGAGGCGCGGGTTCTCCATGGGCACGCTGACGTAGATGAAGCCGCCGAGGACGGCCTGGTTCTGCTCGTCCTCGCTGACGGTGAGCCCGAGGCGCTCGGCTTCGCTGATGAGGAGCTCGCGCTCGATGAGGCCGTCCAGCGCGATCTTGTTGAGGCCCATGGCCTTCGCGCGATCGGTCATGAGGTTACCGCTCTGATCGCGAGGGATCATCACGCGGTAGGATGCGCGGTGCGACTTCGGGTCGATGCAGTTGCCCTTCACGGTCGCGGCGCAGGCTTCGCGCAAGGACGCCGACTTCTGGTTCGCGTTCGGGCGGAAGTTGATGACGAAGACGAGGATCATGCCGACGATGATCACGCCGTAGACGATCGAGGTAAGCCCGCGCTTTCTGAACAGGTCCAACATGGCAGGGTTCGGGGCTTACCACGTCGCCCGAAGTGCCGGAAGCGATGTCTAGGCCCGGCGTCGCGCGCTTGCTCAGTGAGTATGGGCGACGGTCTTGGCCAGGGTGAAGGCCTTTTTCACTTCGACTCCTACCGCTTCCATGCCACCGGTGATCTTCTTCACCAGGAAGAGCTCGTAGAAGGTGTCGAGGGTCTTGTCGGGCTCCGACGGGTCGTTCATGGGCGTGACCTGCGCGGAGATCTCGGAATACCCCAGGTCCATTGCCGGGACGGCCAGGGTCCGGACCCGCTTGAACAGCGCGTCGTCGTCCTCGCTCGGAAAGTCGCTCTTCTCGGCGCGCAGAACGAGGCGGACCTCGAACTCCTCGTCATTTTCCGTGGCCCGAACGCGGATGCCGGAGTCCAGGATCAGGTTCTCGCGAACGCGCTCCGCGAGGACGATCTCGTCCTTGAGGGTTCGGAACACCTCGAAACCTTGTGCAATGAGGGCTTTTTTGAGCAGGGGGGGGGTCAAGCGACTCTCTCGGAATGTGGCTCTCATTAGAAGCGGTGTCAGCCTCGCAACGCAAGCACCAACCACGCGCTACGCAAATCACAGGCCGCCGTGAACCGCCCCGGCGGCGCGAGGAATCGGCCATTTGGAGGGATATTTTCGGTCCCGGGGGGCCTTCTCATTGCGATCTTGAAAAAAGACCCGCTAGAATTGCGAGTTGTGACGAAGAGTCCCGATTCCCCCGATCCCTCGGCCGAGCCGATCGCTCCCGCCGCCGTGATCGAAACGGCCGGGGCCCTCGAAACCGCCGGAACGCCTGCCGCCCGCCCCACGACCGGGACAGGCACGATGCCCATGCCGGCAGGGCCCACCGGACCGATTCCCACAAACGGCCCAACCGGCCCGCAGAAGTCCGTGTCCGGCTCGCACGCCATGCGTCGCGGTGGGGCGCGACGCGAGGTCACCGAGCGCGTGATCTTGAAGCTGCCCGGCAGCACCACGGAGCTCGAGGGATGGGCGCTGAACCTGAGTCGTGGCGGCCTTCGGTGCATCCTCGAAGAGAAGGTGGAGCTCGGCGGCGAGTACCTCGTGACCCTCGGCGACGGCGATGACTACGCGGACCGCCGCGCGCGGGTGGTGTGGGTTCAAGAGGAGCCCGACGGCGTGATCGTCGGTGTGGAGTTCGTTGGCCTGTCCGGTATCCACATGCCACCCGGTACCGTGCCCCCGCCCCCCAAGCCACCCACCACGCCCACCAGCGGCGAAGGTCCCGCCTGAGCCCTGAACGTACGCCGGCGACCGTGGCAAGCACCGGGACTCATGAGCCCACTCATGAGCCCAGTCACGAGCGCACCGCTGACGAGACGCTGCGGCGCGTGAAGGCAGCGCTCGGCGAGGTGGTCCGCGGAAAGCCACGCGCCGTCGAACTGGTCCTGCTCGGTGTGCTCGCGGGTGGTCACGTGCTGCTCGAGGACGTCCCGGGCGTTGGCAAGACCACGCTGGCAAAGGCGCTCGCGAAGGTGCTCGGCATCGGCTTCACGCGCGTGCAGTTCACGCCGGACCTCTTGCCTTCGGACATCACGGGCTCGCTGATGCTGTCCCCGCTCGATCACAGCCTCAGCTTTCATCGCGGTCCGATCTTCACGCATGTGCTCCTGGCCGACGAGATCAACCGCGCCTCGCCACGCACGCAGTCGGCGCTGCTGGAGGCCATGAACGAGGCGCAGGTCTCCGTCGACGGCGAGACGCACGTCCTCGAGCCGCCGTTCTTCGTCATCGCAACGCAGAACCCGTCCGACTTCCATGGGACGTATCCGCTGCCCGAGGCGCAGCTTGATCGCTTCCTGCTCCGCGTGTCGCTCGGCTACCCCGGCATCGAGGACGAGCTCGCGATGCTCTACGCGCGCCAGGGCAAGGACCCGCTCCACGCGCTCACGCCGATCTGCAACAAGACCGAGATCCTCGCACTGCAGGCCGCGGTGCCGCGCGTGGAAGTGCGCGACATCGTCGGCAAGTACATCGTGGACATCACGCGCAAGACGCGAGGCTCTGCCAGTCTCGAGGTGGGCGTCAGTCCGCGCGGCACCCTTGCCTTTTTCCGCGCGTCGCAGGCGCACGCGTTCCTGCGCGGACGCTCCTATGTCAGCCCCGAGGACGTGCAGGCGGTGGCGGAGAGCGTGCTGTCGCATCGTGTGCAGCTGAAGGTGCAGGCGCGGCACGCGGGTCTGCAGAAGGAATCCGTCATCGACGAGATCGTGAAGAGCGTCCCGGTCCCCACCTGATCACAACTCCGAGTCAGAGAGGCACGCCCGTGCAGCGCCCGGACAGCAGACTCCTTGCAGCAAGAGACGCGCTCTTCGGTCACCGGGGCAAGGTGGACTGGGCGCGCCTCAACCACATCCTGATCCCGATGCCCGTGGCCGTGCGCGACGGCGAGCGCCCGCGCATGCTCGGTCCGACAGCTCGCTTCCTGCTTGGGCTCAACGCGATGTTCACGCCGGAGGGTCGCGCCTACTTCGTGATCGTGATCCTTGTCGGCGTGGTCGGCGTCGATATCTACCGCACCCAGATCTACCTGTTCTCGAACGTGCTCTTCGCCGTGATGGGCGCAGCCATCGCCGCGGCACTCCTCATGAGGAGGACCACCTTGAAGACGGCGCTGTCCGTCCCGGCGCGCGTGAGCCGCGGCGAGCCCTTCGACGTGGACCTGACGCTGTCCTTCGACGGCGAGAAGACGCCAGGCGCGGTGCGCATCGGTCGGCCATTTTTACCGTATTTTGCGCACTGGCAGGCCCCGCAGCCGCTGGTGCTCGACTGGGACAAGGAGGGGCGGGCGCGCATCTCCTGCCCGCTGCGCTTCGACAGGCGCGGTGACTTCACCCTCGACAACTTCTCCGCGTACGAGGTCGCGCCGCTGGGGCTCACGCAGCGGCGCGTCGGGCGAAGCGCGGAGCTGGACGTGCGGGTGGTGCCGCGCCCGGCGAACGTGACGCACGTGAAGCTGGAGCTCGCAAGGCGGAACCAGCCCGGTGGCGTGGCGCTCGCGTCCAAGCTCGGGGACTCGATGGAGCTCTTCGGCGTGCGCGACTATCGACGCGGCGATCGGCTGCGCGACATCTCGGCGCGCACGTGGGCCCGCACCGGAAAGCCTGCGGTGCGCGAGTACCGCGAGGAATACTTCTCACGCGTGGGCGTCTTCCTGGACACGGAGGGAAGCGCGTACACGGAGGAGAGCTTCGAGGCCGCGATCGAGCTCGTGGCCGGCATAGTCATGCACCTCTCGCGCGGCGAGGCGCTCATCGACCTGCTCGTCGCCGGGGAACGCGTGCAGACCATGCTGCTCGGACGCAGCCTTGGCTACGTGGAGCAGGCGCTGGATTTCCTGGCGTCCGTCGAGCGCAGCGCGCCGTTCGATCCGGCGGCGCTGATCGCGCGCGTCGCTGGCGAGGCCGAGCAGCTCTCCTCCGCAGTGCTCGTGTCCGGGAGCTTCGACAAGAACCAGCAGAAGCTCGCGAGCGAGCTGGAACGGCGCGGCGTGCGCTTGCTCCGCATCGTGGTCTGCGATGAGGCCGAGAGAAGCGGCATCAAGGGCGACGCCATGGTCGTCACCACAGAGAGCATCCGCGGCGGAGGACCGATCTCCCTATGACCACGGAGGCCACAGCACCGAGCACGCCCGCGAAGCACGGCCTGCGCGAGCTCTTGCCGCACCTCGTGTGCATCGTGTCGCTCACGCTCCTCTACAGGACGTGGCTCGTTGGAGGCGCGCTTCTTGTCGGTCTGGTCGTGGGTCTGGCGTACCTCCGCGCGAACGCACCAACGTTCATCTGGCAGTTCATCTATGCCCTTGGCAGTGGTGCCGCGGCGTATGCACTTGCGCGCACGCTGGATGGTCGGCTGCCCGTGGAGGCCTGTGCGCTCTTCCTGGGCGCTGCAATCGGCCGGCTCCCACTCGCGGCGCCCGCGTGGAAGGGGCGCATCGATTTCGCTTTGCTCGCATTTGCGATGGTCGCCATTGGCGGCTCGCGCGAGCCGAGCAAGGACACCTACGCTGCGGCGTCAGTGGCGCTCGCGCTCGCGCTCGCGTGGTCCGCGGGTGATGCGTCGCCGCTTCGACTCATCAAGGACCACCCGTGGGCAGCCGCGCTCGTGCTGCTGCTCGGCGCATCGCTCGCGGGCGCGCTGGCGTGGGTCACGCCGCACATGACCAGCAATCGCTTTCTCATGGGTTACGGCATGAGCCGTACGGGCTTCTCCAACCGCGTTGTCCTGGGTGGGCCCAGCGGGATGGAGACGTCGGACGTGATCGTGATGCGCATCCGCGGTGGTCACCCGGACTACCTCCGCGGCTCCGTCATGGACTCGTTCGAGCGTGGCGAGTCCTGGGGCGTGTCGCGCCAGAAGGTCATCTTCACCGGCGCAGGCAAGGGCGCGATCACCGTCTCCTCCTCCAAGCCCACGATGCATCTCTTCGCGCCGCTCGGCGGGGTCGGCATCTCGGATGGCGCGGTGCAGAACTCGTACGGCGTGGCGACGGTCGCCGCGGGCATCTCGGACTACACGATCGATCCGAAGGGCGGGACCATGACGGACCCGCCGGACGCAAAGGACACGGAGATCCCAGAGGCGCTGCGAAAGAGGATGGTCCCGGTGGCGGAGCAGATCGTCGGCGACGAGAAGGACGATGCGAAGCGGCTCCTGTTGCTCACGAGCTACCTGTCCGCGAACTATCGCTACTCACTCTCGCGGACACGGGCCCAGAAGGACCACTCCGCGATCATGGACTTCTTGCTGGTGAACAAGGAGGGCCACTGCGAGTACTTCGCGTCGGCGCTGGCGCTCCTGGCGCGCGCGCTCGGTATCCCATCGCGCGTGGTGGCGGGCTATCGCGTGGTGGAGGAGAACCCGTACGGCCACTACGATGTGGTCCGCGAGCGCCACGCGCATGCCTGGGTGGAGATCTGGGATCGCGCGAAGGGACGCTGGCGCACGATCGACCCCACGCCGCCCACGGAAGCGATGACACCAAGGGCAGTGTCGGACGCGAGCGCAGCGTTCGATGCTGGGCGTGAGAAGCTCGCGATGTTCGGTCAGATGCTCGCGGAGCAGCCCGCATGGCTGCTTGGCACGCTGGGGCTCCTGTCCGCATTCCTGCTCTCGCGGCGACTGCTCCGGCGCGGCAAGCGGCGCGCGAAGGTAGCCGACGTCGAGGCACATCGGATGTTCGCGGACGTGTCGGAGGCGCTCGCGAAGCTTGGCCTTGCACGCGAGCCGTGGGAGGGGATCGAGGCGTTCGCGGAGCGAGTACGCGAAGCGGGGCGAACGAATGCAGCAGACGTGCTCGTGCACTACGCGCAGGTCCGCTACGACCCGGAAGCGGAGAAGACCGTGGACGCGCTGGAAGTGGAGCTCACGGAGCTGCTCGCGACGCTCCGGTCCAGCAGGACTGCAGCTCTGAACTGAGGCCTGAAAGCGGCAGCAGGTTGAGGGCCCGATCTCGCAGGTCGGTCACGTATTCGCCTGGAATCAGCGCCTTGCAGCTTGGCAAGGTTTTCGCTTCACGTGGGCTCGTTGTCAGCGCTTCCACAAAACCCACCCGATTCCTGCTGCGACGAGCTCGACATCTACTGCGATGACGACGACGTCGACTCCTGGGAAGAGGAGACCCTCATCTACGTCGAGATCGAGGAGGTGCCCTTGCCTCCGCCGCTGCCGCCGGTCGAGATACTCAGCGTGGAGCCTGCTTCTTCGAGACGCAGGCGCGAGCCCCCCCCTCCGCGCGTGATGGTGGCGACGCTTCCGCCGCCCGCGCCTCCCGCGCCGCCGCGGAAGAACGCGCTCCCGTTCAAGTTGCGTCCTGTGTCGCCGTGGTCGTTCGAGGCGTATCGCGGACACATTCTGGCGCGCGCACCCGCCCGCGTCGCGGCTCGTCCGCCGGTGCCGCCGCCATGGATGATGTCGTTGCCGCCGGCCACACCGCCCTCGACCGCACCCGTCGCGCTCTCCTCCGAGACTACGAGCGACGCGGACGATTCCCGGAGTGCGGCCGTGGTCGCGCCGCCGGAGCGCGAGTCGAGGATGCTCCTCTTCGTCATGATCATGGTGCTCGCGGGCACGGGCTGGTACGCGGCCGCGGTTCGTTACCAGACGGAGCAAGCGTCCACGCACGCGGCGGCGACGACACAAGTAGCGTTGGAGACCGCCGAGGCACCCGCTTCGTCCGTCATCCCGCCGCGTGCTGCGTCCGTTCGAGGCGCGGTCCCCACATCATTCACGCCCGCGGCGTCCGCATCTACGAAGCCAGCAGCCCCGAAGATCGAAACCAGGCGAGAGCCGCGCGCGGAGCTGAAACCGGAGCCGAAGAAGGCAGCGCCGACGATGCCAAGGGCCGACAAGCCCGCAGCGACGGCGCAGAGCGCGTCGATGGAGAAGACGCTTCAGGCGGCGAAGCAAGAGACCGAGACGACGCTGAACTGACGCCGCTCCCCGAGTCCCTGCGGATCGGATCAGAGACTGGCGCAGAGCGGGGTGACCGTGATCTTGTCGCCCGCGGCGTCGGTGAAGGTTGCTTCGCCGGTGCCGTACGTGAGGTCCACCGTCTTGCCGAGGTTCACGTTCGTGAGCTTGATCTCGCTGCCCGCCTCGGGGCAGCTGGCCTTGCAGCGCTTGTAGCTGATGAGCTCGGTCTTCACGTCGCGCGCGCCGATGGTGCCCTCGGAGGTGCCGTTGAGGGTGAAGCACGAGTCGCCGACGGTCCACGTGACAGTCTTGGTGTTGTCGCGCGTGATCTGGCGGCCGCCGCGCGTGACGCCGGTGAAGTGCCCCGTCCAGTTCATGGTGCGCATCGCGCCCGACGCTGTGACGGTTGCCTTGGCGGTCCAGTCCATGGTCGCCTTGTTCACCTGCAGGCCCTTGCTGGTGATGTCGAGCGAGAGCGTCCCGTTCGCCGTTGCGTAGGTCACGCCGACCACGCCCGTGAGATGGAAGATGCCGCGCGGACCAGTGCAGTCGTTGAAGGCGTACTGCACGCTGTCGGTCGTGGGGTTCGTCACGACAAGGCAGCCGACGGGCAGGAAGAACAGCCGCGCGCCGTTGCCCACGTTGTCGAGCGAGAGGTCCGAGCCCGGCTCACCTGCGAGCCCGACGCTACCGCCGCTGGAAGACAGGAGCGTGCCCGTGAGCGAGACCGCGTCGCCCTCGGAGGCAGAGGTGTCCGTCCCGTCGTCCGCGAGCGACTGCGACTCCAGGTCCGACGTGGGGTTCGTGGTCGTGCCACCGGAGCCCTTGTGGGGCGCGCACGCCCCGAACGCGAGAGCACCGCAGAGCGGGAGCATGAGGTGGATGGATCGGACCATGTTGATCTCTCGAGCATGCGCCATGCCATGAGGAGAGGCACGGGAAGGGCAGGATTCCTGCTCTTTCTCCAGTGTCCCCCGTGAACGTCCGTGCGTCCAGGTCGAACCGCTGCCGGTTCGGTGAGCGGCTCGCACCCATGCCACGCACGTTCCGAAAAGTGAGCCTGGATTCCGCCCCGTCGGTATTCTACGCACATGTCCGAGACGCGAACGCGCACGCTCAACTGGTTCGTCCGTGGGGGCACCCTTCGCACACCGGAGGGGCAGACCCACACGATCGACGTGGACCCGCTCGTCGTCGGTCGAGAAGAGGGCGCTGGTGTCCGGCTGAACGATCCCGAGGTGAGCGCTCTCCACTGCGAGCTGCGCGCCGTGAACGAGGGCATCCTGGTCCGGGACCTGGGCAGCACGAACGGCACCCTGATCGCGGGCGTGCGCATCAAGGAGGGCATCCTGACCGGCAGCGCGGAGATCCTCTGCGGTCAGACCAAGCTCGCGGTCGAGCCAGCGCAGAAGTCACGCGTCGATGTCGGGTTCGCGGATCGCTTCGGCGGGCTCGTTGGCAGCACACCACGCATGAGGCGGATCTTCAGCGTGCTGGAGCGGGTCGCTCCAACGCCGCTTTCGGTGCTCATCCTGGGCGAGACCGGGACGGGCAAGGAGGTCGTCGCGCGAGGCATCCATGACCACAGTCCTCGCAAGGACAAACCGTTCGTCGTCGTTGACTGCGGGAGCATTCCACCGACCCTGGCAGAGAGCATCCTGTTCGGTCACGAGAAGGGCGTGTTCACGGGGGCGACCGAGCGCAAGAAGGGCGCGCTCGCGGAGGCAGACACGGGGACGCTGTTCCTGGACGAGCTGGGCGAGCTCCCGCTGGATCTCCAGCCCAAGCTCTTGCGCGCGCTCGCGGAGCGACAGGTGAAG
Organism: Polyangiales bacterium; assembly: GCA_038230375.1. Classification (GTDB taxonomy): domain Bacteria; phylum Myxococcota_A; class Polyangia; order Polyangiales; family Polyangiaceae; genus JANXLV01. Next base: position 1,899 of record JBBRNJ010000127.1, on the reverse strand, counting down.
CGCGTGGGCGGCTCGGCGTTCGAACCGATGGACGTGCGCGTCCTCGCGGCAACGCGGCGCGATCTCTCGCTGGAGATGAACGCTGGCCGCTTCCGCAGCGACCTGTTCTTCCGCATCGCGCAGGTACGCGTGGAGCTTCCGCCGCTGCGCGAACGCACGGCCGATCTTCCACAGCTGGTGGAAGAGATCTGCCTGCGCGCAGGAAAGAAGGAGCACGCGGGAATCGTGCTCGCATGGATCGAGCAGCGCATGGGCGCGCACGATTGGCCAGGCAACGTGCGAGAGCTCGTCAACGTGGCGTCCGTGGCCGCAACGCTCGCGGACACGCCGGAAGCCATCGACGATGTGCTCACGCTCGCGCGAGACGACGACGGGCAACCGCGCGCCGCGCAGACCGCGTTCACGGAGGCGAAGCGCGTCGCCGTGGCCGGGTTCGAGCGCGAGTACTTCGCGTCGCTATCGAAGGCAGCGAAGGGCAACGTGAGCGAGATGGCGCGGCAGAGCGGAATGGAGCGCCACCACGTGCGCGCGTACCTGCGGAAGTACGGGATCGCGAATACGGAGTAGCGGGCGTTCCTCAGAACCGGCCCACGATCCCTGCGTTTGCGCTCTTCCCCGTCACTGACATCGTCGGTGTGATCGTCTTCTCCGTCCCGCCAAAAAAATAGTACGCGGTCGCCCCCAGTGTGAGCGTCGCGAGGGCCGAGGGCACGACCCACGAGATGTACGCCGTGCGTCGCGCATCCTCGTAGCTGTCCGCGAGGCGCCCCTGTGCGACGGGTTCGCTCTCCTTCTGGTTCTGCGAGAGCTTGCTGCTCGCGTCGACGTAGAAGCCGATCGGGATCGCGACGCTGAGCGCGGTCACGCCCGCGCCCGCGTAAAGAGCCCATGCGGGGAACGGTCGCTCGATCGTCGTCACCGGTGGTGGTGGTGGCGGCATACCGGCTCTGGTTCCTCCAGCGTTCGGGTTGGGAACCACGACAACGGGCGGCGGCGGCTCAACGACCTCGAGCTCTCCCTCCGCGACCTTGATGTCGATCTTGCGCTCGTCCGCCGTACCTGGGTTCCACGTGATGGTGTGCGCGCCCGGCGCGACGTACGCCGTGAAGCCAGAGACGCGCGGCTCTCCAGTGTCTACCTGTACGATGATCGCACGGCCCTGCGTCCGTACCTTCACGCGGCCACGGGTCTTGGCGAGCTCCTTCAGCCGCTCCTCCGCCTCCTCCGCCTGCTTCACGACGATCGGCTCGAGCGGCGGCCCATCCTTCTTCTTCGCGACCTCACCGAGATAGCCTTCGTAGGCCTCCGCGGCACGCGTGTAGTCACCGTACGCGTCGTACGCACGCGCCAGGTTGAACGCGAGCCGATAGCCGCGCTCCGCGCCCAGCTCCCGATAGATCGCCTCCCACTCCACGATCGCGCCGGCAAAGTCGCGCCCCATGTACTTCTCGTACCCCACGCGAAATCGCTCTCGATGCGCCTCGAGATCGTCCCCCGCGAACGCAGGCCGCGAAGCTGCGAGGAGAAGCGTGCACAATACAAACAACGCGGCGAGACGCGTTTCCCACGCTCGCCGCGCCACACCCGCCGCCGCCCGCTCAGAACGGATGCGGATCGACATCGGGTGGTTTCGCGGACGCTGCAACAGTCGCAGACGCAGGCGGCTTCACCAGCGCTGCGCTGACGGAAGAAGCGGGAACGACCGCGCTCGGTCGAGGAGCCGCAAGCGCCAACGCAGGCAGAACCGGTGAATGCCGGGCAGAGGTCAGGGGGAGGGTCGAGGGTGAAGGTGAAGTTTGGGTCGGGGTCGAGGTCGGGGTCGGGGTCGTTGTCTAAGTCGGGGTCGTGGTCGAGGTCGGGGTAGGGGTCGTTGTCAAAGTCGATGTCGAAGTCGTTGTC
>JBBRNJ010000126.1:0-17206 GCA_038230375.1 Polyangiales bacterium | reverse complement strand
GTCTCACCGGCAACCGGTTCGGTGGCTTTGCGGGGCTCGCTCGGGGACTCGTGGTCGCTCCTTTCGGTCGACCAGCGTGTCATCGTGCTCGGACGCGTCAAGGCCAGGCCAGCTGCGCTGGTCGCCCTTCGGGCGAGCCTTGACCCGTCCTCCGCGCGATGCCCCGTTTGGTGCGATCGAAAGGAGCTCGCACATGGAGTTGAGAATTTACGGAGTGATCATCGAGACGGTTGGGATGCTTCGGATGGAGATGGAGGCGATCGGAAGGCGGGATCCGGACCTGGAGAAGCAGATGAGGCGGGCTGCGGCGAGCATTGCTTTGAATGTCTCGGAGGGCTCTTACTCTCGGGGGAAGAACGCGCAGCAGCGGTTTCACACCGCGCTTGGCAGTGCACGGGAGACGCTCGCTTGCATCGAGGTCGGAGTGGCGCTGGGCTACGTGCCCCGCGTGAGGGACGAAGTGCGTGAGCGCATGCGCCAGATCCTCGGCACGCTGACGAAGCTCACGCGGTGAGAAAGACGGCGCCGCGGAGATCGCTCCCCGCGGCGCCTTCGCGTTCAGCGCATCAACGCGGAGAGCACCCCGTCGGGTATCACGAAGCGCGTCATCTTCGCGAGGTTCTGGCAGCGCTGCATGATGTCGAGCGCGGTGGCGTGATCGAGAGCGCCGATCGCGTTCGCGCCATCCGCTGCGCCAGAGGTTTCGCAGGCGCTGTTCCGAGCGCCGGTGAAGTACTTTCGCCGCACGCCGTGCGAGAAGTTCGGAAGTCCTTCGGCGACATGCAGAAAAACGCGCATGAGGTGAGGTCGAGGTCGAGGGTGAGGTCGAGGGTGAGGTTCAGATCGAGGTCGAGGGTGAGGTCGAGGGTGAGGTTCAGATCGAAGTCGAAGTCGAAGTCGCCGTCGATGTCGAAGTCGAAGTCGAAGTCGATGTCGTCGTCGATGTCGTCGTCGAAGTCGAAGTCGAAGTCGTCGTCGAACTCGTCGTCTTCTCCAGCAGGAACAGCGCCGCCACCGCGATCTCCAGGTACCCATGCGAGATCGCCAGCCGCAGGTACCCTGTCCTCGCCGCGACGAGATCACGCAACGCCCATGCCGCAATTCCGACAAAGCCAGCCACGAACGCCCCAAGGATCCACGGCCCCACGTCCGCGCGTAGGGCCCTCGTAGTCGACGCGAAAGATCTGATGCCCGCGCGCTGTCGCGCCTCGTCTGGCACTGCTCGTAGCCACACCGCGTAATGCACGGACTGCGCGAAGGCGAAGAAGAGCACGAAGCGGAACGACAGCTCGGGGTCCACGACCGGCGAGAGTGACCGCATCTGCACGTCGAGCGTGAGGCCGGCAAACGTGTCCGCGCTCTCTCGCAAGGGCATCACGAAGAGGAGCGTGCCCAGCAATGCGAAGAGGAGCGCGACCCAGAGGTGCCTCCGCGCGCCCACGCCCGCACTCCTGGACCTGCCACGAAAGAAGAGCGTCCACATCACGAGCGCCACGATGTTGTGCGCGTGCGCCATCCAGATCTCCGCCACGCCGCGGTGCCCGTGCACCCAGATCGCAAGCGCGCCCAGCGTCAGCACGGCCGCGGCCTTTCGCGGCACGGTGGTCCTGGCGATCACCGCAGCGCCCATCGCGCACACCAGGCCGACCCACACCTCTGGCCGCGAGTACACGACCCCGAGCGGACCGACGACGAGCACCCAGAACGCCGCGCGCCTGTGCAGCCCCGGCAGCGCGACCAGGTACCGCACGTCGGAGAGAAGATGCGGCACGCCGAGCGCGATGGGCCCGAGCGCAAGCAGCACCATCGGAAAGAACCACGCGCCCAGGAACGCGACCGTGACGGAGAGGCTCGCGAGCACGAGTACGCGCAGCCCGCGATCACGCAGCAGCGGGCGTGCCGCGCGCGCGCCGAGCGACAACACGGCCCCACGGGCTCGATCCAGTGGACCAAGCGCCGTGACCGCTCCCTCGAAGAGCACCTTCGTCACACGTACGTTCATCAAGTTCGCTCTTCGCTCATGCCTTGTTCTTCTTGCGGCGCAGAGCCAGCGGCACGAGCGCTGCCAGGCCCAGCGGAAGCAGGATGTTCCAGGGTGATCCGTCGTTGCCCGTCACCGCGCAGCCGCCTGACGAGGTCTTGCCCGTGGTGCCGCCATCGCCGGTCGCCGCGCCACCGTCGCCGGTCGCCGCGCCGCCATCTCCGCCTCCAGCGCTCCCTGCGATGCAAAGAACGCACGGCGAATCGACAGGGCCGCAGCCTCCATCCGCGCCGCCTGCGTCGCATGACGTGGGGTTCGGCGTGTGGCTGCACGAGGTCAGCTGGCACGTGCCCGCCGTGTTCGCCGTATCATGAAGGCTGCACGCGCCACCGATGGCCACCGTGCCGCCGTTCATGGCGCAGTCTTCGCCGGACGGCGGCAGTGCGTCGGCAAACGCAGGCGTCGCGATGAAGAGCGCGCCGAGCGCCACTCCGAAAGAAAGAGTCATTGTCTTTGTCATGTCGGAAACCCCTTGTTGTCAGTGCCTTCCCCGAAGGCAACACAGTTCTACCGCCGGAAGTCAGCGAATCACACTCCAGGTGAATCGGGCCTGAAAAACCAGCGATCGAAACATGGACAACCGTGGTCGGTGCGCAGGATAGTGACGTGGATGGTCGTGCAGGTGGCTCGCTTCGTGGAAGAGCAGTGCGCGCAGATCGACCGCGATCACAAGCGTGACGATCTGCCGCGCGCGAGTGCTGCGTGGGTGCTGCTGTTCGCGACCGTCGCGATCATCATGCCGAAGCTGCTCGGAAGCCCGGAGTCGTTCCAGGGCTCCACGTTCCTGCAAGGGCTCTCGTCCGCGTGGCCGGCGCCCGAGATGCACGCGCAGCTCTTCTGGGCGCTATGGAAGGGCGTTCACTTCGGCGTGTTGCCCTGGCTGTGCATGCGCTTCGTCCTGCATCGCGGCCTGCGAGAGCACGGGCTTGTGTGGCCGCGGCAAGCAGCGTCATGGAAGCTCGTCGCGCTCGCGCTGGTCGTCATGCTGCCGGTGACGTTGCTCGCATCGCGCGACGCGTCGTTCGCCGCGGCCTATCCGAAGTGTCCAGGCGCGGGCGACTCGATGTCGCGCCTTGTCACGTGGGAGCTCGCATACGCGTTCCAGTTCCTGATGGTGGAGCTCTTCTACCGTGGGTTCCTGCTGTTCGCGCTCGCGCGGAGCCTTGGGTGGCTTGCCATCTTCGTGATGGTGCTGCCCTACGCGATCATCCACATGCAGAAGCCATTCGCGGAATGCGCAGGCTCCATCGTCACGGGGATCGTGCTGGGTGCCTTCGCGCTGCGCACGCGCTCGATCGCAGGTGGAGTCGTCGTGCACTGCGCAGTCGGGCTCTGCATGGACCTTGGCGTTCTCTCGGCGAAGGGTCAGCTCGCGCTCCTCTACAAGTAGGAGGTATCCTTCCTCCATGTGCCGCAACATCCGCGTCCTTCACCATTTCGAGCCACCCGTCACCGAAGACGAGGTCCGCGCGGCTGCGCTCCAGTTCGTACGCAAGGTGAGCGGCTATCAGAAGGCGCCCGCGGCCACGGACGCAGCGTTCGAGAAGGCCATCGAGGACGTCGCCGCCACCACGCGCGCGCTCCTCGCGCAGCTACCCGCGCGCGGCGAGCCACGCACACGCGAGGGCGAGCGAGAGAAAGCCAAGAAGCGCTGGGCCCTCCGAGCTGCCCGAACCTGATGGTGTAGACGCCGTCGACGTCTCTAGAAGCAGCCGTTGGAGGCGTCGGTCCAGGCGTTTCCGAACCACGAGCCGACCTTGTTCAGGAACGTGTCTGTGGGGTCGTTCACGCATCCACCGCGACCCGGGAGCGGGCCCGCGCCTGGGCAGTTGTAGGGCGACCGACCAAAGTCGAACATGTCCAGCATCGCGTCGGAGTTCGCGTCGCGCGCCGTGAGCGCGGGCAGATCCCACGTGGCCTCGATCAGGCGGAGGAGCGACGTATGCGAGTGCGTCTCGTGCGAGACGTATCCGGGCTTCGCGAACGGCGACACCAGGATGACGGGCACGCGCTCCCCGAGCCGATCGAACGACGGAAACTCCGGGCTCGGGGCGCAGGCGGCGGGCGGTGACACGTGGTCCGCGATCCCTCCGCCCTCGTCGTAAGTGAAGAACAGCGCAGTGGATGACCACGCCTTGCTCGAGGTGACGGCCTCGAAGATCTTCTTCGCGAACTTCTCACCCTTCTGCACATCGTGCGGCGGGTGTTCGTCCTGGCCCTCGCCCGGGTCGACGAAGACCACGCTCGGCAGCTTGTCGTCGTGGAGCGCATCGAAGAAGTCGCCATCGCTGTGGAACCCCTTGTGGCCGCAGGTCCATCCGAGCGCGCCCTGTCGCGGCTGCCCGCTCGAGTACACGCCCCACGAGACGTGGTGCTCGTCGAGCAGGTTGTAGATGGTCTTCACGCCCTTCATGGGTTTGTCGGAGCTGCCCGACTGCGTGTAGTTCACGCCGTTGGACGTCGCCGCATAGAGGAAGTCGCGGTTGGGATCGGTGGGGCCCAGCATCGCGGAGAAGTAGCGATCGGACGTGGCGAACGCGTCCGTCAGGTAATAGTAGAACGGCAGCTCGGCGCGCGTGTAGTAGCTCATCACGTAGTGGCCGTCGCTCTTGTCGGTGGCTGCGCTCTCCACGAACGTGTCCATCCGGTCTCCGTCGACGGATGACTCCAGCGCCTCTTCGTTGTGCGGCGAGTCCGCGTCGAAGCACGTGTCCGTTCGGTGCCAGAAGTTGACCGGGTTGCCGTTGCGATCCTCGTTGACGAAGTCCGCGGGCACGCCGTCCACGTCCTTGCCCTCGAGCGCCAGCGACCCGAGCATGTGATCGAAGGACCGGTTCTCCTGCATCACGATGATGATGTGCTTCAACGGAATGGAGCTTGGCACGTTCGCGAGCGTCTGCCGTGCGGTCATCCCCTTGTCGTAGCTGCAGCTCTCATCGAGCGCGGACGTCGCGTTGGTGCCCACGTCCTCGGACGGACCGCCGCACCCACCGAGCGCAAACGAGGCGCACGCGAGCAGCATGCAGAGGCCCGTCTTCCCACGGATCGGTCGAAGCATGAGCATGCAGCGCTCAGTTGCACACAGTGTGCCCCGAGGGGTGGATCACAAACTCGTGTGATCTTGGTCGCCGAGTGTCGCCACAGTGAAACACTCCAGTGAAACGTGGATCGCCGTCGCGGTGCGTGGATCACCGGAGTGCACAGGCGCCGCCGATGGGGCCGCTACCCCCGCAAGGCGTCGCGCGCGGCCATGAGCGCGAAGCCAAGGAGGTTCTCGCCGCGCCAACGCTCGGGCAACCGCGCATCGGGGTTGGCCTTTCCCATCCCGATTCCCCAGATGCGATCGCGCGGGCTCGCCTCCACCAGCACCCGGTCGTTCGTGGACAGGAGGAACCTCCGCAGGTCGTCGTGCGCGCCGAACTTGGCGACGTTGCCTCGCGCGACGAGCTTCGAACGCTCGCGGGACCACACCGCATCGTCGTAGTTGCGGACCGCACGCCCGAACGCCTTTGCCTCTGCCGGCGTCCTTGCGCCGAGCACCGACCTTTGCATCTCGTCGTCACCGAAGAGGCGCGCCTTCTCCGCCATCATGAAGTGCTCCGCGCTCGCGTACGTGTGACCCTCGAGCTCGAACGCACGCGGAAACCACTGGCTCAGACACGATGCATCCACGGCCGTCGCGCTCTTCGGGGTGTGTCCCCAGAAGAACAAGAACGAAGGGCTTTCGCCCGCGTTCATGCGGTCGATCAGCTGCTGTCTGGTGAGCATGCCGGCATCATGGCGCTGGGGCAGAAAAAGTCAACACAACTTTATCTGTCAACGTTTCTCCAGGCCCCAGGCTTGCGCGGCAGTTCGAGTCGCGTTATTCAGGCCTTTCCTCAGGAGAGGTGGCCGAGTGGCCGAAGGCACATCCTTGCTAAGGATGCGTACGGGAAACTGTACCGTGGGTTCGAATCCCACCCTCTCCGCCGCTGCCTCGCTTCCTGTTGAAGGAGGTCGAGGCGTTCGGTTTTTGTGCGTCAGGGTTGCTCACGGATTGGCGAGCTCGGCTCCGTCTTCGTAGCGCTTCAGGTCTATGCAGCGTGCGTTGACGTCGGCGACGGTCTTGGGGGCGTTCGGGAAGAGGGCCCCTGCTTCTACGCCCGCTTCGATCTCCAGGCCGCTCACGTCGTAGTACCAGTCCCAGACCTCGGACTTGTCGTCGTTGACCTTCTTGTTCTTGCAGCCTGCGATCACGCCGGTGCGCGTGCAACGCCCGTCGCCGGTCTCGGCCTGGAACTTCGTGCGGCAGTCGTCCTGGAATTGACCGCCCGCGACCGTGTCGACGATCTCCTGGCAGAACGGGCCGTTGTTGCCGCCGTCGGCGATGTAGCGCCGGTCGCAGTGGTCATTGCTCGTCGCGCCCACGACACCGCCGAGCGTTCCGCCAAGCCAGCCAGCAGCACTGCATCCCACCACGCAGGCGCTCACGCCCAGCAGGATCAATGTTCTTCGGAGCCAGACCGCACCCATCGCGCGAGTGGATAGCACGCGGTCCCTGCTCGCGCCCGTGGCCCCCGAGCCGCTGTCGCCTCCGGGTGACAGTTCGCGTAGGCCCTTGTGAGGCCCGAGGTCGTCCCGCATGGACCCATCTCGATCCACAGTCTTCAGGCCAATTTCCCCACATTTCCGGGATTTCCTGCCTCTCGTGATCCCGAGATCGAGCAACGAGCGACGGCCCCGACCTTGCAGCTACCTGGGTCATGCTCCGCGCCCACATGACCGTCCTCGCTGTCGCCATCGTCACCGTCGCCTTCCCGGCCTTCGCCAAGAAGCCCGCGCCGCCGCCGACCGAGACGTCCGGGCCAGTCTTCGATCGCGGCGCGGCATCACGCGAGCTGTCACAGGTCTCCACGCTTCCCTGCAAGCAGTCGAAGGGACCGACGGGCGACGGCCACATCATGGTGACGTTCGCGCCCACCGGCGAAGTTCAGGAAGCGGTCGTCGATCGCGCGCCGTTCAAGGCCACCGCCGTCGGCCGTTGCATCGCGATGCAGTTCAAGCGCACCCGCGTCCCCAAGTTCTCGGGCGCGCCCGTCACCGTGGGCAAGACCTTCCGCATCGACTGATCACGCGACCCAGCCGCCGCGTCCGTTCGGTGTGGGCACCGTCGCCTTCGACGCTCGTGCGTCTGCCTGACGTTGCCTCGGGAGCTCCGTCACCTCGGCCAGCTGCGGCGCTTGCTCGCGCGGGTCGCCGTTCTTGCCATTCCCACCGTGGCCGTTCGCCGTCGCATGTCCGCCTGCGCCACCAGCATTGCTTGCGGCCGTCACGCCCACCTCTTGTGGCGAGCGCTGCAGCGTGCCGAACGACACGACCGTGGAGAGGCCGCGCTCACCAAGCCGCGTCTCGAGCGAGCCAAGCGTCGCGCGCACCGTCGCCTCCGCTGCCGTGTGTTTCCCGTCGAACGCGAAACCAACGTGCACCTTGTTGTCGTCGCGCAGCTGCACGTTGATCGCAACGCGCGTCCCGTCGAACGCACGCACCTCGAAATCCGTTCGCTCGTGTCCAGAGAGAGCAGCCCGCTCCACGCCGCTCATCGTGTCCTCTGCGAACGCGGCGCGCACCTCCTCCGGCTTCGTCACCGGCGCTGCGGACGGAAACGGCGCATGGGTCGGCACGGGAATCGAGAATGCCACGTGTGCGGGCGCGCCCCCGGGTGAACGCGTCGGGCCTTCTGCGTCGCTCTTGCCATCGCTCGGCGCTGCGGTGTCGTTCGTGTCAGTGCTCTCTGTGTGCGGTCGCGCCTGCGCGTGCGATGACGTGCCGTCGTGCGAGCCGCGCTCGTTGCGATCGCCGCTCCGTGCTGCGTCCGCGCTGGCGACCGTGGTTCGCGTGGTGGTCTTCGCGTCCTCTGCCTCCGCGGCATGCGTGGCTCCGCCCTCCACCTTTCGCGCGCGCGGCTCTTCCGCCGACGTCGCTGCCGCGTGAATCATGTTCGTCACGGGCGTGGGCGTGGCCTTCGCGATCGCTGCGTACGTCCGCGCGCTCTCCGATGTGGACACGCCGATGCGCGACTGATCTTCCGCGATGGCCTTTGCCGTACGGTGGACGCCGCTCATCGCCGCCAGGCCGTTCCGTGCGTCCGTAGCCGCGCTCGCCTGCAGGCTGAGCGCGACATGATCGAGCGTGCCTGCGCCGCCCGAGAGCTGGTTCTCGATCGCGGTGCCGACCTCCGACGTGGTCGCCGTCAACGCGGCCCCCTCCTCGAACGACGGAAGCGTCAACGGTATGGCGGGAAATGCGCGCTCCGCGGGAACGATGGGAACGTTGGTCGCGGTGGGCGCTCGGCCTGCATCGTCCGTCTTCTTCTTCGGATCGGAGAGCGTCTTCGGCGCGGTCTTCTTCCGGGGATCGCCTGCAACGGCGCCCTTCTCGTGGACCTGCGTACCCAGCGTGAAGGCAGGCGTGTTCGCGAGCGGGAGCGGGAGCCCCGCCTTGGTCTTGTTCTCCAGCGGTGCCGCGGCATCGGCGAGCATCGTCGCGAAGAGCGGCTGCGCCGGCGCATCCGTTCCATCCGCTTGCGGCGGCCTGGGATCCCCCTGTTTCAAAGCGGGATCGACGAGCTGCGTCCTGGGCTCCCCTTCACCCTGGGCGGCCGACGTGGGGGACACGGAGGGCACGGGGGACACGGCGTCGATCTTCGTCATGAGCGACGATGAAGCAAACCCCGTGCGAAGATAGATTCTGCCGTTACCTCGACGAGTTCCGTCCTGCGGGCTACGTGGGAGCGTCATGATTCCGTCGCGCACCTTGTTGGTCGGGCTCGTCACTGTCGCTGCCCAGATCGCCGTCGGGTGTGGCTCCTCCCAGAGCGCCGCGCCGAAGAGTGAGCTCGTCCTGGACTACAGCGCCGGCTTCACCGATCTCGCCGGCTTCTACCAGGCGCCATACCCCTCGGATCTCCGCCTCACCGCGGAGGGCACGCCGGACCTTGCTGGCTTCCCCGAGCACCAGAACGCGATCATCGGGCCGCTCGTCAGCATCGCGGGGCAGCGCAAGGGCTTCGCCACCGTCTCCACTGCGTTCTTCCAGTTCACGCTTCCGCTCGCCGCACATGCGCCAGAGGACTTGATCGCCGCCACGCCGGACGCACCCGTCCTGCTCATCGACATCGACGACGCGTCGAAGGACAAGGGCACGCTGTACCCCACCGTCGCTGCCACGCCAGCCGCCGACCGGTACACGCCAGACAATCTGCTGGCCGTCGCGCCGCGTCCGGGCATCGTGCTCTCGCCTCTGCGCAAGTACGCGTTCGTGATCATGCGCAGCTTCGGCGATGCGACCGGCGCGCCGCTCGGCGTGTCCGGCACGATGCGCTCGCTGGCCCACGGCGAGACGCCTGCAATCCCGCGCGGCCCGGAGCTGTCCGGCCTGTACGCGCCGCTCTTCTCCACGCTCGCGGCGAAGGGCGTGAACACGGACGAGGTTGCCGCAGCGACCGTCTTCACCACGGGCGACGTCGTGAAGGACACGTTCGACCTCACCACCAAGCTGGTGGCAAAGTACAAGGTGCAGGTGAGCGGTCTCGCGCTCCGCAAGGATGGCGACCAGTCCAAGAACTGCGAGCTCGTGGGCAAGGTGACGTACCCGCAGTTCCAGGAGGGCGCGGCGCCGTTCGATTCGAAGGGGCTCTTCGTCACCGGCGCAGACGGTCTTCCCGTGAAGCAAGGCGAGGTCGACGCCCCGATCGCAATCTCCATCCCCAAGGGCGCAATGCCGAGCGGCGGATTCCCGCTCGTCGCCTACTTCCACGGGTCCGGCGGGCTCTCCACAGCGGTCTTCGATCGCGGGCCCGTGAAGGTCGCAGGCGGTCCCGACGTGGCCCACCAGGGGCCCGCCTACGTTCTCGCGCCGCATGGCATCGCCGCGGCCGCCTCCGCGCTGCCGCTGAATCCCGAGCGTTTTCCCAACGCGACCGACACCGAGTACCTGAACCTGAACAACCTGGCCGCATTCCGCGACACGTTCCGTCAGGGCGTGGTCGAGCAGAGGCTCTTCATCGAGGCGCTCCGCACGCTCACGATCGATCCCGCGGTCCTGGGCACGTGCACCGGCGTCACGCTCCCCGCGAACGAGACCCAGATTCGCTTCAAGGAGGACCAGCTCCTTGCGCAGGGTCAGTCGATGGGTGGAATGTACACGAATCTGATCAGCGCCGTGGAGCCGCGCATCAAGGCGTCCGTCCCCACCGGCGCAGGCGGCTTCTGGTCGTACTTCATCCTGAAGACGTCCATCATTCCGCACGCAGGCACGGCGCTCGGCGCGCTGCTCTTCGGCACCACCGTGAAGCTCTCGTTCATGCATCCCGCGCTCGTCATTGGCGAGACGGGGTGGGAGCCGGCGGAGCCCATCGTCTACATGCCGCGCCTCGCACGGCGCCCGCTCGCGGGGCATCCCACGCGCCCCATCTACGAGCCCGTCGGCATCAACGACTCCTACTTCCCGCCGGAGGTCTACGACGCAGTGGCTCTTGCCTACGGTCATCCGCAGGCCGGCGAGCCGCAGTGGGCATCCATGCAGGATGCACTCAAGCTCGAGAAGCTCGATGGCCTGCGCCCGTACGCGATCAGCATGAACCTCACCAGCGAGAGCGGCACGCCCTACACCGGCGTCACCGTCCAGTACCACCAGGACGGCATCGAGCCCGACGGCCACGCGATCTACAAGCAGCTCGACAGCGTGAAGTACCAGTACGGCTGCTTCTTCGAGTCCTTCCTGAAGACGGGCAAGGCCACTGTCCCCGCCGTGGCACCGCTGGGCACGGCTTGCCCGATGTGACCAGACTCCCGCGCGGGGGAAAATTCGACTACAACCGCCCGCGCGATGACTGACTCACGAAGCCCCGACGATCCGGGACAGAGCCTCTCGAGCCGCCTGTTCCTCTACCTGCTCTTCACGGCGTCCGGGTTCGCGGCGCTCGTCTATCAGGTCGTGTGGCAGCGCTCGCTCTACGCCATCTACGGCATCAACGTGGAGTCGGTCACGATGATCGTCTCGGCGTTCATGCTGGGGCTCGGCCTTGGCAGCCTTGGTGGCGGCGCGATCTCGAAGGACCCGAAGCGCCCCACGCTGCTCCTGTTCGCCATCGTCGAGCTCGTCATCGGCGTTTTTGGCTATTTCTCGCTCGATTTCTTCGCGGTCGTCGGCAAGGTGACGCTGGGTATGAGCACGCTCGGAACGGGGCTCATCACGTTCATGCTGGTGCTCGTGCCCACGCTCATGATGGGCGCCACGCTGCCGCTGCTGGTCTCTTTCCTGGTCCGCTCGTCGAAGAACGTCGGGAAGAGCGTCGGCACGCTCTACTTCGTGAACACGCTCGGCTCCGCGTTCGCATCCGCGGCGTCCGTCACGCTGCTGCTCCCGCACCAGGGTCAGCGCGGAAGCGTGCATATTGCAGCCATCTGCAACCTCACCATCAGCGTCGTCGTGTACGCGATGCATCGCATGACGAAGAGCGCGCCGGTGAAGAGCGTGCCCGCGGAGAAGCCGCCGGTTCCAGAGGCCGGCGAGGACCTTGTGCAGGACGCCCGACCGCAGGGAGGAGAGTCTTGAAGCTCACGCGCTTCCAGCTGGTGCTCGTCATCGCCGGGCTCTCGGGCTTCGTCGCGCTCAGCTACGAGATCCTCTGGTACCGCATCATCGCCTCCGCCACGTGGGGTCTTCCGAGCGCCTTCGGCCTGTTGCTCGCGGCGTACCTCTTCGGCATCGCGGTGGGCTCACGCGTGTCGGGGCGCTTCTGCAAGGACGACGCGGCCGAGGGCGATCCGCGGCCCATGCGCGCGCTCGCCGCGTTCACGTTCTTCGCGAACATCGCCGCATGGCTGGTCGCGCCGCTCTTTGCGTGGCTCGCAAAGTGGACGTGGCTGCCGCCGCTCGCTGGTGTGGCCGTGGCCGCGGGGCTGCTCGGGTCGATCCTTCCGCTGGTCTGTCACTTCGGCATCGCGCCGGACCAGAAGGCCGGGCAGCGGCTCTCTTATGTGTATCTTGCAAACATCGTCGGCTCGTCCGCGGGCAGCCTGGTCACGGGCTTCGTGTTCATGGATCGCATGTCCACGCCCCAGATCGGCCGCACCATCGCGGTGATCGGGCTGTGCCTGGTGTTCGTGATGGTGTTCGCGTCGGGCCTCAAGGGCAGGAGCTTTCAGCTTGCGATCGCAGGCGTGTCGCTCGGGGCGATCGTCATTGGCGTCATGAACGAGCGCGTCTACGACCGCATCTACGAGCGCCTTCTCTACCAGTCGGACTTCAAGGACGACACGCACTTCGCCGACCTCATCGAGACCAAGAGCGGCGTGATCGCCGTCACGCAGGACGGCACGGTCTACGGCGGCGGCGCGTACGACGGGCGCTTCAACACGTCGATCGTGTACGACCGCAACGGCATCCTGCGCGCGTACGGCATTGGCGCTCTGTCACCGAAGCCCGCGCGCATCCTCATGGTGGGCCTGGCTTCGGGCTCGTGGGCGCAGGTGATCGCGCACCTGCCCGGCGTGGAGAGCCTCACGATCGTCGAGATCAACCCGGGCTACCTCACGCTCATCTCGCGCCACGAAGAGGTGCGGGACCTCTTGACGAACCCCAAGGTGCACATCGACATCGACGACGGCCGCCGCTGGCTGAACCGCCACCCGGACGAGCGCTTCGACGTGCTCGTGCAGAACACGACATGGCACTGGCGCGCCCACATCACGAACTTGTTGAGTGTAGAATGCATGCAACTCGTCCGGGCCCACCTGGCGCCGGGCGGCGTGTTCTTCTTCAACTCCACGTCCAGCGACGATGTGCAGAAGACCGCCGCGACGGAGTGGCCCTTCGCGATGCGCGTCTACAACTTCATGGCCGTGAGCGACTCGCCGCTCTCGTTCGACAAGGGGCGCTGGGAGCACGTGCTGCAGGAGTTCAGCCTGGACGGCTCGCCCGCGATCGATCGCAGCACCAAGAACGGGCAGGAGCTCTACGACGATCTGCTTGCCTACGCGGACACGATCAACGCGACGCCAACGGACCGCGGGCTCGAGGCGCGCGACAGCGTGCTCCTGCGCACGAAAGACGCGCGGCTCATCACGGACGACAACATGGTCCCCGAGTGGCGCCAGTTACTCCGCTTCCCGAAGCTGGAATGATCCAGATCTAGTACCCTCGGTCGCCCATGGGACTGCATCTCACGCCTGGGTTGGATGACCCTGCCGCCGAGTTCCGCGCGAAGCTCTTGGCGGACAGGAGGCGCTTGCGGAACAAGGTGTTCGCGGTGCTTGGCCTTGTCGTGTTGCTGGCGATCGGGGCGCTGGTCGCAAGCTGGTACTTCGACGCAGAGCGGGTGATCGCGGCGGAGCGTCCCCACACCGACCCGATCAAGGCGCAATACTGCAAGATCCTGGACGCGGAGAACGCGCGCCCTTCGCCGCCGAACCCGGCTCCAGGCGCGAGCGACGCTGCACGGGCGGCCCCGAAGGTGACGGTCCCCGACGCGATACGTCTGCTTGGTTTCTTCGCGCCCGACTACGACAAGATCTCTTCGGAGAACCCGCGGGGCAACGCCGACGCGATAGAGCTCGGCGAGATCGCGTGGCTCTGCGGCGATCGCCGTGGTCACTACGTGCCCGACCTCCTCTTCTCGAACTTCACCAAGCTCTATGACAACGATGCCGTGAAGAGCTTCCAGAGGAAGGGCGCCCAGCGTCTGACAAAGGCCGTCACGCGCCTCACGTACGTCGTCGTCGCGCGCAAGAAGAGGTTCGAGCGCAGCGTGGTGAATGGAGACAACATGATGCAGCCAGGGCACTACACGGCGCAGGTGATGCTGTACCGCCTGGCCGATGCGGCGCTCATGGCGGAGGTCACCGTGGACGAGGACGCACCCGGGATCGCAACCGTGTACGTGCACCAGAATCGCTTCGGCAGCGGGAGCCCGGACGAGATAGCCGCGGGCCTCGATGGCAGCACGCGCCTGGCATTCGAGGCCACGGTCCAGCGCCTCTTCAAGGAGCGTGGGGTGGATGTCGCGCTCGGCTACGAGGACAAATGACGGCCGCGCGGGGTGCTCGGTCGTGCAATTGTTGACGATTAGCTCTATTTTGCGGTGTTTTGTGCGTTCGTGAGCCTGGCATCGTTGTTGCTGAATGGCAGACGTGAACGCCGCTCGGCATGTCTACGAGTTCTTGAAGCTCGATCGGGCCGTGAGCTCCCAGCTCCGCGTTCGGGGGTGGGAGAAGCAGCCGACCGCGGTGGTCTCGGGGGCGGCGGCTCACCACGCGGTGGAGCTCACGCTCATCGAGGCGGGGACTGTTCGCTACGAGATTGGCGGGCGTGAGCATGTCGTCACGGCGGGTGACGTGATGGTGGTGCCGCATGAGGCGGACCACCGCACCACGTTCCTGACCGACATGCGCGGCGTTGCGCTGTGGATCGGAGAGGACCTGATCCGCGAGGTCTCCGACGCGATGGGCCCGGAGGTGCAGCGCGGCGTGCTCACCGCGGGCGTGCTTGCTCGTGGCAAGTCGGACAACCATCGCATGCGCTCGCTGCTCCGCGTGCTCTGCGACGAGGTGACCGAAGGCGAGGCGGGGCACACGCGCGCCGCCGAGGCGCTCGCGGACAGCGTGGTCATCGAGATGCTTCGTCGTGCGCCGCGCTCCGCGAAGACGCTGGGCCGTGACCCGCGCGTGCTGCGCGCGATCGCGCAGATGAATGCGTCGTTCGCAGAGGCGCTCAGCGTGGACGACCTTGCGAAGACGGCGAACATGAGCCGCTTCCATTTCAGCCGCCTCTTCCGCGACGAGGTCGGGCAGGCGCCCTACCAGTACCTGCTCAAGGTGCGCCTCGCGCGCGCCGCGGAGCTCCTTCGCAGCGGTCACTCGAGCGTCACGGAGGCGGCGATCTCCTCTGGATTCTCGGACTTCAGCCGGTTCTCGCGCATGTTCAAGAAGCACACCGGCAAGCTCCCGACAGACGTGCTGCGCGAAGCACGATCCGCCTAGCGAACCGCACGAAACGCGCAGCGGCGCGGCCCTGCGGAAGGCATCTTGCTGGCCATGAGAACTCACACGCGCTCGCTCGGCCTTCTGATGCTCGCCATGCTCACGATGCACTGCGGAGGGTCGCAGAGCTCCACGCACGACACCACCGACGGCGATGCAGGCTCGCCCGTCGCCTCTGCGGACGCGGGCGCCGCGCAGTCGGGAGATGCGGGCACGGTCGCACCGCTCGGGTCCATGAACGTGGCGCGCGAGCTCTTCGCCGCGGTCTCGTGCACGGACGGTCGCGTGCGCGTGTTCGGAGGTCTGTCGGCGCTGG
Organism: Polyangiales bacterium; assembly: GCA_038230375.1. Taxonomy (GTDB): domain Bacteria; phylum Myxococcota_A; class Polyangia; order Polyangiales; family Polyangiaceae; genus JANXLV01. The sequence continues at coordinate 1,830 of JBBRNJ010000126.1, read as the reverse complement.
GCCTCTCGTCGTCGGTCGAGTCGTACGATCCCGCGAAGAACGAATGGACGAAGGGGGCGTCCGGCACCACACGTCGCTACGGTCACGCCGCTGCGCAGGCCGCGAGCGGTGACGTGCTCCTCATCTCCGGCACGACCGACGGAAAGAATCCGATCGCGAGCGTGGAGATGTACTCGCCGACCACCGACACATGGCAGAAGGGCGCGGACCTTCCCACCCCGCGGCTGGGCGTCGCAGCCGCAGCGATCGCGGATGGTCGCGTCTTCGCGATCGGTGGACGCACGGCGGATGGGATGCCCTCTGCCGTGGTGGAGGTGTGGTCCCCGGACACGAAGGCATGGGTCGCGGGCCCGAGCATGCCGACGCCGCGCCTTGCGCTGCAAGCCGTGACCGGCGCAGACGGACTTGTCTACGCGATCGGCGGACGAGACATGGACAACACGCCGCTCGCCGTCGTGGAGGTGCTGGACCCGAAGGCTGGTACATGGACGACCGCGGCACCGCTGTTGGTCGAGCGCTACTGGTTCGGAGCGACGCTCGGCAAGGACGGGAAGATCTACGTCGCCGGCGGACTTGGTGGCCCCACGTCCGCGTTCCTGGACAAGGCGGAGGTCTTCACGCCGGGCGCAGGCTGGAAGGATCTCCCATCCATGCCCGAGGCGCGCGGCTGGAACAGCATCGCGAGCGTGTCGGACGGACGCGTGCTTGTTGTCGGCGGTTCGAGCGCGGGAGCATCCGCAGGCCAGCCGCCGCCTGTCGCGTCGATGGTCGCGTACGACGCAGCGACCAGGAAGTGGACGAAGTAGCCGCCGCTGCAGGTCGCGTGGTCCTCCAGCGGCTACCAGTGATGGTGGTGATGCGGCGTTGCCAGCGCCAGACCGACCACCGCGACGCCGAGCAGCACATCGTCGGTGGTCTGAGCGTCGTCGATCGCGTGTCGCATCTCGCGTCGAGCCACGGCGTCGCTCGTGCGGTGCCAGTCGATCCGGCTCAGCGCGTTGTTGTGTGAAGACATGAGCAGCTGCTCGTAGACCTTGGGATCGTCGCAGCGTTCGGGGTGCGCCTCACACGCGGCCTCCACCGCGCCGATATCGGCGAGCGGGTAGCGCTGCCCCATCCACGTGTTCACCGCCTGGTCGAATTTCTCCTGGCAGACCTGCGTGGTGTCGTCGGTGCATTTCTTGGCCGTGAAGGTCTCGCGGAAGTCGGGCATTGCCACGCGCTGAGAGACGAGCCCGCACTCGGCGTGCAGCACCGCGCCGTCCGGGCAAGATGCCTCGATCAGCAGGCTCGTCGTGTCGTCGTGGATGCTCGCGATCTCGCGTTGTGCACGATCATCGATCGCCTGCCCACGACAGCCAGCCACGAGTCCGAGCGAAGGAAAAAGCAGAACCATCGGCAGAAGAAGGGATTTCATCGGAATCTCCTACCCAGGTACGAGCAACCGACGTGCCCACGGGCCCACATGCAGAAGCCCCCAACGGGCGGCCGCCCGATCCTGCACAAAACCCGACCGATCGCCCACGCCGTGTCCTTCGGTTCACACGTGAACCAGGATTGTCACCGCGAACTGCAGCCCACACCCGCCGAGCGTCAGAAGAAGGTCGAGTACAGGGCGGAGGTGTAGAGGGAGGGGGAGGTCGGAGTCGAAGTCGAGGTCGAGGTCGAGGTCGGGGTCGGGGTCGGGGTCGGAGTCGAAGTCGAAGTCGAGGTCGTCGTCGGTGTCGAAGTCGAGGTCGTCGTCGGTGTCGAAGTCGAGGTCGTCGTCGGTGTCGAAGTCGAGGTCGTCGTCGGTGTCGAAGTCGAGGTCGTCGTCGGTGTCGAAGTCGT
>JBBRNJ010000125.1:0-17370 GCA_038230375.1 Polyangiales bacterium | reverse complement strand
GGTCGTCGTCGGTGTCGAAGTCGAGGTCGTCGTCGGTGTCGAAGTCGAGGTCGTCGTCGGTGTCGAAGTCGAGGTCGTCGTCGGTGTCGAAGTCGAGGTCGTCGTCGGTGTCGAAGTCGTCGTCGTCGTCGGTGTCGAAGTCGTCGTCGTCGTGGGCTCCAGCGTCGATCCCACCTTCGCCTTCACGTCCCCCAGCAGCTTGGGCCACTGATCATTCGCGACGTCCTCCGGCCTCTTCCCGTAGATGGTCACGAAGCGATCGCCGCCTTTGTCCTTCGTCGTGAAGTCCGCATAGAGGTAACCGTTGCGCACGTCGAACACGAAGGCCTGCGCGAAGCTCTCGGTCTCGCTGGAGAGCCACGGCGTGAAGAGGATGGGAACGAGCAGCACGTTCAGGGCGACGAGCGCGTTCGCGCCACCACCGCGATAGCCGTGGTCGAACACCACGAGGACGTCGGCATGAGCCCGCGCGGCAAGGAGCCGCAGCTTCTTCAGGCTCACCTCTTGTGGCGGACCTCCGCCGCCCTCCTGGAACGGGTGCTGCCCGGTGACGAGCAGCCGCGGGATCTTGTAGACGCTCGTGACGTGCGGCGTGGTCGACAGCATCGCCTCGATGTCCGCGGAGCGGTTGTCATCAAACGTGTAGTATGCAACCTTGCTGGTGTCCTTCACCTGCGGCGACGCATCGAAGGCCGCGCGGACCTCGTCGTCGTTGATCTCGCGCGTGGAGTCCGGCTCGAATCGAGCGCCCTGGCTGGCCTGGTACATGGCCCCACCGCAGCCGGTGCCGAAGAGCGTGGTGAGGGCAAGGACCGAAGAAACAAGAAAGGATTTGTACTTCATGCCCACAAAACGGGCGCGAAAGCCGCGCCTTACACTGTGCCCTGGGTTCACACCGGCGGCGGCTTGCGGTGGTGACGGCCTCTCGTCCCGCAAGGCGATAAGATGTCGCATGGACCACAGCCGCAGGGACGCAGCGCACGCCACCACCGCCGCGATCGTGACGCGATGATCCGCTTTCGCCAAGTCGCCCAGTGGTGGAGCTGGCTGCCCGCGTTTCGCGGTGTGGCAGAGCACGAGAGCATCCAGGACGCTTCGGCGATCCTCGGCGTGAGCCCGTCCGCGCTGTCCCGCACGGTCCGATTGCTCGAGGACGGCCTTGGTCGACAGTTGTTCCTGCGTGCCGGCAACAGCATGACGCTGACTCCGTTCGGCCGCGATCTGCTCGCCGCCACCCGCGACTCCATGCGGATCGTCGACGACTGCGTGCAGCGCGCAGAGGCGGAAGACCAGCGTTCGCGCGTGATATCGGCGCTCGCGACGACCCCCGTGGCATCGGCGCTGCTCGCCGTGGTGGCTGCGGAGAACGCGCGGGGCAGCATGCTCGCGATCGGCAGCCTGGACGAGAGCGACGTGGCGGGCGCGCTCCTCCGCGGCGACACCGACCTCGTGCTCGTCGGGGTCGCGCCAGAGGACGCTTCACTTCTCGTGGAGCCGCTCGGCAGTGTCGCCATCGGCGTGTACGCCGCCCAAACGCATGCGCTCGCGATCAAGACAGGCTCCCTACAGATGGCTGATCTCGCCGGGCTCGAGTTCGTCGCTCGCGCTGACGACGGCTGGCCTTCGAGTGAGACGCGTACGGTCGCCGTTTCGACCACATCGCTCGAGGCCGTCTTGCTCCTGTGTCGAAGCGGGCTCCTGTGTACGCTGCCCGACGTCTTCGCCGCGCGCCTGGGGAGCGGCCTGGTCCGCCTTTGTGAAGCGGGCCCGGCGCCGTCGCTCTTCGCGGTGCGGCGAAGGCCGTTGCCGGGACACGACACGCGACCGCTCGATGCAATCGTCGCCTGGCTGCGTGCGAGTCTCGCGTCAGGGTGATGCGGGCGGAGCCGCAGCAGCTGCGTCGCCGTTCGTGACCGATCGGCACTCATCGATGCTCGCCGCTATCTGCGGCGATGTGCCGGACAGGCGCGAGCCGAGCGCGAGCCGCGACGCGCACACGCGCAAGACGTGCCGATCGCGCGCCGCCAATCCCTTGCGCACGTCGAGCTCTCCCATCGGGATAGAGCCGTCGGCGCAAGCCGCCGAGGTCATCTCTTCCGCACCGCACGTGCGGCGGATGAAGGGGTCGCCGCGATTCGCGTCGCGCGGTCGATACGTCTCGAACGGCAGCCGATCGCGCAGCACAGACGCGATCTGGTAGAGGCCCGAAGCGTCCGTACCGCGGTTGACGAGCCCGCGATCGGTGCGCTTTCGGCGTGCGGGGGCGTTCGGGACGTGACATGACGCGCACGCGCTGATCTTGCGCAAGTGATCGGCGGCGGTCACCCTCTCGCTGGCGCCGCTGGGCCCCGCGATCTGACCGTTCACGAGCAACTCGCCGAGCGCGCGCGCCATGTCCTCGTCGATCGCCGCGTTGCGGGACCAGTCGATCCCCAGCAAATTCTCCGAGCCATTGCTCACGGGACGCAGCACGTGAAAGCGTTGCTCCGTGGGCTCGAACGTGGTGCCGCGCACGTCGAGCACATGCCACGCGCGAGAAGGCTCAGCGTCGACGTCGCCACTCCCCTGGAGCTCTACGCGATCCGCTCTCGTTCCTACCGGCATCTCGAGCGTGTAGTCGTCGCCGTTCGGGGTCACGCGAACCAGTGCGCCGTCAGGCCACTTCACATAGACGACGATGCGGATCGATCCGTCCTCCGACGTTGGCGGGCGAATCGAGCTGACCATCTCCACGTAGCCTTCGCGAAGCCAGTCGTCGACCGTCCGAGCCGCGTGCTCGTAGTGCGCGCCTTGCGGAAGCGGCGGAGGGGCGGCATCGCGCAAGACCTCCCGACCGATCACGACCACGAGCGTCAACGCGAACGCGCCGCCAAGAACGTGCGCGCGCTTCACGTGCTCTCGTTCCTTGCCGCGAGAACGCCGAGCTCGACCAGCGCAAGGTCCTCCCGCGCGATGCTCTCTTCCGTCAGGCCTGCAGGCAACCCACTTGCGCCGCGGTGGCCATCGCGCCGCCCGAGCGCGACGAGCGCCGCCAGCGACGGACGTGTGATCTCGACGCGACCCGTTCGCCGCGACCGGCACACGGTCACCGTACAGGGCACCGGTTGCGGAGACGTTCCTGCGGGAAGCGTCCCGTCCTCCGCGCCGCGCGTGTAGTCGGGGATTTCGTGCGCATACTGGCGAATGAAGAGGCTCGAATCCATGCCCGCGCGCCCGTTCTCGGCATGGGCCGCGATCATCGCCGAGTAACGAATCCAGGCGAAATCTGCGAGCTCGCGGAGGTATGCCGGCAGCTCCATCTCGCGAGCGACGTGCGCGACGAACGGCTCCGCGAAGCGATTCGGCTCCCAGTGGTCGGGGACGTTCGCGGCGAGAAACGTCGCGAGCAGGCGATCCCACAGACCCACTTCATGTGCGTGACAGGCCGCTGCGACCGCGCGATAGAACTGGGAGAGGACGCTCTGCTTCTGTCGCCTGACGAGCACGGGGTAGAGCGCAAGCCGCGACGTTCCCGATCCGCTCTTGCCGAGTCGTCGTTCCAGTTCCTCTGCGCTCAGCTCTCCTTCGAGGAAAGGCCGCATCAAGGCGAAGAACTCGTCGAGGTGTCTCGGCACCGTCATGCCCCGCGCGGAGTACGGTCCATGATGTCGCGCGCGCGATCGGCCTCGTCGAGTACAGCGTCCAGTGAGGGGATCTGCTGGTCCCACTCGATCAACGTGGGCACTGGCCCGACGCGCCGGATCACCTCCTCGAACAGGTCCCACACGGGCGCCGCGATCGCCCGGGAGTGCGTATCCAGGTAGACGTCGCCGTCGACAGTGTGGCCGGCAAGATGGATCTGACGCACCCGCTGAAGCGGAAGTCGACCGAGCGTGGTCAGTGGGTCGACCCCGTGGTTCTTTCCGTTGAGGTACAGATTGTTCACGTCGAGCAAGAGGCCCGCATCCGCGCGATCGAGCACGCGTGTGATGAACTCCTGTTCGTCCATCTCGGAGCCGGGCATGGTCGCATAGTAGGTGATGTTCTCGAGCAAGAGCGGCCGCCCCACCCGTGCTGCAAGCTCGCGCGCCCCCGCCGCCGCTGCCTCGACCGCCTCGTCCGTGAACGGCAACGGCAAGAGGTCGAGGAACTCGTGCCCGCCGATGGACGAGTAGCAGAGGTGATCGGAGAAGAATGGCGCGTCGAGGCGAGCGACCAGCTCGCCGAGCTCCGCGCAGTAGCGCTCCCGCTGCGGTCCGCCCACCGAAGCCGCGACCCCGTGCGGAATGATCGGCCACCGCTCCGCGCAGAGCGCCAGGACCTCGCGCGGGCGGCCTTCCATCCCCATGAAATTCTCCGAGACGATCTCGAGCCAGTCGATCCGACGCGAGGTACGAAGCACGGATTCGTAGAGCTCGCGCCGAAGGCCGATGCCGACGCCGGAGAGGGGAGCGATCACTGCAGACTACTGGTCTGTGATCTGGGTGAACACGAAGTCGTGGCCGAAATGATTCGGTCCAGCGAGCGAGTGACATCCGACACAGATGTCCTTCGGCGGACCGCTCGCTCCATAGCCGTTGGCAACCAGGCCGCTCGCGTTGCGCTCGTACCAGTACCAGGCGTCACCGCCGCCCGCCTTCATCTTCTGCTCGATCGCGTATCCGATGATGGCCGTCCCTGCGGCGTCGTAGAGCTCCTTCACGTTGGATGCTCCGGTCGGAAATTCGCCGGCCCCAGCGCCGCTCAGCTTGGTGTTGGAGCATACGCGCTGCTTGCCGTGCGGTGACGGAGACTTGCCGTCGCGCACTCCGGTCTCGCAGGTCCAGGATTTGTAGTCGCCCTTCGCGAGCCACGCGTCGATGGTGGCCTGGGTCCCGGTCGGCGCGGTCTGCGCGTCGCCTGCCGTTGGTGCGGCGCAGCCGGCCGCTGGACAACCCGCCTCCTTGGCAGGGCATCCGGCGTCCGCCGCCGGACAGCCTGCGGTCGCGCCCGGGCCCGAGGTCGAGCTCGAGCTACATCCCACCAGCGCGATCGTCCCCAACACGCATGCCGCCTCAAAAATCGAGCTAAAGTCAGTCTTCATGATGGTCTCCTTGTACACACGGAACCTGGCCGTACCCACACCGTACTCATCACCCCGTGAAACGTTTCGCTGCAACTCGCTCCAATGATTGGAACCGAGCTTCCAGATTTTCGAACGGGAAGCCCGAAACCGGTCGCCGCGGGAGACGTACTTTCCAATATCCCATGAAAATCTCAGCCAATGCGAGGTTTGGTGTCCGTCTTCTGGCGGCATCAGCGGCGGTGCTTGCGGTGTGTTCGTGCTCGAGCCCCGGCCATGAGTCCGCGGCAACAGGCCCTCCCGGCACGCTGACGGACGATCAAATCGAGAGCGCGGCTTCAAGCTACGTCGCGGCGGGCTTCGCGAAGGTGAACCGCGCGACCTTCCCTACCCAGCAGCATGCGGGCAACCCGCCAGTGAACGTCTACGTCAACCAGACGGCCGACAGCACGTATCGCGCGATCGATCCGGGCGCAAAGCCAAAGGACGCGTTCGCGTTTCCGGTCGGCTCGATGCTGGTGAAGGAGATGCTCGGCGCGAGCGGCGCGCCCGAGGTACTGACCGTCATGTACAAGAAGGCGCCCGGCTACGATCCCGCGAATGGAGACTGGTGGTACGGCCGCCTCACCCCAGGCGGCACGCCAACGAACGCCGCCTTCGCGGGAAAGGTCGACTTTTGCATTGGCTGCCACACCGGGACGAAGCAGTGGGACTTTGCCTGGGGTGCCGGGAACACGCACTGATCACAGCGGCGCTCCCGTGGTTGCTCAGCTCGCGCGGTACATCGTCATGACGCAGGCTCCGCCGAGGCCCAGGTTGTGCTGTAGCGCGACCTTTGCGTTCGGGACCTGGCGATCGCCCGCGGTGCCGCGGAGCTGCCAGACGAGCTCCGTGCATTGTGCAAGTCCGGTCGCGCCGAGCGGGTGTCCCTTGGAGAGCAGGCCGCCCGAAGGATTCGTGACGTACTTGCCGCCGTAGGTGTTCTGGTCCTCGGTGATGAACTTCTCCGCCTCGCCCTCGTTGCAGAGGCCGATGGCCTCGTATGTGAGGAGCTCGTTGGCCGTGAAGCAGTCGTGGAGCTCGACGACCTGCACGTCCTTCGGACCAAGGCCGGCTTGCTCGTAGACCTTCTTCGCGCACTCCTTCGCCATGTCGTAGCCGACCATCTTGATCATGCTGTCCTCCTGGAAAGAGGACGCGTAGTCGGTGGTCATGGCCTGTGCCGCGATGTAGACGGGATTGGAGATGCCCATCTTCTTCGCGAAGTCATCCGAGCAGAGGATCGCGGCGGCCGCGCCGCACGTGGGCGGGCAGCACTGGAAGCGCGTGAGCGGATCGAACACGTCGTCGCTCGCGAGGACCTCTTCCACGGTGAGCAGCGTGTTGAAGAGCGCGTACGGATTCTTGCTCGCGTGCTGGCGTGCCTTGGAGCTGATCTTGGCGAAGGTCTCGCGCTTGGTGCCGTATTTCCAGCGGTATTCACGTCCTGCACCGCCGAACATCTGCGCCGCGCCGGGCGCGCTGTTGAACCCCTGCACCTTGCTCATGACGTTGACGAACTTCTCGAGCGGGTTCGCGCGGTCGTTGAACTTCGCGCCCAACGCGCCCTTCTCCATCTTCTCGAAGCCGAGCGCGAGCACGCATTCGGCGAGCCCGCCCTCGATGGCCTGTCGCGCCAGCATGAGCGCGGACGAGCCCGTGGAGCAGTTGTTGTTCACGTTGAAGACGGGGATGCCGGTGAGGCCCACGTCGTACACGGCGCGCTGCCCGCACGTGCTGTCGCCGTAGACGTAGCCCACGTACGCCTGCTGGACGTCCTCGAACTTCACCTTGGCGTCCTCGAGCGCAACGCGCGTCGCGTTCGCCGCCATCACGTTGTACTCGTCGCTTGCGCCGGGCTTCTGGAACTTGGTCATGCCCACACCGATGACGTTCACTCTGCGACCCATGTGAAAACTCCTTCGAACGTGACGTTGGAAACTTGGTGCTTCGCATCGCGCGAAGCAAGAGCTGGTTTTCGACGCTTCGGAGGCGCGTGCCTCAGAGGCCCTTCAAGATCGTGAGCTTGTGCGCGGGGCGAAGATCGCCGTCCACGCGCAGCGAGCCGTGCTGATAGAGCGATTGAACGGTCTCGCCCTTGGTGAGCGCGACCAGCGATGCGTCGTCGAGCGACACGGTCGTGGTCGCGGAGGCATCGGCGCCTTCCTTGATCGAGCCGCTCTTGAAGTCGAGCGTCCATGCCTTGCCCAGATCGGAGACCTTGAGCGCGATCACCGCGTTCACCTCCGCCGCGAGCGCCTTGTCCTTCGAGAGGCGCTCCGCGAGCGCCTTCAGGATCCCCGGCGCCTTCGGCTCCTTCGGAGCAGCCGGTGCGGTCGGAGCTGCCTTCGCCGCACCACCCGCCGCCGCCCCACCGCCACCACCTGAAGCGCCGCGAAGCTTCGCGACGACGTCGGCCGCGGCCTTCGGGTCGATGCTCTTCAGGAACATGAGCTTCTGCGACGCCATGATGTCGCCACCGATCTTGAGCTTCTTGCCCATGTAGAGCTTCATCGCGTCGGCCTTGCCGGCGACCATGTCGCGGAAGTCCGCGTCGCTCATCTCCAGGGTGCAGTCTGCCGTGGTTCCACCTGACGTGACGCTTCCAGCGCCAGTCTTCAGGTCGATCGTCCATGCGCTGTCTGGCTCGGACAGCTTGAAGAGGAACGTCTTGCCCACGTCCTTCGCGAGACCACCATTCTTGCCGATGTAGTCTGCAATGACCGCGAACGCCTCGCCGCTCGTAGGCTCCCCGCTCGGAGCAGCCGCGCCGCCGCCACCCGCGCTCGCCCCGCCACCTGCACCGCGCAGCTTCGCGACGACACCAGCCGCAGCAGCGGGATCGATGTTCTTCAGGAACATGAGCTTCTGCGACGCCATGATGTCGCCGCCGATCTTGAGCTTCTTGCCCATGTAGAGCTTCATCGCGTCGGCCTTGCCAGCGACCATGTCGCAGAAGTCCGCGTCGCTCATCTCCAGCGTGCAGTCGGCGGTGGTTCCGCCCGAGGCCACGCTGCCCGCGCCGGCCTTCAGATCGATCGTCCACGCGCTGTCCGGGCCCGAGAGCTTGAAGAGGAACGTCTTGCCGACGTCCTTTGCCAGGCCCGCGTTCTTGCCGATGTAGTCCGCGATCACCGCGAACGCCTCGCCGCTGGTCGGGGGGCCGGACGGACCGCTTGCAGCAGCACCACCGGAAGCCGAAGCAGGAGGAGCCGCCGCGACGGCCTTCGCCGGCTTCTTCGGGATCTCCTTGTAGAGCTCGATGGCAGCGTTGGAGATGACGACCTCACCGCGCTCCTTCACCAGCACGCGGAACACGATGCGCTCGTCGCTCTCCTTCCACATCTCGGTGACCAGGGTCTCGCCCGGGAACACGCTGGCGGAGAAGCGAGCCTTGATGCTCTTGAAGAGGCGGCCGTCGTTCTTCGCGAACGCCTTGATGACGTTGCGCGCAGCGAAGCCATACGTGCAGAGTCCATGCAAAATGGGCTTCTTGAAGCCGAAATTCTGCGCAAACTCGGGGTCTGCGTGCAGCGGGTTGATGTCGCCGGAGAGGCGATAGAGGAGCGCCTGGTTCTCATCCAGCTTGTCCTCTGCCGTCACGTCGGCAGGACGCTGCGGCGGAACGTTGATGTCCGCAGACGGTCCGCGATCGCCGCCCCAGCCGCCCGCGCCACGCACGAACGTGGTGACCTCGTTCTTGAAGACCTTGTTGCCGTCCTCGTCGTACGTGTTGATCTCCATCACGACGAGCGCGTTCTTGCCCTTGTCGAAGATGTCCTTGATCTTCGCCTTGTGGGTGAGCGTGGCGTTCGGCGCGAGCGGGTAGAAGAGCTCCGTGTACTGCTCGCCGTGGAGGATGCGCTCGAAGCCGTAGTTCATGCCGGGCGCTTGTTCGCCCTTCTTCGCAGCCTCGAAGACCATGTTGAGCGCGGGCACGACCGCGAACGTGGGGATCGCCTGGAAGCCTGCGCCCATCTCGTAGACGAACTGGAGATCGTCCGAGAGCGGATTCTTCGCGGCGCCAACGCCCAGCGCGTAGAGCGCCAGGTCACGCTCGTCGTACCTGGTCTTCACGGGCGGGAACTCGTACCCGAGTCCCGCGTCCACATCGATGAACTCATTTCCGCCCAGCGCCTTGGTGTCCAGGTTCGAAAGCACGGGCTGCATGGAGCTCATGATGTCCGTCGGGTGATCGGCGTTCGCGAAGTTGGTCACGTCGGCCCAGGCCTTCTGCACCTGCTCCGGCTGGATCGTGCGGCCAAGCTTCAGCGCCTTGCCCTTCGTGCGCTCCCAGCGCAGCTTGGTGAACACGCCACCGCCGACCTCGAACAGCCCGCCCGTGTCCTGGCATGCCTCGTTCGTGAGCCATGCGACCAGCGGCGAGACGTACTCGGGGTTCAGCTTGGGCAGGAGATCCTTCATGCCCGCGACCGTCTCGGTGAGGCGCGAGGCGGCGATCGGCGCGATCGTGTTCACCTGGATGCCGTACTTCTTGCCCTCGAGCGCGAGCGTGTTCGACAGGCCGATGACGCCCATCTTCGCGGCCGCGTAGTTCGTCTGGCCGAAGTTGCCGTAGATGCCGGCGGCGCTCGCGGTGAAGATCACGCGGCCGTAGTTCGCGTTGCGCATGTGGTCCCATGCGGCCTTCGTGGTCTTGTACGCGCCGCGAACGTGGACGCGGATGATGAGGTCCCAGTCCTCGTCGGTCATCTTCACGAACGACGTGTCGCGAAGGATGCCGGCGTTGTTCACCAGGATGTCGATGCGCTTCCACGTGTCGAGCGCGGTCTGCACGACCTTGTCGCCGTCCTCCACGGAGTCGTAGTTCGCGACGGCCTCGCCGCCCGCGGCCTTGATCTCCTCCACCACCTTGTCGGCGGCAGCGCTGGACTTGCCTCCGCCCGTCGCCGCGCCGCCCAGATCGTTCACGACGACCTTGCAGCCACGCGACGCGAGAAGGAGCGCGTGTGCGCGACCGAGACCGTTGCCTGCGCCCGTGATGATGGCGACGCGACCGTCGAAGCGGAGATCCGACATGGGAAACCTCGAAAATGGTGGGTGCGAGCGAGCAAGAAACCAATAATGCTTCGCACGCGAAATATCCACCCCCGGAACGTTTCCGTCAAGGCTCCCAAGCAATTCTGCTGAACGATGTGATTTGCCCAAAAAACGCCTAGAATCTTCGTCAGATGGGTTCACGCAGGTGGCTGGTTGTCGGGATCGCTGTGGAGGCGGGGCTGCTGACGCTCGCCTGCGGCTCGTTCTCCGGGAACGACTCACCCAACGTGGAGGACGCCGCGAGCGATGGAACCGCGACCGATGGACGCGCGGTGGACGGCGCGATCACAGATGCGAAGTCCGGTGACTCCGCGTCGACGTTCTCCTGCACGACCTTCGACGCCGCGTCCGTGCAGCCCCCGAGCAGCCTGAAGGACCAGACCTGCTCGGGTCCGTTGGGTGGGACGGGCCTGGACCTCGCGAACGATTCGAAGAACTGTGGATGGTGCGCGCACGACTGCCTCGATTCGCAGTGCGATGGGGCGGGCCATTGCAAGGCAGTGGCGCTGTCGGCGCCGGGCACGAGGCTGATCGGGATCGCGAGCGGAAGCCTCTTCTACTACAACTCCCTTGACGACGTGTACGCCGCGCCGCTCGGCGCAGACCTGGACGCCTCGACTTTCCTCGGCACCATTCCCGACGCCGAGGTCTTTCGCGCCATCTACCACGCGACCGTCGCCGATCGCGTCTACGTGCGCACCTTCGGGCAGGTATACACCGCTCCGCTGGGCGGTGGCCCCCTCACCCTCTTCCATGGGCCGATGGGTGCGCCGGGGATGCTGGCCGCGGGCGGTGGCCACGTGTTCGAGACCACCCAGCCCAACACATTCACCGATTACAAGAACGACGGGACGCAGGTCATCTCGTTGCCGAACGTACTCGGGGCAACGGACGTCACCGTGACGCCCGACGGTCGCAACGCGTTCTTCGTTGCCCGGTACGCAGGCGACGCGGGCTTCGACGCTGCGACGGACGCATCGACCTACCAGAGCCGCGCCGAGATCTACCGCTACGACGTGGCGAAGAGCCAGCCAAGTCACCTCCTTGACGCTGACTGGTATGGGGGCATGCCCACGCAGCTCCTCGTCGCCGACAACCAGTTCGTCTACTTCGCCGAGGCGGTGTCCGGAGACATCAAGCGCTTCCCCGTCGACGCCACTTTCCCGGCCACCGCAACGGTGGTCTCCAAGGGAAATGGCCGAACGGTCCGCACGCTCACTGCGGACTCCGAGCGGCTCTACTGGTTCCAGAACACGAATGCCGGCATCAGCTTCACGCTCCGCTCCACGAGCAAGTGCGGCGGCGCCGGCGAGCTGGAGTACTCGTCCACGTCTCTCTACGTGCCTTACCCGGCGGCTGTCGCTGGAGCGTTCATCTACCTCACGACGGGTGACGGAGACATCCTCCGCATCGCCAAGTGACGCATCAGAACTCCGCGTGGAAGCGGGCACCGAAGATGTCGACCGGTCCGCGGTCCGCGTTGTACGCCGGGTTCGTGATGCGCTGGTAGTCGCCGGTGAGCCATGCGTTCGACGAGACGTTCACGCTGTAGAAGATCTCGTTCACGCTCTCCGGCGCCACGTTGATCTTTCCGTCGCCGATGAAGCCGTCGATGCCGCCCTGGTTCAGGAACGTGGCGTGCGTGTCCGAGATGAGGCCAATGCCCATGCCCACGCCCGTGATGTCGAGCGGGCGATGCCACTGCGCTCCGTGCGCGTTCACGCCGAACGAGAACGAGCGGTCCGTGGACGTGTACGAGTAGACCTCCGTGCGCCCGTCCGAGTACATCGCACGGAAGAACACGCCGATGTCGTCCGTCACGCGCTGCTCCATGTTGATGCCGATGCCCACCTTGTTCTGCGGTCGCCGCGCCCAGCACAGGTCGGGTGCGGAGGTGTTCTTCGAGCCGTAGTTGAACGTGTTGCACGTGGTCGCGTTCTTCGTGCGGTCCTGCGCGTGAATGCTCGTCGCATCCTCGAAGCTGCCCATGTTCTCGCGGTTGGAGTAGCCCAGGATGCGCACGGCGCCGGCCTTCCCGAAGAGCGTGTGATTGTGCTCGATCTCCGCCTGGTCGCCGTAGAACTTGTCGAGCCGGTAGTCGACGTCGAGCTGGTTCGGGTCCTTCGGTGTCGTGAAGCGGCCGAAGCGAACGGAGAACTTGTCCCAGTACAGCTCCGCCACGCCGCCCCACGCGTAGCCTCGTGCGTCCGCGGCAAAGTCGTACGCCGCGTACGTGAGAAACGCCATGTTCAAGAACTGGCGGCGAAGGTCGCCTGAGAACGAGTTCTTGTCGAAGAAGTCCAGGACGCTGAAGTTGCCCGCTGTGAGCACGATGCGGCGCGCCGTCTCCGTCGTGGCCAGCTGCTGCGGGTCTGACGTCTTCTCTTCCTTCTCGCCGCCGAGCGAGAACGTCTGGCGCAGGAAGATGCGCGAGGAGTACGCGCTTGCGGACGGCGCGCCGGTCTTCTGAAGCTCGAAGTTCTGGATGGTGCTGCCGAGCCCCGCCAGGTGCGAGAGCGCTCGCTCCGCGATCACCTCAGGCACCCAGTACAGCTCTGCGCCCTTCCACAGGCGCGCGCCCACGTAGAACGTGAAGCTGCCCGTGAAGCTCTGCTCCGCCGTCGGCAGGAGCGAGTTCGTACTGCCGTTCAGATTGGTGTAGTCTGCATGGAACGCCTGCTTGTAGCTGCCGATCCACGTGGCCTGGCCGTACAGATTCCAGCGCTCGTCCTTGAGGTCGTGCAGGCCGCGATGCGCGAGCACGTTCATGATGTCGAAGGCCTCGTCACGGCGCGGCGCGGCCTCGCTCACCTCGGCGCGTGCGCTCTTCCCGAAGGAGAGGGCGCACAGCGCGGCGAGGAGGCAGGGTACGAGCCGGCGACGCCGACCGCTGTGAATAGCCAACGTTCGGACAGTCAAACCAGGCTGGCTCTTAGGTCAGCTCCATGACGCGCTGCTCGAGGCCGCGTCCCTTCGATACGGAGCTGATGCGCGCCCGGTGGTTGAGCAGCACCCACAACACACCGCCGATGACGGTCTCCGCGTCGACAGTCTTCTTCTCGAAGTGGACGACGAGCTCGTACTTCTCTTCGTCGAACTCGACGCGCTTCACCATGGGCAGGTCGCGCACGCCGGCGATCGCCGCGCTGAGCGACGGCGCGGCGTCACCAGTGCGGTAATCCGCGACCATGGGCGCAAGCTTGACGTGGATCTCCTCGCTCGCGGCGGTGAGCTCCTGGATGGTTCCGTGCGCGACGACGCGCCCGCGATCCAGGATGATGGCCGCGTCGCAGATCTCCTCGAGCTCCTGCAGGTTGTGGCTGGAGACGATGAGCGTGCAACGCCCGCGTCGTGACTTCACGATCTGCCGCACTTCGTAGGCGATTCGCGGATCGAGGCCGGCCGTGGGCTCGTCCAGGAGCACGACCTCTGGCTCGCCCATGATCGCCTGCGCGAGCGACACGCGCTTGGCCATGCCGTGCGAGAGGCTGGAGCAACGGAGCTTCCACCAGTCGCGGCCGTCGACCTCTGCGAGCACCTCGCGCGCGGCGGTCTCCGCCTTGTCCTTCGGGATGTCCTGGAGGCGCGCCATGTGGAGCAGGAACTCTCCCACGGTGTCACTCGCGGGAAGGATCGCATCCTGCGGAAGCACGCCGACGCGAGAGCGCAGCTCGTCCACGGAGGTAGGCGCGAAGCCGAGCATCTCGATCGCGCCTTCGGTCGGCTTCAGATAGCCCGCCATCATGGAGAACGTGGTGGTCTTGCCGGCGCCGTTCGGACCGATGAGACCGTACACGAGCCCCGCCTTGATCTTCATGGTCACGCCGTCGACCGCAGTCTTCGCGCCGAAGCGCTTCGTGACCTGGGTGAGGCGAACGGCGATCTCGACCTCGCGCTTCTTCTTGCCGCCCTTCTTCTTGACCTCCACCTCGGGCTTGTTCGCCACGGCAAGATACGGATTGTCACCATCCTCCTTGTCGCCAGCCTCGTTCCCATCATCCTTGGCCGCGACCTTGTCCTCGACCTTGGCCGCTTCCACCTTCTCCGGCGCTGCGGGCGCAGGCTCCGCGGCCTTGGGCTTCTCCGTCTGCTCGGCTTCGGCGCTCATCAGATGTCCTTCCGCGCGAAGACGGTCATTCCGGCACCGACCGCAACGGCCGCTATCGCCGCGCAACCGCCGACGCCGGTGATGGCCCGCCAGGCGTGGGGCGAGAGCAGGAACTTGTCGTAGGTGTTCGGGTACACGTACGTGAACGCAGGCCAGTCGCCGGCAACGCCGATGACCCAGAGAAGCCAGAGCCCGAAGAAGCCAGCCATGGTCACGAGCAGCGCCCAGATCGGCACGCGGAAGAGCGCGCTGATGAACGTGGCGATCGCACACCAGGCCGCGCTCATCGGAAGCGTGGTGGCCCAGAAGCGAATGCCCCAGCCGAACGTGGCGCCGGCGCTGGCCTCACCGCGAGCGATGCAGACGACCCACACGAGGGCGTGCATGGCGAGCGTGATGGCGGAGATGGTGAGGAAGAGGCCCACGAACTTCCCCAGGAAGTACGACCAGCGGCGCGCGCGCACCGACCAGTAGCGCACGCTGCGGTACTGCACGTCGGACGCGACGGTGTCGTAGCCGAGCATGGAGATGATGAGCGGCGTGAGCCAGATGGTGAGCATCAGGACGGCGAAGAGCACTTCGGGCGACGTGGACAGGCTCTTCGCCGTGTCGGTGTCGTAGACCTGCGAGAGGCCCTTCTCGCGGATCGCCGTCATGTCTTCGGGGCTCATGTCGGCGAACTGCGTTCGCTTGAACTCCTGGAACTTCACGAGGAGCAGCGATGCGCCCGTGCCACCGATGAGCGCAATGACGCTCAGGATGATCCCTTTGACGCTCCGGAAATTCCTCCGGAGCTCGCGCAGCATGACCAGGTTGACTTCGGTGGCAGGGCTCACGGCGGACTCCAGGGTGTGGCAGGAGGAAAAGGCGTGGAAGGTTGCGCGCAATTTTGCGCGAACAGAACGGTAGACCGCTTTCGTTTACCAAGCAAACCACAGCATTATTCCCTTCCCCTTCCTCCCCCGGCACTCCTTTTTTGCACGGCGTTCCATGGGCCTTCCTTGCGTTGTACGCTCGGGTGCGACCCCCATGAGCACGGACAACAAGATTTCTGGGCTACGTGGGCTCCGCGGGCTCGAAGAGGGCAAGCTCAACCCGGAGCAGGCCCTGTCCGCGCTGGTATCCGCCGCCACGGAGGCGCGGACCACGGCGCTCCGGGCGGAGGCGTGTTACGGGCTGGGCGCGCTGTCCGGTCGCGAGCTCGGCGTTCCCTGGGACATCGCGGAGCGGGCGGCGTTCGCGCTGCTCTCCGTTGCGCGCGAGGCCGACGCGGCCACCGAGAAGATCGACCTGCTCCACGCCATGGGCCGCGGGTTCCGCAATGTGTGGCTCATGCCGTTCGTCCACAGCCGCCTCTCCGACGACGACGAGTCCGTGGTCGCCGCCGCCATCTCCGCGGCCGGGGGCCTTGGATTTCCCGCACTCGAGGAGCTCATCGCCCAGGAGTTCCTGACGGACCTCTGCCCTCCGCGCCTTCGCCTTGCCGCGATCGCCGCGCTGGGACGCATGGGCGCAGAGAGCGCGGCCACGCGGCTCGTGCCGTTCGTGCGGCTTGGTGCGGAGGAGGCGGTGTGCGCGCTCTCCGCGCTGATGGAGATCCGTTCGCGCGCGGGCTGTGATGCGGCGCTGCTGCTCCTCGGCACTGATCCGCCACCCAGGGTGAAGGTCGCTGCGGCGCGGTACCTTGCAGAGGTGGGACGCGAAGAGGTGCTCCCCACGCTCCGCGCGCTGGCCCGGGACGAGGACGCGGACACGCGCATCATCGCTGGCCTCGCGTCGCGCGCGTTCAAGGCCGAGCGCAAGAACGATCCCGACGAGCGGATCCTCTCCGCGCTCACGGAGACGGATCGGGCCGTGCGCTCGGCACTGGCGCGCAGGCTGCGCACGTTGCCGGTGGCGGCGGTGCTGGAGCAGGCTGAGCTTCTTTTCTCGGATGATCCGGAGGGTATCGTCCAGATCGTCGCGGAGGTGCGCGCGCCCGAGGTGACGCGCCTCTTGCTCCGCATCGCCAAGGACGAGTCCGTGGCGCTCGCCGTACGTGCCCGTGCGGTCGGCGCGATCGAGGCGAACGAGGCATGGGAGCGCGATGCACTCTGCGAGCTGTGTCGCCCAGATGCTGGTCCGCCCTCCGATGATCCCGTGCGCGCTGCCGCGGCGCGTACCATCGGCGCGTTCGCTCCGCCGGAGTACGTTCTCGACCAGCTCGCGCCGCTCTGGGATGCGGCGTCTCCGGTGCTGCGCGGCGCGCTCTTGTGGGCCTTGCAGTTGACCACGCGGCCCGGCAGGCTCGGTGGCGCGGAGCGGACGCGCGCGGAGGCATGGGTGAAGCGCGCGCTCGCAGATCAGGACCCCACCGTGCGCAAGCGCGCGGCGTACGTCGCCGGCAACCTGGACGCGGCGTCGCTGGTGCCAGAGCTCACGGAGCTGGCGCGCACGGAGTCCACGCGTCCTGACCTTCGCGTCGCAGCGTTCGTTGCGCTCACGGAGGTCGCGTCGCCTACGCGCTTCGCCGACCTGGTGTTCCTCTGGAACCGCGAGGATGATCCGGACGCGCTCTTCGCGGCGAGCCGTGCCATCGAGAAATCCGCGGTGTCGGCTCCACGAGCAGACGGCAGGTCAGAGGGCACGCCGGAGTCGGAACCGAGCGCCCATCCGCCGTCACAACCCCCGCCATCACTTGCGCGCGTGCACGACCGACTTCCCAAGCTGCTCGCGTCCGACGACGCGCGGATTCGCGCGGCCGCAGCCCGCGTCGCTGGCGTCGCCGGGGCCACCGCGCTTCTCGGGGAGCTCGCCGCGCTCGTGGACGATCACTCGCCGCGTGTTCGCGAGCAGGCTGTCATTGCGCTGGGGCGGTGTCACGGCCCCGAGGCGGTCCTCACGCACGCCATGAGCGACGCGGATCCGCTCATCTGCGAGCGCGCGGCAGAGGCGCTGCTGCTGATGGGTACGCAGAGCGCGGTCGCCAGCGTCTTCGATCATCTCGCGCGCACGTTCGATCGCGCGGCGGCCGCACGCCTGGCCGCACGCATCAAGCTGCCCGCGCAGGCCGACGCCGCGTGGCTGGCGGCGCTCGGGCAGGCGCTGTCTCGCATGCCGCACGACGACGCCGCGTACGAGC
>JBBRNJ010000124.1:0-17907 GCA_038230375.1 Polyangiales bacterium | reverse complement strand
GGTGGCTGCGGAGTGGTGTGTCCCTCCACCTGCACCAAGGGCAAGTGCGACCCGCCTCCTGACGCAGGCGGATCGAGCGACTCCGGCACCGATGGGAGCGTCGACGGCGGCTGACCAGCAGCGAAGCTGGGTCGATGCGCGCAGAGCTCGACGGCGACTGGGTGCTACCATGAGCGCGACAATGAACAGGTCGGCAGTCCTCGGGCTCGTGATCGCTGCTGCTTCGGCAGGCTGCGGCTTGATCAAATCGGAGTCGTCCGGCAACGGGCCGGATCAAGGCGGCGAGGACGGCGGACCCGGGGCCGTCAACGCGGACGGAAGCGTGGTCGGGAGCAACGCCGACGGAAGTCTCTCCGGGATCGACGCCGGTCCTCCGAACGCGCAGTGCCCCACGCACTACTCGGTCTACGGAAATCAAGACGCCGCGAGCGATCTGGGCGGCGTGAACCCCACGCTCATCAGCTCCGGTATGTGCACGGCCACGAACGAGCAGTTCACCGACGGCGGCTTCGGTGCGACCGACTTCACCATGACGTTCGCGCAGTCGAGCTCGCGGTCCGGCATGTTCATGGCCACGCTGCACCAGACCACCCCCTACCCCTACGATCTCACCGTGTGCCTCCTGCCCGACGGCCCCAACACCGGAAGCAAGGAGACGTCGCCCGGCGCCAAGGATGGGACGATGATCCTCACGAACGTGCCGGAGGACGCGATGCCGTGGGACCAGTACCCAAAGGTTGTCTTCGACACGAACTTCCAGCCCGCAAGGCAGTTCGGCGACTTCATGGACATCACGCTGGACGCAACGCAGCGCATGACGCTCGGCTCCGTGAAGTGCACGTTCGTCACGAACTAGGCGTGACAGCGGGCGCGAGCTTGGCTTCCAGCATGCGGCGCGCGGCGGGCCATTCGTCGGCGAGCATCGAATAGAACGCGGTGTTGCGCACCTTGCCGTCTGCGCCTGGCCAATGCGCGCGCAGCACCCCGTCGAGCTTCGCGCCAAGGCGCTCGATGGCGGCGCGGGACCGCGCGTTGCGCTCATCCGTCTTCCACGTCACGCGGCGCACGCGCCATTGCTCGAACGCGTGCGTGCAGAGGAGCAGCTTCGCCTCCGTGTTGACGGGCGTCCGCTGCACGCGCTCTGCGTACCACGTGGCGCCGATCTCCAGGGCGTCGGGGCCGTTCGGCAGGGGCGCCGCCGGCGCGGTTGACCAGCGCCACTCCTCGATGAACATGTAGCGGGTCGTCCCGACGATGACGCCCTCCGCGTCCCGCACGACGAACGGAATCGCGCGTCCGTACTGCTGCGTGAACGCCGTGTCGATGTACGCGTCCATCGCCGCCTTCGTGCTGGGGACCGGGGTCCACCCGTAGGTGGTTCGCGACTCGTTCGCAGCAGCGAGGAGCGCATCCCCATGCGTATGCTCCAGCGGCTCGAGCCTCACATGACGACCAACCAGCGTGGGAACCTCGAGCTGCTGCATGGGCCGGAGCATGCCTCGAAACTGGTACCTTCAAAAGTCCCAGATTGCACAATTTGAATAGACCAGTTGCTCAGCGGCCGCGCGACCACACGCCGGTGCACTCCGGCACGCGGGGCGACCCGCTGCGCGTGATCGCCTGCGCCTTCTCCTCGCCGAAGAAGAACCCGCACACCTTGGCAGCGGTCTTCACGTCCGGAAAGAGGTAGTCCGTGCGGATCACTGCGCGGGCGAACCCACGCTCCTCCTCGAGCCACGTGTAGTACTCGGCGAGCGCTGCGTTCGGCGGTGACGGCTCCGTGCGCCCCGTGCCGAGCGTCTCGATGACGACGAGCGCCCCGCCAGGCACGGTCACGCGCGACATCTCGGTGAGAGCGCGCGCGATCGACGTGCGCCAGTCATCGGGCATCCAGTGTCGGAGATGACCGAAGACCCAACCGGCGACCGCGAGATCCGCCACGCCGTCGGCGATGGGCAAGCTCTCCGCGCTGGCCTCGTGAAGCTCGAATCTGCCCGGCGCCGCATCCTGGAGCCGGGCGCGCGCGACGGCAAGCATGGCGGGCGATGGCTCCACACCTATGACGAACCGCGCGCGAGGCAGCAAAGCACGCGCCACGCGACCCGTGCCAGTGCCCACGTCCACGATCGTCGCGCGATCGATCATGGCGACCGCCGCGAGCTGCGGGACCAGGTTGCCGTCGCAGTCCTCGGCGGAGACGAGCGCGTCGTACTCCTCCGCGTGTTCGCGATAGACCGTCGCGTAGTCCACGACGTTCGCGGCTACTTGGGGCCGTTGGCCTTGCACATCCCGTTCGTGCACACGACGATGTCGCTGTTGCAGCAGTCCGCGGCGACCTTGCAGCTGCCGCCGAGCCCGGCGCACGCGAGCGTGCCCGTGTCCACGCACGAGCCCTTGTCGCAGAAGCCCGAGCAGCACTCGAAGCCCGCGGCGCAGGTCCCGCCGCCCGCGCCCGCCTTCGGTGTCTGCGTGCACGCGGCGAGCGCCCAGAAGCCGCGCATGTTGGTCGTGGTCTCCTCCTGGCCCTCCAGGTAGAAGGCCGGGTGGCTGGGGTCGATCGCGCCGGAGGCCTTGTCGATGGCGGCGACCCACAGGCGCTTCTTGCCGTTGTTCGCGGTGCCGGTGATCTCGTTGCCCCAGTCGCGCATGCTGGTGAAGACGACCCAGAAGTAGCCGCCACGCTCGATCGGGTTGAACGTGGGCTCGAACGAGAGGTTCCTGTCCGCGACGTTCGGCGGGGAGTCCGTGAGCTTTGCGAGACGCACGGACGCGCCGCCCCCGCTCGGCTGCAAGTAGATGGCGGAGATGCCGGTCTCGTTGTTGTCGCACGACGTGCTGCAGCCGCTCGCGTGATCGCCCACGTGGAACGCGAGGAACGCGGAGTCCGGCGAGAAGCTCGGATATGCGATGGCCTGCTGCCCCGCGGTGAAGTCCGCGCTGGCTGCGAGCGGCGCTGCGCCAGAGAAGGTCTGTGACTTCTCGTCGAACGCGAACACCATCAGCTTGCTGGCCTGCCACGTGTACCAGTTGTTGTTGGACTGGACCGCGGCGAACTTCTTTCCATCCGGCGAGAACGCAGGATGCGCGAGGGTGTTCATGCCCGGGTCGAGCGCGATCGCAAGACCCGCGTCCTGGTTCTCGACACCGGTGACGGTGTCCGCGATGCGGAGCGGCGTGGTGCCGAACACCGTGTATTTGCCGTTCGGATTGACTGCGACGTTGCCGCCGAAGAGGTGCGGCTCCTTGCGAATGGACGCGTCGGGGAGGTCGTACGAGACCCAGCCACGTTGATCGCCATTGTCGGTGGAGCCTTCGCCCTCGACGGCTGCGACGAGCGTGGTTCCGTCCGCGCTGACGGCGTGACAGCCCATGCATTTGCCGCCGTTCAGCTGCTCGGGGAGCGCGCCGGTGCCGGGGCGAATGCGCGACATGTGACCGCCGGTGCTGGTGGTCCAGTAGTAGATGGCGCCGCGCAGGCTGGCGGGGGCCACGGTCCACGACTCCGCCGCCGAAGCAAACGCGGCCTTCGTTGCGGAGTCCCAGCGTGACAGCGTGACCTTCAGCGGATCGCCGGTGTTGGAGGCGGTGACGCGATCCCACATGGTCTGGTCCATGCGCAGCTGGCCGGATTTCGCGGGCACCGCGTACGTGTCGAACGTGTAGTTCTTCTCCTCGACGTGGATCTTGTAGGTGTCGGTCGTGTTGGGCGCGGTCCACATGAGGAGCGGCGACGCGAGGCCGAGCGGGAACACGGTGAGGTCATACGGATAAAGGAGCGACGTGACCTTGGGGTCGGCGCCAAGGCCTGCGGCATCAAGGCCGATCACCGCGGCGGGGTCCACGCCGCTCATCACGCTCTTCGCGTGGACCAGTACGGTGAGCGTGGCCGTGGCCTCACGACCTCCGTAAACTCCGTGCAGAGTACCCGTACCTGCGAACAGCCCGGCGGCGTTCAGGCCCACGGGCGAGCCGGGGACCAGCGTGGCGACATCGGGCCGGTCGAACTGCAGCGACTGCGCGGTGACGATGCCCATCGTGCCGTTCGGGAACGTGGCCTTCAGCGTGTACTTCGCGAGCCCGGGGTTGATGCCGTCCAGCGTGAGCGTCGCGGTCGGAGGATCGAACACGAGCGCTGTGACGTTGAGGATGCCGCCCTCGCCATTCCCGCCGCCGTCGCTGCAGCCACCGCCGAACCCTGTGACGCACGGCTGCGGCCCTGTTGACTCGTCGCCGCCGTCGCCAGCGCCCTCGCCGAACGTGCTGTCGCTGGAGCTGCCGCATGCAGCGGCGATCGCGGCTGCGGCCACGACGGACCCGAACACCAGTGCGCGAATAGAATGTCGCATCATTGAATGATAGCAGAGGGCCGGCCATCCGAACCGGCGACCAACTGCCCAAGAGTGCCCTACAACCCCCTACCAGGAGGGCAGCAGCTCCTTCACCCTTGCCGTGAGCACATCGGCCATCTTCTTCTGGGTCTTCTCGTTCGGGTGGTTGCCGCATCCCACACCATCCGCAGGGTCCTGCGGTGCCCAGTCGACGAATGCGACCTTCGCATCGCCGCCTTTGTTGATGGAACGCACCACGCTCTGTACGTGCTCACGCGCGGCCGCCGCTTCCGCGCCGGTGAGCATGGATCCTATACCGCAGATCACAAACGCGTTCGGATGGACCGCGCGCAGCCTCTTCACGAAGGCGACGTACGCGGTCTCGAACGGCGCGCCTGGATCGCTGCCCGCGAAGTAGTCGTTGGTGCCCAGGTTCACGACGACCACGTCGGCGGCATATCGGGGTTCATCCCAGTCGCGGTCGTAGAGCTCCGGCATGGTGTCGGTGGTGGAGCCGTCGTTGTTGCGGAGCAGGCCGCGGCCGGACCAGCAGAGGTCCACGTGCGCCGCGCCGAACGTGGCGGCGGTGAGCGCGCCGTACGCGACAGTGGAGTCCTCGGTCTCCGGCGAGAACGAGCAGCTCGCGCTCGTGCCGTGCACGCCGTACCCACACGAGATCGAGTCGCCGACGATCTCGATGGTGCGCGCGTAAGGCTCCTTCGTCTCGACGAGCGCGGCGCCGGGCTCCGTGATGAACCCACCAAACCGCGTGGCGCCAAACCACGTCTCCGTGCGGCGAATGATCGCGATGTCGTGCTCGCCAGGCGCAAGGCCCGACGCGACTGTGTACTCGCGCTGCACCGGGTTCATCCTGAGGAGCACCGGTGGCGCGCCGTCGACGATGACGGAGAACTGGTTCTGTCCCTGCGGGTCCGCGAGCCTCGCGACGAGACTGGTACCGGAGAAACGAGCGCGGAGCTGCGCGCTCGGATACGTGAACGTCACGCCCTCCGCGTCCTTGCCGAAGAAGCGACCAACGTGATGCACCAGCGCCTTCCGATCTGCGGCAGGCACAGCAGCAGGTCCGGACGAGACGTCGGAGCCCGACGCGCCGCACATGCTCTTGCACGAGCCCAGAGTGACGAGGATCAGCAGAAGAGGAAGCGCGCGACGCACGCCTAGAGGATACCTAGCTTTTCGTTCGCTGGCGGCGCCGCAAAACGCCTATTCGTCGCCGCAGCTGTTGTCGTATCCATCCGCCACGTCGATGCGGAGGCGACGGCTCTGCACGGAGAAGCCCTTGGGCGGTCCGGACTGGCCGATGTCGAGGTGGAAGTGATTGCGGTGCGCCGAGTTGAAGTTCGGCGTGAGGAGCGTGGAGAAGACCTGCGCCTGCGCAGCCCCGCACACGAGGTCGTAGAGGAACTTGCTGTCGCCCGTCTGCGTGGAAGCGGCCGCACAGGTGGCGGACGTGGTGCTCGTGTTCATGACGAACGTCTTCGGGTCGTTGATGTCGTAGCGCTTGCCGGCCTTGGTGTAGACGTATCGCACGTCGATGGCGCGACCCCACGAGTGGTTCGAGTAGCCGTTGGCGCCGCACATGGGCTCCGGATCGGTCAGGCCGCGGCAGTCATTCGTGGTGCTCCATGCGCAGCAGCAGCGGTAGCAGTACGAGCCCAGCGTGCCGACGTGATCGATGTTGAGCGACTTGAGGTAGTCGGCGAAGTGGTGGAGCGCGAGCACGAACTCACACGCCATGGGATCGGAGGCCGGCGTGGTGGTCTCTTCGAACGCGAACAGCACGCCGTTGATGCGGTCCTTCACGAAGACGGCGTCCACGACGCCGCGCGCCGCGGTGGCCTTCCATGGGACGCCGAGCGTGGTGAGCTTCTCCAGGCACGTGGGTCCCGAAGCGTCCGACATCGCGTCCTTCGCGTGGCCCGCGTCCGTGCCCATGCCTGTGGGCTGGTCGGTGTTGCCCGAGCCGGCATCCGTGCCATCGACCGCGGCGGGGTCGGTGCCGGCGGTGCTGGTCCCGTCCGAGCTAGCGTCGGAGCTGCAGGCGAGCAGGCCGAAGCCAAGGCAAAACACAACGAGGAGGGTGGAAGCGAGCAGGCGCATCTAAGGGCGGGTGTAGGAGGAAGCGAGTGCAAGGTCAAGCGTTGCGGACCTGCTAGAATCCTGCAGTGCGGCTGTTCTTCCCCGTGCGCTCATGGCGCCTGCTCATGCTGCCAATGCTCGGCGTCGCGTGCGCGCGGGGCAACCTTTCCACCGGGTTCGTGGAGGATGCGGGCATCGATAGCGGCGCGCCGTTCGTGGTGGCGGACCCGAGCCTGGACGCGGGTGCGCTGCTGGACGCGGGGCTCCCCGAGGGCTGTTCGCGGGCGGCGACGCTTGTCTACGTCACCGGCGAAGGAGACACGCTCCACAGCTTCGACCCGCCGACGCAGAAGTTCACGCTCGTGGGAAAGCTATCGTGCCTCACGCAGCCTACGCACATGACTGTGGACCGACGAGGCATCGCGTGGGTCGTCGCAGGCGGCAAGCTCTACACGGCCAGCACCGGCGATGCGTCGTGCGCGGCGGTGCCCACCTGGGTGCCCGATCTTCCCTATGCGGACTTCTCGCTGACGTTCATCGGCACGACGAAGGCACCCGACAATCTCCTCTACCTGATGAACAACTCCGTCACGCTCTACACGTTCGACGTGACCACCGGCGAGCGCAAGCTCGTGGACCCCGTCCTCTCCGTCGCGTCGACAGAGGGCGACATGACGACGAACGGCGAAGGAAAGCTGTTCTTCCTGCGAGACGCGACGAGCCACACGCTGTACGGGCTGGATCCGGCGAACGCGGCGATCGTGAGCCAGGACGACATCACCGCGAACGGAACGGGGAGCCAGGCGCTCGCGTTCTGGGGCGGCTCGTTCTACGCGTTCGAGAACGACGTGATCTTCGCCTTCGATCCGGTGAAGAAGACGACCACGAAGCTTGGCAGTGCTCCGTTCAAGGTCACGGGGGCCGGGCAGTCAACCTGCGTCCCGAAAGTCCCGCCACTCAAGTAGACGGCGTCGATGGCATGCAATGTGACACACGCGGGGCCCCCTATGATGTACGGTGCAGCATGGGTCATAAGGTGTATCTGGGCTCTTCGCCCTTCCCCGAGCTTCCCGCAACCGAGGAGGAGCTCCGCGTGATCACGGAGCACCCCGGTCGCGCGTTCACCGCTGACGGCTTCGTTCCTATCTTCTGGCTCGCGATGTTTGGAACGGACGACGTGGGCGAAGATCCCGCCCCGCACCTGGTGCGATCGAAGAAGGACGCGCTTGCGTCACTTGATCGGCGGCATTCTGGCCTCGCTCTCCTCGTGGGCCCGCGCTTCACGCAGCTGCTCGCGCAGTTCATGGATCTGGTCGACGCCGAGATGGGTCCATACCTGCTGGTGCGGCTCGGCGAGCTCGCCACGCGCTCCGAGTCACCGGACGATTTTTCCGCGGAGCTCCGTGCGGCGCTGATGACGCTTGGCGCGCTCACGATGGCCAGAGAGAAGGCCACGCCCGCGGTGCAGAAGGTGCTTGCCTCGTTCTGCGGGCTCGAGAAGGGCTGGCAGAAGAAGGAAGATGCGACCACGCGCGTGTCCGGTGAGGCGCCGGGTTGGCCGGAGACCCCGGAAGAAGCAGCGTGGCGCCGCGCGCTTCAGGGACATGCGCCAGAGGACTTCAAGGCATTCGGCGTGAGCGTCGCGCTCGTGCCGGGCGATCTCGTGAAGCACGAGAAGTTCGGCAACGGCGTGGTCACCTCCATGCGCGGCCCGGAGAAGGCGGAGATCCTCTTCCGAGCTGGCCCGAAGACGCTCGCCTGCACCGCGGGCAGCGAAGAGATCGTCGAGCGACTGGCCCCGCGCACGCAGAGCCATCACCGCAGCTGAAGACTCTTCGGTTCGCCGCGAGACCGTGCACTCCGTCAACCGGGCCCGCCCACATCCTCGGGGTGGTTGTACGGGTAGGAGAACCATGAGCGGTCGCCGAACTCCTTTGCCACCCACGAGATTGGATCCTCCAGTTCCATGGCCACCTTGCACGCCCGGTGGAGCCGATGTCGAACCGACAGATACAGCGACTCGAAGAGTAGAAGCATCGCGCGATGACAACCGCGGATGGCCTCTACGACCAACCGCTCCCCTTTCCGGGTCAGGTAGATCGAGCGAGATGCCCTCCCGCCGGGACGCGACCGCTCGACCAGCCCTAGCGTCTCGAGCGCCGCAACCATGCGCGACACCGTGGTGCGAGACACGTGAAACATGCTCCACAGATCGCGCTGCCGCTTCGCGTGGCCTTTGAAGATGGCATAGAGCACGTCGTAGCGTGCGGGCGTGATCCCGAACCGACGCACACAACGCCGAGCCATCTCGGTCGTCCGCAGATGAGCGCGCTTGAAAGCAAATGCGACAGCATGCATGCCCGGCCCCAAAGCAGACCCCATGCCCACCGCCCCGCCTCCGATCCCCCTCCCGCGAGAGCGCCTATTTGTAAGCATGTTTGCAAAAGTGGACGTCAGGCGTGGGGGCGCGGGAGGAGGGGCGTGGCTTGATTGGGGTGGCCGCGGACAGGGGCCTTGCTGACCGCGGTCGCGCCACCGAGCGGGTTGGCCGCGCTCACAAAGGAAGAGGGGGCCTGCGGGTCGAACTGGAATGACACGTCGTCTGCGACCCTTCGTCGTGTTCGCATTTTTTGTGATCGCTTTCTCGCTTGGTCCTGTTCTGTCGTCGCGCGATGCCGCCGCTTGCATCAACGTCACGCGCGCGGAGCTCGACAAGCACGTGCGGCTCGTTCAGAGCGCGGAGGCGGCACTGACCGGCGGTAACCCGGCGCGTGCGCGCGCGATCCTGGATGCGCAGCATCACATCCGCATGATCATGTCGATCGGCGCCGCACCTCTCGCTTCCGACCTGACGAAGACGGAGATCGACCAGGATCAGGCGCTGGTCCAGCGCATGCGGCGAATATGGGCCCTTGCCACTGTGCGCATGAACCCCCGACGCACGACCCCAGGCTCGGCGGCCACGGACGACTTCTTCGTCGCGGAGGGACTGATCACGCGGGCGCTCGA
Source organism: Polyangiales bacterium (assembly GCA_038230375.1). Lineage (GTDB taxonomy): Bacteria > Myxococcota_A > Polyangia > Polyangiales > Polyangiaceae > JANXLV01. Next base: position 8,470 of record JBBRNJ010000124.1, on the reverse strand, counting down.
GGACGCCAAGACGGGTGGAGCCACGCCGGAGCCATCACTGGTCGCCGACTATGCGGAGGTGATGGCCAGCTCGGGCTTCGATGCAGTCGCCGCACCCTACCTGCGATGGCTCGCGGTGGGCGACCTGATGGGCAACGCGCACGCCTATGCGCACCTGGCTCGGATAGAGAGCGCCGACGGCAACACCGAAGCCGCGACGCTGGCACGAGACCGCTGCAAGCGGATGGCGAAGCAACCGAGCATCTGCCGACGCTGAAGCGCATGGGTCGCAGGCGCGCGCAGGTTTGCCACGGTGTGGCACGCACGTGGCCGTTCAAGCGTCGGTGCGAGGGCGCCCGATGACCAGCACCAGCTTGCGCAAGAGGGCGTGAAGCACGCCGTAGGCTGCGATGGCCACGAGCAGCGACCACTCCACTGGGTGACCCGCGCCATCGTCGCCCGAGTGAAGGAGCCACCGGAAGGGCGTGTAGAGCGGCGCGGTGCAATCCCACACGAACTGCGCGAATCCCGCGTGGCGGTTCGCGCCCACGTACGTGAGCAGGAAGCGCATCGCGAACAGCAAGTACGTCACGCCAAAGAGCCCGGCGAGCACCTGCAGCCCACGGATGACGAGGGTGGAGCGGACCATCAGGCCGCGGTGGAGGACAAGACCAGTCTCTGTGTCAACGTGCATGCGGAAACGTGGAGCATCAACCGTGCCGCGGGCCGAATCTCCCCCTCGATCGAGCTGGAACCAAGGGTGACCACCCCTCCTTAACACCCAGACATTTCGGGGCTTGGGAGTGCTAGGGTGGCCCGCCATGGAGAAGCCTGTCGAGCCGTTCAACCTCCCCGAAGCCGACGTGCCCACCGCCGAGGCATACAAGGAGGCGTTTCTCGCGTGCAAACCGGCGCTGCGGAGCGTCGGCGGACGGTCCACCGTCCGTGAGATTCTCAGCGCCCACTACCACGCGCCCGAGCACACCATCACGCCCTGGGAGCTCGCGGACCACCCGAACGTGGCCCTTGCGAGCTACAGCGTGGTCAACAGCCAGTACGGCAAGTATGCCAAGGCGCTCTGCCAGCACTTCAAGCTGGAGCCCAAGTTCGCGCTCGCCGTGCTGCTCACGTTCAGCGGCGGCTCGCCCGGCGAGGAGGCCGTGAAGTGGACGATGCTCCCGAACGTCGTCACCGCGCTCGAGGAGCTCGGCTGGGTCAAGATGGCCTGAGCGCACGCGCAGCCGCTCCCAACGCACGCCCCCCTTAAGCGGACTGCGCGACTCACCGTCCTCTCATGGACAGGTCGCGCATGCTGCACGTTCACGAGACCATCTCTGGTCAACGCGTCGAGTACCCCGAGCCGGAGCCCGACGTTGCCGCGTACCTCGAACGGGTGCGCGCGACCGTCGCGGACGCTGGCGCAGGCGTGGAGGAGGTCCGCATGCTCGTCTACGGAGAGCAGAACCCCATCCTCGACACGGAGACGTTCGGCCGTCCGATGGTCACGCATCGCGTGCTCGAGGAGCCGCTCTGGTACGTACTCGCGGACCTCCTGCTCCGGAAAGAGCTGGCGGTGCGCGGCCAGGATCCCGCGCATCTCGCTGCGCAGCACACGCTCACAGTCGCAGAAGCCGCGCAGCGCCTGGGCCTCACGGAAGAGGACATACGCGACGCGATCGCCAAGCGCCGTCTCCCCGCGTGGATGAAGGACACCGAACCAACCGTGAACCCGCGCTCGCTCGCACTCTTCGAAGCAAACGAGCGCGCGCGCAGAGGCCGATGACCAGTCCCTCCCGTGGCTAACGGATCGCGGAGGGACGCGCGTTCTCCAGCGCGCCTCTCGCGATCTTCTCCACGGCCGCCGCGAGCTCGCCGGTCTCGGCTCGTGCCGCAGCTCCCAGCCCAGCGACGTAGCGTGCAAGCAACTCCACGCCGGGCGTCACCACCGTGAAGCGCGTGCCGCCATCCGCGCTCGCGTGCTTGATCTGCTCGTCAGGAAGGTTCCGCGCGACCCACGCGGCCTCGGGATCGCGCACGAAGAACGCGCACGCCACCTTCGGACCCGCCTGCCGGAAGCCGCCGAGGCTGCCCTGGTCCAGCTCGTCCAGCGCGGCCTGTGTGACGTCACGAAACGCCTCCGCCTTGTCCATGCGCACGTCCAGCACGTTGCTCACCCGGAAGCGTTTCAGCGCCTTCGCCTTGTGACACGTGGCGATCAACGTGGGCCGCGCGCCCAGGTCGATGCGATGCGGCGACACGTGCCGCCACGACTCGTTGCGCGTACTCGTCGTGAAGTAGCGGAGCTTGACCGCCGCCTTCGCGTTCACGGCATCCTCCATCACGGCGAGCCAGCGCTCTTCGTCCTCCGTGACAACCGGTGGGTGTACGCCACCGGGCTCCTTCGCCTGTGACCCCGTCACTCCCTGCAGGCGCTCAGCCACCACCTCCAACAGGCGGTCGCGTCCCTTGCTCTTCGGCGAACGACCCAGGAGCCGAAGGAGATCGGGTACCTCGTCCGCCTTGAAGAGCAGTGCCCCCGGAAACCAGTTCTTCGGCACGCTCCAGAAGACGTGCGGATGCTCCTCTTCACGTTCCAACTTGAAGCCGCCCGCCCGCATCTCCATGAGGTGCTTGCGAATCGTCTCGGGCTTCGTCGTAAGCCGCCGCGCGAGCTCCACCTGCTTCCACGTGCGCTTCTCCACGAACGCGGCGACGATACCGAAGAGGGTCTCCGTGGGAGTGCGCTGCCCCATGCGAACGCGAGGATACGCTCTCGCGGCTCGCTGCGTATGTTTTGCGAGGTGCTACGGTGTGAAGATGAGCAACGGCGACGGTCGCGGCACGCACGGTGGTCGGCGCAACTTCGTGCGACTTGCCGCGGCCGGCGCGATCATCGGTGCGCTCCCTAGCTGCAGCAAGCCGAAGGAAAACGCTTCCGTCGTGCCCCCAGCGCCCGAGCCCACGCCGGCCACACCGCTCGACGCAACGGCCAAGGACGCGGGACGCGTTCGCGTTGTCAGCGTGCCCACTGCCGTGGAAGGCAACGTGCTGCCGTCGCTCATCGCGGAGTTCAACAAGACGTCCGGCCTCCGCATCGAGCTCACCTCCACTGACGACGTCTATGGCCTGGCCCGTCTCGGCAAGGCGGACCTGGCGATCTCGCACTACGGTCACAAGCACGCCGAGCAGTTCGTGATGGATGGCTTTGGCGAGTGGCCGCGCACGCTCTTCTCCAACCAGATGGCGCTCCTTGGCCCGAGGAGCGATCCCGCCAAGGTGCGCGGGCTCGAGGACGTGGGAGAGGCCTTCCGGCGCATCGCGCAGACGAAGTCGCCGTTCGTCCTGAACGACATCGACGGCGTCCGCTACCTCACCGAGCTGCTCTGGAACGTTGCCGGAAGGCCGGATCGCGCGGGTTGGCTCCTGGACGATCGCAAGTTCCGCAAGATCGACGCCATCCACCTGGCCGAGCAGAAGCAGGCGTACGTCTTCTGGGGCCTCACACCGTTCCTTCGCGAGAAGTCGACCACACTCGAACCGCTCGTGCTCGGAGACCCGCTGCTGCAGCGCATGCTCGTCTCCATCATCGTGAAGCCCGCGAAGATCGCGAACGTGAACGCGGACGGCGCCCTCGCCTTCCAGACGTTCTTGCTGCAGCCCGAGACGCAGGCACACGTTCGCGAGTGCCGCTACCCAGGCGATGCGAAGATCACCTGGGTGCCCGGCGGTCGCCACAACCGGACCGCTATGCTTCCGAAAGCATGAGCCACGCGGCGGCACCAGGCGCTGTGCAGAAGCCGAGCCCGAAGACCTCGGCCTCGCACCCCATCCTCGTCGACTTCCTTCCGCAGGGCCTCATTCCCGGCGCGACGGGGCTCATCGGCATGACCCTCGCGCCCGGGAAGAAGACCTGGGGGATCGACGGACCGTGGAACCGCGATCTCGACACGGACCTGGCGCGCCTCGCCGACGCCTTCCAGATCTCGCTCCTCGCATGCCTCATCGAGCAGTGGGAGCTCGAGAGCTTTCGCATGTTGGACCTCTTCACGAAGGCGCACGCGCTCGGAATGGAGACCACGCACGTTCCCATCAAGGACGGAGGCGTACCCAGAGACCGCGCTGCGATAACTGCCCTTGTCTCACGCATCCTCACGACCGCGCGCGACGGAAGGAACGTGCTCGTTCATTGCCGCGGAGGCGTTGGACGCACGGGCCTCGTGGTCGCCGCATGCCTCATCGAGACTGGACGCGACGCCGACACCGCGATCGCGCTTGTGAGGGCCGCGCGAAAGGACACCGTGGAGCCGGGACGCCAGGAGCGCTGGCTCGCAGAGCACGCTCAGAGCCGCTTCACCATCTCCCACGCGTCGCCCCTGCGATAGAACCATTGCAGGCGCCGCACGGGCCGGAAGCCCTCGCGTTCGTAGAGCGCGATCGCCGCGGTGTTCTGCACCGCCACGTGCAGCCCGACCTCGCGCAGATCCAGGTCCTCCGCGCGCGAGATCACGTGCCGGAGCAGCGCGCCGCCCAGGCCCCCGCGCCTGTGCTTCGCGTCCACCGCGAGCCCGATGATCGCAAGTCGCCGACCGAGCCGTTGCGTCGCTGCGAACCCGATCACGGGACCACCCTCGGACGCGCGCGCTACGAGCACGGCGTGCGTCGCGTCTGCCGGCAGGCTGCAGTGCGGGAACACGGTCGCATCGAGCGCACAGCACTGCGCGAACGCGAGCAGGTCACCGCCGATGGGCTCGATGAGTACGTCGCGCAACTGCATCGTGACAGTGTAACGCCACCGCCGTGTCCTGCTACCCTCATCGCGTGAGCCGCAGGACCTCGCCCATCGCCGCTGGCGTCTCGCTAGCGCTCCTTGCCGCGCTCTCGTTCGGCGTGGCCGCGCCCATCGTCGCGCGCTCCGGACAGGGGCTGGGGCCGTTCACCACCGCGGCGCTCCTCTACGCGGGCGCGGCGCTCTCCTCTGCGCTGTTCGGCCGCATCTTCCCATCGTCCGGCGCGCCGCTCGCGCGTGCGCATCTCGGGCGGCTCCTCTTGATCGCGCTCTTCGGCGCGGCGATCGCGCCCGCACTGCTCGCATGGGGACTGCAGCGTGCAGGAGCCACCGTCGGCTCGCTGCTCCTCAACCTGGAGGCGCTCTTCACGGTGCTTCTCGCGTGGCTCGTCTTCCGCGAGGCGATCGGTCGGCGCGTGCTCCTCGCCGCTGCGTGCATGGCCCTCGGTGCATCGGCGCTCCTGCTCACGGCGCCGACGGGCGGAGGAGGCAGCGCGCTTGGCGCCCTTGCGATCGCGCTCGCCACGCTCGCATGGGCCGCAGACAATGTGCTCACGCGGGGCCTGTCGGAGCAGGATCCAGTGCTCGTGGTCGCAGCGAAAGGCGCGCTCGGCGCCGCGGCCACTACCACCGTCGCGCTCCTCATGAACGAGCCGCTGCCCTCTGCAGCCGCCACCGCCGCCCTCCTTGCGTGCGGCGCCACGGGCTATGGGCTCAGCCTGCGCCTCTACCTCACCGCGCAGCGCAGGCTGGGTGCGGCGCGCACGGGCTCCGTGTTTGCTGTGGCGCCGTTCGTAGGCGCGGCGCTCTCCTGGACCCTGGGCGATTCGCGCGGTCTCTCCGCCAGCGCGGGACTCGCGGTGCTGCTCTTTGCCGCAGGTGTGTGGCTCCACCTCACGGAGCACCATCACCACGCGCACACGCACGAGCCCGTCCTGCACGAGCACCCGCACCGCCACGACGACGGGCATCACACGCACACGCACGAGCCACCGGTGACCGGCGAGCACTCCCACGCGCACCAACACCAGGGCATGACGCACGACCACGAGCACGCGCCCGACGTCCATCACGAGCACGCGCACGGCGTGCGCGAGGACGACGATCACGCGCACGGCTAGGCGCGGATACGGCGCGCGTGACTCTCCACGCGACGTAGCAACGGCCCGGATCGTGCTCCGTGTAGGTGCATGTTGCTCATCATCCTGGTCGTGCTGCTTGTTCTTGCGCTCGGCGGCGGTGGCTACGGCCACTCTCGCGTTGGCTACGCCGGCTGGTCTCCCGCCGGCTTGATCCTGCTCGTGCTGGTTGGTCTCTGGTTGACCGGACGACTCTGACGCGGGCGTAGTCGCTGGCGCACGGGCACGTCGCGTGCACCCGTGCGTCCTATGCCTCGTGCCAGCCCGAACAACGACGCGCTGGTAGCGACCCCCGGCCCCCAGCACTCGACCGACTCGTCACAGCCACCCTGTCCCGACCGCGCAGAAGCGCCACAACTCGTCGGCGCGGTGCTCGGCGGTGGCAAGCTCCGGCTCGACGCAAAGCTCGGGGCGGGCGCGATGGGCGAGGTGTATCGCGCCACCCATCGCGAGTTGCAGATGACGGTCGCCGTGAAGGTGCTCCTCGCTGGCGCAAACGCCGGGCGGGTCTTCAGCGAGCGGTTCCACGCGGAGGCGCTTGCAGCGAGCCTCCTCGATCACAAGAACCTCACGCGCGTGATCGACTTCGGCGAAGAGCCGAACGGGCTCCTCTATCTATCGATGGAGTACCTGCACGGACGATCGCTGGAGTACGAGCTCCGCGGTGGCGCGCTGCCGCAGTCGCGTGCCGTGGCTGTGATGATCCAGATCTGCGCAGGCCTATGGCATGCGCACGCCCGCAGCGTCATTCACCGCGACATCAAGCCGGCGAACATCCTGCTCGTGCCCAGCCTGGACGACGAGGGCCTGACGTTCGACCTGGTGAAGGTCTGCGACTTCGGCATCGCGACCGCGCCAGCGAACACGGGCAACGGCGAGGACATCTGCGGCACACCCGAGTACATGGCACCGGAAGTTCTGATGGGAGAACCCATAGACGGACGCGCCGACCTCTACGCGTGCGGCGTGTTGCTCTTCGAGCTGGTCACGGGCCGCCTGCCATTCCAGCGCGAGACCGTGACGGAGCTGGCGCGCGCGCACATTCTGGATGCGCCGCCGCGACCGTCGTCGCTCATCGCAGATCTCGACCCCGCACTCGAGCAGATCATCCTGCGCGCCATGGCGAAGGCGCCGGCCGATCGCTTCATCTCGATCCGCGCGATGCGGAATGCATTGAAGGAGCTTCACTTCGCGCCGGACTCCCATTCCGCGCCCGCGTTGACGAGCCCGTTCGCGAAGAAGACGACGCAGGACGCGGCGCCCGTGGAGTCCCCTGGGACCGGGGGCCGTGAAGCGTGGATCGAGGACGCTGCGGCGAGCTACGACAGCTCGATGATGGCGGCGGCCTCCGGCGGCTATCACGAGGGCGAGCTCCTTGCGACAGAGCTGGTGACAGAGCCAAAGCAACGTCTGGATGCGATCGTCGCGCTGCGGAGCGGTCCTGCGTTCGCAGATGCGGTCGACCATCTGGAGATGGCGATCTTGCCGCTGGCGAAGCGCGGCGAGGCCGGGGCGCTCTCTGGCATCGTCCGCGCGATGGCGGCGATCTACGCAGAGGCCACTGCGAAGCTCGGCTCCGCGGCGACCGCCATGGGCCCCGGTGCACGGGCGCTCGCACTGCTCCAGACCATTGCGAGTCGCGAGACGTTACGACCGCTCGTCGAACGCACGCTGTCCGATCCGACGGAGCCGAGCGAGCACGTCGCGTCCATCCTTTCATGGGCGCAGCACGCTGGCGCCTCCGCGCTCTACGCCGTGCGCCTGGACGCCAGCCGCACCGTGAATCTCACGTGGTCGCGTGGTCGCTTCGTCGCCCTCATGCGCAGGGTCGGCGCGGCCGCGATCCCCGTTCTACGCGACGCGCTCGACCGCATGGCTCCGAATGGCGAGACCCTCACCTCCGATGCGGCGCTGGTCTGCGACCTGCTGATGGCGATCCCCCGGCTTCCCGATCCGAAGCTGGCAGAGGTGGCGCGAAGGTACGCGCGCGCGGAGATACCCGCTGTTGCCGCAGCGGCGCTGCGTGCGCTCGGCGCACTGGGCGAGATCGACCAAGCGCTCGTGCGCAGACTGGAGGCGCTGGTCACCGGGCAGGAGCGGGCGGCCCTCGAGGTTCGGCTCGCGGCTGCGGACGCGCTGGCCACGCCCATGTCAGAGGCGCGAGGGACCGCGACACGCGTGACGCTCACCGCGGTGCTTCTTGGCTCCGGCATGCTGTCGCGTATCCGTGGCGATGCGCCCCACGACGAGCTGATCGTGGCGTGCGCGCGCACCGCGCTGACCCTCTCTCGACGTGACGCGGTGGACATCGTCAAGAGCCGCGCGCAGAAGAGCAGTGAGTCGCTGCGCGCCCGCCTCCTCTCCTTGCTGTGATCTGAACGGCGTCGCGCAGTTTCCCACACGACGCCGAGGCGGCACACGCTCTTAGCACTACTGCGGGATGTCGTTCCTGCCGGAACGTCTCGGCGCTGCCCGCGTGAGAGCGTGTTCGCATTCTCTTCTGCATAGCGGGCATCGCGGGAGCCAGCGAATGAGGGCGTGGGCGATGGCGAGCCTGGCGGTGCTG
>JBBRNJ010000123.1:0-18005 GCA_038230375.1 Polyangiales bacterium | reverse complement strand
TCGATGCCCTTGCCACCCTTGCCGATGACCATGCCGGGGCGCGCGGTGAAGACGATGACCTTCGCCTTGTTCGCGGCGCGCTCGACCTCGACGCCCGCGATGTTCGCGTTCATCAGGTAGTCCTTGACGGCGCGCTTGATGCGGATGTCCTCGTGGAGCCACTTTGCGTAGTTCTTGTCCTCGAACCACTTCGAGTTCCACGTCTTGATCACGCCGAGGCGGAAGCCGTACGGATGTACTTTCTGACCCATGTGTTCCTCTTGGTCCTCTGATTACTGGCGCGAGCCAAGCTCGATGGTGATGTGGCTCGTGCCCTTTTGAATGCGGGTCGCGCGGCCCATGGCCCGCGGGCGCCAGCGGCGCATGTGCTTGTTGGGCGCCTTGTCCACGAAGGCGGTCTCGATGAAGAGCGAGTCGAGGTCCACGCCCGGGCTGACGGTGCGCGCATTCGCGACCGCGCTCTCGATCACCTTCTTGAGGACCGGGGCGCCGGACTTCTGGGTGAACTCGAGGAGCTGGAGAGCCTCGCCGGCCTGACGGCCGCGAACGAGATCCACTACAACTCGGGCCTTTCGCACGCTGATACGCGCGAAGCGGGCAATCGCCTTGCTGACCATGATTACAGAGACCTTTCAGAGAGCGCCGTCGTACGTGCGGTCGGAAGGCTTGCTGCGGCCCGATATGAGCTGCTGCGTTCCCAGCGATGCGCGCGCGCCGTTACGGCCGCTTTGCAAACGTCACTGCTTCCTCAACCGGAAGCGGTGCCCCACACGCCGATCGGAGTGAGGGGACGCGGACAATAGTCGCGGCCGACTTCTTTGCAAGAGCAAAAGCGAAGAAAACACCGCCGCGCGGGGTGTTTCGAGGCGGAATCGGAGCGAGAACAGCGGGCGCGAGGGCTCCGGACGGAATCTGGGTGACGTGCGTGCAGTGGTCCAGCGTTGGGCAACCACGACTTCGACTACGACCTCGACCTCGACTTCGACCTCGACCTCGACCTCGACCTTGACCTCGACTTCGACCTCGACCATCGCGACTCATCACGCGTACGCGTACGGACCGCCTTTTTCGAGCGCCTTCTTGAAGGCCGGACGCGCATGGATGCGCGCGAGCCAGTCCTTGATGCGCGGCCGCTCGCCCAGGCCGCCGCGACTGCCCGCGGCCTCCAGCGGAAAGCTCATCATGATGTCCGCTCCGGTGAGCTCGCTGCCGGCCAGGAACTCGCTCCTGCCCAGCTCCACCTCGATGAGATCGAGCGCGGCTTCGATCGTCGGTCCCAGATACGCCTTGTTCACCGCCTTCGAGACGCCCTTCAAGATCGGCCTCACCAGGAACGGCGCCTTCTCGGCTGCGGTGGCGAAGAGCAGACGCGCGAGCAGCGGCGGCATGAGCGAGCCCTCCGCGAAGTGCGTCCAGTACACGTACCGCAGATGCTCGTCCGTACCCACCGCGGGCATGAGTCGACCGTCGGCGTGGCGCGTGATCACGTAGTCGACGATCGCGCCCGTCTCCGCGACCACGCGCTCGCCGTCCGAGATCGCGGGTGACTTGCCGAGCGGGTGCACCGCCTTGAGCGACGCTGGCGCCAGCTTCGTCTTCGCGTCGCGCTCGTAGCGCTTGATCTCGTAGGGAAGCGCGAGCTCCTCGAGGAGCCACAGCACGCGTTGCGAACGGGAGTTCTCCAGATGGTGGACGATGAGCATGTCAGGGCTTCTGGAACTTCAGCACGAAGCGATCGCTGTGTCCGCGCTTCTCACCGGCCGCCTTGGGTGATGCGTTCCAGTCGCGCGTGTCGCCCGGCTCTCGCAGCGCGTCCGTCGCCTCCACCAGCTTGAAGCCGGCCTTCGTGATGTCCTCCACGAGCACCTTCTCTTCGATGCGATGGAGAGTCGCCGCCTCGGAGCTGCCCGTTCCGGCACGACCCGAGTGATCGACGACTCCGAAGATCCCGCCGGGCTTCAGCGCCTTCATGATGGACGCGTTCATCTTCGCGCGGTCGGAGCCGATCCAGTAGAGGTCGTGGTAGAAGAGAACCATGATCACCGCGTCGAGGTCCTTCGCGTCCTCGGGCAGTGGCTCCTCGAACGCGCGCGGCGCGTTGACGATGCCCGCGTTGACCGGCTTCGCGAGGCGCCCTGACCAGGGCTTCTCCAGGAACTTGGCGAGCAGCTCGGGCGAGTTCTGTCCCCACACCTTGCCTGTGGGCCCGACGGAGCGAACCAAGAGCTCGGTCGTGTAGCCGCCACCCGCGGCGAGATCCGCGACCTTCATCCCGGGCTTCACCCCGAAGAACGAGAAGACCACGTCTGGACGCCGGCCCGCGTCGAGCGCGCGATCATCCGCCGCGCGATCGGTGGCATCGACCGCTGCGCGCACGTTTGGCAGGATCGCGATGTCCGCCACCTTGGTCTGCTTCACGTCGACCGGTGGCGGTGCCGTGGGTAGCGTGCCCGCGGACTGCGCGCCCTGGGGGGTCCCGGGCGGCGGCAGCTCCTTGTCGCCACACGCGAGGAGGCCAAGTACGAACGCCAGCGAACCTAGAATAGTGGAGGTTTTCACGACGCACTCCTTAGTCCAACCCGCCGCCGATCTCACCTGTTTGGAGATAGGATCGGTACCGTGCGGAGCTCGTCCGTCTCGCCCGTCAGCCGGACAGCCACGCTGGCCAGCCTGACCTTTCTTTACCTGGCGCAGGGGATCCCCTTCGGGCTCGCGTCCGAGTACCTGCCTGTCGTGCTCAGGAAGGCGGGCTACACGCTGTCCGCCATCGCTGCGCTCTCGTACCTGCAGCTGCCGTGGCAGCTCAAGATCCTGTGGGCGAAGCTGGGCGACCTTCCGCGGCTCCGCGCGCGCACGCGACGCATCCTGCTCGCGCTGCAGATCGTGCTCGCGGGATTGATTGCATCTTACACATTCTTTGGACTCACGGAGGCGCCGGTCTTCTGGTTCGTGGTGACGGCGCTGGCAGCGCTGGTCGCGGCCACGCAGGACGTGTTCGTGGATGCGTTTGCGGTGCGCGCGCTCACGCTGGCGGACCGCGGGTACGGCAACATCGCGCAGGTGGCGGGCTACCGCGTGGGCATGCTTGCGGGCGGCGCGGGGCTCCTTGTGCTCGGGCACGTGATCGGCGCACGCGCCACGCTCTTCGCGTGCTCGGGCCTGGTCTTCGCGACCAGCCTGGCCGCGTTCGCGGTGACGGAGCCCAGCGCGAGCGCGTCGTCCTCCCGCGCCAGCGCGCCGCCTTCCAGTTCGCCAGCTGCCAGTGCGCCGCCTTCCAGCTCGAGCAGTGGCGGAACCTCGTTTCGCGTGCTGTTCGCGCACGTGGTGTCGCCCTCGGCACGTGGCGCGCTTCTGCTCGCCGTGACGTTCAAGCTGGGGTTGCACGTGCAGAGCGGACTCATCAAGCCCATGCTGGTGGACGCGAAGTGGAGCGAGGCGGACATTGGCCTCATCGCCGTGACGGTGGGCACCGTGATGAGCCTCGTGGGTGCGTTCCTGGGCGGCGTCGCGCATCGCGTGCTCACGGAGCGGCGCGCGCTGGCCGTGTCCGCGTTCGCCCAGGCCGCGGTTTGCGTGCCGGTGCTGCTCGCATTCGCGCGAGGCGCGCCGCGCGCGCTCACGGGTGTTGCGGTCGCGAGCGAGCACTTCACCAGCGGCTTCGGCACCACCGTGCTGTTCGCAGCGCTCATGACGGCCACGCGAAAGCGCGACGCGGGCTTCCACTACACGGTGCTCACCTCCGCGAACGCTGTCGCGATCGGCCTCGGGGGTTTGCTCGGGGGAATCATCGCTGATCACACCTCGAAGAACTTCGCGCTCGGGTTCGGGGGCGCCATCTGCCTCCTGCCGCTGGTCTTCATTCGTCGCTGGGACGAGACGGCGCGCGCATCGTCGACCTGAGCTCCTCGGCGGTCTCACGCAGATGCATGAGCTCGAGCGAGTAGTCTCCGGCGCGCACGCGCACCACGTAGACGCCGAAGATGAACATGAGGACGCCGGTGAAGAGCGTGGCGGCTCCGGCCCAAACGTTCCAGAAGAAGCCGGCGAGCGAGACGAGCGCCAGCGCGGTGAAGATCTTCATGTAGCCGCCGCGGCTCCTCGCCAGGTCCGCCTCACGCGCCTCGAGCTCGCGGATCGCCTCCTCGTACTTTGCGAGCTTCTCGAGCTCCGCGGCGCTCATGGGCCATCTTCGCATGGCCCTTCGGTCGACTGGGTCAATGGCGTGGGAATAGTGCAACGCACCCGGTGGTTGCCGCATCACAACACCATGGGCTTACGAATGGCATCACTCCTCAGCTACAACGAGATCGTCCCCCTCACGGTCCGCGAGGCGCTCAAGGCAGCGCTCGCAGCCCCCGCCCAAGAGCGGCAGGCGGGCCTTGCCTCCGCCGCGACCCTGCTCTTCCGGGAGACCGGCATCGACTGCGTGGACGTGCGCGAGCTGGTCGGGCTGAACGAAGCCTACGCCTGCGCGTAGGTCAGTGGCGCGTGTCGGTCCTCACTGGCACGAGCTGGTGGGCTCGACGGCCACATTGCCGCGGAGGTCGGTGACGCAGCACCCCGGAGCAATGGGCGTGATGCAGTTGCACGACGGCATGCCATTGCAAGACGAGGGAATCGACACGCAGACAGCGGTCTTTCGTGCGTCGCAGAACTGCGTGCCGTTGCAAGTCTTGGAGCCGCAGGTGGACGCGCCCCCGTCTGCGCCGCTCGACGATGACGGCTCGGCGATCGGACTGCCAACGCTGCCAGCGGTGCAATGCATGAGGGACATGGCGAGGACGATGAACGCTGCGCCCGAGGCGATGCTTCTGCTCATGGACGCAGTTGTATCTCAGAAGGGCGCGCGTCGCACGGCCTGCAGACGCCGACGTTCGCGCTGGGTTCTGCTCCTTCGAGCGCACCATGCCGTCGAGCATCGAGCAGACATGCGGCCGTCGCGTCGCGGTCGACCTTCGCAGCGCGCGAGGCAGTCGTTCCAGGCCGCCTTGAGGTCGAGCCACCGCTCCACGCCCTTGACCGCCTTCGCCTTCAGGAGCCGCTGACCCAAGAAAATTGTCAGGGAACAGTGCCGAACGCGAGCGGGTGCGGCTATCGCGCGATCACTTCACCGCTCGCGCTACTGCACGAGCGACTACCGCGAGCGCTTCGATCGAGAGTGACAGCTCCGCGGACGGCGCCGGAGAGATGTGCGATCGTGGTGTGAACGCGCCCCATGGCGGCGGCGCGGCGCGAGATCCAGTCACTGGATTTTCTGATCGGCCGACTGGATCTGGAAGGGCATGTGTAGGCCCTGCCCATGGACGCGATACACGTGAGCGCCCGCCCATCGGCAGGGCCAAGGTCTACGAAGAGGACCTGGTCCTGATCGCGGTGGATCATCTCGGCAAGGAGCAGTGGGAACAAGAAGGAGTCCCCCGGCGCCGCTGTGGCGCTGCTAGAATGATCACATGGTCGCGGTCCCCACACACGTAGCGCCCGGTGAGCACGTGCCCACGGCCGATCAGCGGGTCGTCCTTCACAACGTTCCGTGGGCGCACTACGAGGCGCACCTCGAACTGCGCGGCGAGAAAGGAACGCCGCGCCTCACATACCTCGATGGGGAGCTGGAGATCATGAGCCCTTCAAGAGACCACGAGCGCGTGAAGTCCTACCTTGGCAGGCTCGTGGAGGCGTATGCATTCGAACGCGGCATCGATCTCTCGCCGTACGGTCAGTGGACGCTCCGCGCTGGCCCCAAGCAGTCGGGGCTCGAGCCCGATGAGTGCTACATCCTCGGCGATCAGGACCGTGACGTGCCCGACCTTGCTATCGAGGTCATCTGGACGAGCGGAGGCATGGACAAGCTCGAGGCCTACCGCCGCCTCCAGGTGCCCGAGGTCTGGTTCTGGAAGGACGATGTGATCACGGTGCACGCGTTGCGGGACGACGCGTACGAAACGCGTGCTCGTAGCGTGTGCCTTCCCGGGCTGGATTTCGACGTGATGCTGCCGCTGCTGGACAAGCCCACCGCAATGCAGGCCGTCCGCACGTTTCGTGCGCTGCTCACGAAGCCATAGACGCGCAGCCGCAAGATCCAGTCGCTGGATCAGAAAATCCAGTGACTGGATCTGAGAGATGAGGTGGCGCTCAGAAGGTCGTGATCGATTTCGCCTCGTCGCTGATCGAGGAGCAGTTCATTCGGTCGGCGTGCTTCTGCGAGCGCGTCACGAACACCATCGGGCCGCGCATGCGCATGACCGATTTCTATCAAGCCTTCGCGCGCTTCAGAAAACTCGAGAAGCGCGGGTTGCCGCGGAGGTGTAGGAGCGCGGGATCGTCGTCGGTGCAGGGCATCTCGAAGCCGATCGATGGACCACCACTGAAGCCCGCCTTCGTGTAGCCGTCTGGCGAGATCGGAAACAGGAACGGCGGCACCATTTCCGCCGGCGCGTTCGCGACGTCGTGACGCCTGGCCCAGGCACGCGCCTCCTTGCAGACCTCCGTGAGCGAGCAGACGATCTTGCGATCGCGCGCCGTCTTTCCGCGCGCATCAAGGCCAGACGCGCACTCGTAGAACGCGCGAACGAATGCCGGCAGCGGCCCTATCAGCGCCTCCAGCCTGGAGAGCTCGCGGGCGCTCTTCTTCGTCGCGGGCGTCCACGCAGTCTTCGGCAGCGACGCCAGATGCCTTGCAACAGCGGCACGCGCGCGAACGAACGTCTCCTCGCGAGCGCCCGGGACCGGGGCTTTTCGGGGTGCCTGGGTGGGCGCGGCCGGCGCGAGTGCTGCGCGCAGTTGCGCCTTCGTGAGCGCGCGTGTGAGCAGCTCACGCGCGGCATCGAGCGCGTCCTTCGGACCATCACGAAGGACTTCAATCGCGAGCGCTTGCCATCGTGGCTCCGTCACGAACGGCTTCGTCTCCTCTGCGACGCGATAGAGGATCGGCGCGGTGAGCTTTGACGCTGACTTCACCGACTTCACGAGCGGCGCGAGCCTGTCGTACGCGCGCGCTGGCCCGAGCACGAACACAGCGTCGAGCGCGACTGAGGTCTCGGTCCCGCGCGTCTTCTCCAGATCGTCGGCCATGGCCTCGAGCGCCTTCGGTTCGCCGATCCGCAGCAGCGCCTGACCCGCCTGGTAGGAGACGCGCTCATCGCGCCGACGCCACACCGAGAGCAGCTCGGGCACGGCCGGCACGAAGCGTAGATGACCAAGGAATTGCACGAGCCAGGGCGCGTCTTGCAGCACCTTCGGATCGCGAATCGCCGCGCGCAGCGGAGGGCCGAAGCGCGCATCGCTCTTGAGCGCGCTCCGCACGTCCTTGGCGCTCTTTCCATCGGTCGCCTTGGAGACAGCGCTTGCAGCCGAGCGCGGGTCGGCAAGGAGGGCGGCAAGGAGCTGCTCGACCGCGGAGCTCGGGGTGGTCTTCCTCACAACGACGAGACTATCGCCGACTCTCGATGACGAGAACCCCGCGCAGACGATTAGACTGAAGGCGTGACGTTCACGCTCGACACGCCCCGCCTGCGCATGCGCTTTCACGATCTGACGGACGTCGCGTTCATGCGGGAGCTGAACCTCGATCCCGAGGTCACGCGCTTCACCGGCGACGGTCCGGTCGCGGACGAAGCAGAGGCACGCTCACGCATCGCGCGCTTGCAGACGCAGGCGGCGGCACGCATGGGACGAATGGTCGTCCTTGATCGCGAGAGCGGCGAGCGTCTCGGCTGGTGCGGGCTGAAGGATCTCTCCGATGAGGGGCAGGTGGATCTCGGGTACCGCTTCTTACGCTATCACTGGGGCAAGGGCTACGCGACCGAAGCGTCGCGCGCATCGCTGGCGTTCGGCTTCGGAGAGCTTGCGCTGCCTCGCGTCGTCGCGCTCGTGGCGGCCGAGAACATGGCTTCGTTGCGCGTGCTGGAGAAGCTCGGGTTCCGGAGCATCGGCCCATCGATCATCGACGGCGACTCCGGGCAGGGCTTCGAGCTCACGCGCGGGGAGTGGTTGGCTGCGTCGACGTAGCTACTGGTCGCGCACGCAGAGGGTTGCGGCGAAGTCGGCGACCTCGAACCACAGGTCCATCTGCCCGGCGACCGGATCGAAATAGAGCCGAAAATAGCCTGGACTGCTGACTGTGGCGGGCCGCGGCTTGTACTTGGACGACGTCCAGAAGTAGATCGTGTTCGCAGGGATGCCCAGCTGCGTCGGGAACGTCTTGGTGCTCTCGAGCCAGAGAGACGCCGCCTCCTTCAACGTCGGAAGACGCCAGGGCTTCGCGCCCATCGGCGCGCCTGCATCGCCCTGCGCCAGGTTCGTGCATGCGGTGTTGGCGGCGTCCCACTGCTTGGACGTGTTGTCCAGCGTGGCCCACCACTCCAGGCCCGTCACGTGGTCCGTCATGATGTTCGACGCGAGCGTGAAGCGCGACGGATCGGGCGGCTGCGGATGCGCGGTCACCGGGTACGGCGCCTTCACGCAGTTCAGCTGGCCGGCGGCGAAGGAGTTCGTTCCGCGGAACCCGTACGGGAAGTAGTGAGCGTCGTAGATCGTCTGGCGGCTTGGGTCGTCTGTTGCCACCCACATCACCAGGTAGTCGTACGACGGCGAGTCAAACGCGTCCGTGAACGCGTGCGCGTTGTCCGGGCTGGTGATGGAGAGCAGCTCCAGACGCGTGGGCAACCGCCACCCCTTCGTTCCGCCGATCGTCGCGGCTTCGCACTGCACCCGCGCGTCCGCGTTCGTGGCAGGGCTGCCATCACCGCCATCGGGCGGAAGGTTTGCGGCGGTGAGGGACGAGTACGTCCACATGAGACCGGTGCCCAGGTCCGTGACCGTGCCAGCAACCTTGTCGATCTTGTAGTCTGCGCTCGTCGGAAAATCATGCGCGGCCTTCCACTGCGCCTGGAACGGATCACGCGGCCCCTGCTGCGCGTCAGCGCCACCGTCCGTGGTGCCGCCGCCACCTTCGCCTCCTCCACCACCGCCACTGTCGGTCTTGCCTCCGCCGCCTGCGCCGTCCGTGTTGTCGCCGTCCGTGACGCCGCCTGCATCGCTACCTGCGCCGCCATCGCCGTTCGAACCGCCGCAGGCCGCGAGCACGACGAGGCCGCCCGCGAAGAGTGTCGCACCAAGAAGCAAAATTCTACGCTGCATTGAGTTCCTCCAACCGGCCACGCATGCCTTATGTCGCGACGGGTGCGAAGGCGGCATGAGCATTTCGTGAGGCGCAGATGTCGCACATGTCGCGTCATCCAATTGGTGCGTGGCGTTGCCGTTGTCAGCTGGTATCTCTCTTGAGACACATGAATCAAAAGGCACTCGCTGCGCTCCTCACGACAACGTTGGCCTCTGGGGTGGCGGTGGTCGCATGTGTTGGCGATGCGACGCTCGTGGACCCGGGCAGCAACGACGGAGGCTCCGGCAGCGACGGCATGACCAACGCCGGAGACAGCGGCGGTCCGGGTGTCGATGGAGGGGGACCAGGGAGCGACGCGGGCACCAGCGATGGCGGCGTGGACGCATCACCCACGGGAGCGTACCTCCTCGACGTGCTCGGTCCCGACGGGCTGGGCGGTCAGGCGGCTGCCTTCGACTCGAAGGGCAACATCATCGTTGCGCTCACGTCCCTCGGCACCGTCACGATCGGTGGACAGACCTTCACAGTGGACGGCGGCAGCGGTGGACAACTCGTGATCTACAAGCTCGATCCGAGCGGAACAAACCTGCTCTGGGCGCGCCAGTTCCACTCGGGCAACTCCTATGACAACATCGCCGGCGTCAGCGTGGACGCCACCGGTGACGTGTACGTCGGAGCGCAGTTCGGCGGCCCCACCATGTCCATCGGGCCGTACGTGGTCCAGAACCCCGCGAGTAACAGCCTCGCAACGGCCGTCTTCAAGCTTGGCGGAGTCGATGGCGCCGCCAAATGGGCTGTGGGCTTCGACACGGCGTCCACGGTGCAGATCCTGTTCTCCACGATCGACGCCCACTCCAAGGGTGGCGGCGAGCTCCTTGTCGCAGGGACGTTACAGGGCCAGCTGCGAGCGCAGATGTCGTCGGGCTCGTACATGGCCACGTCCGTGGTGAACAACAACAACGGCTTCGTGCTCGACCTGGACACCGGCTCCGGCAATGCGCTGTGGGGCCGCTCCTATGGCAGCACCACGGCCGCCGGCGGCGTCTTGTCGCTCTCGGCCGTTCGTGACGCGAACGACGCAGTCATCATCGGCGGCGCCTATGCGGCGACCGGCCTGAAGGACGACGCGTTGGCCGGCGCCCAGATGACCCCGATGGTCCAGAGCGCGAATGGCAACGCCGACGCGTTTGCGCTTCGCGTGAACTCCGCGAATCCCCACGTCACCAGCTGGCAAAAGAGCTGGGGCTCCACCACCGCCAGCTCGAACGGATTCGTCTCGGCTGTGCCCGCCGTCCTGGCCAACGGCAACCTGGTGTTCTGCGGCGCGTTCACCGGAAAGGCGAATCCCGGTAAGGGAGACCTCACATCCGCCGATCAGACACAGTCCACTCACGATGCAGTCGCGTGGGGCGTGGACCCGACGACGAGCAGCACACTATGGCAAATCGCGTGGGGCGGAGGCTTCGACGATCGGTGTGTTGGCGCGATCGGTGATGCCAGCGGCGACGTCATCGTCATCGGCACACACAGCGCATCCGGGCTCATGCTCGGCGGCCTTCCGCTCAGCGATCCCCCGCCGATCTATCAGACACTGCACGAGACCGCGTCCGACGTCGCCAAGCTGAACGGCACAACCGGCGCCGCACGATGGGCGTACACGGCAACGAGCACCACCGCGAGCGCAGTATTCACCGCGTCCTCGATCGACCTCCTGAAGTCCTCTCAGGCCGTGCTCTACACCGGCAACTTCATCGGTGACGTGGACTTCGGTGGTGGCAAGCGCGTGTCGGGGCAGCCGCAGGGCAACGTTCGTTCTTCCTACATCGTGAAGCGCGCACGCTGACGCTCCGAAGGTCCCTCTGACAAACGTTCAGAGCAGCGGAAGCAGCATCAGCCCGACCGTCGCGGCGATGCCTGCGGCCCAGATGAGCGACCGCAGCTTGTCGATGTTGGCCAGGTACATCAGCGGATAGAGCGTGCGCGCTGCGATGTATCCAAGCGCGAGCTGGGCCGCCGTCGCGGGATGCGCCCCCGTCGAGGTCGCGATCAGCACACCGATGCCGAACGGCGCGAAAGATTCGAAGCCGTTCGCGTGCGCCGCGCCCGCGCGCTTGCCCCAGCCCACGAGCTTGGCCTGCTGATCGCGCGGATGCTTGTTGTCGTAGCCCTCTGGCTGTCGCGCCATGGCGATCGAGAGCGCAACCTTTGGCGCGTAGACGAGACCGAAGGCGATGGGGATGCAGAGGAGGGGGATGTTCACGGACGCAGTCTACGCGGAGGCGGCCGCGCACGCATGCGTAGACGGACCGCTCAGTGCCGTTCGGCGACCGCTCGCGGGATCGTCGGAATCGCGCGCGTCCGCTGCGGGTCAGGATGGGGAAGCGAAACCCACGGAGACCTCACCATGCGCATCGTGCTCCTGAACCCGCCGCATACCGCCATTGGCAGCCGGATCCCGGACGATCACTTGCCGCCGCTCGGACTGCTCTCCATCGGTGGTCCGCTGATCGACGCAGGGCACGAGGTGAAGCTGGTGGACGCGGATCTGGAGGATCTGCGCGACGACGAGATATTGCAACGCATCACGGCGCTCGCGCCGGACGTGCTGATGGTGGGTCACTCGGGGTCCACGTCTGCGCATCCGACGGTCGCGCGCCTGACCCGCGCGCTGCGCGAGCTCCTGCCACGCGCGACGTTCGTGTACGGCGGTCCGTTCCCGACGTACCACTGGCGCGACGTGCTTGCCGAAGAGCCGCAGATCGACGTGATCGTCCGCGGCGAGGGCGAGGCGACGGTGCTCGCGGTGGTGTCCGCGCTCGCGTCACACGGGCCGCTCGCCGAGGTGCGCGGCATCGCGTTCCGGGATCGCGGAGCGCGGTGTGATCGCAGCGCTCGGAACGTCGCTGGTGACGACCAGATCGTGGCCACGGAGCCCGCCGCGACGATCGCCGATCTGGACGCGTATCGCGTGGGGTGGGAGCTCATCGATCACGCGCGCTACAGCTACTGGGGAGGGCAGCGCGCCGTGGTCATCCAGTTCTCGCGGGGCTGCCCGCACCCGTGCAACTACTGCGGGCAGCGCGGCTTCTGGACCACGTGGCGTCACCGCGACCCGCGAAAGCTCGCGCAGGAGATCGCGCGCCTGCATCGCGAGCATGGCGTGCAGGTGTTCAACTTCGCGGACGAGAACCCCACGTCGTCACGCTCGAAGTGGAAGGAGCTCTGCGAGGCCATCATCGAAGAGAACATCGAGATCACGCTGGTCGGCTCCACGCGCGCCGGCGACATCGTTCGCGACGCAGACCTCTTGCACCTCTACAAGAAGGCCGGCGTCACGCGGTTCCTGCTGGGCATGGAGACCACGGACGCAAAGACACTGGAGCTGATCCGCAAGGGCTCCACGACCACCACGGACCGCGAGGCGATTCGCTTGCTCCGTGTCCACGGCATCCTCTCCATGGCGACGTGGGTCGTGGGCTTCGAGGAGGACACGCCGGCGGACCATGTGCGCGGCATCAAGCAGCTGCTCTCCTACGATCCGGATCAGGTGCAGCTGCTCTACGTCACCCCGCACCGGTGGACGCCGTTCTTCGGGCTCGCGAAGCACCGCACGGTCATCCAGGAGGACCGCAGGCTGTGGGACTACAAGCACCAGGTGCTTGCCACGCGGCATATGCGTCCATGGCAGGTGCTCGCGTGGGTGAAGCTCACAGAGGTCATCTTGCAGGCGCGCCCGCGCGCGATCTACCGCACGTGGTTCAATCCGGATCCGAAGCTACGTCACGCGATGCGCTGGTACACGCAGATGGGCCGACGCGTGTGGCCGCACGAGCTGTTCTCGTTCTTCTTCCGCGAGCACCACACGGACGACGGCCCGAGCGTTGAAGAAATGTGGGGCGCGCCGCAGGAGCACGAGGAGCGCTCCATGGTGCCGCTGCATCGCCTCAAGAAGCGGCAGCCACCGACGCAGCCGGCTTCGCCACGACCTCGAACGATGGCGGCGCAGCCATCGTCTTCTTCACCTTGCAGCCTTCCGCAGCGCGAACCACCGCAGCCCGATACTTCTCCGGAAAGTCGGGGGGCAGCGTGAGCTCGATGCGGATCGACGCGGGCAGGTGCGTGACCGCGTTCCACACCACGTGCTGCGTCAGCGAGATCCCATCGGTGCGCAGATTGCGCGCCTGGCAGAAGCCCAGCACGTAGATCCCGGCGCACGTTGCGAGCGACGCGAGGAAGAGATCATACGGCGCTGGCGCTCCGCCACTGCCGCCGAGCTCAGGGGGTTGATCGGTCTGGAGCGAGAACGCACCGACCTGGGCATCGACGCGCTTGCCACCGGGAAACGAAACCGTGATGTCCTGCATGACTCTCACCTCGTCTGTGAGAGCCAGCATGCGAACGAAAATGTTCGCGCGCCAATCAAAGTGACCCCGCGCAAAGTCCGCGCGGACCCTGCGCAAATCCCGCGCAATCGAGCCGTCGTCAGCAGCGTTCAGCCGCCACCGCCACCACCACCACCACCGCCACCACCACCGCCACCACCGCCACCGCCACCACCACCACCGCCGCCACCACCGCCCTTGGGCGCGCAGGCCTTCAGGCCGCCGAAGATCTTCTGGCAAGTGAACCCATTCGTGCATTCTGCATCCGTCGTGCAGAGCTGCGCGCTGTCGCCGCCACCAGGACCGCCTCCGCCAGGACCGCCGCCAGTGTCGCAGGTCGTCGTGCATTCGGCAGAGGCCTGCGGGCCGCCGCCGCCGCCACCACCTGGACCGCCGCCGCCGCTGGCCATGATGCAACAGACCTGTGGCGCGACGCAGTCCAGCGAGCCCACGCAGGTGAGGACCGCGGTGTTGCACGAACCCGTGGTGACACAGGTGAGGCCGCGTTGCCCTGCGCAGCACTCTTGCGCCGCGGTGCATGTCGCTGAACCGCACGTGGTGCCGCCGCTGGGCGTGGGGTGCACGCCGCCGTCCTCGCCGATGATACCAACGCTCGCATCGGCGCTGGTCGTGCCGCCGCTTCCGCCAGAGCCACCCGCGCCCGAGCCACTGCCAGCCGCGCCGCCCGAGCCCGACGAGCCACCACCGCCTGTGCCGGCGTCGTCGGTGATGTCGACCGCGATCTTCCCACCGCATGCGAGCAGCAAGATGGCCAGAGCTGTCGAAAACGAGACCATCCGGAACTTGTGGCTGAGACTCATGGTGATTCCCTCTGTGCGGCCCATGTCCTTAGCGCCCACACAGCATGCGCGCGAAGCAATCAAACCACCAAAGACGCGTTGGTGACTCCCACCCCGCGCAGACTGTGTGCGGTATACAAGGATCACCGATCACAACGGTGCCTCGCTTTGAGAGCTTTCCACGCCCGTTATCACGCGACCGCGATCACTTCGCGCGCCTGAGATCGCGAACGGCCATCGAGGCGGGCGCTACAATTCGAGGGGTGCGCTCTGAACGTGCTGGCTTGGTCTGACCGTCTCGCTGGCAGTCGTCGTTCTGGCGTGCCACGGCCCCGGAACTGGCAACAGCGGCGACAGCGACGGCGAGAGTGGCACAAGCGACAACGACGGCGGCTCGGGTGCCGATGCGACGCCGAGCGGCTTATTTTCGTGCGAACCACTCACCTCGTCTCTCACGCCCATTGCGTTGGGGACGGCACGCTCTACGTGATCGACGACCAGAGCGGCTTCGACTACCGCCTGTTCCAATCGCAGGGCCAGACGCTGCAGCGCCTCATCGTCAACGGCCGCGTCTTCTACGGCGTCGACACCGACATGCTGGAGCGCCCCCTTGTCAGCTTCGACCGCGGCGGCTTCACTGGCATCAACTTCACGGTCGAAGGACAGGAATACGGAGCGACGTTCGCAGACTCCGATATGGGAGTTCCGGGCATCATGACCAACCTGGTGAAAGGCGGACCCGCGAGCTTCTCGGGCCAGAACGGCACGCCCCTCACGATGGCCCCCGCGGCAACAGCATCGTCACTGAAGTATCGCTGCCTGCGCTGACCACAAAAGCAAAGGACGCGCGTCCCGAGGGAAGCGCGTTCCGTGCACTCTACAACAACGTGCAAATAGCGTCGGTTGGGGCGGCAGGCGCCCGGCAGGCAAGGCTTTGGACGAGCACCGCGCGTACCTTACTCTTGTAGGTGAGCACGGACCGCAGTCCAAAACGAAGCCTGGCGGGATGTCCCCCGTCGGGGATCACGAAGCGCGTCCGGCGTCCCAGGCGGC
Source organism: Polyangiales bacterium (assembly GCA_038230375.1). Lineage (GTDB taxonomy): Bacteria > Myxococcota_A > Polyangia > Polyangiales > Polyangiaceae > JANXLV01. The sequence goes on along the minus strand of JBBRNJ010000123.1, from coordinate 2,652 downwards.
GCTATTTGGCGGGGGGCGGGTTGGTGGCTTTTGCTCCTGGGCCGACCTTGGCTTTTTTGTCGCCAGAGTGACCGTGGAACGTGCGCGTCGGGGCGAACTCGCCGAGCTTGTGCCCGACCATGTTCTCCGTGACGAACACCGGAACGAACTTGCGGCCATTGTGGACCGCGAACGTGAGCCCGATGGCATCCGGCGTGATCGTGCTACGGCGCGACCACGTCTTGATGACCTTCTTGCTCTGCGCTGCCGACGCCGCCGCGACTTTTTCCGCGAGGTGGCCGTCGACGAACGCGCCCTTCTTTACTGAACGAGGCATTGTCGATTAACCCTTCTGCCCACGGCGCTTGACGATCATGTTGTCGGTGCGCTTGTTGTTACGAGTCTTGAGTCCCTTGGCGAGCTGTCCCCACGGCGAGCATGGGTGACGGCCACCAGACGTACGACCCTCGCCGCCGCCCATGGGGTGGTCGACCGGGTTCATCGTGACGCCGCGCTGGTGCGGACGCTTGCCGAGCCACCGGGTACGACCAGCCTTACCGAGGCTGATGTTCTGGTGGTCGATGTTCGACACCTGACCGAGCGTCGCGTGACAGTCCTGGTGGACCATGCGCACTTCGCCGGAGGGGAGACGAACCTGGGCGTAGTCGCCGTCCTTCGCCATGAGCGAAGCGCCGGCGCCTGCGGAGCGAACCATCTGGCCGCCCTTGCCCTTCTTGAGCTCCACGTTGTGGATGAGCGTGCCGAGCGGGATGTACCGCAGCGGCATGCTGTTGCCGGGCTTGATGTCGGCGTTGCGCGACGAGATGATCTTGTCGCCCTTCTTGAGGCCGTCGGGCGCCAGGATGTAGCGCTTGTCGCCGTCCGCATAGTTGAGGAGCGCGATGCGCGCCGTGCGATTGGGATCGTACTCGATGGAGGCGACCGTGGCCGGCACGCCGACCTTGTCACGCTTCCAGTCGACGATGCGGTAGGCCTGCTTGTGACCACCGCCACGGAAGCGCGAGGTGATGCGGCCGTGCGCATTGCGCCCGCCGGACCGGCTCTGGCCCTCCGTCAGCTTCTTCTCGACCTTCTTGCCCTTGGTGAGCTCCTTGAAGTCCGAGCCTGTGTAGTAGCGCCGCGCTGGGGAAGTCGGCTTGTAGGATTTGATTCCCATGATCAGCTCTCCGTCTCGGCGAAGAAGTCGATGTTCTCGCCAGCCTTGAGCGTGACGATCGCCTTCTTCCAGTTCTGCATCTTGCCGTAGCCCCGGCCCATGCGGCGATCCTTGCCGCGGTAGACCTGGGTGTTGACGCACTTCACCTTGACGTTGAAGAGCTTCTGAACGGCTTCCTTGATCTGAATCTTGTTCGCTTCGCGCGAGACCTCGAAGATCACCTGGTTCGCGTCTTCGCGAAGGCGATTGGCCTTCTCGGTGAGCGCGATGGGGCGACGGAGGACTTGTTCAACTGAGAGCATTTCAGGCCTCCTTCACAGTCTTGTTGGTCCCGAGGACACGAGCCTCGAGCGCCTTCGCAGCTGCCTGCGAGAGAATCAGGGTGTCGTGACGAAGCAGGTCGTACACGTTGACGCCTTCCGGCGGCAGGAACTGGTGCTCCTGGCAGTTGCGGATGGAGAGACGAAGCTTGTCGTTCGAGCTTGCGTCGACGACGAGCGTCTTCTTGTTCGCCTTCAGCGTTGCGAGCGACGCGAGAAGGCCCTTGGTCTTCGTCTCGGCGAGCGCGAATGCGTCGACGATGACGAGGCGACCTTCCTTCTGGAACTTCGACAGCGCAGAGGCGAGCGCCGCGATGCGCATCTGCCGCGGCGGACGATAACCCCAGTCACGCGGACGCGGCGGGTGGGCCTGGCCACCGCCAACGTAGACGGGCGCGCGCTTGGAGCCGTGACGGGCGTTGCCCGTGCCCTTCTGCTTGTACATCTTCTTCGTGCTGCCGCTGACGGCCGAGCGGTTCTTCGCCGCTGCGGTGCCTTGACGACGCGACGCGAGCTGCGCCTTCACGATCTCGTAGAAGAGGTGTTCGTTCACCTCTGCTGCGAAGACTTCGTCCGAGAGGTCGACGGAGCCGACCTTCTCGCGCTTCAGATTGAATACATCTAGCTTTGCCATGATGAAACCTCGTTACGCGCTCAGCGCGGGGCCTTGATTTCGACGTCCACGCCCGCGGACAGATCGAGCTTCATCAGGGCGTCCAGGGTTTGCTGCGTCGGCTCGAGGATGTCGAGCAGGCGCTTGTGCGTACGGATCTCGAACTGCTCGCGCGACTTCTTGTCGACGTGCGGGCCGCGGAGAACCGTGTAGCGGGAGATGTGCGTCGGAAGCGGGATAGGACCCGCAACGCGGGCGCCCGTGCGCTTGGCGGTCTCCACGATGTCCGTGGCGGACTTGTCGAGGAGCTGGTGGTCGAACGCGCGGAGGCGGATTCGAATGGTCGTGGCGGATGCCATATTGAGTTTCCTTTGTTCCTTGTGGCTTCTGCCAGTGACTACTCGAGAACCTTGGTGACGATGCCGGCGCCGACAGTGCGGCCGCCCTCGCGGATCGCGAAGCGCATCTGCTCTTCGAGACCGACCGGCGTGATGAGGGAGATCGTCATGGTGATGTTGTCACCGGGCATGACCATCTTGGTGCCTTCCGGCAGCTCGCAGGTG
>JBBRNJ010000122.1:0-18149 GCA_038230375.1 Polyangiales bacterium | reverse complement strand
TCGCGCGCGGAGTTCGAGATGGAGAAGCAGGTCCTTGCGGCGCTCGGGCAGATCCGCGCGAAGACCGCGGTACCCGTGCTGGTGGCCGCGCTGTCGGACGTTCGGCTCCGTCCGTTCGTGGCGCGCACGCTCGGCGAGATCGGGAGCCGCGACGCACGCACGCCATTGCTCGCCGCGCTCGCGGTGGAGCGATATCCGGCTGCGCGCGAGGCAGAGGCGCGCGCGCTGGTCGGGCTCGATGGCGGAGCGGAGCTTTACGTCGCACTGCAGAGGTTTGCGGGAGTGCCCGAGCCGCTCACCGCCGCACTCGAGATCGCGGGCACGGCGCACCTCCTCTCCCCGCAGCGCGGCGCACTCTGGAGAGACGACGGCGCGAGCGCTCTCTCTGGTGACGTCACGCCGGCGCCCGCCACCCAGCTTCGTCTCCTCGTGCTCACCGCCGGCGACATGCCAGCACCGTCGGCGCGCTTCGATGGAACCACCGTGATGCTCAGCGAGCGCGGCGCCGGCGTGTGGACCGTGGAGCTCCCGCCCGGCACGGCCGGCGTGCATCGCCTGGACATCAGCGGCACGAAGGTCCGTGGCGCGTGGCTGGTGCCGCTGTCCGACGACGTCCCATTGCCGCCGCCGGACGCATGGGATGCGGGGCCCCAAAACGACCCGGATCCCTGAAATTCTATGGTAGGGTCCGCTCGCCCAAGGAGCCATCCCGTGTCCGATAGTCAAGACGAGAACCAAGCTGAGAAGAAGGACGCGCCTGTCACGGACGAGGCTGCGAAGCCGGGCCTCGCGTCCAGCGCGTCCGGCACCGCCGAGCCTCCCGCCGAAAAGGCCGACGACGAAGCGGAAGGCGATCCGGAAGGCGATGCAGAAGGTGATGCAGCATCACCAGAGGCGATCGCAAAGCGGCTCGACGCGCTCGGCGGGGTCGAGGACGAGAGCGACCGCATCGCGCGGGCCGAAGAGAAGAAGCTCCTCGAGCGCAAGGCGAAGTCCAAGAAGGGCAAGAAGGGCGGGCTCGACAAGGCCGCCTCGAAGCGTCTCTCCGAGATCGGCAAGCGCGCCGAGCCCAAGCGCCCCGTTGCAACGGCGGTGGACGTTGCAGACCCGCTCATGGTCCGCACCCAGAAGGTCGGACAGTGGGCGAAGGAAAACCAGAAGACGGTCGCCATCGCTGGGCTCGCCATCGTCGCGCTGCTGCTGGGCGCGGCCGGCATGAACTACATGGATCACACGAAGGAGCTCGAGGCCTCCGTCGCGCTCGCGCAGGGCGTCTCGGACGAGCGCGGGCAGGTCGGCGAGCCGCCGAAGGAAGACGAGGAGCGCCGCACTCCGCGCCCACTCTTCAAGACCGCTGACGAGCGACGCGAGGCCGCCCTCAAGTCCTACAAGGAAGTGGAGAGCAAGTACCCGAAGACGGGCGCGGCCATCCTGGCACGGCTCTCGGAGGGATCTATTCTCCTCGACAAGCGCGACCCCGACGGGGCCGCCGCAGCATTCACGGATGTGAAGAGCTCGCCGCTCGCCGTGGCGGACGCAGAGGTCCGCGGCCGCGCGATGGAAGGTCTTGGCTTCGCCTACGAGCTCAAGGCCACCATGACCCCGGCGGACGCACCGAAGAACCTCGACGAGGCGATCAAGGTCTACAAGGAGATGGAGATCAGCGCGGACGTGAAGGGCTTCAAGGAGCTCGCCATGTACCACCAGGCGCGCTGCCTCCAGCAGAAGGGTGACAAGGACGCTGCGAAGAGCCTCCTCGTCTCCGTGCGCGAGCGCGTGTCCAAGCCGGGCGAGAACCACCCGTTCCCGTACCTGGAAGAGGTCGCGACGGACCGCCTCCGCGCGCTCGATCCCACGGCCGTTCCGCCGAAGCCCACGGGCAACATGCAGAGTCCCGCGGGGCCGCAGATGAACGAGGCGCAGCTGAAGCAGCTCATCGAGCGGCTCAAGAAGCAGCAGGAGCACGGCGGCGGAGACGAGCACGGCGGCGGAGCCCCTCATCCGTGAACCGGGACGTTCTAGCTCGCTGCGGAGGCGTTGGCCTCCTCGTTGCTCTCGTCGGATGCGCCACCCTCGACTCCGGCGACCACGTGAACCCGGAGGCGCCCACGTGGTTTCACCGGCCGAACGGCGCGCTCGCGATCTCGTTCCGCCGCGCGCTCACAGCGTCCACCCGCAAGGAGGGTGAGGAGTACGAGCGCGGACGCGCCGAGCTCGACATCAAGCACGGCCGCGTGTTCGTCGGCTCCTCGGACCACGGCCTGTACGCGCTCCGCGCAACGGACGGCTCCACGCTCTTCCGGTTCGAGACCCTGAACGCAGTCCAGAGCGAGCCGCTCTACGACCCCGAGACGGAGTCCCTCTACTTCGGCTCCCACGACGGCGCGCTCTACGCGATCTCCGCAGAGGACGGCCATCTGCTGTACCGCTACGATGCGGCCGCCGAGGTATCGAAGCGCCCCGCGCTCGCAGGCGAGACGCTCTTCTTCGCAAACGCTGCGGACTTCCTCTTCGCCGTGGATCGCCGCACCGGCAAGGAGCGCTGGAAGGTGCACCGCACGCCCGCGCTCGGCATGGAGGTGTCCGGTCACGCGGGTCCCGCCGTCTCGGGCGAGACTGTGTACATGGCGTTCTCCGATGGTCACGTGGGCGCCTTCGCCGTGAAGGACGGCGCCGAGCGCTGGCCCCCGGTCGACCTCTCCGCCGACGCCGAGCAGGCCTCCGCCGGCGAGACCGTGCGCTACCTGGACGTGGACACCACGCCCGTCATCGACGAAACGCCGAACGGCAAATTGTTGTATGTTGCAAGTTATTCGGGCGGCGTCGTAGCGCTGGATGCGCAGACCGGCTCGCGCGTGTGGTCGAGCGAGAAGGCCCTTGGCGTGACCGACCTGCTCCTGTTCACGGAGCCGGTGCACGGCGAGCACAAGGAGACCGGCAGCCCGAAGATGGGCTACCCCAAGCGGCCAGAGCGAAAGGTGCTCATCGCATCGAGCGCCACCACCGGCCTCTGGGGCATTGACCCCGCGAGCGGGCGCGCGCTCTTCCGCAACAAGGTGCCCGAGGGCGGCGTCACCAGCCCAGCCATCGTCGGCGGCGCCATCGCCGTGGGCACGTCGCGCTACGGTCTGTTCCTGCTCTCACCCCTCGACGGCAAGGTCATCGACGGCGTCGAGACGGGCTCGGGCTTCTCGCAGGCACCTGTCGCGTACGGCCGCCACGTGTACGCGCTCTCGAACAGCGGAAACTTCTTCGGCTTCGACATCGACGCACCAGTCCGGCGCTGACCTGCAAGCGGCCCGCCCGACTCCTACGGCACGATCGCGTAGTTGGTGATGTTCGCGTCCAGGCGGAACAGCTTTGCCCAGAAGAGGATGCCGCCTTTGCCGTCGAGGTGGATGCGTGAGACCGCGGGGCCCAGCGCCGTGGGTGCGCCGAATTCGACTGTAATATGCACATAATCGACGAACGTCGGCGTCTTGCTCATCTTGAAGCCCGCTGACAGCACGGTGCCGAGCGTTGCGTCCACCCACGCAGAGCCTTCGATCGTGGTCTCCGCGCGCTCCTTCGGGACGAATGTGATCTTCACCCGATTGGGATCGCTCGGATCGGTCTCGGTCTGATCGAAGTTGTAGCGGGCCTGCTCGGTGTCGAGGAAGGGCATGTGGAAGTCCTTCTTCGGCTCGTTCTTCTTGGCGCGTTCGGCCTCGCGCTCGCGCTGCTTCTTCTTGGCTTCCTCGGTCTTGTCCGCGCCGTCCTCCGCGTAGCGGACGATGTCGAACTTCACCTTCGTGCCGTCCGCGACGACGCGGGCTTGCATCTCCTTCAGCGACTCGGTCTTGGAGGCGTCGCGAGAGAGCCCCTCCAGCTTGCCGTCCACCGCGTAGCTCGCGTGCTTCTTCATCTTCTCGAAGCCGGCGGCATGCGCGGCGAGCTTCCGGATCAGATCCGGCGACGGCGCGGCAGCATGGGCGACGCGCGCGCCTGTGACGAGTGAGAGCGCGACCGCCACTGGAACGAGCGCGCGCTTGACCTGACCCCCGAAGGACTTCATGAAGTGGATTGTGCGACCCGAACGGCCCGCGCGCCAGTCTTCAGGGCAGAGCGAGGTGTTTCCGGCACTCCTCAGCACAGGCTGCGTCGTTCGTCGTGTTGCAGGCCTCGAGGAGCAGGCGATACTCCTCCTTCGTCCCTTCCGTTCCAGTGATGCGGTTGTAGAGGACGAACTTCGCCTGAGCTGGATCACCATCGATGATCAAGGTTCGTGCGCGCTCTGCATCCGTCGCCGGCGGGGCGGGGCTCGCGGCGGGCTTCTCCTCGCAGCAGCTGAGGCCCAGCGCCAGCATGAGGAGCGTCGTCACAGTCAGCCCAACGTCGACGCGAGTAGCAGCCACGCTGTGAGAATAGCCCCACCTCATTGCGTGGCGAGATGCTTCGAGCATTGCTCGATGCACGCCTTGTCGTAGCTGGCGGGTGCCCTGCAGGCCTCGCGCAAGACCTGGTACTCCTCGCGCGTTCCAGCCTTTCCGGTGAGCCGGTTGTAGAGGATGAATTTCGCCTGCTGCGGGTTCTCGAGGAGCAGCGCCCGGGCCTTCTCGGCATCCGTGACGGCGCCTTTCGGGCCGTTGCTCGCGGAGGGGGCCGCGCTGGTCACCGTCGTCGTCGGGCAATCGGGGCAGGCCGTGCATGGTGGGCACGCTGGCGTGTCCGTGATCGATGGCGGTCCGCACTCGTGGTGGGTGCAGATGCGATCACCTTTGCAGTCTGCATCCTTCGAGCAGCCCGGATCCGTGCCCTCCGTCGCATCGGCTCTATGCTGGCACCCCACACCGCACACGGCAGCCAGCACAATCGAAGTGACGAACATCGAACGCACGGTCATGCGTGCAGAATACGCGGACCCGTGTCTCACCTTCAACTTATCGAAGTGGAGCAGGGGGCAGCGGCGCCTCCGAGATGACGTCGTGCTCGCGTCCTTCGCACGCAGATGAAATTCGGACGACCGAGCCGTGGAACGCGACCGTGGGCCTGGCCAGGGCGCGGCAAGGGACCGCGTGAGACCCGACCTCGTGTCCGGTGGTCGCGTCCAGCACGAACACGTGGTCCCGGCGAACGCAGGCGACGAAGCGGCGGTCGGGGGAGATCTCGCTGTCGTCGTCGAAGCCATCGCAGACGAAGGCGCCGAGCTTGCGACCATGCGCGTCGTGCAGCTGCATGGTGACGCACTCGGTGCCGCAGCCCGCCACCTGGATGACGGTGTCCGTGGCGGAGAACGTGAACGTGCCACCGACGCCAGGGCGGAACGAGCCGGCCACCGTGGCGCTCTCCAGGTCGAGCACGAACGCCGTGCGAGGCTCGTGCGGGCGCAGGAACGCGTAGACGAGCGCGTGGCGATGGCTGGGTGAGACCACCACGTCCTCGACACTGGACCACGCGGGCAGCCGCAACGCGGTGCGCGACCCGTGCTGGTCGACGATCTCGACGGCCTGACCGGACGACACACTGCCCGCGACACGAACCCGAGGAGGCCGAGCCGCCGCGGCCGCGATGGAGGTGACGAGCAAGGCGGCGACCAGGAGGAGCGGCGTTCGGATCATGAGGGGTGGGTCACCGACGCTAGTGGCTGGGACTGGGTTCGGCCCAGAAGACGACCACGACTTCGACCACGACTTCGACTTCGACCACGACCTGAACGGGGAACCTGGAAATCCTCGCCTCATTCGTGGTTGCGAATTTCGCATAAGATGCATTATGTAAACTAACCGGATTGGTGCTGGGGTGGTAGGCTGGGGCGCGATGCGTGCGGATGATGAGGCCCGGCCCGGTGGCAGCGGAGAGCTCACGGTGGTTCGGACTGCGCGCGGCGCGTCGGTGTTCTCTGTGTGCCGCACAGAGAGCCCGCTCAAGATCCTGAAGCCGCGAAACCACGGGACCGCGGCGTGGGCGATCGTCGCGACGTTTGGCGGCGGGCTCGTCGCTGGCGACCACATCGCGTTGTCGGTCGATGTCGAGCGCGACGCCGCGCTCTTCCTTGGCTCCCAGTCGTCCCAGAAAGCCTTTCGCGGCGCGTCCGCGACGCGGCTCGAGGCGCGCGTCCGTGCTGGCGCCCTCCTGGTGGTCTGGCCCGACCCACTCGCGTGCTTCCGAGGCGCCGCTCACATGCAGGATACACTTATCGAAGTCGAGGAGGGCGGCAGCGTCATCGTCCTCGACTCGTTCACTGCGGGCCGTCCTGCGCACGAGCCGCCGTTCTCGTTCGAGTCGCTCTCGATGCGGACCCGGGTCTCGCGCGGCGGCGTTCCGGCGTTCATCGACGGCGTGCGGCTCGAGCGCGCGCTCATGCCTCGCTTCGGCGCAATGCGCGCGTTCGCCACCGTCTTCGCGATGGGCCCGCGCGCGGACCTCGGGCCGGCGATGGGGGCTGGCGTCGCGTCCGCTTCACCCGACGTGCTGGCCCCCGTTTCGCGCGAAGTAGTCGCGAGCGCGCACGTCCTCGACGGCGGCCGCGCGGTCGTTCGTGTGGCCGCTACCCGCGCCGACGCCGTGACCCACGCGCTCGCGCCCTTCATGCGGGCGGTCGCGCACGAGCTCGGCGACGATCCTTTCGGTCGACGCGGCGAAACCTCTCCGAAACAGGACGCGACGATCATATCGTCCACGTCCGATGAGGCTCTCGCCACGTGATCTCGACAAGCTGGTCCTTCACCAGGCTGGATTTCTCGCGCAGAAGCGCCTCGCGCGCGGCATCCGGCTGAACTATCCAGAGGCCGTCGCGCTCATCGCGACAGTGCTGCTGGAGTGGATCCGAGATGGCCGGCGCGTCGCCGAGCTCATGGACAAGGGCCGCCGCATCCTCGGTCGCCGTGAGCTCATGCCGGGCGTCGCGGAGATGATCGACGAGGTCCAGGTCGAAGGCACGTTCCCCGACGGCACCAAGCTGGTGAGCGTGCACGACCCCGTCGCGCTCGACGAAGGCGATCTGGCGTACGCGCTCTACGGGTCCTTTCTGCCGCTTCCCCACCCCGATGTCTTCGCTCTCCAACCCGTGCATGCTGCACCGATCGACCACGCCCCCGGAGAGCTCATCGTCGAGCCCGGCGAGATCGAGCTCTATCCGGGGCGCCGGCGCCATTCGCTCGACGTCACCAACACGGGCGATCGGCCCATCCAGGTCGGCAGCCACTTTCCGTTCGATCGCACGAACCGGGCGCTCGCGTTCGATCGCGCGTCGGCGGGCCGCATGCACCTGGACGTGCCAGCCGGCACCGCGGTCCGCTTCGAGCCGGGCGAGACCAAGCACGTCACGCTCGTCTCGCTCCCCCTCTCCACGACGTCCCCGGGAGTCGCGCCGTGAGCACGACGATCGACAGGCGCCGGTATGCGGGCCTCTACGGCGCGACCACGGGCGACCGCGTCCATCTCGCTGACACGGGCCTCCTGCTCGAGGTCGAGCGCGACCACACATCGTACGGTGACGAGTCCATCTTCGGCGGCGGCAAGGTCATCCGCGATGGGATGGGCCAGATGACCGGCCTCAAAGACGACCTCGCCCTCGACACCGTGATCACCGGCGCGATCGTCGTTGACCACACGGGCATCTACAAGGCGGACATCGGCATCAAGCGCGGCCGCATCGCAGGGATCGGCAAGGCCGGAAATCCGAGCGTGATGAGCGGCGTCGATCCGAACCTTCTCATCGGCGTCGGAACCGAGGTCATCTCCGCCGACGGCATGCTCCTCACCGCAGGCGGGATCGACACGCACGTCCACTTCACGTGTCCGCAGCTCGCCGACGAGGCCATCGCAAGCGGCGTCACCACGCTCATCGGCGGCGGGACCGGTCCGGCAACGGGAACGCGCGCAACCACGTGCTCGCCCGGCGCCTGGAACATCGAGCAGATGCTGCGCGCGACCGATGCGCTCCCCGTCAACATCGGGCTCACCGGCAAGGGCAACTCGTCCTCGCCTGAGGGCCTCGTCGAGCAGATCCGCGCCGGCGCGATCGGCCTCAAGCTGCACGAGGACTGGGGCTCGACCCCCGAGTGCATCGACACCGCGCTCGGGTTCGCCGAGGGCGAAGACGTACAGATCACGCTCCACACCGACACGTTGAACGAGTCGGGCTACATCGACGACTCGATCGCCGCGCTCAAGGGCCGCACGATCCACGCGTACCACACCGAGGGCGCCGGTGGCGGGCACGCCCCCGATATCATCAAGATCTGCGGCGAGCCGAACGTCATCCCGAGCTCCACCAATCCGACCCGCCCGTTCACCGTGAACACCCTGGACGAGCACCTGGACATGCTGCTCGTCTGCCACCACCTGGATCACAACATCCTCGAGGACGTCGCGTTCGCCGAGAGCCGCATCCGCGGTGAGACGATCGCGGCCGAGGACGTGCTCCACGACCTGGGCGCCATCAGCATCATCTCGAGCGACAGCCAGGCGATGGGGCGCGTCGGCGAGGTCATCGTGCGCACCTGGCAGACGGCCGCGAAGATGAAGGCCGAGCGCGGCCCGCTCCTCGGCGACTCCAGGAACGACAACCAGCGCATCCTCCGCTACGTGTCGAAGGTCACGATCAACCCGGCGATCGCCCACGGTGTCTCGCACGAGATCGGCTCGGTCGAGGTCGGAAAGCTCGCCGACCTCGTGCTCTGGCATCCCCGCTTCTTCGGCGTGCGGCCCGACCTCATCATCAAGGGCGGGTTCATCGCTCACAGTGTGATGGGCGATCCCAACGCGTCGATCCCCACGCCGCAGCCCGCGATCTACCGGCCCATGTTCGGCGCCTTCGGGAAATCAGTGCAACATACATCCGTCGCCTTCGTCTCGCAGCGCGCGGCCGATGAGGGCACGACGGCGAAGATCGGCATCGGCAAGCGCATCGTGCCGGTCAAAGGCTGCCGCAACATTGGCAAGGCCGACATGAGGCACAACTCCGCGTTGCCCAGGATGGAGGTTGATCCCGAGAGCTACGAGGTGCGCGCAGATGGCGCCCTCCTGACGTCCGCGCCGGCCGCGCTCCTCCCGCTCGCGCAGCGGTACTACCTCTTCTGACGACCATGACCCATTTCGCAGCCCTCAGCTTCACGATCCTCCAGCTCGCGGACTCGGCGTTCCCGACCGGCGGCTTCGCGCACTCGTCGGGGCTCGAGTCCGCCCGCGCACACGGCTTCGTTCCGGACGAGAAGGCGGCCGCAGAGGTGCTGCGGGACTCGCTCGTCGCATGCGCCCACGGTCCGCTCATCTTCGTGCGCGCATTGCATGCGGCGCCCGCGGGCGGTGGAGGCGAGCAGACTTCGCTCGACGCCAACCACGACGCGACGCTCGACGCGTTCTTGTCGAGCCCCGTCGCGAACCGCGCGAGCCGCGTGCTCGGCCGCAGCCTTCGCGCCGCTGCGGAGCATGTATTCTGCATCCAAGTGCCCGCGCCGCTCCGGCATCAAGCCACGGTCTTCGCGGCGGTGACCCGCGCGCTCGCGGTGCCGATCGTCGACGCGCGCCGCCTGTTCCTCTTCCAGCACTCACGCTCGGTGCTGTCGGCCGCCGTTCGGCTGGGCATCTTCGGCCCGCTCGAGGCGCAGGCGCTGCAGCACGATCTCACCCCGTCACTGGATGCGTTGCTCGAGAAGACCGCAGCCCTCGGCCCCGACGATCTCGCACAGACCTCCCCTCTTCTGGAGCTTTACGGCGCCCGCCACGACACCCTCTACTCGAGATTGTTCATGTCATGAGCTCACACTCCCACGACGGACACACGCATTCGCATGACCAGGCAGCCCATGATGGCCACACCCACGAGCACCTGGAGCACCCGGGGTTCTTCCGGGCGCGCGAGCCTCGCAGGACACGGCGCTACGACGAGCGCGCGTTCACCGTAGGCATCGGCGGCCCCGTCGGCAGCGGAAAGACGGCGCTGGTGCTCTCGCTGTGCAAGGCGCTGCGCGACACCATGCTCCTTGGCGTGGTGACGAACGACATCTTCACGCGCGAGGATGCAGAGTTTCTTCATCGCAATGAGGCCCTGCCCCCCGCGCAGATCCGCGCCGTGGAGACCGGCGGCTGCCCGCACGCGGCGATCCGCGAGGACATCAGCCACAACCTGGACGCGCTGCTCTCGCTCCAGCAACAAGTGCACCCCGACCTGCTCGTGGTGGAGAGCGGCGGCGACAATCTTGCCGCGCAGTACAGCCGCGAGCTCGTCGACTACACGATCTACGTCATCGACGTGGCGGGCGGCGACAAGGTGCCGCGCAAGGGCGGCCCAGGCATCACGCAGAGCGATCTGCTCGTCATCAACAAGACAGACCTGGCCCCGCACGTGGGCGCGAGCCTGGACGTCATGCGCATCGACGCGGACCGCATGCGCCAGGGCGGCCCAACGATCTTCGCGCAGGTGAACGTGAACGTCGGCGTCCCCGAGATCGTCGCGCACATCTTGTCGGCGCGGACCCTTGCGCTCGCGGTGGTGTGAGCGGCGTCAGTGCCGCATGACGGCGGACGTCAGCGGAGGCCGTAGAGCTCTTCGCGGTGCTCTCGGGTCATCAGGATTGTCATGGCCTCGAAGAGTGAGCGCCCCTCGTGCAACACCATGAAGACCTGCTCCGTGATGGGCATCTCCACGCCGTGCTTCTTCGCGAGGGAGTGCGCCGCGTGCGCGGTGTAGTAGCCCTCCGCGACCGTGACCTGCGTGGCCAGGTACGCCTTCGGGTCCACGCCCTTCGCGACCTTCATTCCCAGCTGCCGGTTGCGCGACAGGTCACCAGTGGACGTGAGGATCAGGTCGCCGACGCCGCTCATGCCGATGAACGTGAGCGGATTGGCGCCAAGCGCGACGCCGAGGCGCGCCATCTCCGACAGACCGCGCGTCAGGAGCGCTGCGCGCGCGTTCGCGCCAACTCCGAGCCCATCGCACGCACCCGCGGCGACCGCGAGCACGTTCTTCACGGCGCCACCGACCTGCACGCCGATCGGATCGGTGCTGGTGTAGACGCGGAAGTTCGGCGCGTGGAGGACCGCCTGCACGAACTTGGCGGATGCCTCGTCCTTCGAGGCGCAGACCGCGTCCGTGGGCAGCCCTTGCGCGACCTCCTTGGCGAAGTTGGGGCCCGAGATGAACGAGAGCCGGTCCCAATGGACCGCCGGCAGTGTCTCCTCGAGCACCGTGCTCATGAGCGACAGCGACGACTCCTCGAAACCCTTCGTGGCCACGAGCACGTGCGCGTCCTTGGCAATGTGCGGCGCAGCGTCACGCGAGATCTGCCGGAGGTACACCGAGGGCGGGACCAGGATGACGAGGCCCGCGCCGGTGAGCGCGCCCGCGATGTCGGTCGTGGCAGTGATCTCGGGCGGCAGGTCGATCCCCGGTAGAAAGCGCTTGTTTTGATGGAGCGTGGCGATGTCCGACGCGACGTCGGGCTCATGCGACCACATCGTGACGGCATTCCCCATGCGCGCGGCGTGCGTTGCGAGCGCCGTACCCCAGGCGCCACTGCCGATGACCGCAACCTTCAAGAACTCTCTCCGTCGGTGGTCTTTGCGAAGGTCTCTTGCGACGCGAGGCCTTCGGCGAGCAGCGTCGAGGGCTCGTCGGACGACACGCACCACAGCTGGTGCGCGGCGCGCGTTGCACCGACGTAGAGCGCGTGACGTGCCTGCGGGCTGTCCGGGTAGCTGGTCCGGTTGGTGTCCACCAGCACGACCTCGTCGAACTCGAGGCCCTTCGTCTGACGCACGTCGGTGACGTCCACGCCCGCTTCCCAGGTGAAATCCTGGTGCTTCACGCGGCGCACGTTCGGCACCTCCGCGCGCCGCAGACCCTCTTCGTAGATGTCCGCTTGCGGTCCGAAGCGCGCGAGCACAGCCACGTTCGCGTTTGGCTCCGAGAGCGCGAGATCCTTGAGCGCGTCGGCCAGGAACGCGACCGCCTCGCCCGGCGACGCGAATGGGAACGACTCCACGGGCGGGCCGTGGCGGTTTGCGATCGGCTCCGCCTCGTGCGCAAACGGGCCGAGCACGCCGCGCGCGAAGCCGGTGATCTCCGCGGTGGAGCGGTAGCTCACCTTCAGCGGCTCGAGCATGCCGTCGGCCCCCTGCTCCGCTCCCGAGGCGATCTGCGCCGCGGCAAGGAGCTCGCCCCATGTCGCGCCGCCATCGTGATCGTCGTCCTGGAGCATGCGCTGCGCAACGTCGCCCGCGAGCGTCACGCTCGGCTCTGTGCCCGCGACATCCACGATGGTGCGCAGCTCGACGGGGCTCATGTCCTGCACCTCGTCGATGAAGAGGTGGTTCACACGCACGGGCACATTTTCGCCGTCCACGAGCGGACCGCGCATCACCTGGAAGAGCCGAAGGAGCAGCGCGTGGTCTTCCGCGTCGAGCGTGGGCTCGTCGCCGTCGCGTTCCCCCTCCGCGCGTACGCGCGCCTGCTGCACGCACCACTCGGCGGCCTGCGTGAGCTGCGCGGGGCCAAGGCCCGTCACGCCTGCGAACGTCACGGTGAGGCGCGCGTGATCCGTGACGAGCTCGTCCCACGCATCGAGGACGGCGCGCGTCTTCTTGCGGAGCTCCAGCCCCAGCTCCGTGAGCGCGGTCTTCGTCACCTCCGGGATCTTCGCCGGCGGCGGAATGTCCTTCAGCGTGCGCTTGCCCGCCATGTACTGCGCGAGCATCGTCAGCCGGGCATCCGGAGCGACCTTCAGCGCGACCGCGGCCGTGTCCGTCTCGGCCGCTGCGCCGCGGGTCGCCTCCCAGGCATTGACGACCAGCTCGCCGTTCGGCCACTTGCCCATCGCAGCGCGCAGCCGCGTGTCCACCTCGGCGGTGATGCGGGCCGCGAGCGCGTCGATCTCGCGGAGCATGAGCGCGTGCGATTTCATGCGCGATACGACGGAAGGCGTGTCCGCGCTCACACGCGAAGGCAGCTTCGGGAAGAGCGTGAAGACTGCACGCTTCGCGAAGCGCGCGAACGTGGTCACCGGCACGCCGTCCACGCCCAGCGAAGGCAGCACGCGGCCGGTGTAGTGGATGAGCGCCTCGCTGGGCACCATCACGAGCATGCGGTCGCCACGGTAGCGCGACGGGTCCATCGCGTGCAGGTAGGCCACGCGGTGGAGGCCCACGGTGGTCTTGCCGCTGCCTGCGCTGCCCTGGATGGGGATGATTCCGGGCCCGGGCTTCGTGATGAGGTCGAACTGCGACGGGTCCAGCATGGACGCTATCGCCGGAAGCAGCTTGTCGGTACGGAGCAGTCCATCCGCGCCAATGCCGAGCCGCGGCGCCTGGCCGGGAATGAGCTTCACGGAGCGCTGGTCCGCGCGGCGCCACTGGCCGTTCTCTCCGCAGATGAACACGCCCGCCGGACACGACACGCGGCGGAGCTGCCCGTGGACGATGGCCACCGAGCGGCGCGCCATGACGAGCCCCTCGACGGGCTTGTCGCCCATGATCTCTTCGTAGTCGTCGCCTTCGCGATACCTGTAGAATACACGGCTCACAGGCGCCTGACGCCAGTCCACGATGCGGATGCCCGCGGTGGGATCGACATACGACCGCGAGCCGATGAGGACGTCGCGGCGGCGGGACTTCTTCTCGCCCTCGAAGGTCTCTTCCAGGCGGAGGTGTCCGAAGTACGGGCTCTTCTCGTCGATGCTGCCGGCGGCGCTCTTGCCCCGCTGCGCACGGATGGCGCCGAGCGTGTGCATCTGCTCGAAGAGCGCGGGCAGGTCCTCGGGCTTGGCGGTGGACACGTCCTCGCGCAGCTCCAGCAGCCGTGCGTCGTCCTCGGTTGGCTTGCCGCGCTTGGCGGCTTCCGTGCGGGCGTGCTCGAGCGCGCGCTCCACGGTGTGCAGGAGCTTGAGCTCCTCGCGGATGATGCGCGCCCCCTCCTCGTCCTCTTCGAGGCCGGGCACTGCCAGCTCGGCCGTGGCGTTGGTCGTGACGATCATCGGGCCGGCCCAAGTAGCCGCATACGGCCCATCGCCGCAAGCGATACGGAGCCTGTATGCGTTCTTCCCGCTGCCTCCGCCTGGCCTCCGCCTAGACGATGTACTCGTCGCGGAGCTTCAGTACGGTGAGATTGGCGCCCTTGATCTTGGCGCATTCCTTCTCGACCTCGGCCTGGAAAACAGGTTTAATGTGGTAGAGAAGTACCGGCAATTCTTTACTATTTTTGTACTTCTTGAGATCCTTCGCGAGGGTCTCGGGCGTGTGGTGGCCGCTGACCTTTGCGAGCTTGTGCATGCGGCTCGGGAAGCTGACTTCCATGAGCAGCGCGCGGAGGTTCTTCTGGGCGTTCAGGACCTTCCAGAAGCGCTCCGTGGGTCCCGTGTCCCCGCTATACGCGATGGCCTGTCCGGCGCGCTCGACCACGAACGCGCACGTCTCGATGGTGTGGCTCACCTCGATCGCGCGAACGAGGTACTCGCCGATCTGCGTGGGCTTCTCGATCTCGAGCGGGAGGAACTTCACCGTGGGATGAGCCTTGGTGGGCAGCACGGAGAAGTCCGGCCAGACCAGGCCGTTGAAGAAGTGCTTACGCAACACGCCGAGCGTCCACTTCGTGCCGATGACCAGGAGCGGCGCGCAGCCGTGTTGCAGACGGTTGTCGGCGATCGTGGCGAGATCGCGGATGTGATCGAGGTGGGCGTGGCTCACGAGGACCGCCTCGAGCGCGCACTGATCCTTCAGCGACATGCCGCTGGTCAGCGAGCCCGCGTCGATGGCGAGCTTGCCGTCCAGAACGAACGCGGAGGTCTTGTGTTTTGGAGTCTCGCCGCCGTGACAACCGATGACGTGAAGTCGCATCTAGGTAGCCGCCTTCTGCGTGAGCGATGCGCGCTGAGGCGACTCGACGAACTCGAGGAACTCGAAGAAGCGGCCCTGGTCGGTGATGCGCAGCACGTCGTCCTCCCCGACCTCCGCAAGCTTGAGCCGGCGCAGGCGTGATGCGACCTCGGTCACGTCGTTACGGGTCACACCCGCGTCATCGGCGATCTGCTGCAACGTCGGCCCTGCGCCGCCCGCGATGCTCGTCGCATCGAGCTTGGCCTTGATCCCGAGCAATGCCCTCGCCCGCGGATCTGGGTGCATCAGAAGCTCGACCATCGTGTCGGCGCCGTGCAGCCGCCGAGCAAGCCGGCGAACCAGCCTGAGCGCGAGGTCCGGCGTCCGCGCGAGCATGGACTCCAGTGTGCTGGCGCCGATCACGAGGCACGATGCCTTTTCCTTGCAGGTGGCCGTGGCCATGCGGGGTCGCTCGTTCAAGACAGCCAACTCGCCGAAGAAATCCCCGGGCACGAGGTCCGCGACGACGCGCTCGCGGCCGCCCAGACGCTTCGAGATCGTGACGACGCCTGACTGGACGACGTACATCTCGCGCCCTGCATCGCCCTCGTGGAAGAGGACGTGTCCGGCGTCGAACGTGCGGGCAAGGGTATTGGCAGCATCAGTCATCGCGACGAATCGCAAGATTACATGGGTGCTTTCGAGGAAGTCAAAAGCGGGACTACTTGCCGTCGCTGTTTCCGCCGCCGAACCTGGCCGAACAAAGATAACAACCTTGACACAAATCCCCGAGGCCCCCTCTCCGAGAGCTCCTCGTTCGGTACAACGGGGGGTGACGCAGCAGCGGGAAGGCGCGTATCGTCGTCGCGCGCTCACCGGCGCGCTCACGCGCTCAGCGCTTCCACCAGGGAGGATCACATCATGGGAAATCCGTTCATCCACATGGAGCTTTCAACCGGCAACGTCGACGCCGCGAAGAAATTCTACAAGAAGGTCTTCGACTGGAAGCTCGAGGACATGAAGGGCGGCGGCATGCCCTACACGATGCTCAAGACCGGCGCGAAGATCGGCGGCGGCATCACCAAGACCCAGATGGAGGGTCAGCCCCCCGCGTGGCTTGTCTACTCCGAGGTCAGCAGCGTGAAGAAGACCATGGCCAAGGCCGAGAAGGCAGGCGCCAAGGCCATGGTCCCATTCATGGAGATCGGTGCGATGGGCGCCATTGGCGTCTTCGTGGACCCCACCGGAGCACCGTTCGGCATCTGGGAGAAGGGCAAGCCCGTGAAGAAGGCGTCTGCAAAGCCGAAGGGCAAGAAGAAGGCAGCCAAGAAGTAGCGCGAGAGTCTTTCGCGGCCGACGACACGCGCGCTTCGCAACATGCGAGGCGCGCTTCGTTTTTTTGCGGTCACGAGCGCAGCGCCATCCAGTCCCAGCGTCCGTGCACCTTGGCGGCGAGGCGGCACGCCCCATCGCGTGCCCACACGCTGGTCCGCGGCACCATCAACGGATCGTCGCCCGCGCGATGCGCACCGAACCTGCTGCACGCCGCGACCGTGTAGCCAGCCGCGCGCACCGCATCGCGCACCCGAGCGTCCACTGCGCCATGCGGATAGGACATCGTGGTGATGGGCTGCGCGAGCAGGTCACAGAGCCAGTTGCGCGTCCCTGCGAGCTCCTCTTCGAGCTCGGCCGGCGTGCACTCCGTGAGGCGCCGATGGGTGCGGCCATGCGTACCGATCGTGACACCCGGCATTGCCGAGAGCGTGCGCAGCTCATCGCGCGACAGGTAGGGCGCGCCGCCGCTTTCCACGAACGCGCGCGTGACGAAGACGGTGAACGGCAGGCCGGCGGCCACGAGCCGGGGCGCCGCGACGGCAAGCGCGTCGCGATAGCCGTCGTCGAACGTGATCGCGATTCCCCTT
The DNA here is from genome assembly GCA_038230375.1 of Polyangiales bacterium. Classification (GTDB taxonomy): domain Bacteria; phylum Myxococcota_A; class Polyangia; order Polyangiales; family Polyangiaceae; genus JANXLV01. The sequence continues at coordinate 1,437 of JBBRNJ010000122.1, read as the reverse complement.
CCCTCACGCACGGCATGGCCAAGCGGAGTGGGCTTCGACGCGATGGAGACGAGCCACCGGACGTGACGCTCGAACCGCGCGGGAGAAAGGCTGTAGATGCGTTTGCGATCGCCGGGAACGGCGGTGCCGACCGCGTGGTATGCGAGCACGCGACAAGCGGGAGGAGACATGCGCGCGAACGGAATGAACGCCACGCTGGCGAGATCGCCAAGCAGAAGCTTCGCCCGGTTCATGCGGTCATCGTAGCCGACGGCGAGGAAGATCCCGACCCCGACTTCGACTTCGACCTCGACCCCGACTTCGACTTCGACCCCGACTTCGACTTCGACTTCGACCCCGACTTCGACTTCGACCCCGACTTCGACCCCGACTTCGACCTCGACCTCGACCTCGACAAAACGACGGCGCCCGAGATTTCTCCCGGGCGTCGCTTCTATCCATGGTTCCGTCGACCAATCAATCCATTCCGAAATCGCCCATGCCGCCCATGCCGCCCATGCCGCCCATGCCGCCCATGCCGCCGCCGCCACCACCACCGCCGCCGCCGGATTCCTTCTTCGGCTTGTCGGCGATGATCGCCTCGGTCGTGAGCATCATGCCGGCGACGCTAGCTGCGAACTCGAGGGCCGAGCGAACGACCTTTGCGGGGTCGATGACGCCGGCCTTGAGCAGGTCCTCGTAGACCTCCGTTGCGGCGTTGAAGCCGAACGAGCCCTTGCCTTCGCGGACCTTCTCGATGACCACGGAGCCTTCGCAGCCCGCGTTCTTCGCGATCTGACGGAGGGGCTCCTCCACCGCGCGACGCACGAGCTTCACGCCGTGCATCTGGTCGGCCGGGAGCTTGAGAGCGTCGAGCACGAGCGCCGCACGGAGCAGCGCAACGCCGCCGCCGGCAACGATGCCCTCTTCGACCGCAGCGCGCGTCGCATGGAGCGCGTCTTCCACGCGCGCCTTCTTCTCCTTCATCTCGGTCTCGGTGTGTGCACCGACCTTGACGATGGCCACGCCGCCCGCGAGCTTCGCGAGACGCTCCTGGAGCTTCTCCTTGTCGTAGTCGGAGGTGGTGTTCTCGACCTGCTTGCGGATCGCCTCGCAGCGGGCCTTGATGTCCTTCTGGTCACCGGCGCCGTCCACGATCGTGGTGTTGTCCTTGTCGATCGAGACGCGCTTGGCCTTGCCAAGGTCGGCCATGGTGACCGCGTCCAGCTTGAGGGTCTTGAGCGCCTTCTGGGCGCGGATGAGGGCGACGCCGCCACCAGGGACGATGCCTTCCTCGACCGCCGCCCGCGTGGCGTGCAGCGCGTCTTCCACGCGCGCCTTCTTCTCCTTCATCTCGGCCTCGGTCGCGGCGCCGACGTTGATGACGGCGACACCACCGGCGAGCTTGGCCAGACGCTCCTGCAGCTTCTCCTTGTCGTAGTCGGACGTGGACGCTTC
>JBBRNJ010000121.1:0-20162 GCA_038230375.1 Polyangiales bacterium | reverse complement strand
CGGAGGTCGACCCGACGACGCCGACGCTGCCGATCGTGACCCCAGTGTCCGGGAACGTCGCTGGATCGCCTGTGCAAGCAGGCATCGCGGAGGCGACCGCACCGACGAGCACGCTCGCCAACGCCAACGCCCGGACGCGAGATTGCACGTCGTTCACGCGTACAATCTACACGACCTCGCTGTCTCCGTGGAGCGCTACGCAGCCGCCGGCAGCAGATCGAGCGTCCTCGCCGCACCGCGGCGCAACACCTTCACCTTCATCGGCTTGCCGTCTTCCCAAGACGCGATCTGCCGATAGAGCGCGTCCACCGTCGCGACGTGGACGTCGTCGATGGCGACGAGGAGGTCGCCGTCGAGCAGGCCCGCTCGCCCCGCGGGACCGCCGCCGCGGACCTCGAGCACCTCGATGGCGTAGGGCGACTCGATGCCGTGCGCGCGCGCGAGCCTACGATCCAAGGGTACTTGCTTCACCGTGAGGCCGAGCACGCCGCGCGCGACGCGACCCTTGCGGAGGAGCTGCGACGCGACCCAGCTCGCCGTGTCCGACGGAACAGCGAAGCTGAGGCCTTGAGCGAACGCGATGATCGCGGTGTTGATCCCGACCAGCTTGCCTCGCGAGTCGACGAGCGGTCCGCCGGAGTTTCCAGGGTTGAGCGGCGCCGTGTGTTGGATGACGCCCTCGATCGACTGGCCGCTCTTGCCGCGCATCGTGCGCCCGAGCGCCGAGACGACGCCCGCGGTGACGGTCGATTGAAAGCCGAACGGGTTGCCGATCGCGACGACGAGCTGCCCTGGGCGCAGCGCGCTCGACGCCCCGATGGTCACGAATGGCCTTGATTTGCCAGCGATTTGAAGCACCGCGAGATCCGTCGGTGGATCGTCGCCGACGACGCGCGCTGTCTCCTCCGACCCGTCCGTGAGCTCGACGACGAGCTCGCGCGCGCCGTTCACCACGTGCGAGTTCGTCAGCAAGTACCCGTCGGGCGTGAACATGACGCCGGAGCCCGCGCCGTCCGAGCCGCTGAAACGGCCGCGCCGCACCGAGATGCTGACGACCGCAGGGCCGACCTGCTCCACCACCTTGGTGACCGCGCTCGAGTACGCATCCAACGCAACGTCATCTTCGGACATGGCCGAGAACGTGCGCACCGAAAGGCCGGGGTAAAGCGCACACGCGATGAAGAAGTGTGAAGCCTTGCACCCCTGTCAAGCATGGACTACTCCCCGCGAAATCATGGCGAATTTCCCCGAGCCCAAGGGCGGCGAAGCAATCACGATGTCCGCGAACGGCACGCTGGTGGTGCCGAACAACCCGATCATTCCCTTCATCGAAGGGGACGGCACCGGCCCCGATATCTGGCGCGCGAGCCAGCGCGTCTTGGACGCTGCGGTCGAGAAGGCCTACGGCGGCAAGAAGAAGATCGAATGGTTCGAGGTCTTCGCTGGCGAGAAGGCGTTCAATCAATTCAAAGACTGGCTGCCTCAAGGCACCGTCGACGCTTACAAGAAATACCTCGTCGGCATCAAAGGGCCGCTGACGACGCCGATCGGCAAGGGGATCCGATCGCTCAACGTCGCGCTCCGCCAGATGCTCGACCTCTATGTCTGCCTGCGCCCCGTGCGCTGGTACAAGGGCGTTCCTTCGCCCGTGATCGATCCCTCCGCGGTCGACATGGTGATCTTCCGCGAGAACTGCGAGGACATCTACGCCGGCATCGAGTGGGAGGCGCGGAGCGACGACGCGAAGAAGGTCATCGCGTTCCTGCAGAAGGAGTTCCCGAAGGACGCGAAGAAGATCCGCTTCCCGGACTCCGCGGGCATCGGCATCAAGGCCGTGAGCGAGGAAGGCACTGACCGCCTCGTGCGCGCGGCGATCAAGTACACGCTCGACGCGAAGCGGAAGAGCGTCACGTTCGTCCACAAGGGCAACATCATGAAGTACACCGAAGGTGCGTTCATGAAGTGGGGCTACGCCCTGGCCGAGCGCGAGTTCGGCGACAAGGTCTACACCTGGGGCCAGTGGGAGAAGACCAAGGAGAAGAGCGGTGAAGACGCCGCCAACGCCGAACAGAAGGCGGAGCTCGCGAAGGGCAAGATCCTCATCAAGGACGCCATCGCGGACATCACGCTGCAGCAGGTGCTCACGCGCGCGAAGGAGTTCGACGTCATCGCCACGCTGAACCTCAACGGCGACTACCTCTCCGACGCGCTCGCCGCGCAGGTCGGCGGCATCGGCATCGCGCCCGGCGGCAACATCAACTACATCTCGGGGCACGCGATCTTCGAGGCCACGCACGGCACGGCGCCGAAGTACGCAGACCTGGACAAGGTCAACCCGGGTTCGGTCATCCTCTCTGGCGAGATGATGCTGCGCCACATGGGATGGATCGAAGCGGCGGATCTGATCATCAAGGGCATGAACGGCGCCATCGCGTCCAAGAAGGTCACCTACGACTTCGCCCGCCTGATGGAAGGCGCGACCGAGCTGAAATGCAGCGAGTTCGGGGACAACCTCATCGCGAACATGTAGAAGTAGGGACACCTTGGGAGGCTTCATGGCGATCGTGAGCATGATCTGCAGCACCATCTGGCGAGGTCGCTTCAGTCGTATCAGTCGCATCCCTCGCATCCTCCTCCCTCTGCTGGCGCTCGCGGCGGCGCTCGTGCTGTCGTGCGCGTCGGCGGCCGCGCCCACCATCCAGATCGTCCCCGATGGCGGACCGATCGTGGCAGGTCAGAGCCTCCAGCTCGTGGCCACCCGTCACTACGCGGACGGCCGCGTCGAGAACGTCACGCGCCTCGTCGACTGGGCATCCTCCAACGCAGCGGCTCTGCGCCTGATCAGCCCCGAGCTGAAGCCGGGCCTCGTCGCCGCAGAGACCGAGTCCACGACCGTCTTCGTCACCGCGCGCGATCCAGAGAGCGGCGAGTTCACGACCAGCACCTTCTCGGTGGCGCGTCCCACGCTCGTCCGGATCGACGTGAACCCCGCGCCGGCCATCTCGCTCGTGCGCGGGCAGACGCACTCCGTCACCGCGATCGGAACGTACACCGACGCGACCACGGCCGACATCACGGACAAGGTCCTGTGGTCATCCTCGAACGAGGCCGTGGCCGCCGTCAGCAACCTGGAGCAGAGCCGCGGCACGGTCCACGCCGTGGCGCAGGGCAACACCAGCATCACCGCCACCGACGCCGTCACCGGGCTCGTGGGCAGCACGCTCGTCTTCGTGAGCGGCGAGCTCCCGACGCTCATCGCCCTGAGCGTGAGCCCCAACCCCGAGTCCATCAACGTGGGCGGCATCACCCAGTTCTCTGCCACGGGCGTCTTCTCCGACGGCACGATGCAGCTGCTCACCAGCCAGGTCACCTGGACTTCTTCGAAGCCGACCATCGCCAAGATCGACAGCTCCGGAGGTACACTCCCGGGGCTCGCGACGGCGATCGCCATCGGCGACACGACCATCACAGCAGCGGCGCCAGGCACCGCGCTCCGCACGTCGGCGCTGCTCACCGTCACGCCCTAGCCGGCTCGTCGGGTGGCGCCGCAAGCACCGCTGGACGCCCTTATTTTCCCGCGAAACTGGGGATAGCCGCCAGGACTGAAGCTTGGTAAAGCTCTGGCCATGAGCGGGCATTCAAAGTGGGCGACGATCAAGCACAAGAAGGGTGCGCTCGACGCGAAGCGCGGCAAGCTCTTCACGAAGCTCATCAAGGAGCTCGGGGTGGCCGCGCGCATGGGCGGCGGAGACCCGGACAACAACGCGCGTCTCCGCGCGGCCATCAAGGACGCGAAGAGCCAGTCGATGCCGAGCGATACCATCAACCGCGCGGTGAAGCGCGGCACGGGTGAGATCGAAGGCGCGGCGTACGAGGACGTCCTCTACGAGGGCACGGGCCCCGGGGGCTCGCTCTTCCTGGTCGAAGGCATGACCGACAACCGCAACCGAACGGTCGCTGAGATCCGGAAGATCTTCGAGAAGAACAACGGCCTGCTCGGCGGCGCGAGCACCGCGGGCTGGGCGTTCGACAAGAAGGGCAGCATCCAGATCCCGAAGGACGCTGCGAACGAAGATCAGCTCATGGAGATCGCCGTGGGCGCGGGCGCGGACGACTACGAGGACGGCGGCGACGTGTGGAACGTCACGTCCACGCCGGACACGCTGCAGCCCGTGCTGAACGCGCTGGAGACCGCGAAGATCCCGGCCAAGGGCGGGCTCGCGTTCTTCCCCAAGACGAAGAAGCAGATCGCAGGTCGCGATGCAGAGGTCGCGCTGAACCTGGTCGAGGCGCTGGACGATCACGACGACGTGGCGACCGTCTACGCCGACTTCGACATCTCCGACGAAGAGCTCGCCAAGCTCACCAAGGAGTAGTGTCGGGCGTGCTCCGCGCGCCGCTCACGCCCCAGAGGCAAGGGCCGCCGCTGCTCCGCGTCCTAGGGATCGATCCCGGCACGCGCAAGCTCGGCTACGGCATCATCGAGCGGCGCGGCGCGAAACACGTGCATATTGCACATGGTGTGATCGCCGTGGACGAGGAGCTCTCCCTCGGGGAGCGGCTCGTGCTGATCGAGAAGCAGCTGGTGGCCGTCATAGATGCGCACGAGCTCGACGCGGCGAGCGTGGAGTCCATCTTCTTCGCGAAGGACGCCTCCGCGGCGGCGAAGCTGGGTCACGCGCGGGGCGTCGCGCTGCTCTGTTGCGCGCGCGCCCACATTCAGATCTTCGAGTACGCGCCCGCACGCGTGAAGGCGACCGTGACAGGACACGGACGCTCCGAGAAGGGCGCCGTCGCGATGATGGTGCAACGCATCCTGGGCCTGACGGCGCCGCCGCCACCGGACGCGGCGGATGCGCTGGCCATCGCGCTGACCCATCTCCTTGGCCCCGCCTCACGTAACTTGGGCCTCCTGCGGGCGAAATAGCCCGATCGCCCACCCCACCCCCAAAATCTTCCGTACTTCCGCCCTTCTTGTGAATGTCCGAGGGTTACACCGGGGAACAGGCTGGCCCGTCTAACGGTTGAAACGACGGATGCTTGTAAGCTAAAGCCTTCTCACCTCGTTCTTCTCGAGAAAACCATGAACGCACCCCTTCGCCTTCGGTCCGCGTCCGCCCTCCTCCTCTCGGCCTTCGTCCTGATGCAGGCTGGAGAGAGCCGCGCCGACGGACCTGCGGCCGTTGCCCCCGCCGCGCCGGCTGCAGCGCCCGCGCTGGCAGCGGCAGTGAAGCTCAACGCGTTGCCGCAGGCAGACGCGGACGCGCTGGTCACCAGGGTGCAGGGCTTCTACGACAAGACCACGTCTTACCACTGCGACTTCACGCAGGAGTTCTGGGTCAAGGCGTACAACCAGAAGAAGAGCTCGCGCGGCAAGGTGATCTTCGCCAAGCCGGGCAAGATGCACTGGAGCTACGACGACCCCAAGGACAACAAGGTCATCTCCGACGGCATGCAGCTCCGCGTGTACGAGGCCGCGAACAAGCAGCTCTACGAGCAGGGCATCGACAAGTCGCAGTACCCGGCAGCGCTCTCGTTCCTCACGGGGAACGGCAAGCTCTCCGAGCACTTCAACTTCGAGCTCTTCGAAGGCGAGCAGATGAACTTCCCCGGCGGCTTCGTCCTGGTCGGCGCGCCGAAGCAGGCGACCGCCGCGTACCAGAAGGTGATCTTCTATGTCGACAAGCAGACCGCGCAGGTGCGTCGCGTGATGGTGCTCGACGCGCAGGGCAACCGCAACCGGTTCGACTTCCAGAACCCGCGCGTGAACGAGGCCGTGCCGCCGAACCACTTCACGTTCACTCCGCCGCCCGGCACGTCCATCGTCCGTCCGTGATGGCTTCTTCGTGACGGAAGAGGACAAGCACGCGGAGGCAGGGCCCAGGCAGCGGCGCTCGCTCTCGCACGTGGGCGGCCGTTCGCACGTCAGCGGTGATGCGGCGCTGTCAGGCAAGCTTGCGCACGCGTTCGACGTGGCCCCCGCGGGACTTCGCGACGACGAGCCCGAGCGCGCTCACGTCCATGGCTTTCACCCCTACCCCGCACGCATGCATCCAGTGACGGCGGCGCGTCTGGTCACCGCGTTCACGCAGCCCGGTGAGCGCGTGCTCGATCCGTTCTGTGGCTCCGGCACGGTGCTCGTGGAGGCGATGCTCGCGGGGCGCATGGCGCTCGGCGTAGATCTGAACCCGCTCGCGGTGAGGCTCGCGCGTCTGAAGACCACGGCCGTCACCGAGGCGGAGATCGGGCGCTTCGTGGCTGCGGCCGGCGCTGTCGCCGACGTGGCCGATGTGCGGCGAAAAGCACGCGCCGGTGCATCGCGCCGCTTTCCTGCCGAGGACGTCGAGAGCTTCGCGCCGCACGTGCTGCTCGAGCTCGACTCCATTCGCGCGTGCCTCGACGGCTCGCTGGGCACGAAGCCAAAGCTCGAGGACGACGTGCTCCCGGCGCTCTACCTCTCGCTGTCCGCGCTCCTCACGAAGGTGAGCAAGCGGCGCGGCGACACCTCGGTCGAACAGGGCGAGAAGCGGCTCGCGGCCGGCTACGCAACGAAGCTGTTCGTGAAGAAGGTGAAGGAGCTGGGCGCGCGGCTGCTCGCCTTCTCCGCGCTCTTGCCGCAGGACGTAAAACGCCCGCGCATCGTGCAAGGGGACGCGACGCGCCTCATGGACGTGGCGGAGGCCTCCATTGACGCGATCATCACGTCGCCGCCGTACGCGGGCACGTACGATTATCTGGCCCACCATCAGATGCGCCTGCGGTGGCTCGGTCTGGACGCGCGTGATCTGTCGGCGGGGGAGCTGGGCGCGCGTCGTGACTATGCGCCGCTCGATGCGCGGGACGCAGAGGCCCGCTATCGCGATGAGCTCGGAGCGCTGCTGGAGGCGTGCGCGCGTGTTGGCAAGCCCGGCGGGCGTCTCGTGCTCCTCATGGCGGACTCCGCCACGCGCAGCACGGCGCTCTACGCGGACGACGTGGTGGCGGAGGTCGCGGCGGCGCACGGCGTGTTCTCGCCAGCCGCCCGCGCATCGCAGCTGCGTCCACACTTCCACGGGCCCACGGCGCGCGTGTTCGAAGAAAGGCCGCGCGCCGAGCACCTCCTCTTGCTCGTGAAGAGGACCTCTCGTAAGTAAGGCGTCCCATGGCGAAGATCGTCTTCGAAACGAAGAAGGGCCCCGTTCTCACCGTTCTTCTTCCCGACGGAGGGTCGCTGGCGGACGTCTGCGACGAGAAGAACGCGCCCATTCCGTTCTCGTGTCGAAGCGCGAGCTGCGGGACGTGCTGCATCGAGGTACTGGAGGGCGAGGCGCAGCTCCTGTCTCCCGCAGACGAAGAGCTGGACGTGCTCGACGCGCTCGACCGCAAGGCTCCGGGCTACCGGCTTTCGTGTCAAGCGATCGTCAAGGACGGCGACGGCCTCCTCCGTATCCGCTCTGTTGACGAGGTCTGAGCCCGGCCGCGTCGGGTCTTTTGCGGTGGCTCGTTTCGAGTCCCGCGAAAAAAAATCCGGCCACGCAGCGCAAAGACGACATGGCGTTCAACCGCACGATAGCTATGGATTTTCACCCGCCGGCCCGCAGGATTTCACGCACGTTTTCGTGGGCCGGTCACGGACGCCGCGCATATCTCATGCTAAGCGAATGGCCGACTTATAGTCCGCAGGAGGAATGCTCATGTTCAATCGCCGTCTGGCTTTGATTTTTGGAAGTGTTGCAATCATGAGCGCAGGCGCGCTCGGTGTGGCGTGTGGCACCGACAACGGAACCACTCCGTTGCCGGGAGACAACAAGGACGCGTCCACGGGCAACGGCGACGGCAGCGTCGACCCCGGAACCGACAGCGGCACCCCCGACATGGACAGCGGCGTGGTGGTGGACATGGATGCGGGCGTCGACTGCGGCAAGCTCCCCACCCTTCACCCGCCCGGACCAGGCGCATTCTGTCCCTTCCAGGAGGGCGGCACAGGCGACGCGTCAGCCAAGTTCTTCGGCAACTGCGCCGCGGGACAGACGTGCTGCGACTACCAAGGTGCGACCTCGCCGACCGAGCCCCCCGCGACCTGCATGACCGGCACGGCCGTGGTGTGCCCCCCGGCCCCCGCCAACTACACGCTCATTCCTTGGGAGTGCGACACCGCATCCCAGTGCCAGACTGCTGGCAACGTGTGCTGCATGTTCACGAGCCCGTTCGGGGTCGATGCTGGCAAGACCGTTGGAGTCGCCCCCGATACGATCGCCTGCTCGAGCGGCGCGCTCCTGAAGGGCAAGTACGTCGGCGGGACGAAGTGCGAGGCCGCCTGCGGTGCCGGCGAAATCAAGGTCTGCGGCAGCGACGCGGATTGCACCTCCCCGTCCAAGTGCGTTGCGTTCTCGACGAACGCGAAGAACCTCGGCATCTGCAAGTGATCTGAGCGCGAGCCATCTGGCTCGAAGAGCGGCGCGGTGGTCCTCCACTGCGCCGTTTTTTTTTTGCGCGTCCTCGCGCCTAGCACTACAGAGTTGGACGCAACTTCCCGCAGTAGAACTAGGCGTGCGCGAGGACGAACTTCGCGTACTTCTCGACGAGATCTTTCCAGTCGGTCTCGTTGTGCAGCTCGTGGAGCTTGCCCTCGCGCGCGTCGAACGTCTTGTCTTTGCTGCCCGCGGTCTCGAAGAAGCGCTTGCCTGCGGCGAAGCTGTTCACCGGGTCTTTGGTGCCGAATGCCATGTAGAGCGGGAGCTCGAAGCGGCTCGCGCCATCAAAGCATTCCTGCGTGCACTGCTGCATCTCCGTGAACCAGCGCGCGCGTGCCTCGGCGAAGACGAGCGGGTCTTCGTCGTAGGCCTTCGCGCGTGCGGTGTCGTGGGTCATGTCCTTGCCGTGGAGGCCGCTCGGCAGACCGAGCTTCGGATAGATCTTCGATGCGAGCTTGCCCGCGAACACCTTGATGGCCGGCACCTCGAGCGCGAGGCCCAGCAGCGGCGAGGCGATGATGACGGCCTTGTAGTCGCGCGGGTCGTCGATGATGGTGCGGGCCGCGAGCAGCCCGCCGAAGCTGTGTCCGAACAGGAACAGCGGCACGCCGCCGGCCTGCTTTGCGCGATCGCTTGCAAGGCGGTGCAGCTCCGCGGTGTCGTCGTAGAACTCCGTGAAGCTGTCGCAGTAGCCGCGCTCGCCGCCGGCCTTGCCGTGACCGCGCAGGTCGATGCCGATGGCGCCGATCCCCATCTCCGACAGCGCGCCAAAGACGTGCATGTAACGACCGACGTGATCCGCGTAGCCGTGAAGGACGGCGAGGACCGCCTTTGCGTCCTTCGGTATGGCCTGCGCGTAGTGCAGTGCAGGTCCCTTGGTCTTGCGGTCCGTGACGCTCCCCTCGTCGACCTCGATCATGTCTTTCCTTTGACCGCGCCGCTCTTACCGCTGAGCGCCTCCGCCAGATCCACGCCTGCGGCCTCGAGCGCCGCACGCAGCGCCGCCAGCGCCCGCGCCGCGCGAGACTTGATCGTTCCAAGGGGCACGCCTTCTGCCTCGGCGATCTCCGGATAGCTCTTGCCCTCGAAGAACGCGAGGAGCAGGGTCTTCTGCTGCACCTCGGGAAGAGTGGCGAGCGCCGCGCGGATCGAATGGCGCTCCGCGGCGTCGGACGTGAGCTCCTCGGGCGAGCTCACCCTCACTTCGGGATCGTGGGCGAGCACGTCGCGCGCGATCGCCCCGCGACGGTCGCGGCGACGCGTGCGGTCGATGGAAAGGTTACGGACCAGGGTCACGAGCCACGCCACCACGGCGCCGCGCTCGGGCACGTACTGCGCCGCGCGCTCCGACACTGTGACGAACGCGTCGTGGAGGATGTCCTCGGCCTCGCCGCGATCGCGAACGATGCGCAGGCTCAGCGGAAAGAGCATGGACGCATAGCGATCATAGAGATCGCCGACCGCGCGATGGTCGCCCGCCTGGATGCGGCCTAGGAGCTCCACATCGGAGGGCTCCTCCCCACCCATCTTCGTTGACTCAGAAGTCACGTCGACCACAGGCTTTCCGAAGACGAGACGCTGGTCAAGCGCGCGTTTCGATGCCAGGTTATCCGTGGTGACCATGTGACCAAGCTCGGGACCATCCTTGGGGTGCTCCTCCTCCTGTCTTCGACCACGGCGACCGGATTGGATGCACCCTTGCCCCACGGGGAGCGATTGCTCGAGAAAAAGGCCCCGGATGTGGTCTCGGGTGTCGATGCCACGTCCGACGATGCCAGGTTGGACGCCAGCTTGGCGGTCGCGGCGACGCTCGTACAGACCCACACGGGTGAGCACGTCATCCTTGATGGCCGCAGCCCCACGGAAGCGCGCTTCTCGGGCCTGCTTGCCGACCGGGTCACGGGGCAGGCGCAGGAGCTAGACCCGCGGCTGCTCGCGTTGCTCCGCTCACTCTCGGCACGGCATCCCGGTGCCCGCTTCGAGCTCGTGAGCGGCTACCGCTCGAAGAAGCTGAACGAGATGATGCGCAAGAAGGGCCACCACGTGGCGTCGCACAGTCAGCACTCGCTCGGGCACGCCGTGGACTTCCGCCTGGTGCTCGCGGGGGACTCGAAGGGTCAGAACCCGCGCGACGTGGAGAGCGAGCTGCGCGCCATGGGCTGGGATGGCGGCGTTGGCGTCTACCCGATGGAGGGCGACTGGTTCGTGCACGCCGACGTGGGCCCGCGCCGCGCCTGGACCAATTAGCTCTTCAAGGAAGCTGGAGTGTGGCCGAGAGGTAGGCGAACTGCCCGAAGGCGGATGGCGCGTAGCCGTTGCCGTTCGCGAAGCCACGGTGGTAGGCGGCCATCACCGTGCGCGCGCCGTCGCCGTAGAGGAAGAAGTCGTAGCCCGCGGAGACCATGAGCCCGCGCCACGGACGCGCGGAGGCAACGAGCGACATCTCGTGTCCGAGCTCCTTGTCCAGGGTCGGCGTGCTCAGGTTGGTGCCGCCGACCACGATGGTGGGCGATCGGCCTGTGATGGTGCCGATGGGGCCGAGATAGCCGTTGAGCCACTCGCCGTTCTCGGTCTCGAGGCGCGCGTAGCGGTACTCGGCCGCGAGCGTGACATCCGTCATGGGCACGGCGCTCACGTACGCGCTGCCCTCCACATGGTTGGAGAGCGAGAACACGTCGCCCACACCGTACTGATGCGGGTCCGCGAAGAGCGGATCGAACTGCTTGTAGGTGCCCGACCCGTCGTCGCCGGAGGCGTATGCGAAGCCAAGGCCCAGCGTGGGCGTCCAGGGCGTGTCCTCGAGGCGCTTGCGAATGCGACCATGCGCCGCGTACGCGTTGATCGCGACGTCAGACGATGCGAGCGCGGATGCGGTGCCGACCTCGTACGTTCCCTCTGCGCTGTACGACCAGCCGGAGGACTCACCGAACGCGCGGAGGCCGGCGGCGTAGAGCTCGCCTGATGCGCGCGCGGCCTGGAAGCGGCTGCCGTCGAGCTCGCTGCCGTCGCTGCGGGCGATCTTCGCAAGGCCGTGCACCTCTAGCTTGAAGATGGGCGCGACGGCCGCATCCAGCTTGAGGCCGTAGAGCGTGACGCCCGAGTGCGTGAGGCCGCCCGACTCGTTCGCGGACGGGCCGAGCGGCGCGGACGGCTCCAGGATGGCGGCGAACGCCTCCGCGCCGAACACACCGAGCGACGTGCGGCCGCGCGCTGCGTCGAACGAGCGCCCGCGCGCCGACCAGTCGGCCGCGCCGATGAGCGAGCCATCACCCCACGTGATCGTCTGGCGACCGAGCCGGAGGTACGACGCCTTCGCGCCGCTCCCACGGATCTCGATGTAGGCCTCGTGCGCGCCGAGCGTACCTGCCTGCGAGCTGGACGGTGGCACGAGCGAGCCCGACGGAAACGGAACACCCCAGGCGCGAGCGTCCTGCAGCGTGAACTTGGCAACCAGCACGTCGCGCTCCGCGGTCACACCCACGCGCGCGCGCTCGAAGATGCCCCATGCGTCGCGGACGCGACCCACGTCGCGACCGGCATTGGCAAGGCCTCCGTCAATGCCACCGAGCTCCGGTGAGTCACGACGGTACTCGCCACGGGTGCGGATCTCGACTGCGGGCGTGAGCTTCACGTCGCTGACGGTGATCGCGTCGGGCGACGTGGGCGCGACCTGCGCCGCAGCCGAACGCGCGACCGTCAAGCAGAGGAAAACCAGGGCAAAATGACCCTTTCGCACGTCCGCGACCGTACCACGAGGGCACCGCGTTCGGGGCAACACATTTCCGGATGTCGCAGCCAGCCTGGCGCTCCTAGGACGGGCCGGGCTTCCTGGCGTGCAGGTCGGCGGCGAGCGCCAGCAGGCTCGCGCGCTCGTTCTGCGTGGGATCCGACAGGACGACCTCGAGCAGGGCCTCGAGGAGCTCGCCCAGCGCAGGGCCGGGCTTGATGTGGAGCTCCGAGATCAGGTCCCTGCCGTTGATGCACAGGTCGCGCGTGGACAGAGCGGCGCCGGCCACGAGCACCTTCTCGACGTGCACCTTGAGCGCGGAGAGCGCGGCCAGATCGGGGGCCGACAAAGCGTCCTTTCCCTTCGCGCGCACGTCCGCCTCGTTCAAGAGGTAGAGATCCTCGATGCGATCCTTGCCGACGCGCTTCACCCAGCGGCGCACGGCGGCGTCGGTCCACTCGTCCGAGTAGTGGAACAGGTGGTAGCGGACGAGATCCTGGATGCGCGCGCGCTCTTCGTTGGAGAAGCGAAGCCGCGTGCAGATCGGAAAGACGATCTCCGCGCCGACGCGCTCGTGCTCGTAGAAGGTGTAGTCGTTCGTCTTGTCCGAGAACGCCCGCGTGGCGGGCTTGCCCACGTCGTGGAAGAGCGCGGCGATGCGCAGGATCGGATCGCCGCTGCACGCGTCCACGCACGCCATGGCGTGACCCCACACGTCGAACGAGTGGTACTTGTTCTGCTCCATGCCAACGCCGAGCAGGAGCTCTGGGCACACCACCTCAAGGATGCGGCCCTCGCGCATGACCTCGAAGGCGCGTGACGGGCTCTTCGCCTTCATGGTCTTGGTCCACTCGTCGCGGACGCGCTCCATGCTGACCCTCTTGAAGGTGTCGATAGAGGCGGGGATCGCGCGCGCGGTGTCGGGATCGAGCGAGAATTCCAGCTGCGCGACGAATCGCGCGGCGCGCAGGACGCGAAGGCCGTCCTCGTCGAAGCGCTCCTTCGCAACGCCCACGGCACGGATCACCTTCGCTGCCAGATCGCGCTGTCCGCCGTACGGGTCGATCACGTGACCGTCGATGGGGTCGAGCGCGATCGCGTTGACGGTGAAATCGCGCCGCGCAAGATCGTGCTCGATGTCGTTCACGAAGGTGACGCTGTCCGGGTGGCGTCCGTCGGAGTAGGCGGACTCACCGCGGAAGGTGGTCACCTCGTAGTGCTGCTTGTTCTTCACCACGGTGACGGTGCCGTGGGCGATCCCCGTGGGGATGGCCTTCGGGAAGATCGTCATCAGCTCTTCGGGTTGCGCGTCGGTCGTGACGTCCCAGTCGGCGGCGGTGGCACCGCGGATCATGTCACGCACGCATCCGCCGACCACGTACGCCTTCTTCCCCTTCTCGCGAAGGCGTGCGCACAGATCGCGTACGTCCGGAGGTACGGCGCTGGGGTCGAGCTTGTCCACGACGCCACGGTATCAGGAGAGCGGCATGAACGCGACCGGGTCGCCGACGCGTAGCGGGCCGGGCGCACGCACCAGCGCGTTCGTCGCGAAGTACGTCTTGTGCTCTCTGGTTCGATACGTCGCGAGCGTGGCGAGTGGCTCCTTTCCCCGCTCCGCCGTGACCGGGTCCACGGTGACGATCGAGCAGCGCGAGCAAGGCTTCACGAGGTCCACGCGCGCCGTGGCGCCGAGCGCGAGCGACCCGTTCTGGTCCTCGGCGAATGCGGGTAGCCCATCCACCACGACGTTCGGACGGAAGCGCTCCATGCCGATGGGCGTCGTGAGTCGCGCGTTGAGATCGCGAAGCGATGCCTCGTTCGCGAGGAGCACCGGGAATCCGTCGGCGAACGACACCAGGTCGTCGGGACGAGCGTAGGCCTGATCGACGACGCGCCTCATGGTCGGCGGCATGCGCACGAGGATCACCTTGCGCCCTAGCAGCGCGGACACCAGCTCCGACGGCTCGCCGCGCTCGAGCTCCGCAGGCACGAGGTCCTCCCAGACGGTGACCGGCACCGTGGTGGGCGCCGTGCGGCGACCGTCCTCTTCTGCGCTGCCGAGCCACGCGTGCGCCGTGCCATCGGGCGTGGAGAGCACGAGGCGCTCGGCGCTGGGGTTCACCGTCGCGACGACCAGCGCGAGCCGCGGCTCCTCACGCTGCGTCACCATCGTGCGCGTCTCCTCGTCCACGAACATGAAGCGCCGATCGTGCCGCAACCCAAGCGTGGAAAGCTCGGATTCCTGCAGCCGCACCCCCGCGCACGACTTCACCGGATAGATGTATAGTGCACTTATGCGCA
This sequence comes from Polyangiales bacterium, assembly GCA_038230375.1. Lineage (GTDB taxonomy): Bacteria > Myxococcota_A > Polyangia > Polyangiales > Polyangiaceae > JANXLV01. The sequence continues at coordinate 5,681 of JBBRNJ010000121.1, read as the reverse complement.
CTGCCGCCCCCGCGACCACGACCTAGTAACCCTCGGTCTTGCAGATTATTTCGTTCATGATCTCTCGGGTGCCGCCGCCGATCGGATAGAGGCGCGCGTCGCGATAGAGCCGCTCCACCAGCGTCTCGCGCATGTAGCCATAGCCTCCGAAGATCTGCACGGCGCCGTCGCAGACGAAGCTGCAGCAATCCGTGGCCACGTTCTTCGTCATGGCGGCAAGGCCCGAGGCCTCGTCGCCGCGGACGTGCCGCGTGCAGAGCTCCGACACCAGCGCGCGCGCAGCGGCGATGCGGCTCGCCATGTCCGCCAGCTTGTGACGCAGCACCTGGTAGCCCATGATCGGCTTGCCGAAGGCCTCGCGCTGCTTCGCGTAGGCCACGGCCTCGTCGTAGGCGAGCTGCGAGATGGCCACGCACTGGCTGGCGAGCATCACACGCTCCGCGACGAAGTTCACCATGACGGCGTAAAATCCCTGGTTCTCCTCGCCGATGAGATTGGCGATCGGGACCCTGCACTCGTCGAACGATAGCTCCGCGGTGTCCGACGCCCACCATCCCGTCTTCTTCAAGGAGCGACTGACCGTGAAGCCCGGCGTGCCCTTCTCGATGACCAGGATGGACACGCCGCCATGACCATCGCCGCCCGTGCGCACCGCCGTGGTGACGAAATCCGCGCGCACGCCGGAGGTGATGAAGGTCTTGGTACCCGTGACCACGAAGTGGTCCCCGTCCCTGCGCGCGCGCGTCTTGAGGCGCGCAACGTCGCTGCCGCCCGACGGCTCGGTGATGGCGAGCGCGGCGACCTTCTCGCCCTTGAGCACGGGCCGTACGAAGCGGTCGCGCTGCACGTCGGTGCCAAGGCGGATGATCGGCGGCAACGCGATCCCGTGACTGCCAATGCCAACGGTGACGCCCACGGAGCGCCCGCGCATGATCATCTCGTCGCCGGCGGCGATCGCGTGCGTGAGGTCGCCACCGCCGCCACCCCACTGCTCGGGGTAGCTGACACCAAGGACTCCTGCGGCGCCCGCCTTGGCGTAGAGCTCGAGGGGGAATTCCTCGGCCTCCTCCCACGCTGCGGAGAAGGGCGCGATGTGCACGTCAGCGAAGCCGCGGATGCTTTTTCGGAGGAGAGCGTGCTCCTCGGTCTCGAACAGGTAGCGCATGACGGAGGAGCATGAGCGCGGACCGCCACGAGGTCAATCTCACTCGTGCCCGGTCGGTTGCTCCGGGGGGATTTCCTTGTCCACCGTGACCTTGACGACCACCAGGTCCTTGCCGCGCGGCACGATCATCACGCCCACGCATCCGAACGCCGTCTTGCCGGCCTCGCGCTCGAGCGTGCGGTCCTCCTGGATCTGCGCGAGGAGGTGCGCCTGCTCCGCCTGATCTCCGCGATGCGCGGCCTCCCGCAGCAGGCCGTAGCGGTCCTTCGCGCGACGCGTGAGAACGTTCGCCTGCGAGAGCGAGTCGCTCACACACGCGGTGGCGCGGACGTCCTGCGTGCGCCGCGTCTTGCTGAGCAGGTCCTGAAGGCCGCGGGCGCTGCCCTCCATCATGGCAACCACCGCACGTGCGTCCCTGGCGGCGCGTGATTCGTCGCTGGGCCCCGCGGTCTTGGCCGCAAGAGCTCCCGACGGTCCGTCGGCCAGGCCGACGCCAGCAGTGAATACGAGCGAGGCCAAGAGGCCGCTCGCAAGGAGGCGTTGCATGTCAAATCAGTAGCGCCGCGCAGCCAGGCCATTCAAAGCTTCATCCCTTTGCTCGCACGCGCGGACGACAAAAGCGAAACGCGCCGCTCACCTTGCGGGAGCGACGCGTCCATGTCAGCGGCTATCCGCTGTTCGCCTTATCGAGCTCACTTCACGCTGATCTTGGTCGTCGAGGGATTGAACTTGTTGTCGAGCTCGCCGTCGACGACGCGGAGTGCATCCTGGCCCCAGGAGTAGCCGTAGCCGGTGAACTGCGCGGCCTTGAGGACGTTCTGGTACGAGTTGAACTTGCCGTCGATGAGCGAACCGGCGAGGCGACCCATCGCGGGGCCGGACTCGTTGACCCAGCTCTCGAGACCGTTCGTGATGAGCTCGACGTTCTGCGTGCCGCCCTTGAGGCCGAAGAAGTCATGCTCGTAGTAGTTGTACGAGACGCAGCCGTTCATCACGAGGATCTGGTACGTGGTCGGGAAGTCCGACGGCTGGAAGTTGGTCGGGTCGAGCGGGCCGTAGCCGATGTACGAGTGACCGTTGTAGATGAAGACGTCGCTGGTCTTGATCGCGTGCTTGTGGGGCGTGGAGTCCGTCTCGGCGCCGAAGTACGTCTGGAGCTTGATGGTGAGCGGGGAGTCGGTGCCGTTGACGGTCACCGTGGTCGGGACCTCGAACGTGAGCCAGTGCTTCGCGATCTTGTTGCCGACGGCAACGCGGAGGGCGTGAGAGTCGACACCGGCCGGGAAGCCCGTGCCGTCGAGCTCCCACTGGACAAGCTCGTTGAAGTCCGTGGCAGTGACCGTCTTGCCGGCGACCGTGAACTTGGTGAAGTCCTCGGCGGGCTCGCTCTTCACGAGCTTCAGGCCGGGGCGCGCCGCCATGATGTTGCGCAGGCCCTCGAACCACATGTCGTAGCCTTCGTCGTCGATCGTGTCGTGGTGCTCACCAGCGGCCCAGTCGGCCATCATGCCGGAGACCATGCCGATGACGAGCTTGCCCGACTCGACGCCCTTGCCCGAGTAGAGCTTGTCGTACTCGGGGTACCTCGCCTTGGTGTTCGTGGCGGACGGGGTGAACGCTGCAGTGGTCGGGATGTAGAGGCGGTTCACTTCGCTGAGGGTGACCTGCTTGACCTGGTCGGTGAGCTTCTTGCGGTCGGAGTCGATCGAGGCCTGCTCCTTCGCCATCGCGGGCTTGCAGGTAGAGACGGACGGGTCGAATACGTACCAGAGCGAGCCGGCGAACTCCTTCGCTTCCTTGTCGTTCGCGGTGCACTCGCTGGTGACGCGCTCGACCTGGGACTGGTAGGTGCCGCCGAGCAGCGCCGTCTGGAGCGCGGTGCGGCTGGACATGGGCTTCGGCACGACGGCCTGGTCGGTGTACGTGTAGACCACGCGGACCATCTTGGTGGCGGCAGCGCTGGGGTTGCTGGTGTCCACGACGTCGACGTTGGTCTTGACGAACGTCTTGGCGATGGCGACCGGGTCGGTGACCTTGAGCTCACGCGTGTTCACGCCGACGGTGGCGGTGCGGAGCGCGCCGAACGCAGACTGCGTCTGCTTGTTGATCGCGTAGACGATCTCGGAGTCCGAGGCGCCTGCGCGGGCGAACACAACGCCGGAGAACTTCAGCGTGCGAGCGCGAGCCGTCAGGCTCGTGAGGTCCTCGCCGTCCGTCTGCGATGCGTCGTCGTCGTTGGACGCCGCGCACGCGGGAACAGCAAGGGCGAGAGCGAGCATCGAGGCGCGGGAGAGGAAGCTGATGGTTCGGTTCATGGTGACCTATATTGGTGCACAACCGGTGCCACCCGCACCTACATCGAACGACAACGTGCGCCCCTTACGCATCAGCGAGTTACGGCCACAATATCCGCTTTCCAGCGCCGAAGCTGGATCAAGCAGGATCCAATCATGGACGGAAATGGATCCGCTCTCCCTACATCGTGGCCGCGGGCCCTTCTAGTTGGGCGTGAGCAGGCCTCGGAGTTGTTCTGGGCTGAACTCGTATTTCTTTCGGCAGAAGTCGCATTCGATGTCGAGCATCTTGCCGTCCGCGAGCATGGACTCGATGTCGGAGCGCGGGAGCGTCGCGAGGCTTGCGGCGAGGCGCGTCTGGCTGCACATGCATCCGAACCTGACCTGCCGCTCGGCCACGCGCGCGAACGGTATTCCGTAGAGGGTCTCTTCGAGCAGGTACGCGGCGCTCGCCTTTCCTTGCGCGAGCAGCGGCTCGATGTTCTCGAAGTCCTTCAGGCGCTCCGTCATGATCGCCAGGAGATCTTCCCGGAGCTCGGGCAGTAGCTGCACCAGGTACCCACCCGCCGCGACGATCTCGCCGCCGGCCATGTGACTGCCGACCGAGATCATGGTCACCGTCTGCTCGGACTCCTGCATGTACGTCATGAACGCGGCCGAGATGCTTCCATTCTCCGGTACGGCGATCACGCCTTGATGGAGCGCGCCATTGTGGAGCGTGCGCGCGACCTGCAGGATGCCGCCCTTGCCGATGGGCATCTCCGCTGTGGGGTTCGCGTCCTTCGCGAGCTGCACTAGGCCGCGTGTGTTCCCGTCCGGGAGCGAATCGGCGACGAGGCGCGAGCGACCATCGTCGCTCTGGAGGAACGCCTGCACGCGCAGGTCGGGCGACATGCTCTCGCGCACGAGGATGGTGCCCGTCAGGACATCCGCGAAGGTGCGGCAGAGACCACCCTGGACCTGCTGCGACTCGATGGCTCCGCGCACGGTGCTGGTGGTCTCCAGCGTGATGACGCGAAACCCGCCGTCGTCCGTCAGAGCGCGAAGGACGTTGTCCGCATCGTCGATGCCCATCCTCGGTAACCGTAGCATTTCGGTTCTTCAGTGAACACCGAACGTCGCCCGGAGCTTCTCGTCGGCGTCGCGAGAGTCCACGCTGCCGTTGACCGGGACCCGCGGTGCGCCAGCGAAGAACATCCCGTAGACCTCGTCGTAGAGCCGGTCGAGCCCGCGCGCGAACACCCAGGTCGCGGCAGTAGGCGAGCCGGGTGTGGAGAAAATGGAGTGATCGCGCAGCGCCGTCAACGGCGCCTTGGGCGGGGGCATCGTGAGCACGAACGAGGGCGACTCACTCTGACCGGTCACGTGCAGCTTCACGTCGAACACCATCGTGATGTCGTTCGCCCCCGATGCATCACCGCGGCCCGTGATGCCGTAGGAGATGAGGAGGCTCGGCTGCTCGGGCAAGGGGCGCGTCTTGACCAGATCGAACGCGACGACGACGCGCGGGATCGTCTCCGACAGAACCGTGGTGAAGACGCGGAAGACGCGCGGTTCCAGGCGCGCGAGCTCTTGCGACCCGTCATCGCACAGCGAGCTCTTGGTGCACGTGTGCACGAAGAACACCGACACGCCCTCCCCCGTCTCCTGCGCATGGGCGACCACTGCGCCCATCAGCGCCACCATCTGCGGGCTCTTCGCGCGCTCCGCGTACGCTGCCATCGCGCGGGCGCGCTGCGCTTCACGTCCAGTTCGCTCGTCGGCCTTGAGGTCTCCGTCGGCGCGATGCGAAACATCGACGGGCGGTGGCGCTTGCTCGCGCGCACGCTTCTCCTCCAGCTCGCGCGTGAGCGTCAGCAGTCGCTCGTGCGCATTGCGCTCGGTGCGCAGCCCCACGAGCGCCCGACCTCCATAGAGTGAGAGACCCAGCACCGCCCCGAGGCCGAGCGTGAGCGCCGCAGAGAGCCGACCGTGGTGTGAGCTCTGTGGTGCGACCGCGTCCCAGCTTCCGTCCATCCGGACCTCGAAGAACGGGTCGAGGTGAACGGCGGCCTCTAGATCCTTGTCGTACGTGAGCTTCTCGAGCGTCTTCTGCGCCACCTCCATGGCGTCGAATGCCGCCTCGGCCTGTCGTGGGCTGTCCACCCCGAACGCGTGGGTCTTGCCATCGTTGAAGGTGAGGAGGAGCGAAGGCCGCGAGGCGACGACGGCGACCGCGGCCT
>JBBRNJ010000120.1:0-20741 GCA_038230375.1 Polyangiales bacterium | reverse complement strand
GAGCGCATGCCGCCCAACTCGCGACGTGTGATGCAGGCCATTGCCGTCTTCGGCGATCTTGTCACCGCGCCCATCATCGTGCGCATGGTCTCCGATCGCACGAAGGTGAAGGACGCGATCGATCAGCTGCAGAAGGCCGGCATGATCGAGGTCGACGGCGAACACCTGAACATCACCCACCCGCTCCTGCGCGAGGTCGTCCTTGCCACGATCCCGAACGCGGTGCGCCGTGAGCTCCACGCGCAGGCCGCCACCATCTCAGAGGAGACCGGCGCCGCGATCGAGGCGCGCGCCCTGCACGAGTTCCAGGCGCAGAACACGTTCCAGGCGCTCATCCTCCTGGAGCAGGTCTCCGCCAAATGCACCGAGCGCGGCGACACCATGGGCACCATCACGGCGCTGCGTCGCGGCCTGGAGCTCGCACGACGCGAGCTGTTCCGTGGCGAGCTCGAGGACCCGCTGCGCGCAGTGCTCATCTTCTCCCGCAAGCTGGGTGAGGCGCTCACACAGGCCGGGCAATTCACCGACGCTGAGGGCGTGCTCCGCGAGGCGCTCGATCTCGCCGGGCCCAGCGGACAAGACCGCGCGCGCGTCCTGGGCGCGCTGGCGCAGGTGTCTTCCGGCCGCGATCGCCGCCAGGAAGCTCACATGTACCTTCGCGAAGCTTTGGAACTCGCGTTCGAGTCCGGCGCGCACGAGCTGCTCTTCCAGCTCGAGGACTTGAAGAAGTCGATCGCCTCCGTGTAAGAGGTTAGGCACGATCGCCATGCAAAGCTCTCGTTTCGCGCTCACCCGGGTAAGTCTGCTGCTGCTGGTCCCAGCCCTCGTCACGCTCGCCGCGTGCGAGAACGAGGCGACCGAGCGTCCGCCCGTCGTCATGCCGCCAAGAGGCGTCGAGACTCCGAAGTGGCTGGCAGATGCGACGTCGCGCTGCGCGATGGCGGCGAGCTGCGCCCACGAGCACGACCCTCCGCGGTTCTCCGACCCGTCCACCTGCGTCGCGACCTTCGGCCTGCGCCTGGCACGCGGCGAGAAGGACGCCGTCTACCAGTGCCTGGGCGCCGCAAAGACCTGCGACGCCGTCGGCGCATGCCTGCATGACGGCGACGATCCGCGCGCGGTCCGCTACTGCACTGCCCACGCCGGCGTGCTCAGCGCATGTGACGGCGACTACCTCATGTCTTGCAGCGGCGATGACGCTGGCGAGAGCGTGAGCGTGAGCTGCGCGGACATGGGCGCGCGGTGCAGTGACACCAGCGTGGCCGGTGGACTGATCGTGCGCGCGTGTTTCTCCGAGAAGCTCTGCCCACGCGGCATGACCGGGTCCCGGTGTGACGGCGACACCTCGCTCGTGTCATGTCACGACGGCGCCGTGGAGAAGGCCACGTGCGGCTCTGGCACCAGGTGCGTCGCGCGCACGGACGTCCCCGGCGAGAACGCCGCCGCATGCGAGCCCACCTCTGGGGCGCGCTGCACCGAGCTCGACGGAAAGCGTTGTGATGGTGACAAGCTCATCGAGTGCGTGTCGCGCGGCCACGGCGGCAGCGTTCGTGTCACCGACTGCGCTGCAGGTGGCATGCGATGCGCGGGCCGTGGGGCGCGCGCAGGCTGCTACATCGGCGGCGAGGTCGCGTGCGATGCTGCCCCGGCCACCTGCGACGGCGAGGCCCTCTCCTTCTGCGCCAACGGGCGCATGACGCGTGTATCTTGCACGCAAATGGGCTTTTCGGCCTGCAGCCCAGCTGCGAACGGCCCGAACGCCGCGTGCGTTGTTCCTAAGGAGCGATCCCGCTAGCCTGTCCCCCGAGATGCCGTCGCACACGTCGCCACCGGAACCCACTCCCTCTTCGGCTCAACGAGACGCACTGACCATCACGGTGAAGCGTATTCACCGGCGCGACCTCAACCGCGTGTGGGACTTCCTCAAGCTCGTCTTCCGCGATGTGAATCGCGAGACGGTGGAGTACCAGCGGCCGCGCCTGAAGAGTCGCTTCCTGGAGACGTATGCGGAAGAGGGCACGGAGCAGCTCCTCTTCGTGGTGCCGAAGGGCGGCAAGGACGAGATCGTCGGCTACGCGGAGTGTTCGTTCGAGATCGTCGGCTCCGACAACTGGATGAACGAGCGCTACTTCGAGCGCAAGGAGATGCGCCCGCTCTACGTGGAGGAGCTCGCCGTGCACCCCGAATACCAGGGTCAGGGCGTGGGCAACTTCATGCTCGAGCAGATCGAGCACATCGCCAAGGTACGCGGCTGCACGCATCTCGTGCTGGAGGTGGCCGAGAACAACGACAGCGCGCTGAAGTTCTATCGCAAGCGGAGCTTCTACAAGCTGGACGCAGCGCTGTTCCTGGCGAAGAAGGTCATTGCCGAAGAGGAGCTCCTGCCGCCGCGAAAACTGAAGAAGAAGCTCGCACCGCATGGCGCTGTGAAGGGGGCCGGAGCAAGAGCAGGGGCGGCGAAGGCTGGCACCGCGAAGAAGCGGAAATCCAATGGGCGCGCCGCGCCTACCGAGCGAGCGCCCTCGTGACGGAGTCCGCACGACCCGTCGGCAAGAAGAAGGGCGTAGCTGGCTGCGGCACCGTGCTGCTCATGTTTGCGGCGGTCGGTGCCATGGGCGCCATCATGTTCGTGGTGTCGCTGGTTCGCGCGTTCTCGACAGACGAAGGACAGCAGCTCACGCGCGGCTTCACCGAGGTCGCGACGCTGGTCCAGGAGGCGCAGTCGGCGCCAGGTGCGGACGACGTCGCCAAGGAAGGCGGCTGCTTGCAGGCGCTGGTCCTGGATGCGGACAAGCTGGCAGGGCTCTCGCCGATCAGCACGGTCACGGATGGGGGCAAGACGCGTCGCGGTCCCGAGAAGACCCTTGTGACCTGCCAGGTCGGCCTGGCGAAGGCGCCACCTGAATGCCAGGCGCTCGCCCAGGTCTACGTTCGCATCGCACACCCATCTGCTCCGTTCCGCGTGGCCGTGGCGAAGCAGGGCGATCCCAACCGCACGTGCGATCGCGTGTTCGACGCCAAGGGGCAGCCGATCATCACGAGCCCCGAGACGACGGCTGCGCTCATGCAGGCGATCGATGATGCGGGCGTCGCCGCACTGCTCTCTGCATCAGCGCTTCCTCCCACGGTGTCCGTACCACCGTCCGACGGCGACGGCGGAGCGCACTGACATGCCGCCGCGCCCGGAGCGCCACATCGCGCGGTGGGATCTGGACAAGACCTACCTGCGCACGGAGTTCGACACGATGCGCGACCTCGTGAAGACCGCGCTCGAGCGCGCGGACGAGAAGCGCACGAACCCTGGCGCGGCCTCCCTCTTGCGGGAGATGCGGCGTGCGAACGTCGCGGTGCACATTCTCTCCGGTTCGCCAGAGCAGATGCGTCGCCGACTCGAGGACAAGCTTCGCCTGGACGGCATTGCGTGGGACAGCTTCACGCTGAAGCCGAACCTGCGCAACATGCTCAAGCTGCGCTTCCGCGCGATGAAGGACCAGCTGGGCTACAAGCTGCCGGCGCTGGTTCTCTCGCGTCAGCGCCCGCGCGACTCTTCACTTGCCGACGCCAAGGAGACGCTCTTCGGCGACGACGCGGAGGCCGACGCATTCGTGTACTCGCTCTACGGCGACCTCATGTCCGGCGCGGTGGGCCCGGACGAGCTGTCCGTCGTCTGCGTGAATGGACGCATGTACGAGGACGTCGCGGAGGAGCTGGTGCAAGCGGTGCGGCGCATCGTGCCGTCCAACGTGGTGGAGCGCATTCTCATCCACCTGGAGGGACAGACGCCACCGGACGATTTTCGCATCTACGGCCCGCGCGTGGTGCCGTTCTACAATTACCTGCAGGCTGCATTCATCGTCTTCGAGGACCGGCGCTTGCCTGCAGAGGCGGTGCTTCGCGTGGCGCTCGAGCTCGTCACCGAGCACCGCTTCGATGGGCAGCGCCTGGTGCGGAGCTACGCCGATCTCATCCGTCGTGGGCACCTGCGGGGCACGGGGGTCGACGAGATCGCCGCCGCGTTCGAGGAGTGGGTCTCGCGCGAGCACGTCTTCGCCGAGGCCGAATTGAAGGAGCTGGTCCGCGAGCTGCCGAAGGAGGCCGCGCGCGCAAAGCCACAAGAGGCGCAGCAGGTCACGCCGGACTACACGCACCTGGTGCTGGCCCACAACCGCCGCCGAAAGAAGTAGCCGCGCGGGTCTCGAAGCTTTGGGCTGTCAGCGCTTGCGCGAGAGCTTGATCGTGGGACGTACGGGCGCGATCTGTACTGTCGGCACGCTCTTCATGATCGCGGACTCGTTCAGCGCCAGGTCGTCGGCGCTCGACGCTTCCTCCGTAAACGACGGAACGCGGGGTGCGGCCAGGCGCGTCGCACCGCTCGAGCGACGCTCCGGAGATTGCACGCCGAGCGCCTTCTTCGCCTGCTTGACCGCCAGCTGGAGCGCCTCCGTGAGCTCGCGCGCGAAGGCAAAGCGATGTCCCGGTATCGGCGCCAGACCCCGTCGCAGCCACGCATCGAGCGGCGCCGCCGCCGCGGCCGGGAAGGTCGCCTGCAGCGACGGCGGCGGGACCTCCATCTTCATCACCACCTCCACGATGCTCTCTCCGGTGAAGGGCGCGACGCCGGTCAAGCACTCGTACGCCACTGCGGTCAGCGCGTAGAGATCGCCGCGCTCGCTCGCAGGCATGCCCGACACCAGCACCTCGCGAGGCATGTACTCCAGCGTGCCGCAGATGGCATCACGTGCACCGCTGCGACCGTCCGACACCTCAGCGATGCCAAAATCGAGGACCTTCACGAGCAGCCGGCCCTGGTCGTCCTTCGTGAGGAACACGTTTCCGGGCTTGATGTCCTTGTGAAGAATGGACATGGAGTGCGCGCGGGTGAGAGCGCGCGCCACGTGAATCACGACGGTCTCGGTCTCCTCGAGCGAGAGGGGTCCGTCGCGCAGGATGCGCTGGTCGAGTGTCTCTCCTTCGAGCAGCTCGTAGACGATGAATGGTCTGTCGTTCGCGTCCACTCCGCGCGAGAGCACGCGCACGATGTGAGGGCTCATCATCCGCGCGCACAGCTCGCTCTCGCGCCCGAACTCGGCGCGTCGGTCCGTGTCGCCGCGCAGAGCAGACCGCAGGATCTTCACCGCAACCGAGATCCCCAAGCGATGATCGCGAGCGAGCCATACCGTTCCCGAGCCCCCCTCGCCCACGCAGGCCTTGAGCTCGAACCGGTCGTCCAGGAATTGGCCTTGGTACATGCTCGTTGTCACTCACGCAGAGGAAGCACGAGCTGTTCCGTCTCGTTTTTGGCTGCGATCGTCGCCTGGGTGCGACCTGGCTGGTCGCTACGCCTGCCATGGTGCGACGCGGGAGGTCGCGGTGCGCTTGTCCTACGCTGGCTCCTACGTGGGCCCCGGATTGCTGCGGCGAGCCTTGGCGCGCAGTCGCTGGAGATGCCGGCGAGCCACCCCAGAGGCCTCCGCAGCGCGGGTCACGTTGCCGCCGTATTGCTCCAGGATGCGCTCCAGGTAGCGCTGCTCGAAGCGCTCCATCAGGATGCGCCGCGTCTCGGAGAGCGGGAGCCCAAGGCCGAACACCCCCTCGAGTGAGTCGTCTTCGTCCATTCCAGGCGGCGGGATGCTTCCCATCGCGATCTGCCGCGCGATCGCGTTGCGTAGCTCGCGCACGTTGCCGGGCCACGGCATGGACTGCCAGCGCGCGAGCTCCTTGGTGGGGAACTGCGAGGGCTCGCCGCCGAGCTGCGTCCAGAACGCGCGCGCGAGGGCCGGAATGTCCGCGGTGCGGCGTCGCAGTGGCGGGAGCTCGATGCGTGCAACCGCGAGCCGGTGAAACAGGTCGTCACGAAAGCGTCCTTCTGCGACCTCGCGGTCCAGGTCGCGGCGCGTGGCGCAGAGGATTCGGACCTCCACGTGGATCGCTTCGTTGCCGCCAACGCGCCGGAACTCGCCACGCTCCAGCGCGCGAAGAAGCTTCGGCTGCATCGCAAGGTCGAGATCGCCGATCTCATCGATCAGGAGCGTGCCGCCATGCGCCTGCTCGAAGAGGCCGCGGCGAAGCGTGGTGGCGCCCGTGAAGGCGCCGCGCTCGTGGCCGAAGAGCTCGCTCTCCAGCAGACTCGGAGGGACCGTGGTGCAATCGAACACGACGAAGGGACCGCTCGAGAGCGGCGAGAGCTCGTGGATGGTCTCGGCCAGCATCTCCTTGCCAGTGCCCGTCTCGCCTTCGAGCACGATCGGCACGCTCGAGGCGGCGAGCCGATCGATCACCGGGTACAGACGCTGCATCGCAGGGCTCGCGCCAAGGAGCCTGCCAAGCTTCTGACGTGCAGGTCGCACCGGCGCGACCTCTTGCGTCTCCAGCGAGAAGAAGAGCGTGGTGCCTCCGATCCGGATCGTCTCGCCGCCGCGAAGCAGCGCCTGCATCACCTGCGTTCCGCCAAGGAAGCTACCGTTGGTCGAGGACAGGTCCGTGAAGAGCAGCGCGTCGTCCGACAGCTCCAGCGAGGCATGACGACGCGACACGCTCTTGTCCTCGATGCGGATGGCGCACGACACGCTCTTTCCGATGAGCACCGGCGACGGCACGCTGCCATCGATGCGGACCGTGCGCTCGGTGCCTTGCTCCGTGGTCACCAGCACGGTGAAGACGGGCTCCCGGATCGCGAGCTTCCGCTCGGATCGGGTGAGCGTTCGATCCTCCTCGCTCGCGTCGTCGTCGTGGGTCATGGGGTGAGCGAGCGAACAGCCCCTCAGCATCCATGAGAGCCCGTTTCCGCGCATCCCACAAGCGGGTCGTCAGTACCGAACCTCCAGAAACACGCCGCGGCGGAGCTCGTCGAGCCAGAGCTTTCGCTGGCGTTCCATGGCCTCTCCGAAGGCGCGCTCCGTCATCTGATCCTTGATCTGCTCGTAGGGCGGGATGAGCGGGCGCGGCCCCATCTGCACCACCAGGATCGCGTCCTGGCCGATGCGGAGCGGGTCGCCGACCTCGCCTTCCTTCAGCGTGTGCGCGTAGTCCTGAAGCGGCGCGAGCAGGTTCGCCATGGGCTGCGCACCCGCGGAGCCGCAGTTGGCCTTCGTGCGGTTGTCGTCGGAGTACGCGATGATCATCTTGCAGTAGTCCTCGCCGCCGCGGACCTTCATCACGATGTCCTGCGCGAGCGCCTCACGCGCCTTGATCTGCTCGTCCGTGGCGCCAGCGCCAAGGCGCAGCGCGAGGATGCGCAGCTCCACCGGGTTCTGCTCCTGCATATCCTTTGCCCAGTGCGCATAGGCAGCGCGGGCGTCCTGCTCCGTCACGCGCACGCGGCCGCGCACGCGCAGCTGGACCAGCTTGCCTTCGAGCAGCTGCCGGCGGATCTCGTCGCGGTAGTCCTGCTCGGTCAGGCCCTGGCGCTTCGCCTCACCGATCAGGTCGGAAGGGCGCACGCGCGCCTGGTTCGCGACGTTCTTGATCGCGTTGTCGATCTCCTCCGCGGTGACCACGAGGCGCGCCTTGTCCGCCGCCTGCTCCTCGAGCCGGTCGTCGATCATGCGGTTCAGCAGGTCGCGCATCATCTCGCTCTCGGCGCCAGCCTGCTGCGCGCCGTTGGGCGTGGTCACCAGGATACGGAAGAGGAACGGGCGCGCGCGATGGCGCAGCTCAGAGAGAAGGATGGGACGCTCACCAACGACCGCGACCACCTTCTCCACGATCCCGCCGTGCGCATTCAACGTGAACGTCGCGGCCGCGAGTGACATCGCGGAGCCGAGGAAGAAGGACAGGAAGCGTCGTTTCGCGTTCATGCGTGGGGCCCAACAGGAAAGGAAAGCCCTTCGGTTCTAGCCCAGGTTTCAGGGCAAAACTACTGTGCCGATGCGGACGCGCTTCTCGGACTCGATGCTGGTTCCCGGCGAAACCAGCCGTTCGCGGCCCTTGTTGCCCGAGACGTGGCCGAACGCGACCCACACGTCCCAGATGCCGCTCGCGCCCTTGCCCAGGTGCGTGCCGAACGCGTCGTGCACCAGCCTGCCCTCGGGCATGTCGGACAGGAAGAAGCTGCCGCCGACGATCTGGTGGTCCGCGTTGCGGAAGCCCTCCTTCTCCTTCGGGATGGGCCCTTGATCCTTGCGACGCTCGAAGTGAACGAACATGGTGGTGGAGCGCGCCACCATGCCGGTGCGCCGCAGATAGAGTTCGAGCGCGAGGCTGTTGTGCGCGTCGGGGCCCACCACGGATGCTGCTTCCACCACGATGGGGACGTCGTAGGTCGCGCCGATCTTCGGGGCGGTCACCAGCGCCTCTTCCGCGACGGGGACGAGCGCGGGCGTGCCGTTCGGGTTGCTCTGGACCGGGACGGGCCACTTGGGATCGGGCGAGGCCGCGTACGCCGCACCCGCGATCACCCACGGACCAAGGATCGCAAGCGCGGTGCCGACACGATGCGCAGGCGCGAAGAGCTTCCCCTTGTGTCGCCCGCGGACCAGCAGGAATCCGAGACCGAGGAGCGCGGAGAGCGTGACCGCCGCACCGCCCATGGTGGACCACGCGCGGAAGCCGAGCGTCACGTCGTGCTCGCCCTCCGGGACGTCCACGGCCAGCAGCCCCTCGTGGTTCTGCACTTGCCCCACCGTGCTCTGCCACCCTGGCGCCCAGTTCTGGTTCACGAGGACGCGTGCGGGCTTCGTGAGGTTCGTGTGCACCGTGATGTGATTCGGCGACCACGATACGCGCTTCACGGTGCCGGCCGCCGCGTCGTTCGGCGCCAGGTATTCCTCCTGCGGTAGGTCGCCGCGGAGCAGCCGGGACTGCGCCAGACGGTGCGTCTCGTAGCAGCCGAGTGACCCAAGGCCGATCGACTCGAAGTGCACCGTGCGCCAGCGGTTGCCGCGCGCCTGGTGGAAGTCGGTGCTGAACTCGTTGCTCACGACGCCGGTGGTCCGCGCGGTCTCGATGCGCTTCCACGCGTCCAGCTCTGTCCACACGGTCCACGCGAGCGCGCCGGCGAGGATCACGCGCGCCGCCTGCCGCCACCGCTTGCTCGGCGCCTGCAGTGGAAGTCGGCTCACGCCATACGCGGCGAGCTCGCTTGCGAAGAGCATCGCTGGCCACAAGAAGCGCTCCGGATAGCGCACCGCGGAGAACATGGGGACGCGCCGGAGCAGCGCGAAGCCCGAGACGATCGGTGAGTAGCCTGCCGCGAGCCACAGGCATATGAACACGAGCGCAAGTACACCGAGCCCCTTCTTGCTCTGCGCGCCAAGGCCGGCGATCACCAGGAACGCGGAGCCGACAAAGAAGCTGCCGTCGATATCCGTGTTGCCATCCTTCAGCACGAGCTGCGCCGCAAGCGACGCGAGCAGCGCGCGCGGAAGATGGCCCGGCGCGCCCGCCATGATGCGCGGCGCCGAGAGCATCGTCTCCGCCACGGGCCAGAGGCGCACGAATGCGATGGTGAGCATGAAGCTCATGGTCGCGAGGAGCATCAAGAGCGATCGGCGACGTTCGTTTCGCGGCTGGGCGAAGAGCGAGCGGAGCCCTTCCATCAATCCGGCAACGGCAAGCAACGGCGTGGCAAAGAGCCCTGCGAACCCCACCATGATCGCGAACGCGATGGATGCGATGGCGACACCGGCGACGCGGCGGCGCGCGGCGAGCGTGATGCCATAGAGGATCCACGGCGCGAGCTCGAAGCCGTAGAACTGGATCCACCCGCGGAAATACGCCACTGCGAACTGTCCAGAGAGCGCGAAGATCGGCGCGACCAGGAACGCTGCGGCCGAGTCGGGTGTGCGGAGGCGAAGCCACCGGTAGGTGCCTTCCATGCCGATGATCACGAAGAAGAAGACCGTCAGGATCTCCGCGCGTTCGGCGCCGAACCACAGACCCAGGAGCAACGTGGGCGACACGAAGCGCGTCTGCGGCGCGCCCACCGCGTCGAAGCCGCCGCAGTAGTACGGGTTCCAGAGCGGCAGCTCGTGGAAGTGGCGGATCGTGTCGATCGCCGACTTCTCGTAGAGGAAGAGGTGGTGGACGTCGCGGAACTCGTTGATGCGCGCGGCGTCCGGCAGGATCGGCCACACCAGGGCGGCAGCGAGCAGCGCGAACACCGCGAGGCGAAACGACAGGTGCGAGGCGTAGCGGGAGAGCACGTCAGTCGAAGACCGGACGTGGCTTGCAGGGCACCACGTCTGCGTTGCGGTTCTTGCTCGGGTGCTCGTGGAGGTCCTCGTCGACGCCACGGAAGACGTCCTCCATGCCCACGCCTGCCCCCTTGGCCACGTCGTTCACGAAGCCCGACTCCAGGTTGTGGAACGCGTCTCGCTGCGACCAGCTGTCCTGCGGGAAGTCCTCTGCGGCCTTCTGGTTCCACTCCGCTTCATGCTGGGCGACCCGCGCGGCAAGGCGCTTGCGCTCCTCCGCGTCCGCATGGCGCACAGCTGGCACGGTTGCGGACCGCGCGCGCGACACCACCACGGACACGGTGCCCACGGCGACGATGACGAAGAGGATGCGCGCTGCAACGTTCACGACGCGCGCGAGCTTAGAACAGCCCTGCGCGCTTCTCCATGACGTTGATGGAACGTCAGGTTCGTCTGGCGTGCGTACAAACGACTCGCGCCGCAGCGTCCCCAGGTGGGCACGTCGCGGCGCGGGTTCAAGAAGCGGTCTCGAGAAGGCTCGAGAAGCGGTTTTAGCGCTTGGAGTACTGGAAGCGCTTGCGGGCGCCCGGCTGACCGTACTTCTTGCGCTCCTTCTTGCGTGCGTCGCGCGTCAGGAAGCCCGCGCGCTTGAGCACGGTGCGCTTCTCCGGGTCGATCACGCAGATGGCGCGAGAGATGCCGTGGCGCATCGCCTCTGCCTGTGCAGAGTGACCGCCGCCGTGCACCGTGGCCACGACGTCGAACTGGTCGAGCTGCTCGATCAGGTTCAGCGACTGGCGCGCGATCATGCGCGAGGTCTCGCGCTCGAAGTATTCGTCGGCGGGCTTGCCGTTGACGATCATGCCGCCGGTGCCGGGACCAACCCAGATGCGGGCGATAGCGGTCTTGCGCTTGCCGGTTGCGTAGGTGCGGGTGTCAGTGGTGGCCATTATCTGATTCTTCCGATTCTATTGCTTGGCTTGTGGCGTTCGCTCAGGCGGACCTGGCGACCTTGACGTTCAACGGCTGCGGCTTCTGAGCGGCGTGCGGATGATCCGGCGTCGCGTAGACCTTGAGCTTGGTGATCATCTCGCGGCCGAGGACGCCCTTGGGGAGCATGCCCTTCACGGCCTTCTCGAGCGGGAACTCCGGCTTGCGGTCGAGCAGGTGGCGATACGCCTCCGCCTTGAAGCCGCCGGGGATCGCCGAGTGATGGTAGTAAAACTTCTTGTCCATCTTGTTGCCGGTGAGCTTCACCTTGCCGGAGTTCACGATGATGACGAAGTCACCCGTGTCCATGTGCGGCGTGTAGGTGGGCTTGTGCTTGCCACGAAGGACGTGAGCAACCTCGCTCGCGATGCGGCCGAGCGGCTTGTCGGTGGCGTCCACAACCCACCACGCGCGGTTCGACTCGCAGTCGTTCTTGGTGGCGGAGTAGGTGCGCTGAGCGGCAATTTTCGCGGCTGTCATGACGAGATTCCTCTTCTAAAACCGGTCACAAGCTCCTTCTAGGAGCGGGGCGCGGGACCTTACGCGCGGGGGTTTTCGCTGTCAAGCGACAATGAATTCCCGCACGGAACGCCTCTCACGCGTGGGCCCTTACTAGTCGAGCCCACCACCGGGCGCCAGCATGGTGCATCACCGAACACTGCAAATCCCAGGCACCTGAACATCCGTCAGGCGAGCCGTCAGAAGAGGCCGATCGCAAAGTTGAAGGCGCCCAGGTCCTCGAACCACCATTCCTTGGCCTTCGTATTGGCGCCGCCAAGGCTCAGCTCCTCTGCAGCCTTGAGCACGTTGATGCCGTAGTCGAGGGCGAGCGGGCCCACGGGCGTCTGCACGCGGATGCCGGTGCCGATGGCGCCGCGCATGGGAAAGCGCCCCGTCTTGAACGGGTAGAGCGGATCGATCCAGAGGTTGCCGATGTCCGCGAAGAGGGCGGTCTCGATCGGGTTCCTGATGGGGATGCGCAGCTCGATCTTCGGATTGAACATGAGATCGCCGCCGCGGATGGGACGGCTGAGCACCGTGTACTTCTGCGGATTCGGTATGCACGGCCCTGGCGGCAGGCAGGGGTCGGGGTTGTTCGTCTTCGACGATGCGCCCGCGTCCACGAGGTCCGGCTGATTGCGATCCGCGAACGCGCGGTCCACGTCGTCCTGCGGAAGGAACGAGCTCTGGAGCCAGCCACGCATGGAGTCCGGGCCGCCGAGGAAGAAGAACCGATCGGGGTAGGTCGTGGAGTCCTGCGCGAGCTGCCGGTTGTATCCAAGGCGCACGCCCACCGCGAGACGGATGCCCTTGGGCAGCGGGACGTAGCCCGTCATCGTCTCCGTGAAGCGCACGAAATGGCTCTCCAGCGCCTTCGCCGTGAGCCCCGTGTTGTTGCCGGTGGTGGGGCCATTGTCGGGGAACGCGTCCACGTGCTCGATGCCGCTCACCAGGTACGTGCCGGTGGACGCGTTGTACGGATTGTCGCGCCGGTCCCACGTGAACACCACGCGCTCTGCAACGACGAAGCTGTTGCCATCGGGGACGTTCAGGCGACGCGCAAGATCCGAGGAGCCGCTGAGCGCGATCTGCTGCCGCAAGTACTGCTCGATCGTCTGCCCCTGGAAGATGCGGACGATATTGTATTCGAAGCTCTGGAACACCGCGATCTGCACACCGCGCCGCGGTCGGAACGTGAGGTTCGGAACGGCGGCGCCCTTGGTGATGTAGTAGTCGCGCTGCAGGTCGTGGACGAAGAGCGCGTCCACGCCGCCGCGCACGAGCGGGCCGAGACCGATCTCCGGGAACGTGAGGCCGAGCGTGCCGCGAAAGCCGAGCCTCGCGAGCGCCGAGAGGTCCTTGTAGTTCTGCGCAGCGACCGGATCGAGGATGAGCTCCGTGGGCAGGAACGAGCCGGTCGCAAAGCTCTGGAAGCCGATCGCGCGGCCACCGAGGTTGCGGTAGCCGTACTCGAACGCGACGCGGAAGCCTTCACCCGTGGAGAAGCCGGGCCTGAGCTCCACGTACTGCCGCGGGTTCTCCACCACCGTGACGATGACGTTCTTGTTGCGATCGGGGAGGTTCGGGTATTCGAGGCCGACGGTGACGCTCGAGAACACGTTGAGCGTGGCGATGCGCTCCTGCGTCTTCTGCACCAGGCTCGCGCGGAACGGCTCGCCCACCTTGAGGGCAATGCGCTTCTCCACGACGTCCGTGTCCGTGCGCAGATTACCGCGCACGATGATCGCGCGGACCATCACGCGCTCGTTCTCGACGATGTCGAAGTGTGCGCGCGCGCGCGTGTGGTCGGGTGACGGCTCCAGCGTGTAGCGAACGTCTGCGAAGGCGAAGCCCTCCTCCTTGTACTGCTCGAGAACCTTGCGGCGCGCCTCGTCCAGCTTCACCGTGTTGACCGGGTCGCCCAGCGCGAGGCCCGCGCTGTTCGAGAGGGCCTCCGTCGTGATGGAGCGCGCGCCGCGGAAGGAGAGGTCGTAGAGGATGGAGCGCGGGCCGAGCTTCACGGGAATGCGCACGGACACCTGCGGATCGCACTCCACGCTCTTCGCCGGATCGGGCGTGCACGTATACAAGCCAGAGATCGGCGGCGATGGCAGCGGCAGGTTCGCGGCGTCGTAGGGACACACCTCTGGCGTCTTGCCCTCAGGGAGCGGGAGCGGCACGCAGTGGCCCGGCGCGGACTTCGGGGAGCAACGCTTGCGCACGACCTGCGCGGGCCCGACCAGCGCCGAGAGAAAGCCCTCCGAGCGATAGAGCTCCTGCACGTGCGCGATCGCAGTGTCGTACGATTCGGGTGCGTAGACGGCGTTCGGGTCGAGCACGTCAGGCTGCACGCGTACGCCCTGTGGGAGCGGCGCGCGGTCGCTCCCGGTCAGCTTGTCCACGCCACGCGGCGACGGGTTTCCGATGAACTCTCCGCCTGGCAGATCTTCTTCCAGGTAGCTGTCGATCTGGCCGCCGATCTCCGCGGGGGAGCGCGGGCCGCCGTTCGACAGGTTCCTGACCTCCGCGTCCCGAAGGCACGGGTATGTGCGCCCGGTGACGAACACGCGCGGGTTCTCGCGGATCTTGAACGCCAGCACGAAGAGCTCCCCGTGGCGACCCACGCGCGTCTCCGCGCCGATCTCCACGTCCAGGTAGCCGCGCTTCACGTAGAACTCCTTGAGCTTCTGCGTCAGGCGAAGAAGGCTGCGGTCCGCCTCATCTTCGAGTCCGAGCGCCGCCTCCAGCGCGGTCGCATCGAAGCGCTCGTTGCCCTCGAACAGCGTCACGCTCTTCGAGCCCAGCTCGATGCGGACGCGCAGCACGCGCTCGCCGTTCCACGTGATCACGTCGTGCGACACACGTGAGGCCCAGTACCCGCGTTGTGCGAGCAATGTCTGGAACGCGACGTCGGCCGCGTCGAGCGTCACGCCGTCGGCGCGGTCACCGGTGCGAACGAGATACTTGGGCTTCACGTCGTCGAAGTTCGGCGGCGCGCGCCCGATGACGTAGAAGACGCGCGTCTGGATGACATCCGGGTCGCCGGGATCCACGTCCAGCAGGGCGATCACCTTGGACGGGTCGTCGGTGGCGCGCGTCGAGATCACGACCTTGGGCTGCGGGAAGCCGCGCCTCTTGACCAGCGCCTCCACCCTCCGCTTGATCTCCGAAACGTTCGACGCGACGAGCTCGCCGCCGTCGGTGATGTCTGCCTCGCGGACGATCTCATCGCGGTCGAGCGGCGAGCCGTGAAGGTCCACGCGCAGCGAATCGATGATGCGCCTGGGCGTCACCATGAACCGGATCTTCACGGCGGCGCGCCCGTCCTCGGTCGCCACGACGGACGCGTCCGCGAACTGGCCGTTCGCGAGGAGCTCCTCCATGGCCGCGCGGACCTTGTCCATCGTGAGCACGTCGCTGGGACGCAGCGCGTGGACCTCAGGCTTCTTCGACTCCGGCCAGCCGGACTGCGCGACGGAGATGTCCACGGCGCTCACGGTCTTGCCAACGAAGGCGTGCACGTCCACCGGCGGAGAGACGACGGGCGCCAACGTCGGCGACTCGTCTGCGCGGGCCGGCATCCCGAACATCAAAGGCAGCAGGACCATGAGCCACGCGAGCGCAAGTGCGCTGTGCCGCCCCGTGGACGTCCGTCTTCGCAGCGCGAGCATCTGAGCCAGACTTACTCGAATTCGAGTCGCCAGCGGAAGTCCAAGCCCACGTTGCCGATGGAAGACGACGAGAGGGTCGTGATGTTGTCGTACGAGCCCTGGACGGAGACCTTCTGGGAGAGGCGCCATTCGACGTTGGAGCGGAGCTGCCTGTCCTCGGACAGGCCCGTGGTTATGCTCGCCCGGACGTCGTCCGAGATCCTCCTTCCGACGGTGACCTGCGGCTCCGTGCGGCCCGTTCGCGGCGAGTAGGCGCTGCCAAAGCGGAAGTCGTCGATGACGGGAATGGCCTTTTTTACAGCGCGATCCGCGCCCGTTGCCGTACCGAGGGCCTCGAACGCGGCGCTCGCGTACACACTGCCGGCCTGCACCTGGTCGACCTCTGCGCGCGTGAGGCCAATGGTGAGGAGCAGGAACACGTCCTCCTGCGAGAGCGCCGGATCGCTCGTCATGTCCAGGCGAAGATCTTCCGTGTCGCCATAGGCATGCAGGGAGATGCGCCACAGCCCGTTCGTGCGGCCTGCCGTGGCGGTCGCGCCCGCAGCAGTGCCGCCCTGGGTGTTCGAGTTGGAGTAGCGCCTGTATTCGGTGGTCGCGAGCACGTCGACCTTGGGCGCGATGCGCGTGGCGTCGTCGAAGGTGACGACGGCGCGGCGGACCTCGAAGTCGTTCGCGAGCAAGTGGAAGCGGCCGCCGGGCAGCGTGCCCACCTCGCCGCGGAGACCGATGCGCTGGTTCGTCCCAGAGAGCTCGAGCCCGCGGGGATCCACCGCGAGTGACACCTCTGCCAGGTTGTTGCGGATGCGGAGCGCGCCGCGCGAGCGGATCCTGAGGTCCGGCCCGAGCACCACGCTGTCCAGGGTGGGATCGTAGCTGTCGACGACGGTGCGGCGCGCGCCCACCTTGAAGCCGCCGATGTCGGGGACGATGTTCGTGGGCCGCGTGTAGTCGAACGACGTGACGGTGATGTCGCCCGAGATGTGCGGCAGGCGCGCCTGCGGACCTCCGGTGGACTGCGCGTTGTAGGCCACACGCAGATCCGCGTCGACCGTGGCGCTCACGCCCTCGGACGGGGCAAAATGCAGGTTGCGCGCGCTCACGTTGCCGTCGGTCACGCCGAAGTTCGCTCCGCGGAGCGACGTGCGTCCAGCGAGCGCAAGGTCGCCGCCCGCGAACCGGCCCACGGCGCGCGTGATCTGCGCCTCGTTCGAGTTCGCTCGAAGATCGATCTCCACGCCGGAGATGGGGCTCGGCAGGCCCGTCACCACGAACTCGCCACCGCGCACATAGAGCGCGCCGTCCAGGTTCGGCTCGGACGTCCGTCCCTTCAGCCGTAGCGAGCCCTTGAGCGTGCCCACGGCGCGCGTGAGCTTGGGGACCGCGCCCACGAGGAACCCCAGATCGATCGGCGAGAGATCCGCCGAGAGATCCAGCTCCGGCGCAGTGAACACCTTCGACACCGTGCCGCCGATCGCGACCGCGCCCGTGAGGCCGTTCTGCGCCGCGAGATCGAGCGTGAGCTCGGGCAGGCTGAGCGTGTCCGCGTCCAGCACGACGGGGCTGGTGTTGGGCCGCAGTGCAAGCACCTGCGCGCCGCGCTTCACGACCAGCGCGCGCGGCGAGAAGCGAATCTGTGCATGTTGCATGTCATCCAGCCGCACCTTCGTGAGCAGGAGATCGCCAGAGAGCTCGCCGCCGAAGCTATCCGCTGGCGTGCCGTCGTCGTTCACGCCGGTGTCCGGCAAGAGGATGCGCGACAGGTTCGTGAGGTTGAAGCGATTGATCGCGACCTGTCCCGTGAGCGCCGCCGACTTCTGACGGGAGATGCGCACGTCCGTGAGGTGCACTTCCTTGTCGAACAGGTCGCCGTCCAGGATGTAGTCGCCCACCGAGGATGTGTCCTTGACCCATGCCTCCTTGTCGAACTGCGGAAGGATGGGCGCGCCGCACTGGGTCTTGCCGACGGGTGTCGTGGGCTTGCTCACCTGCGTCATGCCGAAGTGCACGTGCGATGCGCCGAGCTTGGCGCTGCCGACCCGCAGCGGCGTGAGATCCAGGTCGGACTGCACGTCCCAGTTGTCCACGTCGCCGGAGATGCGGGCGATGCCGGAGAGAGCGCCGTCGATGGATTTGTTCGCCTTGCCAAGGAGATCGATCCGCGAGAGCGGCATCGACTCCATCATGAGCTGGCCATGCATGGCGCCTCCGCGCTGGATCTGCGCGGAGCCGATGATGAAGCCCACCGGCGCCTTGCCCTGCTCGTGCACCTTGTGGAGCGTGATCCCACGCGCGTCCAGCTCGACGCCACGCATTCCCGCTTGCCCGTCGAGCGAGCGGTAGTCGAAGTCCAGGTGTGCGTCGTCGAAGTGCTCTCCGTACAGCTTGAGGTTCACCACCTGCGCGGTGGCCTCCACGTTCACGCGGCCTGCGCTGCACACGTCCTCGGGTCCACCAAGGATCACACCCACGCTCGCGGACGTGTGGATGACGCCGTCGATCTGGGCGAAGCGCGGGTCATCCTCCAGGTGGAAGAGCGAGAGGAGATCCTTCATCACGAACTTGTCGCTCGTGATGGTGCTGTCGAATCGCAGCTTGGAAGGTGGCCGGAGGTCGATGCGGCCGGTGGGCATGCCGTACTCGCTCTTGCCCTTCACGGCCTTCACCTGCGTGAGCTCCACCCACTGCCCGTTGAAGACGCCGTGCGCTTGCGTGATGTCGCCGAATGGAATGTTGGCGAGCACGAAGCGGTCAATGCCGAGGTCCGCGACGATCACGGGGGACGTGAAGTGCCCGGTGACGTGGGCCTCGCCCTGCGCGTGACCGGACAGCTTCACGTTGCCGATCGGCGACACGTCCTCCACGGCCAGATCGACCTGGCCCACGTCGACCTTCAGGATCTCCTCGAAGCCCAGGTAGACCAGGGCGCGCTCCAGCTTGCTGTGAGGCAGATCGATCCGGAGCGGCGTGAACGTGAGCCCGTCGGGCCGGATGGCGACGTGGCTCTGGATCAGCGCGGAGTCGATGCCCATGATCTTGGATTTACCGGGCTGATCGACGCCATCGGTGTAGACGCCGAAGTTCTCCGTCTTCGCGACGAGATCGAGATCGATGTGGAGCGGAAGCGCGGTCCCGACCACCTGCGCCGCGCGCACGTCCTTGATGTCCCAGGTCACATGGGGATGACGCGCCACGGACAGATCCTGGAGCAGGCGGAAGAAGCTTGCATTCTGCACCTCCAGCTTGGCCTTGAGCGGAATGCCCTTGGCAAGCGGGCTCACCTGTACGCCCGAGAACGTGGCCAGGCCATCCGCGATCTTCACCGTGAGCTTGTCGGTCGTGAAGATGTTCTTGTGCACCACGAAGTCCGTCTGGACCTCCTGCGCGAACTTGAACTTCGTCACCCTGATGTCGTGCGCCTCGAAGTGACCCGTCATCTCGGGCAGGATCTCGATGCCCTTGTCAAAGGAGAGCGGGCCGCTGTACGTCACGTCCGTCGACAGCGCGACCCACCCTTCGAGGTGCGGCGTGTCGGGGAGGCGGTTCACGAGCGGGACCGGCGCGCGCAAGCCGATCCGTCCCGAGATGTGCGCCGGGGTCCCCTCCTTCTCCGGCAGCTCCACGCTCAGCTGATGGAGCGAGAGCTCCAGGCGACGCCAGTCCTCCGGCGGCAGGTTGCAGCCAAGCCACGATTCATCGATGGCGTCCAGGTCCGCCGAGCCCACCGCCGTGAAGCGCCGCACGAGGAGCCGCGTGGGTTCGATGCGGATGCGCGCGTCGATGTTGCAGAGCATGTCGTCGTCCACGGAGACCTTCTGCAGATGCACGCTCTTCGGATCGCCCTCGACGCGAATGTTCTGGACCCTCGCCTCCGATATGCGCGCCGCGACCTCGAACGACGAGCCCTCTCTCTTGTCCAGCTCGAACGCGGTGATGTCCGCGTCGATCTCCTTCGCGACCGTGTGGATGCCCTCGAAGTCGAGATCGAGATCCGCGTCCGTGAGCGACACAACAGAGAACGGCGCGTGGAAGGGCCTCTTCTCTGAGTCCTTCTTGGTGGTGGGGAGCTTGAAGCCCAGGTTCTTGATCTCGTCCTGCCCGTAGACCAGCCGTACCTTCGGCGCGTCGAGCTCCAGCTGGTCGATGACGAGCTTGCCCGACAGCAGCGCGAACAGGCGCGGCTTGGCGATGATCTGCGGCGCGACCACGACCGGCCCGCCGCCGTCCGTCGACTCGACGCGCACGTTCGTCAGCACGATCGACAGCGGCAGGAGCCGCACGTACACGGCGTACGAGGCCGTGATGCCCTGCTCCTTCAAGAGCTTTGCCGTCTCGCGTGTGGCCACGCCGCGCGCCCACTGGGAGCGCAGCACGAGCCCCGCGGAGACCGGCAAGAGCCCCATCACCGCAAACAGCACGCAGAGCAGCCGCGCGAAGAGCCGCCCCCAATTTCGGCGGCGTGCTTTGCGCATCGGCGGTAGCGCGGTGTGTCTGGTCTCTCGATTCATCGAAAAAAAGCGCGGACCGGGCTCACTTATGGAAGTGGGACCGACCCGGTCCATGATAGCCAAGCCCCGGGAATCCCCCTAAAACTTGGCGGGGTTCGGACCATGCGACGTACCACTCCTGGCAACGTAGACAGCACGCAGCTTCTCCCGGATCGGGTGAAGCAGGCGGAATCGCACGCGCCTTTGGAGGTCATCCGCAAGCTGGAGCCGCTCGTGCTCGAGCGTCGCGCCGAGCGAATCAGGGCCGTCCTGGCGAAACGCCTCGACAGCGTGACGGTGGTGTTCGACTCGCCATACGACCCGCACAACGGCGCTGCGATCATCCGGTCGTGCGAGGCATTCGGCGTTCAACGGCTCCACGTGATCGAGCGCACGATCACCTTCCTTGCCGCGCCCTCCGTGACCCGGGGCGCGGAGAAATGGATCGACGTGTGCTCGCACGTCACCGCGGACACCGTCGTCGAGGAGCTGCGAGTCAGCGGCCACACGCTCGTCGCCGCGCATCCCGAAGGCGAGCTGCTGCCGGAGGATCTGGCGCGAATCCCGCGGGTCGCGGTGGTCATGGGCAACGAACGCAACGGCGTGGGCCCGGACGTCATGGCTGCGTGCAGCGGACGCGTGCGCGTTCCCATGCGCGGCTTCATCGAGAGCCTGAACGTCAGTGTCACCGCGGCGATCTTGCTCGCGGCAGCCACGAATGGCCGCGAAGGCGATCTCTCGGAGGCGGACCGCGTGCGGCTCTACGCGCGCGGGCTCTTCTTCTCCGTGGAGGAAGCAGACATGGTGCTGAAGGAACTTCGCTAGCTAGCTCCTGCTTGTCCGGTTGTTTCAGCTCGCCGCTACCGCTTGTGGGGCGGTTGTCGTTCTGCCTTTTGGATCTGCTTGTAGGTCGTGGGCCCCTGGCTGGTTCCGAGACCAAGGAGCGTCTGAAATGCGGCCTG
>JBBRNJ010000119.1:0-21136 GCA_038230375.1 Polyangiales bacterium | reverse complement strand
GGTCGAGGTCGAGGTCGAGGTCGAGGTCGAGGTCGAGGTCGAGGTCGAGGTCGAGGTCGAGGTCGAAGTCGAGGTCGAAGTCGTCGTCCAGGTCGAAGTCGAAGTCGAAGTCGATCTACAGCGGTCCTTCTGTCAGGCCGTGGACGAACTGCTTCACGTACGGATCGGCGCTCATTCTGGCTTCTTCCGTCGTGCCGTCGAAGATCATCTCGCCCTTGTACATCATGCCGATCCGGTCGGTGACCGGCAGCAAGCGATCCAGATCCGACGACACCATGATCACCGTCGCGCCGTCCTTCCGCTGCTCTTCTCTCAGCAGCTCGAAGATCTTCTGCGACGTCACCGGGTCCAGCCCCGCGGCGGGCTCGTCGTAGAGCACGATGGGCGCGCGTGTGATGGTCGCGCGCGCCACGCCCACCCGCTTCTTCTGTCCACCCGACAGCCCCCCCGGCATGCGCGCCCCGAAGCCGAAGAGCGCGACACATCGCAGGCGCTCGTCGACACGCTCCTGGATCTCCGGGTCGGAGAGCTTGGTCAGCCGCCGTAGCGGGAACGCGATGTTGTCGTCCACCGTCAGGTGATCGAAGAGCGCGTTGTTCTGGAACAGCATCCCGAACTTCAAGCGCAGCGCGGACAGCTCCAGTTCCGTCAGCGTGAGGATGTCCTGACCGTCCACCACCACACGCCCCAGGTCCGGTCGCATGAGCCCCGTCACCATCTTGAGGAGCACGCTCTTGCCTGCCGCGCCCGGCCCGATGAGACCATAGAGGCAGCCCTTCGGCACCTCCAGGCTCACGTTCGAGAGCACCATGTGCTCGCGCCCTTCCGGCGTGCGGAAGCTCTTGGTCAGGCCTTGCAGCGAGATCACTTCTTCGTCGCCGCCTCGAGGTCGGTCCGCAGCTTCGCGACTCGCGTGTAGAGTACAAGTGTCAGCACGCCGAACACCAGCAGCAGGACGACCAGCCCCGCCGCGCCGAACTGCAGCGGCCGCAGCGAGCCGCGCGCCACCGCGATGGGGCCCACATGCGCCAGCCCGCTGTCCTTGACGGTCGGATGCGGGGCGCGTGGCACCATGACCACCGACACGTTGTCTGGCGAGAGCCCTCGCACGCCACCCGCCACCAGCCGCTGCACCGCGTTCTCGGTGAGGGGAGGGGCCACACCGCGGTGCTCGACCAGCACGCTCGCCGTTGCCTTCTCCTGCGAGAGATCGTGCAGCGGATTCTGTTCCGGAACGTTGAGGTGCACGCGCGCGGAGAGCACGCCGTCCAGGCCCGTCAGTGTGCGCTCCAGGTCGCCCGCGAGGCCGCTCACGAACTGCGCATGCTCCGCCCTCTGGCTCGGCACCAGCTGCCCCTTGTCCATCGCGTCCAGCACGCCCTTCGACTTGGGCCGTGGCAGCTCCTCGTCGCTCATGACAGCGAGCGCGCGCGCCGCATCATCGCGACCGACCGAGACGCGGAACTTGCCCTCCACGGTGGGGTCCGTCTCCTTGGTCGCGTCCACGCCCGCGTGGTCCAGGCTCAGCATCACCCGGTTCGCGTCCGACTCATCGATGCCCACTGCGACCGGAACGCCACAGCCCGTGAGGCCAAGGATGCAGGCAAGGATGCCGGGGGTCAGTATCGGGGGCAAACGGAGCAAGCGAGGCAAGCGGGGCAAGCGGGAGAAATAACCCATGTAGGTCGCCGGAGGCTAATCCAGTCGGAGGACGATTTCGAGGGCTCGTCACTTCCGGGGGTCGTGGTATCCTGAACCATCGTGCATAACCTTATATTTGGACGTCTCGGGGGCCGGGGGTCGTGGAGGACGCTCGCCATGCGTGGCTGGCTCATCGGGCTGGTGATGCTCGTGGGTGTGCTCCAGGTCGGATGCACCTCCGATGCACGCCCCAGCGGTGATGGCACGCCGCCAGCGGTGACGGTCACTGCGCCGAAACCCGCGTTCAAGGTCTCGCACTTCCTGCCGCTCTCCACGGACGTCTCTCTGACGGCGCTCGGCCCAGCAACCGTCGTGGCCGGCACGTCGATGTCCTACCAGATCACCGTTTCGAACGGCGGCCCCGACGACGCCACGGGCATCGGCGTCACCATGACGATGCCCGCAGGCCTCTCGTACACCACGTTCGACGGCGTCGGCTGGGCCTGCGCTGCCGCGCCCGATCTGTCGTGCACCGGTCCCGACGTCCCGAACGGCACCAGCGCGCCGCTCCTCACCGTGCAGTTCGCCGTGGCCAGCTCCGCCAGCGGCACCATCACGGGCAAGCCCACCGCCGTCTCTGCGACCGCCGACCCCAACGCCGCGAACAACGTGATGCCCGTGGCGACCACCGTCACGCAGACGGCTGATCTCTCGATCAGCGCATCGGGCCCGGCGAGCGTCGCGACCGCATCGCCGCTCACGTATTCGATCACCGTCGCGAACGCTGGCGCCAGCGACGCAGCGAACACCGCGGTGGCCGTCACAATGCCCGCGGGCATGACGTACAACGGCGTCGCAGGCGCGGGCTGGACGTGCGTCGTCGCCGGTCAGACCGTCACCTGCAAGCAGCTGAACGTCGCCGCGAGCACTGGCGCACCACCGCTCTCCATCCTCACCACCGCGCCCGCGGCCGCAGGCACCATCAACCCGACCTTCACGGTGAGCTCCCTTGCCACCGATCCCAGCCTGGGCGACAACGCGTCCAGCGTCTCCACAGTCTGCATCGCGCCGCTCGTGCTCACGCCCCCTTCGGCGAACGTATTCCCGCGGGCCGCCAAGTCGTTCGTGGCGTCGGGCGGAGTTCTGCCCTACACGTATTCGATGCAGGCCGCGCCCTCCGGCGGCTCCGTCGATGCGGCAGGCAACTACACGGCCGGAACCATCGGCAGCGTGCTCGACGTCGTGCAGGTCATCGACTCCGCCGCGACGATGGCGACATCGAACGTCAACGTCGGCGCTGCCGCGTCCATCAACCCGAGCTCGAAGACCCTCCCACCGAAGGGCACGCAGACCTTCGTTGGCTCCGGCGGCAACGGCGTCTTCACCTACACCCTCGCGCAGAATCAGTCCGGCGCGAGCATCAACGCCGCCACGGGCGCGTACACGGCGGGCATCACCGGCAGCACCACGGACATCGTCCAGGTGACGGATACGCTCGGCAACTTCGCGCAGGCCACGATCACCGTTGGTGCCGGCGTCAGCATCTCGCCGATCGCGCCACCCGTCACGCCGCCGAAGGGCAGCATCACGTTCACTGGCGTGGGCGGTAGCGGTGGTGGATACGTGTGGAGCGTATCCACGGTCACCGGCGCCACCATCTCCGCGGGCGGCGTCTACAAGGCCGGTGCGGCAGGCAACACCACGGACACCGTCACCGTGAAGGACGCGCTCGGTAACACTGCGTTCGTCGTCGTCACCGTAGGTCCCCCTCTGTCGCTCGCCCCCCTCGCGGTAGGCGCCGCGCCACGCGGCAGCGTAGCCTTCAGCGTGAGCGGTGGCAGCGGCCTCGGCTACGCGTTCTCGATCACCGTCAACCAGTCTGGCGCGTCAATCAACGCCGCCACAGGCGCCTACACCGCAGGTCCGACAGGCAGCAAGACCGACACGATCTCCGTCGTCGACTCGCTCGGCAACGTCACCACGACCACCGTCACGGTCGGTCCCGGCGTCTCGATCAACCCCGCGAACAAGACAACGGCCCCGAAGAGCTCCATCAACTTCAGCGCCGCGGGTGGCTCCAGCGCAGGCTATGTCTACACGTTTATCGCCAACGGCTCTGGCGCCTCTCTCACGCCTGCCGGCGCGTACGTAGCGGGACCCACAGGCAGCAGAACCGACACCATCCGCGTGACCGATTCGCTCGGCAACACCGCCACTGCGACCATCACCGTGAGCGCCGGCGTGTCGATCGTCCCGGCGAACCCGAGCGTCGCACCGAAGGGCACCGTCAACTTCAACGCAAACGGGGGCAGCGCCAGCGGCTTCACGTGGACCATTCCGGTCAACAACTCGGGCGCCAGCATCAACGTGGCGAACGGTCTTTACACCGCGGGCACCACTGGCAATGTTTCTGACACCATCACCGTGACCGATTCGCTGGGCAACACGGCCAGCGTCAACTGCTCCGTCGGCGGTGGCCTCGCCATCAATCCCGTGAACCCGAGCACCACGCCCAAGGGCAGCGTCACCTTCAAGGTCACGGGCGGCAGCGGCGTGGGCTACGTGTGGAGCATGTTGGCCGCGCCTTCCGGTGGCACCATCGCCGCGGGTACCGGCGTCTACAAGGCTGGCGCCACTGGCAACGTGACCGACACGGTGAAGGTGACCGATTCGCTCGGCAACGTCGCCACCATGAACGTGTCCGTCGGCCCAGGCGTTTCGATCGCGCCCGCGGGCGCGGCCCTCGCCCCGCTCGGCACGGCCAGCTTCAACGCCTCTGGCGGCAGCGGCGCGGGCTACGTGTGGTCGATCAACCCGAACAACTCGGGCGGCACCATCGGCGCGACGGGCGCGTACACCGCGGGGCTGACTGGCAGCGTGACGGACACCGTGATGGTGATCGACTCGCTCGGAAACGTGCAGACTGCACCGGTCACCGTGTCCGCCGCGATCGCGATCAGCCCTGGCATGATCACGCTCCCGCCGCGCGGCAGCCAGAGCTTTGGCGTCAGCGGCGGCGCGGGCACCTACTCATTCGTCATGCAGACCAACGCATCGGGTGGAAACGTGTCCGCGGCTGGCGGTTCGTACACGGCCGGGTCCAAGGGTTCGGTCATCGATGTGGTCAAGGTCACGGACAAGAATGGCGCGAGCTCGCAGGCGACGGTCACCGTCGGTCCCCAGGTGGGCATCACTCCCGCGGTTCCGCAGGCGCCGCCGCTCGGCGCGATCGCTTTCGTCGGAACGGGTGGCGCGGGCATGCCGTACACGTGGGCGCTGCTGGCGAACAACTCCGGCGGCTCCATCAACGGATCCACGGGGGCCTATCTCGCAGGCATGACCCCGAACGTCACCGACACCGTGGAGGTCCTCGACGCGCTGGGCAACGTCGCGCAGGTCAACGTCTCCGTCGGAAGCGGCCTCACCGTGAACCCGACCAAGGCCGACGTGCCGCCGCGC
The DNA here is from genome assembly GCA_038230375.1 of Polyangiales bacterium. Classification (GTDB taxonomy): domain Bacteria; phylum Myxococcota_A; class Polyangia; order Polyangiales; family Polyangiaceae; genus JANXLV01. Next base: position 16,036 of record JBBRNJ010000119.1, on the reverse strand, counting down.
GGTCCGCTCTCGTTCTTCGTGCGTGGCGGGTCGGGCACCGGCTACGTGTGGTCGCTGCAGGCGAATGCCTCCGGCGCAAGCATCGACGCACCCACCGGCAAGTACGTCGCGGGCGCCACCGCGAACGTGATGGACGTCGTCCGTGTGACGGACGCTGTAGGTGCGCACGAGTCCATTCCCGTCACCGTGGGCCCTGGTGTGACCGTCACACCGCTCACCACCAATGCAGCGTCGGGCGCGAAGGTCGGCTTCAACGTCGCTGGCGGCAGCGGCATGGCCTACGTCTGGACCATTGCGGAAAACCAGTCCGGCGCGAAGATCGACCCGTCGTCTGGCGTCTACGTCGCAGGGCCCAAGCCCAATGTCATCGACATCGTCTCGGTCCAGGATTCACTCCACAATGGGGCCTCCGCCACGGTTCACGTCCAGCCCGCCGTCTCTACCGGTGGGACGGATGGTGGGGCGGATGGGGGCTCGCTCGATGGGGGCGTGGACGCAGACTTCGGCGAAGTGGTCGTTCCTCCGCAGAGCAGCGGCTGCGGCTGTTCTGTCGTCGGCACCGCTGACACGGATCTGGCTGCAGGTTCTGCGTGGCCGTCTCGCTTTGCGGCGGCCTTTGGAGTGGTTGGTCTCGTCTCGTTGTTGGCCCGCCGTCGCAGGCGATATGAAAATCGGCGAAACTCGGGGTAGAATAGGGGTTCCGTGTCGACGAGCGCCACGATCAAGGCGGGGGCCATAGCCGGCGGCGAACGTAGCCTCCCCGCGCTCGGGTCCATCATTGCCGGTCGCTATCGTATCGAGCGCGTGCTCGGTGCAGGCGGCATGGGCTTCGTGTACGCCGCACGTAACCTGAACCTGAACGAGCTCGTCGCCGTGAAGGTGCTCCATCCGAAGGTCGCGGTGGACGAGGAGTCCACGGAGCGCTTCCTTCGCGAAGCGCGCGCGTGCGTGAAGATCAAGAACGAGCATGTCGTGAAGGTGCTCGACGTCTTCACTGGCGACATGATGACGCCGCCGTACATCCTGATGGAGTTCCTGGAGGGCGCAGAGCTCGGGAAGGTTCTGTCGGAACACGGCCCGATGCCGATCCAGATGGCGGTCGACTACCTGCTGCAGGCCTGCGAGGCGATCGCGGAGGCGCACGCCTACGGGATCATTCATCGCGACATCAAGCCTGCGAACCTCTTGCTCACGCACACCTCCGACGGCGCGCCGTTCGTGAAGGTGCTCGACTTCGGCATCTCGAAGGCGCTCGCTCCCGACGACGGCAGTAACCAGAACCTCACGGAGACAACGGCGGTTTTCGGCTCGCCTACATACATGTCACCAGAGCAGGTGCGGAGCGCGAAGCACGTCGACGCGCGCGCGGATGTCTGGTCGCTCGGCGTGGTGCTGTTCGAGCTCCTCACGGGTCGCGTGCCGTTCCGTGGCGAGTCCATGTCCGGGCTGCTTGCATCGATCGTCGCGGATGCGCCGATGTCGCTCACGTCGCTGCGACCTGACGCGCCGCCTGGCCTGGACCGCGTCGTCGCTGGCTGCCTCGAGAAGAACCGGGACATGCGCATTCCGTCGGTGGCGGACCTCGCGCAGCTGCTCGCGCCGTACGCAACAGCGGCGGGTCAGAAGTCAATCGAGGTGATCGGTCGGCTCGCTGCGGCCACCACCACGGGCGGTTCGCTGCGCCCAGCGTCCATGCGGCCTGGCGCGTTCGGCTCATCGTCATCGCCAGTGGCGTTCGGCGCGACCGAGCCGAGCATCGTCACCTTCATCCCGATCCGCAAGAATCGGACGGTCCCGCTCGTCATCGCCGGCGCGGCGCTCGTCGGCGCCGTGGCTGTGGCAGCCGTGATCGGCGTCAAGCTCCGTCAGCAGAGTGCTGCACGCGACGCCCGCGCAAACGCGAGCGCCGGCGCCGCGTCCATCGCGTCCAGTTCATTCCCCACTGTGTCGACGAACGTGGTCGCGCCCCAGAGCTCCGTGACCCCCGCATCCACCGACGCCACCACTGCTTCCAGCCTGCCATCTGCGGCTCCTATCAGCGGCGTCTCGGTGCACGTCAGCGGCGGGGCCGGCGGTAATCATCCGGGCGTCCGCAAGCCGGGCAACGGCGGCGTAGCACCGCCGACAAGCGCGCCCGGCGCGATCACCAGCGCACCACCCACCGCCGCGCCCGCGCGGTCTGTCGACCCGCTCGACTATCGAGGCAACTGATCGGTGCTGGAAATGAAGCTCGTCCGAGCACTCTCCCTTGCGGCGGTGGCCGCCTCAACGATGCTGGCGTTCCCCACGACCGCGCGCGCTGACGCGCAGGCCGAGGAGTACTTCCAGCAGGGAAAGGCCGCGATGGGGCGGCACGAGTACGTGAAAGCATGTTCGCTCTTCGAGGCGAGCAAAGCGCTCGAGGACACGCTTGGCACGTTGCTGAACCTCGCTGACTGTCACCAGCAGGCCGGCAAGGTCGCAACGGCATGGGGTGAGTTTTCAGACGCGGAGCAACGCGCGCGCAGCTCGAAGCCTCCCCGTGAGGAGCGCGCCGTGTTCGCCCACGATCGCGCCGAGGCGCTGCGAAAGCTGCTCCCGCGCCTGAAGCTGATCGTCCCGATTCCGGTGCGCGTGGAAGGGCTCGTCATCTCTATCGACGGACGCGCGGTTCCGCCCGAGGCATGGGACATGGGCGTTCCGGTGGACCCAGGCCTGCGCAAGGTGTCGGCGGCCGCGCCTGGCAAGAAGCCGTGGTCGATGGACACGCGCATCGATCCGGTGGAAGGCGAGTCGTTGATCTTCCCCATCCAGGTGGAGCCGCTGACGGACGCACCAAAGGTCGTCGTCGTGCCTCCGAAGGCCTCAGGGAACGATGCCAGCGAGATCGAGGCCGTCGCGACCTCGCGCGCGCGCAGGACTGCGGGCTATGTCGTGGGTGGTGTGGGAGTCCTTGGCCTCGCGGTCGGTGGTGTGATGGCCGGGCTCGGCTACGCGGCGATCCAGGAGGAGAAGCACGCGTGCGACAACAACTGCTGGAACGACAAGCAAGGGCAGAGCCCCGCGTACCAACAAGCCAACTCGGCGAAGAGCAACGCAACGATCGACATCAACGTGGCGAGCGCAACAGGCGGCGTCGGCGTGGTGGCGCTCGGCGTGGGAATCTACCTGATCATCACCTCGTCGCCGAAAGTCGCACCGAAAGCGGCCATTGCGCCGAGCATCGGGCCGGGGCACCAGGGGTTGTCCGTGGTAGGTGAGTTCTGATGCGGCGTAGACGCACAATCGCGCTCGCCTCATGTATGGGCCTCACGTTCGTGTCGGCGCTGGTTGCGTGCGCATCGCTCGTGGTGCCGGAGATCGAAACGACCACCCGCCCGCCTCCCGAGGCAGGCCCACCGGTGGGCGTCGATGGGTCAACGCAGGACCCGTGCGCACACGCGGTCCCGCCGCCGCAAAACGGCGACGACAACCCCACGCTCGATGTCGGCGAGCTGTCGTTCGTCATCCGCGAGACGCACCTGGAGAAGACGTTCGGTTACGACGCCAGCGTCTTCGGTGATGCGGCGCCTCCTCCCAATACAATCCTCGGCTTCGATCTGGACAACGACTGCACCTGCGAGCCAGGGCTGCCGCATGATGGTGGCGCGAACTCGTGCCGGCCCGCCGTCGGGAACATGGCTTGCGATCAGCCCAACGGCATCGACAACCAGCTACCGGCCCTACTGCTGCCCCTCAAGGTGCTCACACAAAGCGCGGATCTGGACACGCTCGCGACGATCAATTCCAAGATCGTCGCCGGCGACAGCGCCATCGGCATCGTTGTCCGCGGATACAACGGGCTTGCCAACGACAAGGAGGTCACGGTCTTGATTCACGGCCTGACGCGCCCCAATCGGCTTCCGTTCGCCGACGGCGGTGACATTTGCATCAATGCCGCACAACGGCCCCCGAGCTTTCCCCCCGCCGACGATCCCGACGCCGCCGACGGAGCTACCTATGATCCTGACCGCCTCCCGCTCTTCGATGGATGCGACGAGTGGGGTGACCTGAGCGGCACGCCGGCGCTCCCGGCGTACGTCGCGAACCACGTGCTCGTCGTCGGTGCGGAGGTGTCGGTACCCTTTCCCTTCGCTGGCACCATCGTCAATGCCGAGTCCGTGAAGATGACGGCGCTCCTCGTGCCGGAGGGTACGGGAGGGTGGACGCTCGAGGACGGCGTCATCGGCGGGCGGGGTCCCGTGACCGCGCTACTCGTGGCCGGGGGGACGCTCAGCTTCTCGAAGGACGCTGGCCCGATCTGCCTCGACCCCTCCGTGACTGGACAGTTCGAGAGGACATCAATCCTCACCAACTTCTGCCCAGCGGTCGACATCAACGCCCATTCTTCACAGGATTTCTACGTCGCTGCCAATGGCCTGGAGGTGGCATGTGATGCGATCTCGCTGGCCTTCGCGTTTCGAGGGGAGCGTGCGTTCGTCGGGGCCGCGGCAGACGGCGGGTCCCGCACCAACTGTGCTGATGCTGGGCTCGTCTGCCCCATCCTCGATGGCGGACACTGAAAACCCCGCTGGCGGACGGGCAGATCCGGCGCCGAAGTGGCCCATGACACGCGACCATTGAACGTGCCTCGCCATTCTGGTACTAGCTGTTCATTCGCGTAGGCGGTTCGTCCGCGGGGCTCCCCGCAAGTGGCGAACACACTTCAGCAACCGTCTGAAGGCCGCATCGGGTCGAGGGCGGCAATACATGTCGCCGGCGACACACGCCAACGCACGGCAGAGATGAGCCGATATGGCTCCAAGGGGCACGCGGATGCGTGCAGGTTGACATTGTCCACCCCGTTTACCGAAGCGCTATCCACGCTCAATGACCGCGCGCTACGCCGCATGCTCGGCGCGCGCGCATTTCTTCGCGGCTATGACTACGTGCGCCGCAACGCCGTGTCCGACATCGTCGTGGAGGCCGCGTCGGCCCATGGCCAGGTCCGCGGCACCGAGCCCGAGCCCTACGAAGTGAAGCTCCAGCTCACTCCGGCGGGTTTTGCGTCGGAGTGCACCTGTCCGGCGTTCGGCAAGATCAATGGGCACTGCAAGCACGTCGCCGCGCTGCTCATCGCCATCCGTGACACCGTCCGCCCCAAGCAAGCCCCGCAGCCGCCGCCGATCGCCGCGGCCGGGTTCGTGAGCGCCGCGCCGGACGGCTCCATCTCCATGCCAGGGCTCAGCCGCCGTGCGAAGCGGCGTGCGGCCAGGGCTGCGAAGATCGGCGGAGCCGGAAGCGCGCCGATGCTCGGTGGTGGTGGTGGTGGTGGCGGAGGCGGAGGCAGTCGCGAGTTCCGTGGAGAGCGCGGAGACCGCGGAGACCGTGGCAACGACCGCGCGGAGCGTGGCGACCGCGTGGAGCGCGTCTCCACCGGCATCGACGCGTGGCTCCCTGACCCGCTGCCCAAGGCGCCGAAGGTCGTCGAGTACCGCGTCCTCGTGCGCCAGAACGCGCTCTCCGTCACGCTGCTGGACCCGGATTCGCGGCAGCCGATCCTTCCATCCGCGCTGCTCGCCAATCAGGCGCAGAACCCCACGGCCGATCGCGAAGCGATCCGCATGCTCGCGCGGCTGGAGAATGATGGCCCGCGCCGCGTCGGCATCGAGGTCCGCGGCGAGGACGCCGCAGAGCTGCTGGCCCACCTGAAGGGCCGTCGCGTGGTGCTCGAGCCGCAGATGATGGAGCTGCGATTCAGCGACGACGCGCTCCGCCCCCGCTTCGATCTGGAGCTGGCGCAGGACGGTCAGCAGGTCACCGTGAAGAGCGCGTTCTATCGCCCCGGCGACGCGCGCAAGTTCACGATGGCGCAGGGCGGCTGGTTCGAGGGCAGCCCTGGCTGGTACATCGATCTGCAGGAAGGCACCGCGCGCCCGATCGATCGGCGCGTGTCTCCCGCGGCCATGCGCCGCATCATGCGTGCGCCGTTCATCAACGCGCCCACGACGGACCTTGCGCAGCTCATCTCGCAAGGGCTGCCGCGCATAGCGCTGGAGGTCGGCGCGGAGCTCCCCGATCTGTCGCAGGTGGCAGAGGTGAAGGATCTCGTTCCTACGTTCCGCATGCGGGCGGGTGGATCTCTGACGGAGGCGCAGGTGTCGCTGCGCGCCGCCTACGAGGACGTCGAGATAGACGTCCGCGCGGACGGCATGTCGCCGCCCGTGATCGTGAAGCCGCGCGATCCCGACGGGCCTGCTGGAAAGCGTGCATTGTGCATCCGTGCAGACATCGCCGCGCAGCAGATCGCCGCACAGAAGCTCCGCAGCATTGGTCTGCACCCGGACGAGGACGGCAACGCGTTCATCGTACGCGGGGACGACGCGATCCAGTTCTGGACCGAAGGCATCGGTACGCTGCCCGAGGAGTGGGACCTCTTCGTTCCGGACGACCTCGTCGACGTCAATGTGCGCGGGCAGGCGCTCACCGCGAACGCACGCGTCTCCTCAGGTGTGGACTGGCTCTCGCTGCGGCTCTCGTTCGAGGCCGAGGGCGTCGCCGTCACACAGGAAGAGCTCGCGCGCTGCCTCTCCGAGGGGCGTCGCTACGTGCGCCTTGCGGACGGCTCGTTCGCGCGGCTCGACGTGGACAAGGTGCGCGGCGTGCTCGCGCGCCAGGCAGAGATCCTCGCGACCGGCGGAGGCGTAGGCGGCAAGCTCCCGCTGTCGCAGGCAGGCCGCATACAGGAGCTGCTCGATCAGGTCGGCAAGACCACCGTCACCGACGGCGTGAAGGATCTCTTCAAGAAGCTGCGCGACATCGACGAGATCAAGGGGCTGAAGATCCCCAAGAAGCTCAAGGCGGAGCTGCGTCCGTATCAAGAGGCCGGCTTCCACTGGCTCGCGTTCCTGCACGACATCGGCTCCGGCGGCGTGCTCGCCGACGACATGGGTCTAGGCAAGACCGTGCAGACCATCGCGCTGCTCCTCCACGTGAAGGCGATGGACGAGAAGGCGGAGAAGGACGGCAAGGAAGGCGCCGACGTCAAGGACGAGCCCAAGGACGACGCGAAGACGGCAAAGACCGCGAAGGGCGCAAAGGCCGCGAAGGAGCCGAAGGACCCGGAGCCGGAGATCACGGATCCCAAGAACGGCAAGAACGGCAAGCCTCGCAAGTTCAAGGCGCTGATCGTCGCGCCCACCTCCGTCACGCACAACTGGCTGAAGGAGATGGACAAGTTCGCGCCGTCGCTGAAGTACGCGCTCTGGCACGGCAGCGAGCGACACGAGCGCAAGGACGAGCTCGAAGAGGCGGACGTGATCGTCACCAGCTACGCGCTCCTTCGCCGCGACGAGGAGATGCTCGCAAAGCTGGACCTCCGCTACGCGATCCTGGACGAAGCCCAGAACATCAAGAACCCGCTATCTGCCACCGCGCGCGCGGCGAAGCGCCTGAAATCCGATCGCAGGCTCGCGCTCTCCGGCACGCCGATCGAGAATCGCCTGAGCGAGATCTGGAGCATCTTCGACTACGTGAGCCCCGGCTTGCTGGGCCCGCTCGACAAGTTCGAGGAGCGCTACTCCCGTCCCATCGACGCTGGTGATCAAAAAGCGGCGACGCGGCTTCGCGCCACGATCCATCCGTTCATCCTCCGTCGCACCAAGGGCGAGGTCGCGAAGGATCTTCCCGAGAAGATCGAGATGGACCACGTCTGCGAGCTCGCGGGCGAGCAGGCCGCGCTCTACAGCGCCGTGCTCAAGGAAGTGCGCGCGCAGGTCATGGGAGAGGTGGAACGCCAGGGCATGGGGAAGGCGCACATCCAGATCCTCGCGGGCCTCACCCGGCTCCGTCAGGCCGCGTGCGATCCCCGCCTGCTCGGGCTTCCGCGCGAGTTCACGAACGAGGACTCCGGCAAGCTGCAGGCGCTGCGCGAGCTCATCGAGATGTGCCTCGAAGGCGGCCACAAGGTGCTCGTCTTCAGTCAGTTCGTGTCCATGCTCACGCTCATTCGAAAGGCGTTCGCGGAGGACAAGGTCCCCTACGAGTACCTGGATGGCTCCACCAAGGATCGCCAGGAGCGCGTGGAGAACTTCCAGAAGGACACGGGCCCGCCCGTCTTCCTCATCTCGCTCAAGGCGGGTGGTTCAGGCTTGAACCTGACCGCAGCCGACACGGTCATCCATTTCGATCCGTGGTGGAACCCCGCGGTCGAAGATCAAGCGACGGACCGCGCGCATCGTATCGGCCAGAGCAAGGTCGTCACGACCTACCGCCTCATCGCGAAGGGCACGATCGAGGAGAAGATCCTGGAGCTCGGCGGCAAGAAGCGCGAGCTCGTGGGTGCCGTCCTGTCCGAGGACGCGGGCGGTACGAAGAAGCTCACCAAGACCGATCTCGAAGATCTCTTCAAGATGGACTGAGGTCTTCTGAATGGAGCTCCCGTCTTGACCGCGAGCTCGGCTGGGGTGATTCTCTCGGCCCATGATCTGGCTCTCAAGCTCCACGCTCGTTCGTCTCCGTGATCAGCTCCAGAACCGCGGGCAGAGGTCCTCCATGCTGCCCGCGCCTGGCGTCAGCATCACGGATGTCGAGCTCCTCACCATCGTGACCGAGTACGGGTCTCTCTGCGAGGCCATGTACCTGATGATGTCCGCGGACGGCAACGTGTCGAGCGAGGAACGCGAGGTGCTGAAAGGCGCGCTCAGGAACCTGTCGGACGACGCCGTGCACACCACCCACATCGAGGCCATGCTCGACACCGCTGCCAAGAATGTGGCGGAAGAGGGACGCGAGAAGCGGCTCGAGGCGGTGATCGCCGACCTCCGCGAGGACCCGGCCCGTGCAGAGGTCGCCTTCGTGCTTGCCGCTGCCGTGGCCTTCGCGGACAACGCCATCGCCGACGAGGAAAACGAGACCCTCAACACCATGGCTGAAGGCCTTGGGATCGCAGAGGCACGCGCGAACGAGCTGCTCGATCAGGTGGAGCAGGATCTCGCGCGAAGCGAACGCGGCGCCTGACCCATCGCGGACCCGCTCGCGCCTCGCGATTGGCCAAAAAGGCGCTTCTGGCGGGGAAACGTGTAGAATCCGCTCATGTCGCAGGGGTCGGGGTCGTCGCCGTACGTGCGTCGGGAGTCCATGCTCGGGCTCCAGGAGCACCTCGCCGGGGCGGCGCGCGTGGGCGGCTATCGCGTCATCAGGCGGCTCGCCACGGGCGGCACGTGCGACGTGCTGCTCGCCAAGGCCGAAGGGCCGCACGGCTTCGGGCGTCTCGTCGTCCTGAAGCTCCTGCTCTCCAAGTACAGCGGCGACGAGCAGTTCGCGCGCATGTTCGCGCGCGAGGCTGCGGCGTACGCGCGGCTCGATCATCCGTCGATCGTGCGTCTCTTCGACTTCTTCTCGCTCGATGGCCAGCTGGTCATGGTGCTCGAGTACGTGGACGGCATGACGCTCGCGAAGCTGGTGAGCCTCCGTCGCGCGGGCAACATCGAGATCCCGGACGTGTCGGCGCTCTACCTGGGCTCGCGCATTTTCTCGGCGATCGCGGCGGCGCACTCGGCGCGTGATCCCGAGACGCAGGCCACGGCGCCCGTCATTCATCGCGACGTGAACCCGACGAACGTCCTCTTGCCATGGGACGGGCACGCGAAGATCACGGACTTCGGCATCGCGAAGGTCGCAGGCATCCAGAGCGACACGCAGATGGGGCTCATCAAGGGCACGTACGGCTACATGGCCCCCGAGCAGGTGAAGGGCGAGGTCGTGACGGTGCGCGCGGACGTGTACGCCGGCGCGATCGTGATCTGGGAGCTGTTCGCGAAGCGGCCTGCGCTCATGCGCGACGAGCTGCCAGAGGTGGAGCTCCTTCGGATGATGGCGGAGCCGCGGCTTGCATCGCTGGACGCGTTGCGCCCGGACCTGGACCGGCGCGTGCGTGACGTGATGCGCACGGCGCTCGACCCCGACGCTCGCAAGCGCCTCATCTCCGCGCAGGACATGGTCACCGTGTTCCGCGCAGTCGCCCCTGGCGACGACGGCCGCATCAAGCTTGCGGCGATCCTCGAGCGGCTTCGCGCCGTCGGCGTTGCGTCATCCGGTGGAACTGGTCAGTTCACGCCTGGAGGTGGAGGAGGGCACTACAAGCCCGACGGCACGGGTGTGACCCAGGCGATGGCCGAGCGACCCAGGCTCCCTCCGCCGATGCCGCCGCCGATGGTCGTGTCGCCGTTCCCGACGTCCCCCACGGCTGCGCCCGCCATGGCAGGTGCGGCGCACGGGGCCGCAGGTGCCCTTGCGGCAGGAGCACAGCTGCCAGCCATGCGCGCGCAGCAGGGAAGCGTGGGCACCATGTCCGCGGCGATCGAAGCCGCCGTTGCTGCGGCGATCGAGAGCATGCCGCCCACGGCCGATGGGGGTGGCACGGTGCGCGGTCTTGGCGCAGCGTCGACCGTGCCGCCGCCGCCCGGCGCCCATCCCGCGGACGTCGACGACCGAACAGGGTCCATGACCCGCCCGGAGCTCGCTTCGTTGCTCGAGCCGATGCTCGAGGGCGAGCTTCACGCGCTGCCCAGCTTCGGCTCGACGTCGACCTCGCCGCCGGAGCAGAGCGACTCGGACGCGCCGCCAGCGACCGAGCCCCTCGCGATGGCGCTGCGGACCGGTAACGTCGGTGGAGCGCCTCCGATGCCCCGGATGGGCAACGTGGTCGTGAACGATCCGTTCGCCCATCCGCTCGAGAACACCGTTGCGCTGTCGAGCTCCGGCATGCCTCCGGGGCACGCGCCACACCTGGCGTCGTCGACCATGCCGCCCAGTCCAGGCGATCTCCGATCAGGGGGCGATGGTTCGATGCGCGCGTCGAGTCCCTCCACCGTCAGCGCGAACCCAGCACCGCTGCCTCAGGCCACCGCCAGGGACGCGACGCAACGCGTGCAGAAGAAGGGCTCGTCCTTCGTCGTGCTGACGCTCGTGGGTGTGCTGCTCGGGCTGCTGATCGGCGGTGGCGCGGCGGTCGTGCACTATCGGCCCGCGCTGCTTCACGGTCTCATCCCGGGCGCCTCAGGCAGCGCGTCCGCCACGCCCACGGCAAGTGCAAAGCCGAGCGCAACCCCCACAGCGTCCGCGCAGCCAGTCGCCTCCACGGAGAGCGCCGCATCAGGCATCCCCTCCGCGAGCGCATCCGCCGTCCCCTCGGCCAGCACCGCACCCGTCAGTTCGGGCGGTGCGGCGCCGAGCGCGAGCGCAGCACCGGTCGCGTCCGCGCCTCCTTCGGCCACTCCGCAAGCGAGTGCGGCTCCAGCTGGTTCGGTGCCTTCTGGAAACACACAGACGGCAGAGATCTCGACCGAGAAGGCGCAGCCTCATCACCGCATCTTCGTGGACGACAAGGTCCTCGGCGAGACCCCCGGCGTCGTGAGCGTCCCATGTGGGAAGCACACCGTGAAGCTCGGAAGCGCGGGGAAGCCTCAGTCCGTCGACGTGGCGTGCGGCGAGCGAATCGAGATCACGGACAAGTAGCCCGCGACGGCGTTCAGCCTTCGTCTTCTTCGATCGCCCAGCGCGTGAGCATCGTCATGCCGATGGCTGCACCGCATGAGGCGCACAGCTTGGGTTCTTCGGTGCGGCGCTCGTCTCCGCGCGTGAAGACAAGCAGACCGCGACCCGGTACGGCGAACCCCTCGTCGTCGCTGGCGTGGATCGGCTTCTCGCATGCGTGGCAACTTGATGCTGACGCCGCCGTGTCCGCGCGGACATCTGTCTGGAAGAGCGCCGTGTGATCGATCGTGTCGCACTGCATGGCTTGGCGCTCGAGCTCGGCGGCCTGGGCCTGCGCGGCCGGAACGCCCGCGAGCGCGGCGCTCATCGAAACCCTGGGAGTATCAGGGGGTTCTCGATAGATCGAAGCCATCGAGATCGTTCTAGACCATCCGTGGCGCTTGGGGAACCTCCGCGTGGCCCCGAGAAATTTCTGCAGGTTGCACGCAACCCTCGGGGGCGATGGCCGATGGGTGTGCATGCGACCTGGCCTGCTCTTCGTCCTCTGCGTGGTCCTCCTCTGCGCGGTCGGATGCGCCACCATTCCGCCGCTGCCACCAAAGGCCGACGAGCTGAACAGGCAAGGCGCAGCAGCACTCGCCGCGGGTGATCTCATGGCTGCGCAGGCGCGCCTCAACCTGGCCATCGAGTACAGCCCGCGCTTCACGGAGGCGTGGGTGAACCTGGCGCTCGTGGAGCTGCGCCGCGGCAACCTGGACCTCGCGTATCAGGACGCGAAGCGCGCGCGCGATCTGAACCCGAACATCGCCTCGCCGCACCACGCGATGGCGCTCATCGCCGACCGCCGCGGCCTCTCGGAGGACGCAGAGGCCAACTACCGCGCAGCGCTGAAGGTGGATCCCGGCTTCGCGCCGTCACGCCAGAACCTGGGACGTCGGCTCTTCGCGCGCGGTGAGTTCGAGGACGCGCGCGAGCAGTTCTTTCGCCTCAACCTTGTCGCGCCGAACGAGATGGTCGGCTGGCTCGGGCTCTCCGAGTGCCTCTTGCGTCTTGGCCGCGATGGCGAGGCCGACGAGGCGATCACGCGCGCACGCGCTCTCTTCGGCGACCGGCCCGAGCTCCTCATGCTGGTGGCGCGGCAGCTCCTTCGCCGCGGCGCCTACGTTCGCGCGGAGGAGATCTTGACGCCGCTCACGTCCGACCGCGATGCCTCGCGCAGCGGCGCGGCGTGGGCGTGGATCGCCGTGTGTCGTCTGGCGCGCGGCGATCAGGCCGCGGCCGCGCAGGCGGCAAACGAGGCACTCTCGTTCGACCGCCAGAATGCGATCGCCGAGTTCGTACGCAAGAAGACAGGCGCGGAAGGGGGGAGCTCGACGATCCGACACGGAGCCAACGCGCTCGGCAGCTCTGCACCGTCGTCGGACACGCTCTTCGCGCCCGAGCTCTCGCTCACGGGTCTCTCTGCGGACTGAGCAGGGGCGAACTCAGGGAAGAAGTCAGGGAAGAAGTCAGCGCAGAAGGAGGTATGCGGTCGCGCCCAGCAGCGCGAGCACACCAACCGCGATCACGATGACGACCCAGATGGGGACGTGCGTGCCCGGAATGTCGACGGTCTCGTCGAGCACGTTGTAGGCGCCGCCGGGCTCTTGCCACGGGCCCGGCGGAACGGAGGTCTGGATCGCGGCGCCAGCGGCTGCGGTGTTCGGTCCAGCCCCAACCGCGTTCGGGTGCGCGCTCGGCACCCCGCCGACACTTCCGGGCGGGTTACCGGACGCCGGGCCGTGAGCGCCCTGCGGGACGGTGTTGCCGAGCGGGGCCGCCGACTCTTCGGGGAGGGGGTATTTGCGGTACTTGAGGGGCTCGTCGTCGCTCGCGAGGGCGCGGAGGCCTTCGCCGTCGAACTGCACGACGATCACGGTGATGTTGTCGTGTCCGCCTGCCTGGTTCGCGCGCTCGGTGAGGCCCTTGCAGATCTCGAGCGGCTCCGGCGAGCTCGCGAGCAGCTCGCGGATCTCGTCGAAGCGGACCATGCCGGAGAGGCCGTCCGAGCAGAGCATGAGCACGTCACCCTTGCGGAGGTGAACGTACGTGAGGTCGACCTGGACGGTGTCGGCGGTGCCGAGCGCCTGCAGGATGATGTTGTTGTGCTCGAAGGTCTCGGCTTCTTCTTCCGTGAGCTGGCCGGCCTCGATGAGCTGGTTGACGAGCGACTGATCGCGCGTGACCTGCACGAGCGTCCCGTTGCGGAGGACGTAGCCGCGCGAGTCGCCGACCTGCGCGAGGAACAGGTGATCGTCCACGAGGGCAGCGCCGGTGACGGTGGTGCCCATGCCGCGGCGGGTGCGATCTGCCTTGGCCTCCTGGAAGATGCGAAGGCCCGCGGTCTCGACCGCACGCACGAGGCGCCGGGCGAGCTCGTTGCGCGGAATGGCGTCCGCGCCCACGCCCTCGAGGATGCGCTCGAAGATGATGTCGACGGCGAGCTGACTGGCGATCTCGCCGGCCGCAGCGCCACCCATGCCGTCACACACGCAGAAGAGCAGGCCCTGCGGGCCCAGCAACGTCGCGCGGTTCGCCTCGAGCAGGCCGCGAGAACGGCGGCTGAGATCGGCCACGAGGAAGTTGTCCTCGTTGTGCTCGCGGACCTGACCGACGTCGGTCCGGGCGAAGAGCTTCACCTGGACGGGACCGCCTGCAATGCCGGCGTCGACGGAGGCGCCTGCAGCGCCTGAAGGCGCGCCAGCGTCGGGGGAGGACGCTGCGCCGGGAGGCACGGGCGTTCCTTCGGGAGCGTTCGGTTGGGTCACAGGACCTTCCTCATGGTGCTCATGACGGCTGCTCGCTGGTCTCGCGTCGCTGGTCTAGCAGCTCGATACGAAAGAGTTGTTGTCCCACCCGGAACTGGTCTCCGTTGCTCACACCGACCTCGCCGCGGATGCGCACGAAGCAGCCGTTCGACGAGCCGAGGTCGACGAGGGTGAAGGCTGACGCCGACGCCAGCTCCACCCGGATGGCGGCATGCCGACGCGAGAGGAACGGATCCTCCGTAAAGATGATGTCTCCCGATTCTCGGCCGAGCACAGTTTCCATTTTCCGGAGGTAGTAGATGTCTCGGGAAACTCCCTCGACACCACGTTGGCAGAGGCGAGCGTACCTTGGTCCGACGGGCGTGCCAAAGAGAAGCGTACCGTGCTCCGACACTGCTCCGAGGCTCGATTCGGCATCCCTGACGATTTCGAACCTTAGCACCTGTTGTCCTACCAGGATCAAGTCTTGATCCAACAGCTTCCAGGTGCTCTCGGCCGCTGGCCCCGCTGGCCCCGCAACCCCAGCTGGCCCCGCTGGCCCGCCCGCAATGGGCCCCAGCCGCAGGAAGATGCCATTGACTGACGAGAGATCGACAAGAAAGAGCTTCCCGGAGCGCCACTGGAGCCTCGCATGACGGGCGGAGAGGAAGCCGTCTTCCGCCACGAGGACCTGTCCCTCCTCGCGTCCGATGTCCATCGTGTCCGAGGTGATCGGGAATGATGGGCCCTCGCCACCGTCGCGGGCCACGACGACGAGACGGCCGCGCGTGACGGCGAGTGCAGCGCCGGGCACCGCCTGATCCGCGCCGCGCTCGGGGCTCCTCGGCGCGGCGGGTGGCGTGGTGACGGGAGCGGCCGGACCGGCGTTCGCGGGAAGGGGCACGACGGGCGGAGGGATCGCGGGCGTGGGCGCAGCGGGGCGTGGCATGGGCGCGCCGTGACTGGACAGGCTGGGCGCGGCGGGCCCCACCGGGCCGGGTGCAGGCGTGGGCGCAGGCACGACCGCCGCGGGGGAAGGCGTGAGCATGGATGCCACCGCGATCGGATTCGGTGATGCCACCGGCGCTGGGCGCACGCTCGCGGGGGCGTTGTCACGGCTGCCCTGATGCACATGCGGATGCGCGATCGTCGGGTTCAGCGTGGGCGCGGACTCCGTGAGCGGCGCTCCACAGAACTTGCAGAACGCAGCGGCCGGATCGCAGCTCCCATGGCAGCGCCCGCACACGCGTGTCGTGTCCTTCGGTGGAGTGGGCCCCACGGACACCACACGCATCGGCGCGATCGGTGCTGCCGGCGCGGCTAGACCGCCGCCTCCGAAAGCAGCCGGCGCAAGACCCGGGGACATACCGGGGGAGACGAGCGGCGCGCCGATCGCGGGCGTGGGCATGTGCGGTGACATGGCCGGTGGCGCGGGCGCGGGGCCCACCATGGGCGGCGCGGGCGTGTAAGGAGCGATGCCGCCCAGCGACGTCGCATTCTTCGGAGCGGGTTCGCTGTTGCCGTTCGTGGAGAGCGCCACGGTTCCGGCGAACTGCTGCTTCTCGAGCTGCGAGCCACACGAGATGCAGTAGCGAACGTCACCTGGGTTCTGGGTGCCGCACACGGCGCACGTCCGACCGCCGCCGTGAGGCGACACCTTGCCCTGGAAGCTCAGGTCGGGTGCGACCGGACGCACGGACGGGGGGACATGGGGCGGGCCATGGGGCGGGACATGGGGCGGGACCTGGGGCGGGACATGGGGCGGGACATGGGGCGGGACATGGGGCGGGACATGG
>JBBRNJ010000118.1:0-21625 GCA_038230375.1 Polyangiales bacterium | reverse complement strand
GAGGCGCCTCGGGGACGAGCGACGGCGGCGCCGCGGCCGCAGCCCGCATCGATGCCGAAGAGAGAGGAGCTCGCGTTGCGGACGTTGGTCTCCGTGTCCGGGAGGATCGGGATGGTGTCGCCCGACTTGCAGTTGGCGCCGGAGGCGGGGGTCGGCCACTCGCCGGGGCTGTTGACGTCGGCGCTGGCGCCCACGGACTTGAGGAACGCGTCGATGCGCTGCGTGTAGTAGTCGCTGATCTCGAAGTCCTCGAGGACGATGTCGGACGTCAGGGTCTCACCCGTGCGCGGGTCGATGTTGAACTGGGTCACGCCGGCGAAGCCACCGCCGTTGAGCTGCTTGTCAGCGACCCAGCGCAGGAAGTTGAAGCGCACGTCGCCGAACTCGCGCGGCTTCGCGTCACCGTTGCCATCGGGGTGGGCGAGGTCGTTCGGGAGGTCCGTGGGGTCATCCGCGTTGCGGAAGTCCAGGGTGGCCTTGGCGTTCGACAGCTTGAGGAGCGCGTTCGTCTGGTCCTTGATGCCGTTCGGTCCAAGGTAGAACTGCTTGTAGTTCTCCGGGAAGCCCTTCTCGAAGTACCAGACGATCGGCTTGTTCGGGTTGAAGCGGATCATGTACTGGTTCGCGGCGACGAGGCCGGTGGTCTCGTCACGGTTGAACGCCGTGTACTGGATCGGCCCGTACTTGTGACGGATCGAGTCCTTCTCTTCGACGATGAGGGGCGTGTAGTCCTTCACCGCGTCCGCATCCGACTTGGCGCGCGTGAGCGAGTACTTGAGCGTGAAGGTGGAGTTGTAGCGGCCGATGTTGGCGGCAAGGATGCCGTCCTCGCCGTAGGCCTCGACGCAGGTGCCGTCGCTCCAGTTGAGCGGAACCGTGACGCTGACCGACCACTGCATGTAGTCGTTGCCGTCGTCGTGGTCCCACGCCACGAAGCTGCCGGGGACGAGCGTTGCCGACGCATTGCCGACGTCCGCGCACTTGTTGAGCGAGTCCTGGAGGAACGGGCCGAGGGGCGCGACGTCCGACAGGTCGTTCTTGTCGAGGTTGACCCTGATGAACTGGCGAACGGCCCAGTCGTTCTCCTGGTTCTCCTCGTAGAAGTTCGTGGTCTCGCCGTCCAGGTTGATGCGGTACTTGAGGTCGACGTTGGTGACCGGCCAGGCGTTCACGGCCGAGGCCGCACGACCCACCGAGACGTTCGGCGAGAACTCGCGCATGCTCATCATCTGGAGCTTGTCGGAGGTCACCTGGAAGCGGACCTGGTCACCGAAGTTGTGCGCGCCGGCGAAGATGCCGAACATGCCGCCGCCGAGCACGTTGGGGCTCGAGACGTCGGTGACGGTGGACTTCAGCATCCACCCGTTGTCCGCGACGGGCATGCCGTCCGGTCCGGCTTCACCTGGACGAATCAGCCACGCCTTGCGGAGGTACTGGTTCTCGTTGAAGACGCCGTTACGCGCCGGACGGTCCGACACACAGCCCTGAGCGGAGCTCAGGCCGATGGTCGCGCAGATGAGGAGGAGAGTCTTGGTGGATAGGTTCATGACTTGTTCCTCTTCACTGCGCCGTGGTCGTGGTGTCATAGAGGGTGACATCGATGATGCGGCCCTGGCCGCCGCCCGGGTTGATACCGAGGCGAACGCCGTTCTTGGTGGAGGTCACCGTGTCGATGAAGTTACCGAACGAGCTGTACTGGTAGATGATGCCGCACTCGGTGACCGAGTCCGGGTGGTTCGCGAACCAGGTCGTGATCGTGTTTGCGGGCGAGTACATGCGCACGTGGAGGAGCGCGTCGGCGTCCTTCGTGGGGTCCAGCTTGCTGTCCGCGCAGAGGAAGACCTCGCCAAGAAAGTCCGTCGTCTCGACGGCCTCGATCTTGAGGTCAGTTCCAGAACCGGCGGCCGCGGGGACCAGGTGATAGTCGACGTTCGCGGAGACCGTGACTCCAGAGAAGTCCATCTGGAAGGTCTTGATCCACTTGTCCTGCGAGCCGTTGATGGCGATCGGGAAGCCGACACCAGCGCCCTCGGGGAGCCACGGGATCAGCTTGCGGACCGCGGGGAGCAGCTTGCTCGACGTGTCGTACGGATCCTGGTGCACCGGAAGCTCGACCCAGACGGACTGGATGAGCGGCGAGATCACGAGCGGCGTGATCCCCGAGTGGGAGCCGACCGTGAAGTCGGTCCCTGTGAACGCCCCCTTGTAGGGCGCGAGCAGGAGCGAGCCATCGTCGTTCTTCAGCGGAGCGCCGACCGCGTCGACGGGTGCGCCGAGCCCACCGCACGCGGTCTTCAGCGCGGCGTTGGTCCCGTCACTGGTGGCGCAGTCGTAGTCCTTGAACGCCGACTTCTTGTCCGCCGAGTCCAGGTAGATGCCGGCCAGTGTGGGCGAACCAAACACATCCGTGAGGAACACGGGGTTCGTGTTGTCGCCGATTGCGCCAGGCTTGCCGCCGTGCATGGCCGTGTAGAGCGCTGACTCTCCGCGGAAGAGCGTGCGGGTGAAGTCGTAGTCGTTGATGATCGCGTGCAGAATGTCCGCGGTGATGCGGATGTCGAGCGGCGCGACGCCGTCCTTCACGTTACGACGGTCGACGTACTCCGCGAACTCGAACTGGCCTGAGCCGATCGAGTCGAAGAAGAGGTTGTTCTGGTCGGGGATGACAAGGTCCATCGCCGCGATGGTCTGCGACGCCAGATCGGGCGCGACCGCCAGGTACTGCACGAGCGCGAAGATCCACTCCTTGAAGAAGTAGCGGATGTCCTGGAAGTCCTGGGGCAGGGAGGTGGTCTTGCCGCCGCCTGCGACCGCGATCATCTGGTTCAAGGCGTGCTTGAAGTACGAGAGGTCCGAGGGCGTACCCTGGTTCAGGTTGCAGTTCGTGGGCAGGTAGGTTCCCGCGGCGATCTTGCCTCCGCTGAGGCCGACGGCGTCGGGACAGAAGTAGACCTGCCACGTGGTGGGCTTCATGCCGGGGCTCATGCCGTTGAAGAAGGGCTTCTTCCCCGCCTGGTCGTTGAGGTTGAGCCCCACGCCGGCAATGTCCTTGCCCAGCGGCGCATCAGCCAGAGCGTTCACGTCGTTCGCGAGGCCGCGCGCGTTGACGGGCGCCGTGGTGACGATGCTCTCGAGGCCCGAGCAACCCGCCGCCTTGAGCTGCGCGTTCGTCTTCGCAACGCCGAGGCACGCCGGGTCACCGAGCTGGTGGACGTTTCCGGTCGCCTTGTTGAAGGCGCGCTGCATGCGCGTGGCCCACTGCAGGGTGAGGAGGCCGTAGCCGTGCCAGTCCTGCTTGGAGATGTCCTTGCCCGTTCCGTCTTTCACCCAGGGATCGTTCGCGGCCCAGTCGTTGGCGAACCTGCCAGCGGTGTTCTGGTCGACGTAGAGGCCGTAGCCAATGTCCTTGTCGGTGGGCTTGTCCGTGTCCTGCACGACCGCCTGCTCGCTGATCGACGATGCAAGGAACCCGGGGTCCACGCCCACGACGTCGAGCGAGTAGGTCTGCGTGCCGTGGCCAAGACCGGAGAGCAGCTTGGTGAGCTCCGCCTGGTTCTTGGTGGTGTCCGCGAGCGGACCGACGCACGTGTCGCGGAACGTTCCGAAGGACTGCCCGAGCTGGTAGTCGCAGCTCTTCGTGGTGCCGAAGACGTTGGGGCGGTGGACGAGCGGGCCGACACCGGCCGCGTCGTTCTGGAGAAGGACCGATGCATCCGTGAAGCCGAGGACCTTCGTCTTGTCCTGCTGGACCTCGATCGGCGTCGCGCCGAGCGTGGTGCTCATGTACGGGTTCTGGAAGATCATCGTGAAGCCGACGGTCGTGAACCAGATGTACGCGTAGACGTCGGTGAGTTTCTTCGAGATGCAGTGACCGGTCGCGAAGCAGTCAGGCTCCGGCTGGAAGGGGGAGTAGGTCGCCGTGACAGCGTTGTAGAGGGCATTGACCTTGGCGTTGAAGCCGGTGGCGTCGTTCCAGTCGAGCGCGAGGGGCATCTTGTCGAGCGAGATCGGGACGCCGACGCCGACGGAGTAGTTGTGCTTCTTGCCTGCCATGTCGGGCGGGCTCGTCACGTCGAGCGTGCCGAGGTAGCCCTGCGCGAGGATGACGTTCAGGATCTGGCGGTTCGAGACGCGGTAGCTGACCTGCACCTCGCCGTTGTCGCCCCAGTAGGAGTCGTACACGGAGCCGTCGCCGTACTCGTCATAGGCGAATGTGCTCTGGCAGTTGATCTTCTCTGCCTGGTCCAGCGTGAGGCCGGTCCACGACTCGTTCGCCAGGTTGCTCATGGGGTCCGGCACGCCGTCGCCCTTCGGTCCGCCAGCAATGTCGAGGCCGCCACCGACGCTGGGCGGGTGGATGGGGTTCTTCACCATCTCGGCCCAGACCGCGTGCTTCTTGTTGACGTCGCAGATCTCGTTCCGGTTGGTGCCAGTACTTCCGTTGTCCGTGAAGTTCTGGCTTCCCGAGTTGGCATTGCCATTCGAGTTACCGTTGTTCCAGGTATCGCCGGCGCCGGAGGGCGACGGGTTGAACGTCTGGTTCGGACCGTCTTCGCATCCCGAGATGGCGAAGGTACCTGCAGCGACAGCAACAAGAAGGGAGCGCTTCATGCAAAAGACCCCATATGGCCCGAAGGCCCAATGACGAGCACACGACCGCAGCAGAACGCCTGCTCGCGGAACGGGTTGGGGTCTACTGCGTGGACGAACAGCTCGCGATTAAATCAGCTTTAGTTTGATTAATTATGGGTCACGTAGGGGCAAGGATTCCACGAAACTACGCACTTTTCCGTGGCGGTCGGACAGGAAGGAAGAAAGGGGCGGGGGGAATGGCGCGCGCACCAGGACGTTCACGGTTCCGGCAGAGAGGGTCGAGGTCGGGGTCGTCGTCGTTGTCGATCGCGTCATCCCCATGCAACGATGGACCGCCATGATCACAGACCGACGTGTGCTCCTCTTCGTCACACTGAGCTCGCTCTCCATGCTCGCGTGCAAGCCTGACAGCAGCAGCAGCAACGCCCCACCCGCCGCGAGCCTCAGTACAGTCCTTGCGCCCACGCTCGCCGCCTCATCTGCGCCTGGTGCGGCCGGCATCGCCATCATCGCGGTGAAGGTCGACGGCGATGGCTTCACGCCCAGCTCCGCCACCTTCAAGAAGGGAGAGCACGCGCAGCTCATCTTCACGCGGACGTCGGACAAGACGTGCGCGAAGGAGGTCGTGTTCCCCGAGCTCGATCTGAAGAAGGCACTGCCCCTGAACGAGGCCGTCGCGATCGACGTGCCCACGGCCGACGCCCGCACCCTCAGCTTTCAGTGCGGGATGGGCATGTACAAGAGCACCGTCACCATCAGGTGACCGCCACTACTTCTTCGCGCCCGCGTCCTTTGCCGCTGCCTTCTTCGCGCCCGCGTCCGCAGGAGCGCCCGCGTCGCCCATGTCCATGCCGCCGTGTCCCATGGAGGCCATGTCGCTGATCGCGTCGCGATCGACGGAGATGCCTCGCGTTGTGGTGTTCCACGGTCCAGCCACCGCCTTGTCGTCCGCGTCCAGGAGCTCCAGCTTGACGCTGTAGTTTCCGTTGCGCGCGTTGTCGAGATAGAGCGGCGTGCCGAACTCCGTCATCTTCTGGATGAGCGGAGAGTCGATGCCGGGGCCGGTGATGGTGACGTTGACCTTGTTCTTCTTCTCCCCGAGCTCCGCGTTCCACAGCTGGAAGTCCACGATGATGTGGTTCGCGGTGGCGCCCTTGTACTCGCCCTTGGGGCGGCTGTAGACGAGGAGCGGCTTCTTCAGATCCGTGGGTGTCTCGCCTTTCTTGCCTACGAAGAACTGCGTCACGAAGATCGCGTCCTTGGTCTTCACGGACTCGTGGCTGCCGCGGCTCGCGAAGGCGACCAGCACGTGCTGTCCCTCGGCGATCGCCTCGCCGCCCGTGAGCTCGTTCATGGTGACGGGGAGCTTCGGATCGTCGATGCGCTTGTAAGGCTTGTTGTCCAGGATCAGGTGCACGTGGGAGCTGCCAGCGGCCGTCGCCCAGTTCTTCACATCGAGCTTGATGACGAGCTCCGCCGCTTTGTCCGCAGCGACGACCTGGTCCTTCGTGGGCGCGACGATCTTGACGATCGGCGTGGGCTTCGGCGGCTCTTCGCCCTTCGGGCCCACGGTGAGCGTGATCGGCTTCTCTTCGGCCTTCGGCGTGCTTGCGCCCGAGCCTGAGTCCGCGCCCATGTTCGGCGGCGTAGCCTGCGCGAGCGATGACGGCGGGGGGAGCGGCGGCGGCGGCGGCGGCGGCAGGTTGTCCTGGTTCGGACCGCACGCGATGAAGGCGGCGAGGGCGCTGGATGCAGCGAGCGACAGAACGGTGGTGGTGCGGCGCGTCTTCATGCGCGGGAGCATCAGGCCCCGGCGCCGCTTTCGCAAGTGAAAGGCGCACAGGCACGTTGCCGCGTCGGCGCTGCGCCGTATATAAGGTGCTTCGCCATGCCCCACAGAGAGCGCTACCTCTTCGTTTGCACCAATCGCCGCGAGCCCACGAATCCCAAGGGATCGTGCGCGCAGAAGGGCTCCGAAGAGGTGCTGAAGAAGCTGAAGGCCGCGCTTCTCACCCGCGGTGTCCAGGGGCGCTTTCGTGCGTGCGGCAGCACATGCCTCGACCTGTGCGAGGAGGGAATCTCCATCGCCGACGAGCCAACGCACGTCACGTACGCGAAGGTGACGGAGGCTGACATCGACGAGCTCGCGGACGCCATGGTGGCAGGGACGGTCGTCGAGAGGCTCGTACATCACCGGGCCGTTCACGACCCGTCCGCGCCGGCGCTCCCAGGGAAGGCATAGGGGAGCGGTGTTCTCACTCGGCTTTCGCGAGCGCACCCATGGGTCGCTCCATCTTCATGACGAACCCCTGCGCGTGCGTGACGTCCATGCGCTCTTCGACTTCCACTTCTCGCTCATCCCCGAGGCGTTCGAGAAGAAGACCCTCTCGCTGTCCGGCACGGTCGACATCGAAGGGATCGCGACCTCTGCCCCGCACAAGGGTGCCGTCCTGGTGCACTGGGGCAAGGAGCAGCGCATCCGCTATGACTTCCGCTTCCAGAGCGACGCGGGCGTCGGCATGCGCATCCTCGGCCAGAAGGACTTCATGATCATCTCGCCCGTCGGCTCGCTGACGAAGCTGCCCTTCTTGCTCTACGAGGGAGACGACCACGAGGTCGGCTCCGGGGAGGTCGCCCTGGACGTGCGCGCGGAGCTCTGGACCACGATGAAGAGCCTTCGCCTCACGCGGGGCACTCCCATGGAACCGGTCGAGGGCCACACGTGAAACGTCTCGAACCGAAGAACACGTTGCTCGTGATCGTCGACATCCAGGAGCGGCTCGCCTCGGCCGTGCCCGTTGAACCGATGGGGCGCGTCGTGAAGAACACGTCGCTCCTGCTCCGGACCGCTGAGCGGCTGTCGATGCGCGTGCTCGCGAGCGAGCAGTATCCGAAGGGGCTCGGCGCGACCATCCCCGAGGTGCGCGACATTCTCGACACCATGAAGGTGACGCCGCTGGCGAAGCTCACCTTCGACGCGATCTCGGATGATCCGTTCCACAAAGCTGCGTTCACGGACCGACCCACCGCGGTGGTCATCGTCGGAATGGAGGCGCACGTCTGCGTGTTCCAGACCGCGCGCTCGTTCGTCGAGCGTGGAGTCGCGACCTACGTTGTTTCCGATGCAGTTGCCTCACGAACCGAAGAAAATAGGCTCTCCGGGCTCTCCCTCGCAGAGCGCGCGGGGGCTGTCGTCACCAACGCCGAGAGCGTGGTCTTCGATCTCCTCGAGCGCGCCGGCACCGAGGACTTCAAGATCCTCTCCAAGCTCGTGCGGTGACCCGGACCAGGCGGACGCAGAAGACATGAGCGAACCCGAGGACAACGACAAGGCCCCCGCTGGGGCAAGCGAAGCGCGGCGACCGGACGGTGAGACCGTCACGGTGCTCGTCGTGGACGATGAACGCTCGAACGTGGAGTCGCTCGAGAAGATCTTCGCGCGGGAGGGCATGCGCGTGCTCTCCGCCCACGACGCCAAGCATGCACTGGAGATGGTGCGCCTCCATCGCGTGCACGTCGTCCTCACCGACCTGATGATGCCAGGCACCACCGGCCTGGAGCTCCTGCGCGCGGTGAAGCAGCTCGCGCCAGAGGTCGAGGTCGTACTGATGACGGCCTACGGCTCCGTGGAGGCCGCGGTGAGCGCCATGCGCGAGGGCGCGTACGACTTCGTGGAGAAGCCGCTCAAGCGCCACGCCATCGTGAAGAGCGTGCGCAAGGCCGCGGAGCGCGGGCACCTTGTCGCGGAGAACCGCTCGCTCAAGGACGAGATCAAGATGCTCACGCGTCGCGAGATCGTCGGCAGCTCGCCGCCGTGGCGTCGCGTGGTGGAGGTCGCCACGCAGGCAGCGCCCAGCATGGCCACCGTGCTGGTCCTGGGCGAGAGCGGCACGGGCAAGGAATTACTTGCAAGATACATCCACGAGAAGAGCCTTCGCGCGAAGGGGCCGTTCGTGGCGGTGAACTGCGCGGCGATCCCGGAGACCATCCTGGAGAGCGAGCTCTTCGGGCACGAGCGCGGCGCGTTCACGGGCGCCACCGGCAAGAAGGACGGCCGCTTTGCGCGCGCGTCCTCAGGCACGCTGTTCCTGGACGAGATCGGCGAGCTCGCGCCGCAGGTGCAGGTGAAGCTGCTGCGCGTGCTGCAGGAAGGCGAGTACGAGCCGCTCGGCGGCAACACCGTGCGCGCGGACGTACGCGTGGTCGCCGCGACGAACCGCGATCTCCAGGCAGAGGTGCAGGCGGGTCGCTTCCGCGAGGATCTCTACTACCGGCTCAACGTCATCGCGATCACCGCGCCGCCGCTTCGTGCGCGTCGTGAAGACATCCCGCTCCTGGTCGATCACTTCCTGGGGCTCTACTCGCAGAAGAACCAGAAGGCGCGTCTGTCGATCTCGCGCGGGGCCCTCGATCGCCTGCTGAACTACCCGTTCCCCGGCAACGTGCGCGAGCTCGAGAACGTGGTGGAGCGCGCCGTGGTCCTGGCCCGTGGAGAGCTGCTCACGGAGCAGGATCTTCCGGACGCCGTGATGAAGCAGCCGGCCTCCGCGCCCACGTCGCTCGAGTTCACGATCGGCACGCCGCTCGGTGAGATCGAGACCCGCGTCATCCGCGAGACGCTGCGCCACACGAAGGGTGACAAGTCACTCGCGGCGCAGCTCCTCGGCATCTCCACGCGCACCATCTATCGGAAGCTCGACGGCATCGACGAGCCGTGAGTACTGCCGCGTGGAGCCAGGGCGCCCCACGGGGCCTCAAGCGTGGGTCAGCGACATCAGCACGTCGGCGTACCACGCGGAGTTGAGGCCGAGCGCCTCGTCGCGTGCGAGATCGCGCGTGCCCACGTCCAGCCGCGCGGAGTGGATGCCGAGCAGCAGCCACGGCATGTCCGGAGGAACACCCTTGCGCCCGGTGACGCGCATGACGACCGGCGCGCCGCTGGTCCCTCGGTGCGTGCGCGCGTCCGTGAGGAAGTAGCCGCGCCCGTCGAAGCGCAGTCCGAACGATGATGCGACGATCGCATGTCGCACGACGGGCATCTGATGCAGCGTGTCCTGGAACCCAAGAGGGAAGCCGACGACGAGCAGCGAGCTCCCGAGCTCCACATGCTCGCCAGGCGCGGGCAGGTGCGCCGGCGTGAACGCGCGATGGACAGCGGTCGCGGGGAAGGCCGTGCGATCGAGCTCGATCACCGCCACGTCGATGTCCCCGCCGCGGTCCGAGGTCTGTCGGAACAGCGGCGCACCCGCCTTGGAGAGGGGGATCGAAAAGCCAGTACAGGCAGCCACGTTCGCCGCATCGATATGAAGCCCGATCTCGAGCCGATCGGGAAGGTGACCGCTGACGACGTCGCGCATCACGTGGCCGCTGGTCACAAGGTAGAGGCGCCCGTCGCGCTCGAAAAAGAACCCGCTGGCGTTGGTGAGCTGCTGCGCACCGACGAACGTGTGCACCTGCGCCGCCGAGAAGAGTATGGGCTCGATCAACCGGTTCCGCCTTTCACCGAACGGAGGCAGAGCGACCAGTCGCGCAGCGCCACCACGAATGACGCCACGACCGTGCGCGTGGCCTCGTCCGTGAGGTGGCCGTTTGCGTCGAACTTGTCGCCAGCGCGCGTCACCATGACCTCTGGTTTGTTGATCGGGTGCATGTCCAGGAACACGGCGATCTGACGCAGGTGGTACTGCGAGCGCGCGGTCCCGTAGGAGCCCGGGGATGCGCCCATGATGCCGAGCGCCTTGCCGGCGAATGGAGAGGGGGGGATGCGCGACGCCCAGTCGATGGCGTTCTTCAGCACCCCGGGCAGCGAGTAGTTGTACTCGGGCATGGCGATCACCACGGCGTCGGCCGCCAGCAGGCGGGCGCCCAGTCGCTGGACGGATGCGGGGAGCCCCGCGATGCGCACGTCGTCGTCGAAGGGCGGAATGTCGCGCAGCTCGTCATAGACGTCGAACGTGACGTCCTCCGGCGCCAGCTCCACGGCCGCGCGCACGAGCGCAGAGTTGAACGAGGCTTTGCGCAGGCTGCCGCTGATGGCGAAGACGCGGGTGCCGGCGGTGGGCGTGGTGGTCATGCACCCGTCTCGTAGCACCGACGACACCACCGTTGCCAGCGACGGCCGCCGCGAGCTACACCGTTGCGCGATGGACAAGCTCGGAGAGCTCACCGTGCGGCGCCTGGGTGCAAACAAGGACGGCCTCGTCGTCGTGCTCTGCCACGGCTTCGGTGCGCCCGGCGACGACCTCGTGCCGATCGGTCGCGCGCTCCCCGCGCCGTCGGGCACGCACTTCGTGTTTCCTGAGGCACGTCTCTCGCTCGCAGAGGTGCTCGGCATGCCGCAGGCGCTCGTGGGACCGGCACGCGCGTGGTGGCCGATCGACATGGAGCGGCTGGAGAAGGCGATGCGCGGCGGCGACGCGCGCGACATGTCGCGCGAGGTGCCAGAGGGGTTGGCTGCGTCCCGCGCTGCATTGCTCTCGCTGCTGGACGCGCTCGCCGCGGAGGGCATCGGGAGCGAGCGCATCGTGCTCGGCGGCTTCTCGCAGGGCGCCATGCTCGCCACCGATGTCGCGCTTCGAGATCCGCGTCCCTTCGCGGCGCTTGTCATCTGGTCCGGCACCCTCATCTGCGAGAACGAGTGGCTCCCGCTGATGGCGTCGCGCAAGGATCTGCCCGTCTACATGAGCCACGGCGAGGACGACCCGATCCTGCCGTTCTCCATCGCAAAGCACCTGGAGGGCGAGCTCTTGAAGGCCGGCGTCACAGTCCAGTTCCGGGCGTTCCGTGGCGGGCACGCCATTCCGCCGCCAGTCCTGTCGGATGTCGCCGCGCTGCTCGCGAAGCTCGCGGGTGGAGTGACAGTGTCCAAGCCAAAGGCGCTATAGTCGGCACGGGGATGGCGGCCAAGGACACCTTCGCGCTCGTTGGGCAGACACTGCAGAACCTCCGCTTCGACGCGCTCGTCGACGAAGGCGGCTTCGGCTACGTCTACCGCGGCCGTCACCTTGGCATGGACGAGCCCGTCGCGATCAAGTGCCTGAAGATCGCCGGTGGCAACTCGGAGCTGGGCTCGTTCGAGAGCCGCTTTCGCGACGAGACAAAGATCGCCTACAGGCTCTCGCAGGGCAGTCTCGACATTGTGCGCAGCATCTCGAGCGGCACGCTCGTGACGCCGCACGGCATGACCGTCCCGTACATGGTGCTCGAGTGGCTCGACGGTCGCACGCTGACCGTGGAGATGAACGCGCGCAAGAACAACGACCTTCCGCCGTTCACGTTCGAAGAGACGATGAAGTGGATGACGTCCGCCGCGCGCGCGCTGGCCCATGCTCATGCCGAGGGCGTGGTCCACCGCGACGTGAAGCCGTCCAACCTGTTCGTGGCAGAGACGCGCGACGGGAAGCGCGTGAAGGTGCTGGATTTCGGGCTCGCCAAGATCCTCGCGCCCGACACGTTCATGAAGCCCGAGGCGCAGCCGACCGCGAGCCACGTGTTCGTATGCTCGCCCGCATACGGCGCGCCGGAGCAGTTCTCGCGCGAGCTCGGCGCGCTGTCGCCGGCCACGGACGTCTACTCGTTCGCGTTCGTCCTGATGGAGATGATGAGCGGCAAGAAGGTGCGTGAGGTCTCCAACCTGATGGAAGGGATGCTTCGCGCGATCGACCCGCGGTTCGCGTCGCCGTCGCCGAGCTCCCTCGGGATCGCCCTGCCGAGCGCGGTGGAGCGCGTGTTCATCAAGGCGGTGGCGCTCGATCCGAAGGAGCGTTGGAAGGACGCGGGCGAATTCTGGGACGAGCTCGAGGCGGCGGCGATCGCGCCCGAGAACAGCGGCCCCACGCTCGTGGACCCCGTGCCTGCGGGCGTGCAGGACGCCATGAACGAAGCGCGTCGACGCGCGGAGGCATTCGGAGCGGCTGGAGGCAAGGGCGGGACCCTCGCCATGGCAGAGGGCGCGAAGAGCATCGAGGCGACGCTGCCGATGACGCATGCGCCGAAGCGCCCCGCGAAGGTGGAGCCAGCGCCGGCTGCGGTACGAACACTTCCGTTGGACGCACGCCTCGACGGACGTCGCGGCGACGCACGAACCTCCGCGGGGAGTCAGCGAGCGGCCGCGCCCGCAGATGCCGGCCCGACGCAGCGACCGCAGCTCGCCTCCGTTCCTCCAGCCGACGTGCCCATGCAGAAGTCTGGGCTCTGGCCGTGGGTCATCGCGATCGTGGTCTTCGTGCTCGCCGCGGCAGGAACACTCGCGATCTTCGGCCGACACAAGCCCTGAGCTGTCAGCGGTCCCGCCGCGATTGTCATTCTGGCAAGCCGGCGCCGTGCGACCTGACAAGGTGTCCTGAACACCCTTGCGGTAGGCGTTGTAAACCACGAAGAAGAATGAAATAAGCCCTATGGCACGCGCCTTGTAGCGTGACGGACGGTTCATGTTCTTCGATCAATGGCTCAAGCGAAACTTCTGGGTCGTGTTCTTCCCGGTGATCGGGATCACGGCGTACCTGCACGCGCAGGGCGCGACGCAGCTCGTGGGCATTGGCTTCGTGCCGGACGAGAAGCAGCTCTCCGCGCCGCCGCCACAGATGAAGATCGCTCCCATGTCTGCGGCCAACGGGCGCTCCACGAGTGCCGACGCGATCCTCTCGCGCAATCTGTTCGATCACGTGACGGGCACGCTGCGTCCGCCGCCCGTCAGCGAGGCCGTCGCGCCGGGCAAGGAGCCGGACCTCACCGATCCGATGGCTGCGCCCACGTGCGACGGCGTGAAGGTCCTCGTGATCGCCGCATCGTCGGACGACAACTGGTCGTTCACCGCGCTCTCCGGCGGCGGCGCGGACACGAAGAGCGTGCTGCGTCGTCGCGGCGGTGAGGCATTCGGCAAGAAGGTCTACTTCATCGGCTGGGACCGCGTGTGGTTCGAGAACGCCGGCAGCATCTGCCAGGCGACGCTCTTCTCCAAGGAACCCGTCAAGCCGGCCGAGGTCGCGCCTCCTCCCGTCGCCGCCAGGCCCACCACGGGCGGAGCGCCCGGCCTCGACCCGTCGATCGCGAAGGGCATCGTCCGTGTGAGCGCGACGGAGTTCAACATCGACCGCGGCGTCGTCGACAAGATCCTGGAGAACCAGGCGGACCTGATGCGCCAGGCGCGCATCGTCCCCGAGATGGAGAACGGCAAGACCGTCGGCATCAAGATGTACGGCATCAGGCCGGACACGCTCCTCGGCACGCTCGGCATGGAGAACGGCGATCGTCTACAGACGATCAACGGCTTCGACATGGCGAGCCCCGAAAAAGCGCTCGAGGCGTACGCGCGCCTCCGCACCGCGGACAAGCTCGTCGTGGGCGTGAACCGCCGCGGCTCGAACATGAACCTCGACTACAACATCAAGTGATGACCACGTGACGCACGACTTCACCGGACCCCGCCTCCGCTCCCCCCTCCCGATGAAAAGACTTTTCCTTCTTTCGATCCCCACGCTGTCGTTGCTCGTGCAGTCGAGCGTAGCGGCGCAGCCCTCTCCTTCGCCCGGGCTCCAGCGCCGGCCAACTGTCCGCGTGTCGCCAGGAGGGGAAGTGTTTCGCCCCGCCGGGACCGCAGCGGCCCCCACCGGCACGACTGCAGCTCCTGCAGCTCCCAATGCGCCTGGTGCTCCAGGCGGTCCCCCCGGCGGAACGGGCACCACGCCTCCCACCGGCGGCGCTGCAGGCACCACGACTGGAACCACGGGCACCGCTGGAACCACCGGCGCTGCAGGTACGGCCGGCCTGACGACCACCGCAGGCGGCAAGGTCCTCGGCGACACCGCGAAGCTGCAGCAGTTCGAGCAGAGCATGGAGTTCGAGCCGCGCAGCCCGAACTACAAGGTGTCGTTCTCGCTCGAGGACGCGGACCTGTCGGAGCTCGTGAAGGTCATTGGCCAGCTCACGGGCAAGCGCTTCATCTTCGGACCGAAGGTGAAGAACATCAAAGCAACGATCTACTCGCCGGAGAAGGTCACCGTCTCGGAGGCCTACCAGGCGTTCCTCTCCGTGCTCGAGGCGAACGGCCTCACGGTCGTTCCGCATGGACGCTTCCTCAAGATCATCGAGACCGCGGCGTCCTCCACGCAGGGCACCCAGATCTACGGCAAGGGCCAGCAATCGCCGAACGAGGAGCGCTACGTCACGCGCATCCACCGCATGTCGCACGTGAGCGCGGACGAGGCCTCGAACGTGCTCTCCAAGTTCAAGTCGAAGGACGCAGACATCACCGTCTACGGCCCCGGCAACCTGCTCATCATCACGGACACGGGCACCAACATCCGTCGCATGCTGAGCCTGCTCGAGGAGATCGACGTCGGCGGCGCCGGCGATCAGATGTTCATCGAGCCGATCCACTACGCATCCGCGACCGACATCGCGAACCGCGTGAACGAGCTCTTCGATCTGAAGGGCGGCAGCAGCGGCGGTGGCAACACCCCGAACCCGAAGGGCGGCGCACCCGCAACGGGAGCATCTTCCTCTGGCGGTGACCTGCACGTCGCGAAGCTCGTCGCGGATGATCGCTCGAACTCGATCGTGATCGTCTCCACGGAGCGCGCGTATCTGCGCGTGCTCGAGCTCATCAAGCGCCTGGACGTGCCACAGACGGGTGAAGGCGAGATACACGTGCTCGCGCTGCAGCACGCCGACGCGACCGATCTCACCAAGACCCTGAACGAGATCATCTCCGGCGCGAACACGGCGGCCACACCCACCGGCGGCGCAGCGAAGCCCGTCGGCGCGTCACCAGCCAGCGGCATCTTCGAGGGCGGCATCAAGGTCTCGGCGGACAAGGCCACCAACTCGATCGTCGTCACGTCCTCGCTCCGCGACTACGCCTCGCTGCGCGCCGTCATCGACAAGCTCGATCAGCCGCGCCGTCAGGTCTTCATCGAGGCCGTCATCATGGACCTCCAGTTGAAGCGCTCCAGCGGCTTCGGCGTGAGCTTCCACGGCGCCGACAGCTTCTCCAACGGCTCGGCCGGCGACGGCCTGGTGTACGGCGGTAACAAGGTGCTCAACACCGTGCTCCCGCTGCCGTCCGATCCGGACGCGCTTCAGGGCTTCGCGCTCGGCGTGAAGGGCCCGGGCGTGCAGGGCACGCAGAGCCTCCTTGGCACCGGCATCTCCATCCCGGCGTTCGGTACGTTCGTGCAGGCGCTCGCGCAGACCGGTGACAGCGATCTGCTCTCCACGCCGCACATCCTCGCGCTCGACAACGAGGACGCGGAGATCAACGTCGGCGACAACATCCCGCTGCAGACCAACGCCACGCCCATCCTCGCGGGCCTCGGCGGCGCAGGCGCTGCAGGTCTTGCCGGTGTCGGCGGCTCCAGCCTGGGCGGCTTCGGTTCGCCGCGTCAGGACGTCGGCACCAAGGTGAAGATCAAGCCGCACCTCAACGACTCGAACCAGGTGCGCCTGGACGTGACGGAGGAGATCAGCGAGCAGGGCGCGCCGCTCGGCGGAACGCTCGGCGCCATCCCGATCTCGAAGCGCACGGCCACCACGAAGCTCGTGGTCGAGGATCAGCAGACGGTCGTCATTGGCGGCCTCATCCGCAACGTGCTCTCCCGCGCAGAGGACAAGGTCCCCGTCCTGGGCGACATCCCCGTGCTCGGCGCGCTCTTCCGCAAGCGCACCGACAAGGTCGAGAAGCGCAACCTGGTCCTCATCCTCACGCCGTACATCATCCGCGAGCAGGCGGACCTTCGGGCCGTGTTCGAGCGCAAGATGCAGGAGCGCCAGGAGTACCTGGACCGCTACTTCGTGTTCTCCGACATCAACGAGTACACGCCGCCGCGCGACTATTCGCGCACGAACGGCCTCGTCGAGGAGACGCGTCAGGCATTCTTCCAGATCGAGGAGAAGAAGCGCCTCGACGAGCTCACGCGTCCCAAGGACATCAAGGGTCACGATCCCCAGCGTCCGCTCGAGATGCCCGCCGCAAGCCGCAACGTTGGCGCAGCGCCTGGTGGAGCGCCGGATCCGGCGAACCCCGTGAAGTTGAACCCGCAGATCAGGAACATCGAGCGCGTGGAGAAGTAAGCCATGGGCCAGATCGAGCAGCGATTCCTCGGAGACATCCTGGCGCGGCGCGCAGCCGTGCCGCGAGACCGCCTCGAAGCCCTGTACACGGTGCAGCGCGAGAAGGGCGTCGCGCTCATCGACCTCCTCGTGAACGGCAACGTCCTCGACGAGGAGCAGATCGGCATTGCGTTGGCCGCAGAGGCGGAGCTCCCGTTCGTGAAGAGCGTGGACGCGGACAAGATCTCCACGGCGCTCGCCACCCGCGTGCCCATCACGTTCGCGAAGAACCACCGCGTGCTGGTCTGGAGCGAGGACGAGACCGCCGTCCACGTCTACTGCGCCGATCCATTCGACACGCCAGGCCTGGACGATCTGCGCGTCTTGTTCGGCAAGAGCGTCGAGGTGTCCGTTGCCACCGGGGAGAAGATCGTCGACGCGATCAACCGCGTCTACGAGCGCGAGGCCGGTGGTGGCGAGCTCGAGACCGACGACGCGAACCCCGACGACGAGGTCGCGGGCGACATCCTGGACTCCGACGACGAGGCCCCGGTCATCCGCTGGGTCAACTCGCTCTTCTTGCAGGCGATGAAGGAGCGCGCGAGCGACATTCACATCGAGCCGGAAGAAAAGGAGATCATCGTTCGCTATCGCATCGATGGTGAGCTCTACATCGCACGGCGCGCGCCGCGAAACTTCATGAATGCGATCGTCTCGCGCGTGAAGATCGAGAGCTCGCTCAACATTGCCGAGAAGCGCCTCCCGCAGGACGGACGCATCACGAAGAAGATCGCCGGCAAGAGCTTCGACATCCGCGTCTCCACCATCCCCACGAGCCGCCACTTCGAGCGCATCGTCATGCGTCTCCTGAACAAGTCGAGCGTCCTGCTCGACCTGCCGGACCTGGGCTTCTCGCCGCGCGACTACGCGCTCATGGACGGCCTCATCCACCGCCCCGACGGCATCATCCTGGTCACGGGTCCCACGGGCTCCGGAAAGACCACCACGCTCTACGCGTGCTTGAACCGCATCAATCAGCCCAACATCAACATCCTCACCGCGGAAGACCCGGTCGAGTACGAGCTGAACGGCATCCACCAGCTGCACGTGCAGCCCAAGATCGGCCTCACGTTCGCCGGCGCGCTCCGCGCCTTCCTTCGCCAGGACCCGGACGTGGTCATGGTCGGCGAGATCCGCGACAAGGAGACCGTCGAGATCGCCATCAACGCCTCTCTCACGGGTCACCTTGTGCTCTCCACCATCCACACGAACGATGCCGCCGGCGCCGTCACGCGTATGGTTGACATGGGCGTCGAGCCATTCCTTCTCCGGTCCTCCGTCATTGGCATCCTGGCCCAGCGCCTGGTGCGTGTATTGTGCAAGGAATGCAAGGAGGCCTACCCAGCGAAGATCTCCGAGCTCGAGGAGCTGGGCATCACGCCGGAGCGCGTGGAGGTCCGCAACCGCCGGCGTGACAACCCCGCGTCGCGCTACTTCCCGAAGACCGTGCGCGAGCAGGACGTCCTGGACGCATACCCGGATGTCTCGCGGCTGACGTTCTACCGCGCGCGTGGCTGCGACAAATGCGCGCAGACGGGGTTCTCCGGTCGCCGCGGTATCTACGAGCTCCTCATCATGGACGACGCCGTAGGCCCGCTCGTGCTCCGCAACGCGGACGCGCAGGCGATCAAGCGCACCGCGATCGACTTCGGCATGGACAGCCTCCGCGACGACGGCGCGCGCAAGGTCATCTCCGGTCTCACCAGCGTGGAGGAGGTCATCGCCGCCACGCAGGAAGATCAGGGCGGGGTCGAGATAGAGCGGCCCGCCAGCATGCGGAACGTGAGGGTCTAGCCGTGGCCGTCTACGAATACAGAGGGCTGTTCGTCGCCACCGGGAAGAACACCCACGGCGTCCGCGACGCGGACAACCCGAAGGCGTTGCGCGCGGTGTTGAAGCGCGACGGCATCCTGCTCACGGAGGCGCACGAGGAGTCCTCCGCGAAGAAGAAGGGCGGCGGCGAGAGCGGCATCAAGAACTTCTTCTCGCGCGTGGGCACGGCCGACATCGCCATGCTGACGCGCCAGCTCGCCACGCTGATCGCCGCGGGCATCCCGCTGGTCGAGGCCGTGACCGCGCTGAACGAGCAGATGGACAAGGAGGCGCTTCGCCGCGTGCTCTCCAACGTGAAGGACCGCCTGAACGAAGGCACGTCGCTCGCGAAGGCGCTGGAGCAGCACCCGAAGATCTTCCCGCCGCTGTACTACAACATGGTCGCAGCCGGTGAGGCCTCCGGCACGCTCGAGGCCGTGCTCTCGCGCCTTGCCGACTTCATGGAGAACCAGGCGCGCCTCAAGGGCAAGGTCGGCGCGGCGCTCGCGTATCCCGTGCTGATGCTGATCTTCGGCTCGGGCCTCATGACGCTCATGATGACGGTCGTCGTGCCGAAGGTGACCGGCATCTTCGCCAGCCTCGACCGCGCGCTGCCCTGGTACACGGCGCTGCTGATCTTCATCTCGTCCACGCTGGCGTCGAACCAGATGCTGGGGATCGTGACCGGGCTGCTCGCGCTCACGTTCCTGCGCCAGGCGATCGCGAAGCCGCAGCAGGTGATGTGGACCATCATGTCCATCCTCTCCGCGCTCGCGCTCTTCACGTTCGGCTTCCTCGTGGAGTCCGTGTTCTGGTACTGCGTGGGCATCGGTGGCGGGATCGTCGTGGGCTTCCTGCTCTCCATGTTCCTCGCGTTCCTGCGCACGCCGAACGGCATGCTGTGGAAGGATGGGTGGCTCCTCAGGCTGCCGCTGTTTGGTCCAATCTTCCGCATGCTCGCGGTGTCGCGTTTCTCCTCCACGCTCGCCACGCTGCTGAAGAGCGGCGTGCCGCTGCTGAAGGCCATGGAGATCACGAAGCTCGTCCTGGACAACGCGGCGCTCTCCAAGGTCGTGGAGGACGCCGCCAGCCAGGTCCGCGAAGGCGAGTCGATCGCGCTTCCGCTCAAGCGCTCCGGGCAGTTCCCGCCGATCGTCACGCACATGATCGCCGTCGGCGAGAAGAGCGGTCAGCTCGAGGCCATGCTCGAGAACGTGGCGCGCGCCTACGACACCCAGGTCGAGGTCCGCGTTGCCGCGATGACCAGCCTTCTCGAGCCCCTCATCATCATCTTCATGGGCGGAGGCGTTGGCTTCATTGCCTTCTCCATCCTCATGCCCCTCATCCAGATGAACGACTTCGTGCAGTAGCGCGCAACACCAACATCCATCCATGGCCAAGAGAGAGAACAAGGTATTTTTCGCGTGGGAGAAGCGCACGGGCGTGCTCGGCTTCTTCGGGCGCGCGCGCATCCGCCAGATCCTCGTCGGGGCCGGCGTTCTCACGATCACGGTCGCGCTCTTCGCGCGTGAGTCCGACGGTCGCAAGGCGCGCGCGACGCGTGCCGGTATCGGCGTCATGTTCCGCGCGGTCTCCGCGTATCGCGCGGACCATGCCGGCGCGTGCCCCAAGGACCTCACGGAGCTGAAGACCGGCGGCTACGTCGCGGAGCTGCCGAAGGACGCATGGGGCCACACGATCCGCGTGGTCTGTCCCGGCCAGAAGGACAAGGTCGGGTTCGACGTGGTGAGCGACGGTCCAGGCGACGAGCTGTTTTCGAAGGTGGAGTGAGAGAAGGGTACCGGAGGAGAAGAGACGATGATCCAGTTGTTGAAGCGGAGTAGAAGGCGCGGCGTCACGCTGGTGGAGATCCTGATCGTGCTCGCGATCGTGGGGCTCATCGGCGGCACCATCGCGGTCTTCGCCATCCCGAAGTTCCAGCAAGCGCAGAAGGACACGACCCGCAACAGCGCCATCGCGCTGCAGCAGGCTGCGGACCTGTGGCGCACCAGCCATGGTTCGGAGTGCCCGACGGCGGAGCGCCTCAAGTCGGAGCGCGAGATCGCCGCCACCGCCAAGATCACCGACGCGTGGGAGTCTCCCTACAAGATCATCTGCGACGACGACTCCCTCACCGTCATCAGCTTCGGTCCCGACAAGAAGGAAGGCACCGCCGACGACATCCGCATTCCGGAGACGCAGGTCACCAAGTAGTACACAGAATGAAGTACCCCACCCCAAAGCGCGGCGTGACGCTCGTCGAGATCCTGGTGGTCCTCGCCATCATGGGGATCATGCTCGGCGCCATCGTCGCGGGGTCGGGGCAGGTCGCGACGGCGCGGCAGAAGCACGCCGCGGCGATCCTCGCGTCCGCCGTGAAGGTCGGGTACACGCGCGCCACTGCCACGAGCAAGAGCGTGCGCCTGGTGATGGATCTGGAGAACGATCAGGTGTGGCTCGAGGAGAGCCGCGTCCCCATGCTCGTCGCCTCCAAGGACACCTCGGCCACGGGCGGCGCCGAGGCCGCGACGGAGCAGGAGAAGATCTCCCTGGACGAGACCGACCGCATCTTGAAGGGGCCGCGGGCGCCGCGTCCTCGCTACACGCAGGTGGACTCACCTGGGCTGGGCAACGAGGGCAAGAAGGGGCCGAAGCCGCTGCCGCGCGGCATCAAGTTCAAGTCCGTGCAGACTGCACATGACGATCTTCCGCGCACCGAAGGCCGCGCATACATCTACTTCTGGCCCGGCGGTCAGGCCGAGCGCGCCGTGATCACCCTCAACATCGGGGACTCCACGATGGAGACCGATGCACTGTCGGTCGTCGTCGCGCCGCTCACCGGGCGTTGCACCGTGAAGGAGGGCGCCGTTGCCCTCGCGCTCCCCACCGACGACCGCGGCGCCTCCGAGCGAGAAGACCCTGCCGGCACCGGAGTCATCTACTGATGTCGAAGCCCGCCTTTTCGCCGATGCCGGCGTGGGGGGGGGGGGGGGGGGGGGGGGGGCGGGGGGGAGGAGAGGGGGCCCGCCGGGCGGGGCGGCGGCCGGGCCGGACAAAAAAAAAAGAACAACGAAAGGGTGGGAGGCGGATGGGGGGAGAGGGGCGGGGAGGG
>JBBRNJ010000117.1:0-22098 GCA_038230375.1 Polyangiales bacterium | reverse complement strand
TATCCCCAACCCCAACCCTATCCGCAGCAACAGCAGCCGTACCCTCCGCAGCAGCAGCAGCCGTACCCTCCGCAGCAGCAGCAGCCGTACCCTCCGCAGCAGCCGTACCCTCCGCAGCAACAGCAGCCGTACCCTCCGCAGCAGCAGCAGCAGCCGTACCCGCCGCAGCAGCAGCCCTATCCTCCGCAGCAGTATCAGCCGCAGCCCATGCCTCCGCCGCAGCAGCCGCAGGTCCCTCCGCAGCCGCCTGCGCCCGGAACGCAGACGCGCGGTGGCGGCGAGATGCTCTTCCTCTACGGCACCAGCATCGGATACGGCATCGGCACCGGCATCTGGATCGACGCGCTCGCGAACGTGAAGGATCCCGGCGTTGCGATCATCGCTCCCATCGGCTTCGGCGCCGCGATGCCCGTCGGAGTCTACTTCCTCGATCAGAACGTGACGCTGCATGCGGGAACGCCCGCGGCGATCTCCACGGGCATGATCCTGGGCGCGTTCGAGGGCATCGCGATCAGCGGCACGCAGTGGCAGTTCACGCACGAGCGCAGCCACGACTGGTCGTTCGGCGCGTACTCCACGCTCACGTTCATCGGCGCCACCGGCGGCGGCTTTGGCGGATACGCGTTCGGCGAATGGGCGCACCTTGATCCGAAGGGCCTCGCGTTCGTCGCCAGCGGCGCAGGCTGGGGCGCGATCAGCGGCACGCTGCTCGGCGCCGGCATCGAGAACGGTCCAGACTGGAAGGACGGCGGGAGCATCGCGGGCCTCATCGGCTACAACGGCGGCATCGCTGCCACGGGCGCGATTTCATTTCTCTACACGCCCTCCTGGTACACCCAGAAATGGATGTGGCTCGGCTACCTGATCGGCACCGCTGGCGGTTCCATCGTCTATCCGTTCTACCTGCTCGACTCGAACGCAAAGCAGGACATCCACCACGGTCTCATCGCGAACTCGCTGGGCGGCATCGCTGGCGTCGCGCTCGCGGGCGCGCTCACGTCGGGCGCGTTGGACAACGCGGAGAAGTCCATCCTCAACGAGCTTCCGTTCCAGCTCGGCGTCGCGCCCGTACGCGGCGGCGCAACACTGCAAGCCGCCGGCGCCTTCTAGACCAGCAACGCGCGCAGCGGCCCCGCTGCGAACGCTACTTGGTTGGTGCGGCGCTGGTCGTGGGCGTGGCGCCGCCATCGCCGACGGATGTCATGTCGGGACCATCGGGAACGAGCGGCGGCTTGTCGTTGCCACCACATGCCACCACCGCGAGTGCGGCGGCGAAGCTCAAGACCACGAACACGAGAGCGCCTTTCATCGGTACCTCCCCAAATGGGCGAGATTCCATCTTCATACAGATGGAGGTCATCCTGGAAGCGCAATCGGTTGCAGGTCGTTCGGAGCGACGGGCAGCCCCTACGCGCCCACACGCCCTCCGGATCGCCCAGTCATGCAAGGGAGACACCGGGTCGCCGTGCGCGCTGTCCGCCTGGGCTGAAAAAAACCGGAAATCCGGGGAAATCCGGTCGCCAGTCCGCGAGGACTGGGTTGGCAGGGTTCTCGCTTGTATGGCTGTCATGGGCAGGGACGTACGAAACGTGGGGCGGCGGGCGCGTGAGGAAATGCCTACCTTGGGGCTCGAGGATCTGACCTACGATCCCCGGCTCGGCGAGGATGCCGTCACCGCGGAAGACCCGCCCCGACGCTGGGAGCAGGCCGCCGCAGCCCCGCTCGCATTCGATGACGTCGACGAGTTGCCGGAGCCGGTCCCTACCCAGCAGTTCCGCCCCTCGCACTACCTGCAGAGCTCCTCGCGGATGGTCGCCGAGGACGCGGCCACGGAGTCGCCGCCCTCGCTCGCGCCCATCGCCATCGCGCTCCTGCCGAGCACTCCTCCGTCCTCCGTCGACATCTGGTTTGCCGAGACTCCCGTGCGCTACCTCGAGGCTCCCGGGAGCCGCACCACCATGCGCACCCGCAAGCCGGGCCTTTCGCTCGACGCGATGCGTGGCACGCGCGCGGCTGCGTTCGTGGGCTCGTTCGGCGCTGTCGCGATGGCGATCTTCATCTGGGGCGTCTCTGCGATCGCGGGCTCTGGCCCGGACACCAGCTCGAACGCCAGCGCGAATGCCGGTTCCTCGGATTCCTGGGCGATTCCGGTGATGGACCTCCCGGTCCTCGCGAAGGCCGGCGAGTCCCGGGCCGCCCACGCCCTCCGCTGAGCCAAGCGCACGCCCCGCGCGTTCGCGTGCGATCTGGCGGGTTTTCGCGGTAAGGTATGCATCCAAGCATGCCGACCCTGAAATGGTTCCCCCAGCACGGTCATCCTCGCACCTTCGTGCTCTACAAGCCGGTGACCACCATCGGCCGCGCGCTCGGTAACGATGTCGCCGTCGGCAGCCAGAAGGTCGCCGAGACCCATATCCAGATCATGTTCGATGGTCGCGACTTCAACCTCGAAGAGGTCGACAAGCAGGCCGAGATCCTGATCAACGGCAAGAAGAAGCGCCGCGCACGCCTCACGCACGGGGACCGCCTCACCCTCGGCGATGCAGAGCTCGCCTTCAGCATCTTCGACGAGCCGCCCGCCCCGCGACCCGCGCCATCCGCCTCCGGCACGGACACCAACATCTCCACCACCGGCACCGACCTGCTCGCCCAGCAGCAGCTCGCAGGCGTGCGCAAGCTCCACGAGTTCTCCGAGAAGCTGATGACGCTCCGGATCGACCAGCTGCTCGAGGCCATGCTCGACGCCGTCATTGACGTCACGGGCGCTGAAAAAGGCCTGATCCTGCTCGAAGACGACGCCTTCACCGGCGGCATGAACGACAAGGGCGAAGGCACGCAGCCCAAGCCGCAGATCCGCGCGTCGCGCAACGTGCGCCGCGAGGCCATCACCGATCCCAGCGGACAGATCTCCGACAGCATCGTTCGCCGCGTGCTCGACACCGGGCGTCCGCTCATCGTCAGCGACGCGCTCACGGACGCGCAGTTCGGCTCCAGCGAGAGCGTCGTCGCGCTCAAGCTCTCCAGCGTCATGTGCGCGCCCCTTGTCGCGCAGGGCCACGTGTCGGGCGCGCTCTACGTCGGCAACGATCGCATCAAGGGCCTGTTCCAGCGCAGCCAGCTCGACCTGCTCTCGATCTTCGCGGGCCAGGCGTCGCTCATTCTCCAGAACGCGATGCTCCTCTCTGCATTGCGCGCGGACAAGGACAAGCTCGTCGCGGAGCTCAGTGACAAGCGCTTTGGTGAGATCATTGGCGTGTGCGGCTCCATGATGGAGGTCTTCCGCAAGCTACAGAAGGTCGCCACCACGGACATCTCCGTTCTCATCACCGGCGAGACTGGCACCGGCAAGGAGCTCATCGCCCGCGAGCTCCACCGCCGCAGTAACCGCGAGAGCGGGCCCTTCGTGGTCATCAACTGCGGCGCCATCCCGGAGAACCTGATCGAGAGCGAGCTCTTCGGTCACGTGAAGGGTGCGTTCACCGGCGCGATCGCGTCGCGGCCCGGTAAATTCCAGGCTGCCGACAAGGGCACTCTCTTCCTGGACGAGATCGGCGAGCTCCCGCTCAACCTGCAAGTGAAGCTTCTCCGCGCCCTGCAAGAGCGCGTGGTCTTCCGCGTGGGCGACAGCAAGCCAGAGAAGGTGGACATCCGGATCGTCGCGGCCACGAACCGTAACCTTGAAGAAGAAACGCGCGCGGGCCGCTTCCGCGAAGACCTCTACTTCCGCCTCAACGTCGTCAACATCCACTGTCCGCCGCTGCGCGAACGCGGCGACGACGTGCTGATCATCGCGAAGGCGCTGCTCTCCAAGTTTGCCGACGAGCTGAAGAGCCAGGTGAGCGGGTTCACTCCGCAGGCGCTCTCTGCCATCAAGAAGTACACGTGGCCGGGCAACATCCGCCAGCTCGAGAACCGCATCAAGAAGGCGCTCGTCCTGTGTGAGAAGACGCTGCTCGGCCCCGAGGATCTGGAGCTCAACATCGCAGGCGAGAACCCGATCCTGCCGCTCGAGAAGGCGAAGGAGGAGTTCCAGCGCAAGTACGTGCTGGAGGTCCTGGAGCGGAACAACGGCAACCGTACACAGACCGCGCGCGACCTTGGCGTCGATCCGCGCACGATCTTCCGTTACCTCGAGCGCGAGCAGAACCCGATGCCGTCCGGCGCCGGTGGCGGCCCGAGCTCCACGCCCGACAAGTAGTGGCTCTGTCGCGGTCTCCGATCCTCGAGGACCCGTGTCCGCCGAAGACGCGGGCGGACCTGTCGTGGGGCCGCGTACTCCTCGCGCTCGCATCGCACTGCCGCACGGCGCTCGGGGCCGATCTGGCGCGCGAGCTTCCTTTTCCCGGAACACGAGACGAGCTTCGCGACGTCCTTGCGGAGGGGCGCGAGGCGCTCATGCTGGCGGAGCGCGGTGAGCCGCTCATCCCGATCGATCTGCCGGACGTGCGCGAGGCGCTCGGTCGCCTGCGCGTGCTGGGCGTGCTGTCGCCTGCGGAGCTCTTCTCCACGGCGAAGATGCTGGAGTCCGCGCGCAGTCTCCGCCGCTTCCTGCAGACGCGCGAGGACCGCTGCCCTGCGCTGTCTCGCGCGTGCGCCACCGACCCCACGCTCGATCGCGTGGCGCGCGACGTGGGAGACGCGTTCGACCTTGACGGCACGTTGAAAGACGACGCCAGCCCGCGCCTCCGAGAGCTCCGCGGCGAACAGCGCACGGCGCGCGCACGCATGACGTCGCGCCTCGAAGAGCTGATGCACAAGCACGCGGGAATCGTGCAGGATACATTCATCACGGAGCGGGAAGGCCGGTTCGTCATTCCCATCCGCGCGGACGCGCACGAGCGCTTCCCGGGGCTGGTGCACTCGGCCAGCGGAAGTGGCGCCACGCTCTTCGTGGAGCCGCGCGTGGTCATCCCGCTGGGCAATCGCCTCAAGGTGCTGGACGGCGAGGTGACGCGCGAGGAGAACCTGATCTACGCGAAGCTGTCGGGCATCCTGCACGAGCACCTTGGCTCCATCGAGGGCGCAGCGCAGGCGCTCGCACGCGCTGATGTTCGCTCCGCCACGGCGCTGCTCGCGTTCGCGGCGCGCCTCTCGTACCCGGACGTTACGGACGAGCCGCGTGCGAAGCTGCTGTCCGCGCGCCACCTCCTGCTCGTCCTGGACGGTGTCACTGTCGTTCCCAGCGACATCCACGCGCGCGCGGGCCACGCGCTGGTGGTGAGCGGGCCGAACGCGGGCGGAAAGACCGTGGCGCTGAAGAGCCTCGGCCTGTCGGTGCTCTCCATTCGCGCGGGCTTGCCGATCGCTGCGGATCCGTCGAGCGAGGTGGGCATCTTCGACAGCGTGCTGACGGACGTCGGGGACGAGCAGAGCCTGGAGAAGAACCTCTCCACGTTCAGCGCGCAGATGAAGAATCTGTCCTCCATCCTGGAGTCCGCGCACGACGGCTCGCTCGTCCTGCTCGACGAGGTCGCGACCGGCACCGATCCGCGCGAGGGTGAGGCGCTCGCGGCGGGCATCCTGGACTCGCTCACCGCGCGTGGTGCAGCCGCGCTGGTCACGACGCACTACGAGGGCCTGAA
This sequence comes from Polyangiales bacterium, assembly GCA_038230375.1. Lineage (GTDB taxonomy): Bacteria > Myxococcota_A > Polyangia > Polyangiales > Polyangiaceae > JANXLV01. The sequence continues at coordinate 16,516 of JBBRNJ010000117.1, read as the reverse complement.
GGCGCTTGCGCTGGTATCTCCGAACTTCGAGAACGCGAGCGTGGGCTTCGACATAGGCACCATGGCTCCCACGTTCAAGCTCACCATCGGCGTGCCTGGCAGCTCCAGCGCGCTGGCGGTCGCGGCGCGCTTCGGCGTGCCAAGCACGGTGATCGATCGCGCGAAGAGCTTCCTCTCCAAGGAGCAGATTGGCTTCGAGGAGCTCACCAGAAAGCTGGAGCTGGAGCGCGCAGCACTGGAGCTCGCCCGCGCCCGCGCCGAGGAAGAGTCGCGCCTGGCGCGGGAGGAGCGCGAGCGCCTCACGAGCGAGATCGAGCGCGTGAAGGAGAAGCGGCACGACGCGGTGGAGCGCGAGGCGCAGGCCCTTGCCGAGAACGTGCGTCGCGCGCGGGAGGACATCCGCACGGCGCGCGCGCGCCTGAAGCTGCGTCAACTGGGCAAGGACGAGCTCACGGAGATCGAGAGATCGGTCAATCGCGTGGCGCAGGACGTGGGCGCCTTCGGACCGCTGGAGCCGGGCGCGCGGGACCGGGATCGGTCGCGCGCCGACGGAGGCGATGTACTTCCGCTCTCCGAGCTGCGAAAGGGAACACGCGTGTATGTTGCACGCTTGCGCGCAGAGGCCGAGGTGCTCGAGGTGCTGGGCACCACGGTCCGGGTCGCCGCGGGCGCCATGAAGGTCACCGTGCCTGTCACAGAGCTCCTCCGCGTCGGGAGCGGGAGCACTGGGCGAGAGAGCGACCGCAAGGCCAGCAAGCAAGGCGACGGCGTTCGCTCCAGCGTCGCGAGCATTGCGCGGACCTCCGACGAGTCCAAGCTCGAGGTGCCATTCCAGACCTCGGACAACGTATGCGACGTGCGCGGAATGCTCTCCGACGACGCCGTATCGATGTCGATGACCTTCCTGGATCGCGCCATCGGGCAGGGCGTTCGCGTGGTGTTCCTGGTCCACGGCCACGGCACCGGTGCGCTCCGCGACGCCATCCGGCGCGAGCTCAAGACGTCTCGCTACGTGGCCTATTTCCGGGCCGGCGCGCAGAACGAAGGGGGCGACGGCGCCACCATCGTCTGGCTCACCTGACGTTCTAGAACAGGGCGTATACGAAGGGCGCCACGTAGCTCAGGCCTCCCGTGAGAAGGAGCAGCACGGACGAGAGCAGGAGCACGATCAAGAGCGGCCACAGGAAGAAGCGCTGCCGGTGCGAGAAATGCCGCACGAGCGCGAACACCGTGTGAAGACGCGAGAGGATCACGAGCTGCCTCGTGTGAGGAAGAGGTCGGCGCCCACGAGCATGGCATCCACCGGATGCGAGTCGAAGAACGCGAGCGCGTCCTCGCCAGAGCCGACGATGGGCTCGCCCGCGCCGTTGAGCGACGTGTTGAGCACCACCGGTATCCGGCCGCGTCGCTCGAGCTCCTGGAGCACGCTCGCGAGGAGGGGAGCGCTCTCCGCGGTCACGGTCTGCACGCGCGCGGTTCCATCCACGTGCGTGACGGCGCGCAGCTTCTCCTTTGCGCTCTCCTTCACGTCGCAGACGGTGACCATGAACGGGGTCATGTCGTTCGGGGCTCCTTCGAAATAGTCTGACGCACGTTCGGCCAATACTGAAGGGGCGAACGGACGAAAGGGCTCGCGTCGCTTGATCACGCGGTTCAACCGCTCGCGGACGTCTGCATCCTCCGGCAGCGCGAGGATGCTGCGCTGGCCGAGCGCGCGCGGTCCCAGCTCGAAGCGGCCGTGCGCCACCGCAACGACGTGTCCGCGCTCGAGATGGTCGACGAGCGCCTGCGCAGGCGTGTCGGTGCGCGTGTGGGAGAGGCCCATGGCCTGGGCCGTGGCGCGCGCGCGCGTCGTGTCGATGTCGGCACCAAGAGCGGCCGAGACCAATGCCTTGCCGCGAGGCGCGCCGTTCGCGTGTGCCCACCGCTGTGCCGCGCCCACCGCGCCGCCGGCGTCCCCCGCGGCGGGAGGCACGAACACCCGAGAAAAACCAGCGCGCGCGAGGATCTCACGGTTCGCCACGGCATTGAGCGCCACGCCGCCAGCAATGCATAGGTTCTCAGCACCGGTCAGTCGCTTCGCCTCGCGCGCGAGCCCCACGAGCGCATCCGTGGTTGCCTCCTGGAGCGAAGCAGCGATGTCCGCGTAGCCGCGATCTTCGTCACTGCCATCCAGATCCCACGGCCGACCGGGCAGGCGTCGCGGCCCCAGCAAGGTCTCCATCGCCTGCGAGAAGCCGACGTCCGCGTCCGTGTCATAGGCAAAGTAATCGGGCGTGAGCTCGAAGCTGCCGTCGCTTGCCGTCTTCAATATCTTCGCGAGCTCGTCGCGCCGCGCGGGCTTTCCGTACGCGGCAAGGCCCATGACCTTGTACTCACCCTCGTTGACCTCGAACCCCAGGTACGCCGTGAGCGCGCCGTAGAGAAGGCCGAGCGACTGCGGGTAGGGCAGGGCGCGGAGGCGCGTCACCTCCGTGCCGCTCCCTCTGGAGATGGTGGTGGTCACGCCTTCGCCCACGCCGTCCACCGTGAGGATCGCTGCGTCCGCGAACGGCGAGAGGTAGAACGCGCAGGCCGCGTGACAGGCGTGGTGGTCGTCGTGCTGGACCTTCGCTCGCGGCACCCCAAGGCCTGCGGCGATGTCGTCGAGCACCCAGATCTTGTGGCCCAGCTGCTCGCGGATCATCGTGGGGAACTTGCGAAACGAGCGCGGAAAGCTGCGCAGCGTGGAGACGAGCACGCGCTCCAGCTTTGCAAACGGGTTCTCGTAGAAGACGACGGCGTCGAGATCGTTCGCGGTGAGCCCCGCCTGCGAGAGGCACGCGCGCGCGGCGGCGAGCGGAAGGCCCGCGTCGTTCTTCACGCGCGAGAAGCGCTCCTCTTGCATCGCGCACACGAGCTCGCCGTCCTTGACGAGCGCGGCGGCGGAGTCGTGATACTGGGCCGAGATACCGAGTACGGCCCTCACGGGGGAAGCCAGCCGCGCGGCTTGGGGCGCGTCAGTCGCACCCACAGCGAGAGCGGCAAGAGCGACACGTACAGCACGCTCATCAGCGCGAAGTACACCGCGCCCGCGATCCCTTGTCCGGCGCGCCGCCACATGCGCACCGCCTCCCATCCGCGTACGCGCCAGAGCTTCCGTTGCGCGGGGCGTCCCTGGCCCTCCGTGTCGCGAAGGAGCCGCAGCGTGTAGTCCTCGTGCCCCTGCTCGTCGGATATGAGCGTGCTGAACAGCGCGCGTAGCTTGGTCTCGCCGCGGCGCTCGAAGTAGCGCGCGTAGTAAGTGAACTGCGTGCGTCCCTTGCGCTCACCCGCGTGCACGAACGCGAGAAAACCAGCCTCTCCGAGCCTCGCGTACAGGTCCTCCGATGCAGCGCGTGGCGCGCCCCACGGCGACTTTCCAAGCGCGCGGCGCAGCTCCGCGGAGTGCGCCGCGAACATCGCCGCATGACGCTCCTCGTCCAGTGCGTGACGAAGGTAGAGCGCGCGCCTCTCCGGCGACTCGCAGAGCGCAGCCGCAGCGCGCAGCTCCAACATGCTCTCCTGTTCCGCCAGCGCGAACACGAAGAGGCGCTTCGCGACGCGTGCCTTCGTCGCGAACGAGATGGGCGCGGTGAGTCGGGCGAGCAGGTGAGTGACCCGTGCCTCGCTCATGGCCTCTCGTGCTTTGTGGGCCTGGTCCGCCGGAAGCAGGCGAGCCCACCGCATCGCTCCCAGTAACGCGGCGCGCCCCCGTCCGTGGCGAAGGTGGTGTGCCCGTAGTCCACGGGAATGGGATCTTGCGGCAGCATCGCGTTCCACGCAAACGCGAGATCCTGGTAGTGCCACAGCGTGCCGCGTGTGTGGCCTTGCATCGCGCGGTAGTTGTAGTCCTCGTCGGGGCGCTTCTTCGAGGCGTCGGCGATGAAGGCGTCGAACATGCGCGCCTCTTCCGCGAACGAAGATGCGGGCCCCGTCTCCGGCACGAGCCCGGACGAGAGGAGCGCGGTGACCGCTTCGTGCAGTGTCGCGACGGTGGCCGCAGTGAACGGGCACCAATCAAAGTAGATCTCATCCTCCCCCACGCTGCGGGACTCCAGTGCGCACTTGTCCACCAACCCCTGCGCGCTCATCTGGACCGCGCGCGCCTTCGCCACGAGCGCGCCAGAGAGCTGCTCCTTGCGCGGAGCCGCCGGAAGCATGAGGTCCGCGGGCCGTGCGGAGCTGTCGCCGCGCGGTCCATGCGCGTCCTCGGTCGCCTTCGCGTCGCACGCGAGCACGAGGCAGCCCGCGACGCCCACCGTGAGCACCCGATACAGCGAGCCGCTCAGAGGCACACGTCGCCTCCCTGGACCTTGGTGCACGTTCCCTTCGCGCAGGGGAGCTCGGTGCCGCACAGAGGCACGCAAGCGTTCACGCTGCCCACGGTGGAGGCGAGCTTGTCGCAGGTGGGCGGTGCGATCGGGCTGCCGGTCGCGCACGCCATCAGCGAAGCGCACGTGGTGCCGTACGTACGCGCGCAGTCCGCGTTCGGGGCAGTGCGAGCTTCGCCGCACTTCTTCTTGCCTTTGTTCTCCGACTCAAAACACGTGCAGAATGCACCTGATTCGGGCGCAGGGCCTGGGATGCTGTCGTCCTTGGCCTCGGGCTTGGTGAACGCGATGTCCGGCGGCGCGCCGTCCTTGCCTGGCTTCACGGTGAAGCCGCGGGTCTCTTGCGCGTATGCAAACGTCGCGTGGATGTCCTGACCAGGGAAGATGGGCGCGACCAGGACGACCTGGCCCGGCATCGCGCCTGCGACGACCTCGCGTCCGCGATCCACGCGCACGCCCTTCGCAGCGCCGTGGCAGAAGATGCCCACCCACTCGCGCACGCGCTTCGTCTCGCAGCCCGCCGGATCGGACTCGGTGACGGCGATCTCGGTGTCCTGGGTCCACTCGTCCTGGGTTGGTTGCAGCGAGCGGCCCGGCGCAAGCCCGCCCTCCGGTCGATGCACGTGCGGAACCGCGAGCACCGCCGCGAGCGCCTGTCCGAGCGCCTTGTGGCCCTTCGGTGTCATGTGGATGTCGCCGTCCAGGAACGCGCCCGGCTCCGCCGCGGCAAGCGCCGTGGTTGCGTCCAGGCCCTCGGCGCCCACGTATTCTGCGGCGGTCACCACGTCCGCGTTCAGGAGCTTCGTCGCCTCCATGTCCTGCGGCGCGCTCCCGTACTTCGCCCACTCTGCCTTGTCGACCTGCACGTCGATCGGCAACGCGACCACGATCAGGCGCGCGCCGGCCTTGTCGCATATCTCCTTCGCCGCGGCGATGTCCTTTGCGAGAGGGGAGAGGGGCGGCGGCTTCTTCGCGCGCTCCTTCTCGATCTCCAGCGCGCGCTGCGCGAGCTCGTCGCGCTTCTCGAACAGTCCAAGGACCTCCTTGTTGTTGCGCGCCTCTGCCTTCTCGCGGAGCGATTTCTCGAGCGAGGCGCGCATGGCGGCGCCTCTACGGATGATCTCGGCGTTCACGCGCACGTCTCGCCCTTCTTCGCCGTAGCTCGTGCGCACGATGTCGCCTGGAGACAGCCGTGCGGCCTGGAGGACCTGCTCCTTCGGGATGAAGTCTTCCTTCTGGTAATCCGAGTCTGCGTTGCGCAGCGGATTCTGCTCGGGGGGAGCGTCGTTTGCGTCCTTGATGATCCGGTTTTCGATCGCGAGCGACGCTTGTTCTGCCGCGTCGCGTGCGTACTTGGCCTGGCTTGCGTGGAGCTTCTCCAGGCGCTCGGCCTCGGCCTTTTCGTTGTCGTGCTCGCGCGCCGTGATGACCGCACCACCGGCAATGTCCTTGAACGTGCCCTCGCTCGGCACCCCGCGATCTTGCGTGCCGTCCGCATCACGCTCGTAGGCGTAGCGGCGGAGCGCGTAGAAAGCGTGCGAGTCGGTGAAGAGCAGACCGCGACCGGGGAAGCCCAGAACGCTCTGCGGCGCGTGCTCCTTGCGAACGGCCCAGCCGTCCCACACGACGTGACGATCCTTGTTGGGGTGGCCCACCTCGAAGAGGTCGTTCGCCATGTTGGCGACCCACACCACGGTCTTCGCCGGGCGCTTCGCCAGCGACTCCGCGAGCACCTTGTTGTATTCGCCGGGGCCATAGGTGGGCACGCCCAGGTTGCGAACGAAGTACTTCCGCTTCGTGAGCGCGCGCTCGAGCTCCTTCGAGAACGTCTCACCCTCTTCCACGCCCAGGCCGAAGACCTGCGAGTCGCCCACGACGACGATCTCGTCATCGCTCTTCGCGGGCCACTCGTCTCCGCGGTAGCCGTCCGAGTTCACGCGCAGCTGTGTGATCGGGTTCTTCGGTGACGCGAAGCGCACATTCTCGGTGGCACCGGGGCGCAGGCGCGTGCCGAGCTCCGCGTCGGCCAGGTACACGTTGACGTGCGGGAATGCGCCGCCGTCGCGGACTCGGAACGCTCCCTCCGCGATCGCGACGCCCACGAGCAAGCCAAGCGCGACCCGGAGCACGTTCTTCCGGATGTTCCTTCGTGGCGCGGGCTTCTTCGGTTCCGCGCCCTTCGCTCCGGCCTGCTTCTCCGGAATCGCCGAGTCGCTCAGACGCTGATCGCGCCCTTCCGAAAGTCGCTCTTCGCTATCTTCACGTTCACGCACGCGGGCCTCCCACAGGCAAATGCTTCGTCCAGCGCCGGTCCAAGATCTTCGATCTTCTCCACCCACGCGCCGAAGCCACCGCAGGCCTCGACGATCTTGTCGTAGCGTGTGTAGTCCAACGCCGTGGCCACCGCGCGTTGTTCCCCGTAGAGCTCCACCTGGCCTCTTCGGATCTGCGTCCAGCCGGCATCGTTGCCTATTACGGAGACCACGGGGATCTTCTGCCGCGCCATGGCCTCGAACTCGATGCCGTGCAGGCCGAAGCTGCCATCACCGTAGACGAGCACGGTTCGTGCGTCTGGACGGGCAAGGGCAGCCGCCATGGCGTAGCCGGGACCCACGCCCAGGGTGCCGAGCGGGCCAGGGTCCATCCAGAGCTGCGGCCACTCCAGCTTGATCACGTTTGCAGCGGTCGCGACGAAGTCGCCGCCATCACCGATCAGGATGTCACGCTTGCCCAGGCGCTTGCCCAGCTCCGCGCAGACACGAAGCGGGTTCGGCGGTGAGTCGTTCGAGAGGATCTCCGCCTGCATCTTGGACTGGCGCTTGTCCTCATCCGCGCGCACCTCGGCGACCCAGCCCGTGAGCCGCGCCGGCTCTCTGGAACCCTTCGCGAGCGCCTCCAGGAAGAGGCCGCTGTCGGCGTGGATGGCCACGTCCACGGCGCGATTGCGACCGAGCTCCGCGCCGTCCAGGTCGACCTGCACCAGCTTCGCGCCACCGAACGCGCGACCGTAGTCCAGACGGAAGTCGAACGGTGTGCCGAGCACGACGACGAGGTCCGCATTGGCGAGCGCGTACCTCCGTGAGCGCGAGAACAGCAGCGGGTGGCTCGCCGGAAGCCCGCCCCGCGCCATGCCGTTCAGGTACATCGGCGCGCCGAGCGCGTTGGCGAACGCGACGAGCTCGTCCTTCACGGGCGACCATCGGATCTGCGTGCCGACCAGGATGACGGGCTTCTTCGCGGCGGTGAGCAGCTCCGCGGTCGCTGTCAGGCTGCGGGGATCGGCGGCGGGCCGCGGCGGTGTGGCCATGGCCCTGGTCGCTGGCAGGTCCGTGTCCTCGTGGAAGTTCATGAGGAGGTCGAGCGGCATCTCCAGGAACACGGGGCCCGGCACGTTCGCCATCGCGATGCGAAACGCAGAATCCATGTATTCTGCAATCCTTGCCGTGGACGGGACCTGCACGGCCCACTTGCTCACGCTGCGCATGAGCGTGAGGTGGTCCATGTCCTGCAGGCTGCCCATGTCGCAGAGCTGCTTCGGTCCCGCGCCGCCTATGCAGATGAGCGGGACCCCCGCGCGCTGCGCATTCGCCATGGCCGTGACCACGTCCGTGACGCCGGGTCCCGCGGTCACAGCGCACACGCCGGGGCGCCCAGTGACGCGCGCGTAGCCGTCAGCCGCGTGTCCCGCGGTCTGCTCGTGCCGCACGTCCACGACGCGGATGCCTTCGTCGAGACAGCCGTCGTAGATGGCCTGGATGTGGCCGCCGCAGAGGGTGAAGAGGTGCGTCGTGCCGTGCCGTTTCAGTGCCTGCGCCACCAGCCGGCCGCCGTGGACGATGGACATGGACCCAAGCTATCAGCGGTTGCCAGGCTGGATCGTCCGTCCATCGAGCATGGAATTGTCTTGTGTCTCCGGAACCCAGCGTCACCCGGCGCGAGAGCCAAACCATTGGAATCGCGGCAAGTTCCTGGCGACCTACATCAGATACAAAGACCCGACATTGGCATACCTCGTGCGTGAATGATGGAATGCAGAGCCGCCGCGACTTCCTTCGACTCGCTGGAGCCTTCGCGCTCCTCGGAACCGGGTGCGCGGCAGCCGATGGCTCCGACATCGATGTGCTCGCCGCCGACCTCGGTGATGCGTCCACGTTTCCGGCAAGCGTGCGCGTAAGCGGGCGACTCATCATGCCGCAGAGCGCGACGTACACCGCGTCGCGCACGGTGGAGAACCCGCGGGTCGACGTGAAGCCTGGACTCATCGCGTTCTGCAACACGGAGGAAGAGGTCGCGGCGTCGGTGAAGTGGGCGCGCGCCAATGGTCGCAAGATCACGGTGCGCAGCGGCGGACACAACTACGAAGGCTTCTCGATGAACAGCGATCTGGTCATCGACGTCTCGGGTCTCAAGAACTTCCATCTCGGCACGGACACCATGACCGTCGGCAGTGGCTGGAAGCAGGGCGACCTCGCGACGCGCCTGTTCACGGCCCGCCCGAATACCGCTGCGGTGATGGGCAGCTGCCTGTCCGTCGCGTTCTCTGGGTTCTCTCTCGGCGGCGGCTTCGGATTCCTCGCGCGCAAGTTCGGGCTCGCCGTCGACAACATCGTCTCGCTGCGGGTGGTGAACGCGGACGGCGAGATCCTGGTCGCGAACGCGCAAGAGAATCCGGAGCTCTTCTGGGCCTTGCGCGGCGGCGGCGGCAGCTTCGGCGTGGTCACGCAGATGGAGGTGCGCGTGCACACCGTGCCCACGAGTGTCACCACCTTCCACCGTCAGTTCCCGATCGCGCAGGCCACGGACCTGGTGCCGAAGTGGTTCGCATGGGTGAAGGACATGGCCCCCGAGATCGTCTCCATCATGTCGATGAGCGGCTCCGGCACCTCCGCGCACATCTCGATCTCCGGGCAGTTCCTGGGCTCGCAGGCGCAGTGCCTTGCCGCGCTCGAGGCGACGTGGGGCACCACGTTCACGGGCTACAGCACGCAGCGCACGTTCATGGACTCGCTCAGCCACTGGAACGGCGGCAAGGTCTCGGCGAAGTCGTCGCGCTTCCGCGCACGCTCCGACTACTATCTGAAGCCGCTGAACGCAGAGGGCATCGCGACCATCACGCGCGTCCTCGAGACCAACAAGGACCCGTGGGGTTTCGCGTTCCTGTTCGATAGCTACGGCTCGGTCATTCGCGACGTGCCCCGCGACTCGATGGCGTTCGCGCACCGCAAGGACGTCCTCTGCTGTCTCCAGATCTTCATGTCGTGGGGCAACACGCAGATGAACGGAACGAACCCGCTGGACGGGCGTACCGCCGCGCGCTTGAAGGAGATCGCGGGCGTCCTGAAATCGTCGGGCAACGTCTCCGGCCAGGCCTACCCGAACTACACGGACCTCACGCGGGACGACTGGGCGACCGCCTACTACGGCGAGAACCTGCCCAGGCTGCAGCAGGCGAAGCTGGAGTTCGATCCCACGAACTACTTCTGCTTCGCGCAGAGCGTTCCGTTGCCATCGGCGTGAGCTACTTGCTGGGAACGGAGATCTTCCTGGAGACGATGTCAGCGCGTAGCGCGTCGACCTTGGTCTTCACGTCCGCAGGGATTCCTTCTCCGTGCGGCCCGTCGTGGACGTAGTCAATGCCGGACTCGGCGAGACCGAGCACGCGCATGCCGCCGGCGAACTTGTTTTCCTTCACGGCGCGCACAGTGTCGAACACCGCCACGTCCACGCGCTTCACCATGCTGGTCACGATGAAGCCAGGCGCCTCGTCGTACTGATCTGCGTCCACGCCAATCCCGCGGATGTTGGCCTCGCGCACCGCCTGGAACACGCCGTGCCCCGTGGAGCCGGAGGCCTGGTAGATGATGTCCGCGCCGGCGGCGATCTCGGCGACCCCGAGCGCCTTGCCCTTCGCGGGGTCGCGGTACGCATCCGGCGTGGTCCCTGCGTATGCAGCGTGTAGCGTGCACTCGGGGCACGTGGCCTTGATTCCGGCCTCGTAGCCTGCCTCGAACTTGCGGATGAGCGGCCCGGTCATTCCGCCCACGAAGCCGACATGCTTCGTCTTCGACATGAGGCCTGCAACCGCGCCGACAAGGAACGAGCCTTCCTCTTCCCGGAAGCCGAGCCCCGCGACGTTGTCGGGCATCCCCGTGGGCCGTGGCGCGTAGTCGATACATGCAAAGTGCACGTTCTTGTAGGAGCGGGCCACCAGGTCCACGTCGGACGAGAAGATGAATCCCACGCCCATGACCAGGTCGAAGCCGCGCGCAGCGAACAGCCGCAGCGCTGCCTCGCGGTCCTCCGCGCCGGATGGCTCCGTGTACTGCACGTCGGCGCCGAGCTCGCGCTTTGCGCGCATGAGCCCCTCATACGCGCCGTCGTTGAAGCTCTTGTCTCCGCGCCCGCCCACGTCGAACACGAGGCCCACGCGCACGTGCGGTCCAGGCGCCGTGCTCTTCTCTTCCACGTTGTCCTTCTTGCGGGTCGGCAACAGCAAGAGCAGCAGTGCCACCGCGGCAAGGAGCAGGAGCCGCGTTCTCACGAGGAGGTCGGGGAGGTTGGTATGGAAGGCGGAAGGAACAGCGCCACGATGCGAACGCGTGCTCGCGCGCTCTGCAGGAACTCCAGCTCGGAGACGCGGAGCTTCTCGAACGTGAGCCAGCGCGAAAGCTCCACCTTGCACGCGTCGTACGTCTGGCCGCGGAAGGGGTGCTGCGCCGTGCGGAACGCGTCGTAGAGCTCGTCGTCGGCGGGATGGAAGATCTGGGTCACCGTGCGATCGATATAGGTGGCCGCGCGCACCTTGCGCCTCAGCATCGCGGTGAGCTCCGCATCCTCCACGCCCTCGAGCGTGCGCGCCTGGTCGAGCACGGGGCAGCCGCCGACGCGGATGCAGAGGTCGGCGCGCGAGGCCTCCACGAGCTTCGGGAACTCGTCAGGCTCCTTGCCCGAGCGGATGAGCAGCTCGTTGAGCATGTCCTCCGCGACGTAGCGCTCGCTCGCGGCGCGCATATAGCGCGGCTCGGAGATGTTCGGATTGCGCTCCGCGATCGCCTCCAGGCGCGCCAGAAAAGACAGCATGCGCTGCGAGATGAAGCGCGGCTTGCCCGCGCCCCCGGTCTCCGGTGAGGTGTAACGAACAGCGGTGCGCTCGATCTCCACGCTCGCGGTCGCTGCGTGAGAGGAGCTCGAATAGGTAGCGGACGAGACGAACGCGGCCAGGATCAGGGGCATGAGAGGCCGCGAGACCGATGCCACGAGATGGAGCGCCGCGCCGCGAGTCATCAGGTGCGTTCAGCCTCAGGCGCCGTCGCGCCCGGAATCGGTTCCGGTGGGCGGCATGCCGGGCAGGCCGCTGATCGCGCTCACGCTCGGCGGCACCGCGTCACCGAGCTTGCGCCCTTCGGCCTGGTGCTCGTGGTGATGCGCAAAGCTGCGTGCTGCGCGCCGCGCCTTGAGGAACTCCGCGAATGCGACGAGCGTCTCGAGCTCACGCGGTCCCAGAGCCTCTGCGGTCTCACGCAGATGCTGACGGCTGGCCTCCGCGCTGCGCGTGCGGCGGCCGCTCTGCGACTTGGGCGCGTCGTCGCTGCTGTTGGGGCCGGTGCCACTGCCGACCAGCGCGAGGCTCTCCGGCGCGGGCTCCACCTCCGACGGCGGACCGTCGGCCCACTGCGGTCGCGGCACTGCCTTGATGGCGTGTGCGGTGAGCCACGCTTCCATGAACGTGCGCAGCCGCTCGCTGCGGAAACCGAACCAGCGCTCGCGATCGGCAGCGAACGCCATGAGCACGTCCTTGAACCTGCGGAAGGCGCCCTTACCGTCGATGGCGTGCGTGAGCTTGGTGCGAAGGTCGGGATCCTCGACCATGGGGATGAACCGCTCCATCCAGCGGTACTGCTCTCGCGAGCTCACCGGATCGATGCGGAGGTAGTTCGCGTCCGAGCTGATGCGAACGTGCATCTGCGGGTCGGCCACGCCGTCGACCACGCGCAACACTTCACCTGTCGCGAGGTGGAGGTAGCTATGGACCTCCGGCGCGTTGTTCTCGAAAGCGTCCTCGAGCGCTTCCCAGTCGACGGGCACGTCGCGGAGCGGGCCAGTGGGAGTGGCCGGAGGCTGATCTGTCATGTGAGAGTCTCCCTTCAGAAAGCGAAAGCACCGAGCTCTGCCTTCTCGCGGCGTGCGGGCTAATGCACGTTCGCGAGGGGATACGAGCCGGTTCAATCAGTATAAACCCGTTTCTGCGGGTTCGCCTTCCAATCGTTTCAGGAGAGTCAGGAGAGAGGGCGCAGTCGCGCCGCGGAGACAGCGGCCTCCCAGCGGCGAAGGTGGGAGTGTCGGTCCGCCTCCGACATCTTGGGGGCGAACTCGGTCTGGATCGCCAGCATTTTCCGGGCTGCCGTGAGATCGCAGAGCCCAGCACCCACGCCCGCCAGCATGGCCGCACCTCGACCGGTGGACTCGAGCTCGGCCGGGCGATCGACGGTCACGTTCGCGACGTCGGCCTGGAACTGCATCAGCAGGTCGTTCGCCGCCGCTCCGCCGTCCACCCTGAGGCGCACGATCGGCCGGCCCGCGTCCTTCGCCATCGCGACGAGCAGGTCGTTCACGGAGAGCGCGATCCCCTCCAGCGTTGCGCGCGCAAGATGCGCCGCCGTGGTGCCGCGCGTGATTCCGGTGATGGCGCCGCGCGCATTCTGATCCCAGTACGGCGCACCAAGACCCGCGAGCGCGGGCACCACGGTCACGCCATCACTCGCGGGGACCGAGCGCGCGAGCGCCTCCACGTCCTTCGTGCTCTTGATGATGCCAAGGCCGTCGCGGAGCCACTGCACGGCGGCGCCCGCGATGAACGCGCTGCCTTCGATCGCGTAGGTGGTCTCGTTGCCGATGCGCCAGGCCACGGTGGTCAAGAGGCCGTGCGTGGAGAAGCGCGGCGCGTGGCCGATGTTGACGAGCGCGAACGCGCCGGTGCCGTACGTGCACTTCGCGTCACCCTCCGAGAAGCACGCCTGCCCGAAGAGCGCCGCCTGCTGGTCCCCCGCAATGCCGGCGATCGGGATCCCGTCCGGCAAGAAGCCCAGCCCCTTCGTGCGCGCGACGATCTCCGCGCTGCCCTTGATCTCCGGGAGCACCGAGCGCGGAACGTGGAGCAGTCCGCACAGCTCGTCGTCCCACGAGAGCGTTCGCAGGTCCATCAGCATGGTGCGCGAGGCATTCGTCACGTCGGTCACGTGCGCCGTTGCAGCGGACAGGCGGTGGACGAGGAACGTGTCGATGGTGCCGAACGCGAGCTCGCCCTTGTCTGCGCGTGCGCGCGCGCCATCCACGTTGTCCAGGAGCCAGGCGATCTTGGTACCGGAGAAATAGGCGTCGATGACGAGGCCTGTCTTGTCGAAGATGGTCTTTGATGCGCCTTTTGCCTTGAGCGCATCGCAGGCGTCCGCAGTGCGACGACACTGCCACACGATCGCGCGGTGAATTGGCTCGCCCGTCTTCCGTTCCCAGACAAGGGTCGTCTCGCGCTGGTTGGTGATGCCGATGGCGGCGACCTTGGATGCATCGACGTCCGCGCTCTTCAGCGCGCGCGTGACGCTGTCGCCCACGGTCTTCCAGATCTCGTTCGCATCGTGCTCGACCCACCCGGGCTTCGGGAAGTGCTGCGCGAACTCGATCGTCGCGCGACCCAGGGTCTTGCCGGCCGGCGACAGGACGAGCGCGGTGGTGCCAGTGGTGCCTTGGTCGATCGCGAGGATCACGTCGTTCATGGCCCATTCGTACCGGAGCGGCGTTTGCCTGGGAAGATGCAGCACACTCGCGCGTAGGCGGAATGAGGCGCTACAATGTTTGTCGTGCGCAGAACTCTGTTCCTTCTAGTTGCGGTAGCCACCGCTGCCTGCGGTCACAATCAAGCGAAGCCCATCGAGCGCATCCAGGCAATGCCGCCGCCCAAGGATGACGGCAAGCCGGCCGAAGGGAACAACAAGAGCGGCAACGAAGAGCATGCCGCGGCGATGGAGCAGCTCAAGGTCTCACCCACCGCTCCTCGCGACGACAAGCAAGCAAGCGTGCTCGTGAATCTGCCTGATGCAGAGCACTGGATGCGCGTGCGCTTCTGGGGAGTGCAGAGCCTGGTCGGCTTCCGCTACGGCAAGGATCATCACGCCATCGTTGGTGGCTTCGTGACGCACGTGCCGGACAACAAGGTGCAAGGCGCGTGCAGCAAGAGCTTCGAGGACTACGCGAAGCCCTACATCGACAGCTTCGACGTGAACCTGACCGCCCAGGAGCCCAAGGCGTTCGCGTGGCAGAAGGAGATCGTGGAGGTGGTGGTCGTCCATGCCAAGATCGCCACGATGCTCATCAACGACGAGTACTCCGCCGCGTTCGCGTCCTACCCGGCGTGGGACAACGCGTGCCTCATCGTGGGGCTCGCCGTTCCGTCGCGTGGAGACATGGACCGCGCGGACGCCGTGCGTGATCGCTTCGTCGCCGAGGTGTTCCCGAAGGTGTCGATCACCAGCAAGACGGAGCCGAAGGAGCGGTACTAGTCGCGCGTCGTTCGGTCAGAGGCCGCACTTCATCGCGCACTGGAGATTGCCGCCGCAGCCGCAGGGGTCCGCGCCGCTCTTCTTGCCGCCGCCACCCTTCGCCTTGGGGGGCGAGGGAAGAGCGCTGGACTTCGCGCTGAAATTGCCGGTGCCGCTGGAGCTCACCTTGCGCGAGTTCGCCGGCATCTTCCAGCCTTTGGATGCTGCGGAGTAGACCTTTGCGCCGCTTGCCGCTCGGTTCGACACGGTCTGCGCCTTCATCGGCGAGACTGCGTCGGCCTGGTCGGCCTTGCTGCTCGAGTCGCTCTTGTTCAGCGCGAGCTTCGCCTCGGGCGAGATCGTCGCGTTGGACGGGGTCTCGGTCATCGGCTGGGCCGCAGCAACGGTGTTCGGGTTGCGCGTTTCGTTGGTGCTGGATGCCTCGTCGCTGCCACCGCGGAGCGCGAAGCCAAGGCCAACGGCAAGGAGCAGGACTGCTGCAGCTGCCGCTGCGGCGAACACCGCCATCGGCGTCTTCTGCTGCGGCATCACGGAGAGCGCGAAGCCCATCGGACCGATCTCGGTCGCGGGCGTGTAGAGGGCCTCGGTGCGCGACTTCATCTCGCCACCGGCAGAGAGCATGGGCTTCAGGTCGATCACGCCCTGGTCGTCGTTCGAAACGCGCTGGCCGTTCTGGAAGACCGCGGTCGGGGCCGGCGGCGGGGGGCGCATCGTGGCGGCCTTCTTCAGCTCCTCGACGGAGAAGAGGAGAGAGTGCTCACCGCGAGCGGCAGTGCTGGCACCGGGGAACATGCTCGGCGATACGCTGCTCGGAGGCGGCGGGGGCACGAAGCTGGGGCTGGCGCTGGCGCTTGGAACAGGCGACTGGCGACCGTGATCGGAGGGCGCCCGTGCCGCGAACAGATCGCGCTGCTCGCGAGCCTCGCCGCGAAGGATGCGACGCGCAGACGGTGAGCCGCTCTCGCCAATCCGCAGCTCGGGCATGGGCGCGGGAGCTGCGAATGCGGGAGGCGCGGAGTATGCGGGCGGCGGCGGGACGCTCGTGGGCGAGTGCGCGAGGCCGGCGGGCTGGTTGGCCTTGCTGCGGTAGTTCGCCGCGGTGTCGTCGTCGTCGTCGCCCATCGCACCCATCTGATCCGCCTGCGGCGCTGATGAGGAGAAGGGACCAACGATCCAGGACGTGTTGCACGGCGGGCAGCTCAGGATGACGGATTTTCCCCGCACCTGTTCGTCGGCTAGCTCGTAGCTCTGATCGCAGGAGGGACATTCGCAAATCATGGGGATGTCCCCTTACATGCAAGTCGCCGTCCATCTTGGGTCTCCGACCGAACCCCCCACATTCCCGCAGTTTCCGCGCTCAGTTCAGGTTTCGTGTGTGACTACAACGCTCCCGCTGGGCTGCCGGTGAACCAGGGGGATGGATGAACCATGAACCGACGTCGCCGTGTGGTGACGGCGCACCCCAACCCGGAAGGGGACGATGCGCGGACGACAACGACTTCGACAACGACCTCGACGACGACCTCGACCATAGACCTCGACGTCGGACCCGCCCACCCACCCGCCGAGCGCGGCCAGGGGGTCACGGGGCCCCGGGCGAACCAACCCAAC
>JBBRNJ010000116.1:0-22361 GCA_038230375.1 Polyangiales bacterium | reverse complement strand
CCGTTCCTTTTCGGCTTCCAGTCCAAACTGCGGACATACCGCTCTTCGAAGCCGCAGTGGATGACGAAGGACTGCAGATCGCCGACGTACCAGTAGATGGCGCGGAGCGCTTCCGACACGGCTTCGAAGACTTGTGCTGAGTAGACCTTCATCTGCATCAGGCATGAATCGTAGCAGTCAACTGCGGCAAGGCGTTCATCGAGCTCTGGTGCATGCAAGATCTCATGAACACGGAGCGCACGCTCTCCTCAGCTCAAGGGAGAAGGCCCGTGTCCGGAGGGGGCGCAGGAAGAACACGCCCTATCCGCGCGGGCGGGAAGATGCCCCTCTTTCCCAAGTCTAGTTCTTCGCGAGCTGGATGATCGGCCAGCCGTACGTGCGTGCGAGGCGCGCGAGCTTCGTGTCCGGGTTCACCGCAGCTGGGTGCCCCACGACGCTCAGCATGGGCACGTCGGAGTAGCTGTCGGAGTACGCGAAGCAGTCCGCGAGATCGTGATCGTTGTCGCGCGCGTGCTCGCGGATGAGGCGTGCCTTCTCGGGGCCCGCGACCACGGGACGAAGCAAGCGGCCGGTCGCGTAGCCGTCCTTGATCTCGAGGCGGTTTGCGATGTAGCCCGTCGCACCCAGATATTCGCAGAGGCGCTTCATGAGGAAGTCGAGCGCGCCGGAGACCAGGATCACCTCCTGGCCCTCCGCACGTGAGCGCGACACGAGATCCTTCGCGGCGGGGTAGAGCGCGCGCTTCAACACGTTGTCGAACGCCTCGTCCGAGAGCAGGTGAAGGCGGTCGTGGCTCATGCCCTCGAAGGCCTGGAAGAGCAGCTCGTTGAAGAGGCGACGGTCCTGCATCTCCGCGATGATCAGCTGCGGCGCACGGAGCAGGTTCTTCGCCAGCTTCAGCGCAGAGCGCATCGGGCTGCGCTGGTTCATCACGTAGAACAACGTCGGATGGACGAGGTTCGTCGAGACCAGCGTGCCGTCGACATCGAAATAACTACAGGCCACGGCGTTGGTTCTTTGCCAAAATGAAGGCCAAAGTCAACGCGAACCGGGCTTCGCGCCCAAAAGCTCCGAGAGTCTGGCCACCGCGCCCGCCACATCGGGCGTCTCCGTGAGCAGCGCCCGCATGGGACAGCCGTGCTCACGGACCAGCGCCGGAGCGGTGCGCACCGTGAAGCGCGACGGCGTGTCGAGCGTGAGCGCCGTGTTCCAGTCGAGCGGCATCGACACGGTCGCCTCCGGTGTTGCTCGCAGCGCGTACGGACTCACGATGGTGCGGCTGGGTCCGGTCTGACCCACGTCGATGAACACCTTGCCCTCGCGCCGGCCCGTCACGCGCTCCATCGTCGCATCCGTCGGGTGGTGCGAGACAAGGAGCCGTCCGAAGATCTCGCAGAGCATCCGCCCCACGTCGAACGACTGGTTCGGGCCCAGCGGCACCAGCACGTGCATGCCCGTCTGACCCGACGTCTTCGGAAACCCCTTGAGCCCCGCGGTCGCGAGCAGGTCCCGCAGCGTCTTCAGGATCGGCAGCGCGCGCTCGAGGCCCGCCTCCTTCACGTCAAAGTCCACGGTGAAAAAATCACAGATCATCCTGCCCCCCTCGCGGAAGGCCAGGATGTGCAGCGGGATCGCGCCCAGGTTCACGACGTGCACGAGGCTCGCCAGATCGTCCACGAGGAACGCGTGCTTCTTGCGGCCGTCGTCGCTGGGCACCTCCACGTGTCGCATCCACGAGGGGCTGGTCTGCGGCACGTTCCACTGGAAGAAATTCTTGCCGTGGATGCCGTCCGGGTAGCGCACCACCACCAGCGGGCGATCCTTCAGGTACGGGAGCAAAAAAGGTGCAACCTGCACGTAATAGTCGACGACCTCGCCCTTCGTGATCCCGAGCTCCGGAAAGAAGATCTTCTGGCGGTTCGTGACCTTCGCGGTGCGCAGCGTGAGCGCGCCGCCCTTGCCGTGGTCTTGCACGGAGAACGGCTGGCCTGCCTCCTTCGCGGGCAAGAACGCCCAGTCCAAAGCGTACGCATCACCGCCATCACGAACGAGCACACCGGGCAGGCCACGCGTCATGGCGAACACGTTGAAGGGCGCAGGATCTTCGGACTCCGGCGCGCGCCGCACGAACCCGAGCTCTGGCACGATCGACGATAGCAGCGCGAGCCGCTCCGTGAGCCTTGCGGCTCGCACATCCGTGTCGCCCACACGCAGCACGTCGAACGCGACGAACGTCGCTGGGTGATCGCGCACCGCACCGCGCGCATCGCCGGAAGAGAGCAACACGAGCCGCGGCGTGAGCTGCGCCATGGATACGGCGCCGCCACCCGTGAGAAAGACGATCTCGCCGTCCAGCGTGAGGCAGCGCGCGGGCAACGCATCGAGCGCGCGCAGCAGCTCCGGGTAGTAGATGGACACGTCGCGTGCTGTGCCGTCGTCCACGATGATGCGTGCGCCACGCTCGGTCTTCTCCGCGAACGCGCGCAGTCCGCCCAGCGCCAGGTGGGCGCGCGGAGACTTTCCCTTCGGCGAGAGCAGCCGCGGTCGTGTCCACGCGAGCTCGCTGTCCGCGTTGGCGTTGTCTCCCTTCGCATCCTTGCGCTCGTGCCAGGGCGCGCCGAGCGTTCGCGCACGTGCCTCTGCGTCGGTGATGCGTGCGTCGCGCGTGAGCAACTCCTGCACGGTGAGCCCGCTCAATACGGAGCGCGGCTGCGCGGCGAGGATGTCGTGCCCGGGATCTTCCTGACCATCCCTCTTCTTGAGGAGTAGCCACTCCTTGTCGCCCTTCTTGAGCTTCACGAGCGCGAACCGTCCGTGCAGCTTCATGCCCGACAGGATGAAGTCGAGCTTGCCCTTCGGCTTCGTGGTCTCCGCGGGGCCTTCCAGGTACGTGACCTTGCCGCGGTCCCACGCGATCATCGCGCCTGCGCCGTACTGGCCGTCGGGGATCACGTCCTCGAAGTCCAGGTACTCGATCGGATGGTCCTCCGTGTTGACGGCAAGGTGCTTCGACTCCGGATCGAGCGTGGGGCCCTTCGGCACCGCAAAGCTCGAGAGCGTTCCGCCCATCTCGAGCCGCAGATCGAAATGCATCCGCGTGGCGTCGTGCTGATGCACCACGAACGAGCCCACGGTGGTCAACGGCGCGGCGTCTGGAACGTCACCACCGAATGGCTCCGTCGTCAGCGCGGGATCGCGCTTCTCTTCGTACTTGACGAGCTTGCGCGCCACCTGACGCATTGTGACGTTTCCACGGCTCACCGCGCCACGAAATCCCTTCGTGTGTTGCCTGGGTGCCACGCCTGGTGCGGCCTCATGTTCACGTCCGCGCGCGTAAACAGTGCGAAACGGCATGCGCACTCCGCTCTGATACCTGGGGATTGCCCCTTTGTTGGCCCGAGGCACGCACCTTGCTCATCCTTACGAGTCAGAATGAACAGCGCCAAACGTATCGAGTCCGCAACCCAGATTGATGACGCAGCGAGCCGTGAGGGCCGTCGCCACACGCCCGCGCGTGAGCACTCCCACGACGAGGACACGCGCACCACGGCGCGTCCGTCCGCGCAGGTCCGCGTCGCCGCGCGCGATGCCATGTACGAAGACGTCCCCTGCACGGATTGATTGCCAGAAGGTATCGGCTGCGCAGAACGACACTCCTCCGCCCTACGATCCGCATCCAGTGACGCCCGCGTGGCTGTAAGCTCGGTCAGTGAAGTGGGAGCTCACTCTGCTTGCGTGAGATCAGCCACACGCGCAGCTTGCCCGCATGAAGCTCCTCCACGTTCTCTGCGCCCTGCGCGAGCTCGCGTAGCTCATCGTCGGGGCTCTCGCGCGACCGGCCAGGATCGAAGACGTATGCCACGCGCGTCTCCTTCTCGAAGGCCGTACGATACGGCGCGTACCTGTCCTCGCGCGGGCTCGTGGGCACGAACGTGTGCTCCTCGCGAAAGAGATACGTGAGGCGGTACGCAGTCCAGTAGTCCGCGATGCCGTAGCGAACCCCCTTCTCCTGCAGGAGGGCGCGCAGCGCATAGTCGTCCGCGATCTCCGGCGGGCGGACGGGGATGGGCCCACGCACGAACGGCCCGAAGCCGACCCATCCGCCGATCGCGGAAGACAGCAAGAACGGCGCAAGCAACAGGAGAAGGCGCGCCGGCGGCAGACGCTTCGCCAGCGGCAGCAGCGCGAACGGCGACAACAGCGTCAGCGCAGTGAGGTAGCGCATGGAGAAGTGATCCATCACCATCACGCTCAGCAGGAAGGAGCCGATGCCCGCCGGGAACACCAGCAGCCCCGCCACGCCAAGACGCCGCGACTCGGGCGAGATGCCTCCGCGGATCACCGCCCGCACGGACATTCCCAGCGCCGCCGCGAACACCAGTGCCGCGCAGAAGAGGAACGCGGACACCCACGCAGGTGGCTCCCAGGGCGAATAGTCCATCACGTGCTTGGCGAAGTAGACCTTGGTGCTCATGGCCCACGGCAGGCACTCGCGTACGAGCAGCTCCGCGTTGTGTGGGATCATGGAGAAGCTGAGCGTCATGGGCCCGTTCTTCGCGCCCGCGGACGTCTTGAGCGCGATGCTCGGCAGCATCCCGACGAGCGCGCCACCCACGGCCGTTCCGAGCGCGCGCAGGCGTTCCTTGCCACCCCACACGCCCATCGCGGTCCACACCGCGAGCCCGAGCGACAGCGGCGCCACCAGCATCGCGTAGGGATCCGCCGCCGTGGCCGCGGTAGAAAACATGCATCCTGCACCCAGATAGACGAGCGCCTTCCGTGGGGAAAGGCCTGCGATGGCCGCGCGGTCCACCAGCACGAACGCGGTGAGCGCGAGGAACAGCGACGCCTCGCGCGGAGGATACAGCGCGTACGAGTGCACGGAGCTGGGCGTCAGGACCAGGAGCAGCGACAGCACGAACGCCGCGCCCCTTCCCACGTGGCGCACGAGAGAAGAGAACACCAGCACTGTGGCCGCGACATGGAGCGACAGCGCGCTCACCATCAGCACCCACGGCGCGCTTCCGAGCACGGCGAAGAACAGCGCGGCCACGAACGAGTCCGTGCTGGTCTGATAGCCGCTGCCCCAGAGGAACGGCGATGTCTCTCCGTGGAGGATGTGCATTGCCTGCAGGCCAACGATGGCCGCGTCCGAGTTCGTCGAGTCCGCGTTCAGCAGCGCGGGGAACCGAAACGCGTACGACAGGAGTGCGAGCAAAGCGCCCGCGCTGCGCGCCCCACGCATGTTCAGATGGGCTCGCTCACGTCAGTCGTCCGCTCATTCACGACGCTTGTCAGCGATGCGTGTGGTCTCCACGCGCTCTTCGACCGCGACGCCGCTCTCCTGCTTGGGGCGCATCGGCGGGGCTTCTTCATCGAAGACGAAGCTTCCAGCGCGCGGCCGCATGGGCGTGCCGCGTGTGATGGTCGCGCGCTGTGACTTGGGCGCGTCGTCGTCCTCGCGCGGGATGGGTTGCTGTGCGGTTGCGCGCGGCGGAGGCTCTGCTTGCGCGGGTGTCGTCTGCGGCGGCTTCTGCGGAGCGGGCATCTTCTGCACCGGCGGCGGCACGTAGTCGTCGCTTCGCGAGTCGCGGTTCGGCACGGATGCGGGGGGCCACGTTGCCGCAGGTGGCAGCTTCTGAGGTGCGCGGCTCTGCTGCGACACCTGTGGCGACCGGCTTGGTGCGCGGCTCTCTTGCCGCGGCGGCTGTGGGGTGACCTTGCTCGGGCCCGAAGACATCATCGGCGGCGGTGGCCTGGGCCCGCGCGACTGCGCTGACTGCATGGGCTTGCCCGTCTGGATGTTCAGGCTGCGCATGGCCTGCTCGGCCGCGTCGGCAAGGCTGTTGCGGGACGCGCGTGACGAACCCGTTGTGACCCTGTCGACGTTGTTCGGCGGGATCACGCGCTCCATCTGCGTGCTCATCTTGCGGGACGATGCCGGCGAGACGCCCAGCGCGAACTTCGCCTCCTTCACGGCTTCGTGGAAGGTCTCCGCCAGATCGCGTGCGGACTGGAACCGCAGGCGGGCGTCTGGTGCGAGCCCGCGCCGCATCCACTGATCGAGCGGCACCGCGGCCTCTTGCGGGAACACGCGCGACAGCGACGGTGGTGCGCCGCTCATGATCTGCATGACCTCGGGCATTGACTCGCCCACGTAGGGCACCTCGCCGCAAAGGCATTCGTACGCGAGAACGGCGAGCGCGAAGAGGTCGGCGCGAGCATCGGCGGGCTTCGCGTCGCGGAGCACCTCGAGCGGCATGTACTCCAGCGTGCCGCAGATCTCACCAGCGATGGTCAGGTTCGGCTGGATCACCTCGGAGATGCCGAAGTCGATCACCTTGGCGATCGCGCGGCCGCGATCGTCCTTGGTCATGAACACGTTGCCGGGCTTGATGTCCTTGTGGACGATGCCCATGGAGTGCGCGCGTGCCAGCGCGCGGGCGACGTGCACGATGATCTCCTCGGTCTCGTCCAGTTCCAGCTTCTTGCGCAGCGCGATCCTGGTGTCGAGCGGCTCGCCTTCGAGCGCCTCGTAGATGATGTACGGCACGTCCCCCGACGTCACACCGTAGGAGAGCACCCGCACGATATGCGGGCTCAGCATGCGAGCGCACAGCTCTGCCTCCTTCTCGAACATCTCGCGGCGACCGCCGTCGGCGCGAAGGGCGGACTGCATCACCTTCACCGCGACGTCGATGCCGAGGTGGAGGTCCTTCGCAAGCCATACCGTGCCCATCGCGCCTTCGCCGAGCGCCGCGCCCAGCTTGAAGCGACCGTCGAGCACTGCTCCGGTATGGAAGAAGCTGCTCACGAGCCCCTCCAAGCGGTGACGAGATGCGAGGTCACCTACACATAGTGCCCCCTTAATGCAGGGATGTCGATGGCAGCTACATCAGGATGCCGTGAGGAACGCCCGCTCCACGGCCGCGTAGTCGCAGTCCACATCCAGCCTTGCGAGCACCGAGTAGAAGCCGAACTGTAGTCTGTTCAGGAAGAGCATGTGGGGAGGCATGGTGAAGAACTCGGACTCGGGCACCTTTGCCGCGTCCTTGGCCATCCCCTTCATGCCTGCAACAAGCCCACCCGCGTACGCCCGCGTCATGCGATACGGCGAGGAAAAAAGCGGCTCGAAGCACACACGCGTGTACGCCTGCGCAGCGTCCTCCAGCTTGCCGGGCTTCGCACCAATCAGCTGGCTCACCCCGTGAAGGAACGCCTTCTCGTCCTTCAGGAGCGCCGCCTCGTGGACCTTGCGCGCCCAGTCCCGGTGGAACGGCGTCAGCTCCTGAACGCACCCGTAGTCCACGAAGGCGACCTTGCCGCCCTCCCGGAAGAAGTAGTTTCCGGGGTGTGGGTCGGCGTTGAACATGCCGAGCACCAGGTTGCCCTTGAACACGAACCGCCAGAGCGTCTCCGCCCACGCACGCCGGTCGTCCTCGGAGGAGGCGCATGCTTCCTCGAACGATTTGCCGCGCACGAACAGGGAGGTGAGGACGCGCTTCCCGGAGTGCGAAGCGACGAGCTCCGGGATCTCGATCGTGGGATCGCCTGCGTGGAGCTCGCGAAATGCAAGCACGCGGCGGCCCTCCAGCTCGTAGTCGAGCTCCTCGCGAAACCGCGCCTTGATGACGGAGAGCAGGGCCTTGGAGTCGAACCGACGCCCGCCCATCGCGCCGGCCATTCCCTCGAGCACGGATGCATTGGAGAGATCGCTCTCGACCGCGGCGTGGATGCCATGATGCTGGACCTTCACGGCGACCTTGCGACCGTCGTGCAGCGTGGCCTCGTGAACCTGACCGATGGAGGCGCTGGCGATCGGGACCTCATTCCATTCCGCGAACAGCTCCGTGAGCGTCCCGGAGAGCTCGGTCTCGACGGTCTTCTGCACCTCCTCCGGGCTGGAGCGCGGCGCCTGCGAGCGCAGCATGCTCATCGCGCGCTCATACGCGTCGCGCTGGCCTTCGGGGATGACGCCGTCCACATAGCTCGCCATCTGTCCCATCTTCGCGGCGAGCCCGCGCATGGTCCCGAGCACCTCTGCAGCCTGCTCCGCCGCGCCGCGGCCCTTGCCGCCCATCACCGCGCTTGCGCCGGCCCGGGCGCCTACCGAGGCCAGCCGGGCAAGCCGGGAGAGCCGGGACGTCGGTATTTTGCGGTGATCTGGCATCTCGACGCTCTGAAGGCGCGGGCCTCCAAGGTGAGCCTACACCTAGGGGCGTGGGTTGGTGGCGACAAGGAGCCAGGCCATCTGCTAAGTCCGTGCTCCCTCCGGAGCTGCCCTTGGAATCATCGTTCGACCGCTTTTCGGCACTGGTTCGGCGCGAGCTCGGAGGCAGCGACGTGCGCCTCCTTGACCCGACCGAGACGCCGCCATTCGCGCAGAACGTCGCGCACCATCGCCTTCCGGATGGGCGCACGGTGCTCGTCACGTTCGAGAACGAGCCTGGAGACATGGAAGCGCTGCGAAGGCGCCTCGGCATCCTGGTCTCCACCTTCGCCGAGTCGCTCGCCGACCCATCCGGTGAGAAATTTCGTGCGTCACGCCCGCCGGTCTCCATCTCGCTCTTCGACGAGCTGAAGGCGCTGGCCGCGCGTGCGCAGGCGATCGATGTCGTCGTGATCGACGCGGACTCGCCCATCCTCTGGGGCTCCGCGCGCAAGGGCGTGATGCCGGCACGCATGGGCGTTCCGCTCGCGGACGTGTCCGCGCCGCGCCTGGTCTCGGACGACGCCTCCGCACCGGAGCTCGTGGACGCCTCGGCAGCCGCCGCAGGACCGAACGGGCATGCCGCAGTCGCGAACGTGGAGGACGAAGGCGACGAGGCCGCCGTGCAGTACGCGCTGACGGCCGTGCGCGCGCTCGCCGGATTCACGGGGGGCGGTAACGTGCACAAGGGACGCGCGCTACGTCACACCGAGGTCGACGTGGAGAAGCGCACGGGATACCTGGTGCTCTCGTTCAGCGGCCTCTACCTGCTCGTGCTCGTCTATCGCGGCACGTTCGACGAGCTGCGGGCGGAGCGGGCAGCGCAAGAAGCACTGCCTCGCATAGAGCGACTCGTCCTCGCGCTGCCGCCGCTCGATCCCGAGCCGCAGCCCGCAGGGCAGGTGGTCTCTCTCCGCCGCCGCCGCTGAGAAACGGTTACCTGACGCCGCGGGCTCTTCCGCCCGGGATGACGGGTGCCTTGCCGGTGGGGATCTTCGCGGTCTGGCCGGGTGCGGGGATGTTCTCGTTCGCGGGTGCGATCGCGGGAATGGCGCCTTCGTTGTTCGGGCCGATCACGCCTTCGTTGTTCGGGGCGATCGCGATGACGCCTTCGTTGTTCGGGGCAACGACTCCCTCCGCCGCAGGTCCGCCGACGCCGACCTTGGGCTTCATGTTCTTCGGGATCACGACTGCGTGGCCCGTGGGGGTGGCCGGCTTCGCGGGATCACCCTCTGCGGCAGGAGCGACGGGGTCGGGCTGCTGCGCGCTCATCACGATCTCGGGGGCTGCCGTGGCGGTCTCCTTGCCCTTCAGTCCAAGCTTGTCGCAGCCAGTGGCGGTGGACAGGAGCAATGCAGCGGCCAGGAACTTCTCTCGGTTGACTTTCATCTGCCCCTCTTCGCGAAAATGGTCTCTACGACGTCAACGTCGTCGAACGGGTACGAGGTATCTCCCACGAGCTGTTCTCTCTCGTGGCCTTTGCCCGCAACGACGACGATATCATCCGAACTGGCGAGCTCAATCGCCATGGCGATAGCCTCTCTCCGGTCCAGAATACGGTATAGACGGGCGTCCCCTTCCTTCGTTCCAATCTCCACCGCATCGGCTATTTTTTCCGGGTCTTCGTTGCGCGGATTGTCGCTGGTGAGGCATACGACATCGGCGGCGGTGGAGGCGATTTCGCCCATCTGCGCACGCTTTCCGGGGTCGCGATCGCCGCCGCAGCCGAAGACGACGAGGAGCTTCCCGGCGCGATCGCGGACGAGCGCGCGGGCTTGCACCAGCGTGCGCGTGAGGGCGTCTGGCGTGTGCGCGAAGTCGACCACGACGATGGGCCGCGTGTGCACCACCTGGAAGCGGCCGGGCACTCCCTTGAACGATCGCAGCGCACGCGTGATCGCCTCGAACGGAAACCCAAGGCCCACCCCTGCGAGCGCCGCTGCCATCGCGTTCTCCGCGTGCACGACGCCGAGCAGCGAGAGGTCGATCCTTCCGCCAAGCCCGTCCGCGATCGGCGACGGCGCGAGCCGCGCGTGCGTGCCGTCGTGATCCACGACCACATCGTCCGCGAAGAGCGCGAGCGGAATTTCGTTGCAGTCTACATGTACTGGACGCGCCGCGTAGCCCAGCACGCGCACGCCTTCCGGCACCACCTCGGACAGGAGCGCGCTCGCGGGGTCGGCAAGGTTCAGCACCGCCACACCGTTCGACGGCAGGTCCATGAAGAGCTGCGCCTTCGCGGCCAGGTATTGCTCGGGCGAGCCGTGGTAGTCCAGGTGGTCGCGCGTGAGGTTCGTGAAGACGGCGACCTTCGCAGGCCACGTCTTGGTGAAGCCCTGCTGGAGCGCGTGTGACGTGGTCTCGACTGCGATGGTCTTGACGCCGCGCATCGCCGCCAGTGCCAGCGTCTGCACGAACGCATCGCCCGTGGGCTCGGTGCCCGTGCGCTCGTCGCCCACCCATGAGCCCAGCGTGGTCACGCGCGCCGGGACCTCTCCTGCGGCCGCCACGATGTGCGCGATGAGCGAGGTGGTCGTGGTCTTGCCGTTGGTGCCCGTGACGGACGCCGTGGTGAAGCGCCCGTAGAACTGCGGCAGATCGCTCTCCTTGCCGGTGACCTTGTACGGTGACGCGGCGGCGCAGCGCTCCTCGAGCTCGCGGATCACCTTCTCCAGGTGCATGCCGCGGCTGCCCTTCACGAGCACCACGGCGTCCTTCAGTTGAACGGCGTCGTCGAGGACCTCGCTCGCAGTTGCACCATCGGCCAGGTGAAGGACCGCGGGCGCGGACATGCCCAGCGCGCGCGCGACCGGTTCCATCGCCTCGCCGACCAGGCGCAGCGTGGCGCCACGCTCCGTCCACGCGCGCAGCGGGGCGACGAGCTCTTCATGGTAGCGGGCGGACTCGTCCCCAAGGTCGAGCATGTCGGCCAGAACGAGCACCTTCGCGCGTGCGCTCCACGCGGGCGTGTCGAGCAATGCCAGCGCGGCCCGCATGCTCTCCGGACTGGCGTTGTAAGCATCGTCCACCAGCGTGCAGCCGTTGCCGACCTCCCGCACCTCGCACCGCATGTGCGGCGGAGAGAATGCGCGCAGCCCTCTCGCGAGCTCGTCCGGCGCGCGGCCGACCGCAAGCCCCGCGCCGAACGCCGCGGCCAGATTACGTGCATTATGCAAGCCTGGCATCGGCAGGTGCAGGCGTCCCGTCCACGCAGCGGCCTCGGCGTCGCGCGGAAACCATGACAGCATCACGTCGGACGACGTGGGCGTGGTCTCCACGACCTCGTACGCAACGCGCGCAAGCGGGACGTTCGCTGCGCGCTCGAGCTCGGCGCGGACGACCACGATGTCGTCCTTGCGCGCGTCGTGCGCCGCTGCGCGGATGCGGGCGTCCGCCATCTGATAGACGCGCCTCGCGCGCGGGCTCTCGGTGAAGAGCGCGAGCTCCTCGCGCGCAGCCGTATCCGCGTCGCGCAGGCCGTGCAGGTGCTCGGGGCCCAGCGCGGTGAGTACGCAGACGTCCGCGTCGACCAGCTGCGCATGCTGCTTCATGGCACCGACCGCATCGATACCGATCTCCACGACCAGCGCGTGCGGCGGGACCTTCGTGGTGTGCGCGCGCCGCGTCAGTGTGTACGGGAGACCGGTCCAGCCATTCATGGTCTCGCGCGTGGCAGTGGTGCGAAAGCCTCCACCGCAGAGCATGGCCGCGAGCATGTCCTTCACCGTGGTCTTGCCGTTGCTGCCCGCCACCGCGACCACGGGAAACGAGAAGCGCTTGCGAAACATCGCGGCGAGCGCGCGGAACGCAACGACCGAGTCCGCGGCCGTGAGGCACCGCGCGCGCTGCTCCATGGTGAGTCCCAGAAGACCCACCCAGTCCGCGGACACCAGCGCAAGCGCCGCGCCGGCTCCCAGCTGCGCGCCCACGTGGTCGTGCGAGTCGTTGCCATCTTCACGGAGCGCAACGAAGAGCTCGTCGGGGCGCGGCGCGCGATCTCCCACGCAGATGCCAGTGAGCTGCACGTCGAGCGGGCAGTCTGCCACGACCTTCGCTCCACACGCTTCAACGATGTCACGCGCAACGATCGGCCACATGCCGCGCCAGCGTACCGCCGTCAGAGGCGGAGCGCGACGCCAGCCTGGTTGTAGCCCACGCCGGAGCCCACGAGCATGCAGAGGTCACCCTTCTTCGCGCGACCGGTCTCGATCGCATCGTGCAGCGCCATCGGGATGCAGGCGGAGCCGGTGTAGCCCCACTTCTCCATGATCGTGTGTGCCTTCTCGAAGGGGATCTCCAGGGACTTCATCACCTTCTCGATGGTGCGCTTGCGGACCTGCGTGAAGATGAAGTGGTCCACGTCACCCAGCTTGAAGCCATTGCGCTCTGCGACGGAGCGCGCGACCGCGGGCCAGCCCTCGTCGTTCACCTCCGGGGGGTACTTCTCCGTCATGCGCACGTTCGTGCGGCCAGCGCGCACGGACTCCTCGGACGCGGGCTCTGCGGTGCCGCCGCTCATGATGCCCCACATCTCTGCGAAGTTCCCATCGGCGCGGTAGGCGGACTGCATGACACCGCCGCTGTCACCCGGCTGGAGCAGCGCGGCGCCGGCGCCGTCACCGTAGAAGAAGATCATGTTGTCGTTCGGGTCGGCGAGCTTACGCATCATGTACGCGCCGATCACCAGGACATTCTTCATCCACGGGTTCGTCGCCATGAGCCCGCCCGCCGTTGCCAGCGCCGTTGGGAACGACGCGCACGCACACCCGACGTCGTACGTGCCAGCCTTCTTCGCGCCCAGCTTCCGTTGCACCACGGTGCTGGTCGCGGGCGTCATGTAGTCCGGCGAGTCGGTGCCGACGATGATGAGGTCCACATCCTCCGGCGCAACGCCGCCGCGCGTGAGAGCATGCTTCGCCGCACGCACCGCGAGGTCCGACGTGGCCCACGGGTCCGGCGCATAGAAGCGAGTCCCGATCCCGGTCGACGCTTCCATCTTCGCGACGAAGTCCGGCGCCGACTCCGCGAAGCGCTTCGCAAGAGAGGCGTTCGTGACCTCGATCTCGGGGACGTAGATGCCGGTGCTCTTGAGGGTGGCGTGAATCATGTTGCGCCGCAACATATCGCGGGTTGGGAAGACGTCAACATCTAGTAAATAAGCCGTGTCATGATGCTGCGTTGCAGCACTGCTCCGGTGCGCTAGGCGGGGCCAAGGTCGAGGTCGAGGTCGAGGTCGAGGTCGAGGTCGAGGTCGAGGTCGAGGTCGAGGTCGAAGTCGTTGTCGAAGTCGAGGTCGAGGTCGAAGTCGAGGTCGAGGTCGAAGTCGTTGTCGAAGTCGAAGTCGAAGTCGAAGTCGAAGTCGAAGTCGTTGTCGAAGTCGAAGTCGAAGTCGTGTGGTCGTCGTCGTCGTTCTCGATGGTAGAGTCCGCTCTCGTGCGTGCGTTCTCGCTCCTGGTCGCCCTCTCGCTCATCGCGTGCGCCTGCCGACCCGCCGCCGCTGTCTCCGACGATCCCGTGGACCGCGTCACCCGGTCGCTGCTCCCCACCATCCACGTCGTCAACTCTCCGCGCGAGAGCTTCTCCCTCGACGCACGCATGGCGCACTACAACGTGCCTGGCCTCAGCGTCGCCGTGTTCGAGGGCGGCGCGCTCGCATGGGCGCGCGGCTTTGGCGTGACGAAGGCCGGCGGCCTTGCCCCGGTGACCGCAGAGACGCTCTTCCAGGCTGCGTCGATCAGCAAGCCCATCACCGCGACGGCAACGCTGCGTCTCGTGGATCGCGGTGAGCTCTCGCTCGACGCGGACGTGAACACGTTCCTCTCTTCATGGAAGGTGCCCGAGAACCCGCTCACCGTGAAGGAGAAGGTCACGCTGCGGCGCATCCTCACGCATACCGCGTGCACCAATGTGCATGGCTTTCCTGGTTACGCCGCTGGTGCGCCCCTCCCGACCATCACGCAGATCCTGGACGGGCAGCCGCCTTCGAACACGCCTGCGATCCGCGTGCTCGCTGTCCCTGGCAGCAACACGCGCTACTCCGGCGGCGGCGTCACCATCGAGCAGCTGGTCCTGATGGACCGCACGCACAAGCCGTTTCCGGCGCTCATGCGGGAGCTGGTGCTCACGCCCGCGGGCATGACGCACAGCACGTTCGACCAGGCGCTGTCAGCCGGTGAGCAGGCAGCTGCGGCGACCGCGCACGACGTCGCGGGTCGTCCGGTCGCGGGTGGCGCGCACGTCTACCCGGAGATGGCTGCGGCAGGCCTCTGGTCCACGCCTTCCGATCTGCTCGCGTGGGCGCGGGCGATCAGCGCGTCTCGCACGCATGACGGGCTCCTCAAGGCGGACACCGCCACGCAGATGCTCACGGCGGCGGACAAGTCGCCGTTCGGGCTCGGGCCCATGGTGGAAGGGAAGGGCCGCGCGCTCCACTTTGGCCACCAGGGCGAGGACGAAGGGTTCCTTGGTGAGGTCATCTACTTCCCCGAGACCGATCAGGGCGCCGCCGTGATGGTGAATGGTGGTGGCGGCCGCCCGTTGCTGCGCGAGGTGCTCTATGCGATCGCCGCCGAATACCGGTGGCCGGACGTGGCGCCCACGGAACTCGTGGCGACCGTGGTGACCGCCGCGGATCAGGATCGCATCGTCGGCGTATTCGAGGCCATGTACGAGGTCTTCCGCATCGAGATCACGGTTCACCGACGAAACGGCCGCCTCACGCTCACCTCGGCACGTCTCGGGATCGACAGCGAGATCGTCTTCACGTCACCCACGTCGTTCGTTGCGAAGGATGGCGGAGAGCCGTTCTTGCTGGTGGTCGATGGCACCCAGGACATCGCCGCGCTCGACTTCGGCGGACTCCAGCTCATGAGGCGACGCGCGCCTCACTGAGCTGGGCCGACATCACGTGCCCGCGACTACCAAGGGAACCACTCGCGCGGCATCTTCTGCCACGACGTGGGGCGCCGCGGATCGCCTTCGGGGATGACGAGCGAGCCGACGAAATCCGCGTGCTCGTACACGCTGCCGATGGACCGCGAGATGCTGTCCAGATCGATGTCGGAAACGACGCCGTTGGAGGTCGCCTTGTAGAACTGCACCGTGATGCGGATCGGGAACTTGGGATCGCGCTGCAGGCGCAGGCGATGACCCTCGTTGAACGGTCCGAGGTTCGGGCCGTGACCAAGCACTGCCTGCTCGACGTCGCTGCGCTCCTTCTTCGAGTCGGCCATCGCACCGGCGGGCGCGGGCGCCGACTGGGGAGGGGGAGGCGCGCCCTTCGACGCTGCAGACAGACCACCGCCACCGGCACCCGGATCATCCATCGCGCCGCCGAGGCGACCCATCTGCTTGTGGATGAGCGGCACCTGCACCAGGAAGAGGACGTCTGCGCCCTTCGCGAGCGCGCTCTTGTCGTCGTCGTTCTTGGGTCCGCCCTGCGCGGCAATGCGGTTCTCGACGTCGGTCTTGCGCTCCGCCGTGAAGCTCGCGCGCTGCCCCTTGTTGTTGAAGTAGATCTCCTGGCCGCCGCCGCCCGCGGTCTGGTCCTCGCTCTCGTTCTCGATCACGCTGACGCTCGTGCCCTGACGCGTGACCAGGATGGAGAGCACTGCGGGCGAGCGCGGCGCCGACTGATAGTTGAAGAGCACCGGATTGAACTCCGCCTTGCCGGTCTTCGGGATGGGGAGGAACACGGCCTGCGCGCTGACGAGGAAGTGCGAGTCGCGGGCCGCGAGCAGGTTGCCGTCACCAAGGATGCTGTCGGGCACGCTCGCAAACGCCTTGATGTTCTTCAGCACGTCCGTGAGCGGCACGGTGGAGAGGTCACCACCGCGCGTCTGGTTGCCCACCCGGATGAAGAACTTGTCCGCGGCGACGTCGCCCGTCTTGTCCGAGAAGTTCGGCGGCCGGATGACCGGCATGAGCGAAGCCTGGAAACCGTTGCCCTCGTGGCGGCGAACCTGCAGCGTGAGGTCCGAGATGTTGGGGCCGAGCGCGGAGTTCTCCGCGCGCCCCGTGTCTTCCCACGTCACATTCACGAGCGACATCCCGCGACGCGCGACGCGCGAAGAGAGATCCGAGTCGCTCGCCATGTTGGCGACCTTGTTGACGACGCGTGCATATTCCACGGAGTCGTTGCGGTCGCGAATGCCCCAGTCGGAGTCATCGCCGGGCTTGCGGTTCGAGGCCACCGGATCCGTCGCGATGGGCGAGTTGGGGTCATTGGCGGCGGTGGTGTTCGTGTTGTTCGCGGGCGCGGCGTCGTGCACCACGATCACCCTTGGCGAGCACGCCACGAACGTGAAGACACCAAACAAGACCAGTGATGCAAGCGGGCGGTTCATTCTTGTTCCTCTGTTTCCGTTCGACGTGAAGCGGGTCCAAACGATCTCGCGCTTCGGGGACACATGCTGAACGCGGCGAGCCAGCCCGAGCTTACAGCTCGCTCCCGCTGTCGTCAGGGCCAGTGAGCAGCCCGCCTAACCAGGCGACATCACCTATGGAAGTATGGCTATGCCAAGCTCGGCGCGGAGCTCGCTTGCGGCGTCGGAGATCCAGAACTCTTCGAGGTCGTTGATGCCGTCCCTCCCGTTCGGCTCGTTCTCGAGGACGCCACACGCGGTCTCCAGGTCCGAGCAGAGGAGGAGCCCGGCGCGGTTCGCTGTGAGCTCCGCGCCGCGCGCCCAGTCCGCGAGACCAAAGCTCTGGCCAGAGCTCAGGAACGTGCGCGCGTTCTCCACCAGCGCCACGCGCGCCTGCGGCTCCAGCATCGCCTCGATCGTCTCGGCGACGAGCTTGAGGCGCGTGCGCAGCTCCGGCTTGAGCGAGAGGTGTGGTGCGCCGATGGTGAGCGCGGCCCAGAAGATCTCCTCCAGATGACCCACGGTGGGGACCATTGCGAGCACGAAGTGGTCCGCGCGGAAGTAGCTCATGAACCTGCCGCACATGAACGCCAGGTCCAGGGAGCTGCGCCCCACGAGCAGCGGCTGGCCGACGCGGATCGCGGGAGGCACGGCCATCACGATCTCGAGCTCGCGCGCCGAGTCCGCGGTCACGTAGAGCGGGGGCGTCGCAAGACCCAGCGTGGAGGCGGACCACCCGAGCGCGCGAATGGCGCTCACGGTGGAGACCCCGGGATCGTGATGCTCTGCAGGTCGCAGCTCGGGCAGCATGTTGTGACGCCGTAGCGACGTCACGCGACCGATCAGCACGGCCGACGCCACCTCCGCGAGGATGTCACCGACGACGCGATCACGCGACGAGTGAAAGAGCTTCTGCCATCCCGCGACCGACAGACCACGCGCAGGTTGCGGCAGCGCGTTCGTGCGATATGCCTCGTAGAGCGCCGACTGCTCCGGTGTTGCGCCACCGCGATGCACCAGGACGGCTGCCGCGCAGAACTGCTCGTCGAGCGCGCCCGCCTCGCTCGACACGCCGAAGCGATGATGGAGGTGCGCGTTGGGTCCAGGCGGGATCGTCGGCGGTGAGTACGCCGGCGGCATCGTGGGAGGGGACGTCGGTGGCGAGTACGCCGGAGCTGGGGGGATCGTCGAAGGGGTCTTCGGTTGGTTCCACGTGGAGATCGGGATCGAGATCGGCGGAAGGGACGCTGGCGGAGGACGGGAGGTTCGACCGGCGTGCGCGGTCGAGGGGGAGGCGGAGGGCGAGACGGAGGTCGTGGGGGAGGGGCGGGTCGAGGGAGAGGTCGAGTGGGGGGTCGAGGTCGCGGTCGCGGTCGCGGTTCTTGGCGAGGTCGATGTGGAGGGGAGCCTTGCTGGACCCGGGATGTTGTCGTGCGCGGCGAACTCTGGCGGCGGGGCCGGATTGGTCTCCGGGGGAATCGGCGTGGGGAGCGGTGAGCCCGTCCAGGTGTCGCCCCACTCGATCTCGGTCGCCGTGATGGCGGACTTTGCCTCGTAGGCAGCGAGCAACGCGGCCTCCAGGCGCTCGACGCGCTCCGGATCGAAGCCCAGCGCCTCGGCAGCCAGATCGAGGCGCTCGCGCCGCGCCGCGGTGATCGGCCCCTTGTTCAGCGTCTCCGCGAACAGCGCCTCGTACTGCGCCTCGAAGTAGCCCGGAAGGAACGAGCCCGTGTCGTCGCTCTCCGAGAAACGCGGCGGCTCGTCGAACGAGCCCTCGTTCTGCCTCTTCGTCACGCACCCACCCTACAACCTCTTGAAGTCTTTCGGGCGCAGTCTCTCTCCGCGCCCTTGACGTGGTCCACGGCGTCCGGCAAAGCTCCTTTCCCCATGGGTACCCTCAAAGGCAAGACTCTCTTCATCACCGGCGCGAGCCGAGGCATTGGCAAGGCCATCGCGCTGCGCGCAGCACAGGACGGCGCGAACATCACGATCGCCGCGAAGACCGCGGAGACGCACGCCAAGCTCCCCGGCACCATCTACAGCGCGGCGGAGGAGATCGAGAAGGCCGGCGGCAAGGCCCTCCCGCTCGTCGTCGACGTCCGGTCGGAGGACCAGATCGCCGACGCGGTGAAGAAGACCGTCGAGAAGTTCGGCGGCATCGACATCCTCGTCAACAACGCCAGCGCTATCAGCCTCACCGGCACGATCGAGACCGCGATGAAGCGCTACGATCTGATGCACGGCGTGAATACGCGCGGCACGTTCGCTTGTTCGCAGGCGTGCCTTCCGCATCTCCTCAAGGCGGAGAACCCGCACATCTTGAACCTCTCGCCGCCCCTCAACATGGAGGCCCGGTGGTTCGGTCCGCACGTGGCCTACACGATGGCGAAGTTCGGCATGAGCATGTGCGTCCTCGGCATGGCCGAGGAGTTCAAGGGCAAGGTCGCGGTCAACGCGCTCTGGCCGCGCACCACCATCGCCACCGCCGCCGTTCAGAACCTGCTGGGTGGGGATGCGTTGATCCAGGTCAGCCGCAAGCCCGACATCATGGCCGATGCAGCCCATCTCATCCTCACAAGGCCTGCACGGGAGTGCAGCGGAAACTTCTTCGTGGACGAAGACATTCTGCGGGCTGGAGGGGTGGCTGACTTCGAGAAATACTCAATGGTCCCAGGAGCTAATCTCGCCCCGGATTTCTTTCTTTAGGAGACGGCCTTTTTCCTGGCAGATTCAGCAAAGTGGGCTAGACCGCTCCTCAGGCAAGGTTCGGGCCGACGTGGAGTACCTTGTACGACATGTAACCCAGACCCGGATGAGTAGGGGGACAGCACCCCACGAAATGAGACGGACAAACGGGCGATCGTGTCGCATCTTTCCCAGGAGCTTTCTGGGAACGCTTTCTGGGAACCCTTCCTGGGGGGCGCGGGTTAACAGGCAGCAGCCGTTAACTGGGCAGCCCGACGGACCGTACGCGATATAAAGATCATGCGAGATTCATCAATGAGAAGCACCCCGGACAACGATCGTCCCGACACCGACCGCCGCAAAGGCTCGCGTCGGCGTTCCTCACCCCCGATGCCTCCCGGAACGGGAAGCAACACGAACGGGTCCGAAGTCGTTCGGCTCACGAGCCACGTAGGCGAGCGCCGTCAGCTGGACCAACAGGACCGGCGCGCGAGTGGCGCAAGCTCGGGCATGCGGATGAAGGCTGCCAAGAGCGGCCAGACCCCGCAAGCGATCGCGCAGTCCATGATCGATGCACTCACGGACATCCTCCGCTACGAGCAGACCCGCCCGACCAGCAAAGCCAGCTGAAGCCTGGCTGCCGAGTCAGCGGATTGCAGCCCGCCCCACCGCGAAAACAGCAAGCTCAGTCGGGCGCGAACTGTTAGTGTTTGAGGGCATGAACGGGTTTGCCCGGGGGGTATTGGGTCTGACAATCCTCGCCGGCGTTTGCTGCGCGAATGGCCTCTCGGGTTGTGCGACTGGCACCGAGATCAATGGTCCCGCCTTCCTGCCTGGTGAGGACACCGACAGCGGTACGCCAGTGACGACGGACGACGCCGGCACCCCAGCAGACATGGACAGCGGAGGTTCGACCGGCACCGGTAAGGACTCCGGCACCATCCAGATGGGCATGGACTCCGGTCTCTGCGCGGGCGAGGTCGTGATCAACGAGGTTCAGACGGCGGGTGGCACCGCGTCCGATGAGTTCGTCGAACTCTACAATCCAGCCGGCTGCGCGCTCCCGTTGAACAAGTACACACTGAACTACTCTTCGGCTAGCAACTCCCCGCCGAGCGCCATGTATGTGGGCAAGTCAGGCGATTCGATCCCGTCCCACGGCTACTTCCTGATGGTCGGCAGTGGGTACGCGGGTGGCGCGTCGTTGCCGAAGATCACGGGCGGTCTTGCCAATGACGGCCGCCTTGCCATCCTCGACCCCAGCAGCAAGGTCATCGATTCCATCGGCTACGGCACGCTGACGGGCGGCAATACCTAT
The DNA here is from genome assembly GCA_038230375.1 of Polyangiales bacterium. Classification (GTDB taxonomy): domain Bacteria; phylum Myxococcota_A; class Polyangia; order Polyangiales; family Polyangiaceae; genus JANXLV01. The sequence goes on along the minus strand of JBBRNJ010000116.1, from coordinate 1,786 downwards.
GTCGAAAAGAACGCCGCGCCGGGCCCAGCGACCAACAAGTCGATTGGTCGCAAGCCCGACGGCCACGACACCGACAGCAACGCCACGGACTTCGTGGTGCTTGCCAGCCCTTCGCCCGGCGCCGCCAACTAGCAGGGCCATGCGATGCGCCGTGAATCACGAATGAGGCGACCGGCGTTCGCCCTCTTCCTCGTCCTCGTGGGCACCACCATGTTCTCGCGTTCGGCGCACGCCGCCGATCTGCCGAAAGCCAGCGACGACAGCGACGACGCCAAGAAGGAAAAGAAGGACGGCGAGTCCACCGACGACGAGTTCTGGCGCAAGGCCGGGTGGCACGTCAACGCCGAGCTCGATGCGCTCTACCTCCGCGGCAACAGCAGCCTCGTTCGCGGTAGCAACCAGGACAGCAGCGGCCTGGGGTTCACCATCGGCAGCGAGGGCCAAGGCACAGGCAGCTACTCCATCATCCACTTCCACTTCGACTACCTCGCGCACCTGGGCGGCGGCGCGACCGGCCTGGACGGCGCCTATCGCACCAACATCCTCGGCGGGCTGTACGCGCCCATCACCGACCACTTCGGTCCATACCTCCGCATCGGCGCGGGCGGTGAGTATCGCGGCAACGACTCGTATCTCTACTCGCACCTTGATCTGCCAGAAGGGCAGGTCGGCTTCACCGCCGTATGGGAGGGCTACTCGATCGAGGCCGGCGCCGTGGGCGGCATCACGCTCGGCGGGCGATACAACACCGGCAACGATCAAAAGCGCTCGCTCGACGGCGCACCCATGGGCGGCGGCTACGCGCAGCTCCACATCTTGCCCGTCTACCTTCGCGGCGAATACCGCACCTACGCGCAGCGCCACGACGCGCCCGTGCCGGAGGACATCAGCATGAAGGCGTGCGGCGCGCTGCCCATCTACAAGGACGGCACCGCGGCGCCCTTCCTGATCTGCTTCGACGGCGCGTGGCTGCACGGCGCAGGGACTCCCCCGGGCGCGGCAGGCTCCACGGATTCGCGTGCAACCTACATGGGATTGTCCATTGGCCTTGGTGCGCTCACCAGCGGCGCCGGCAAGGACAGCAAGGACCGCCCGTCCGACGACAAGGCCAAACCGGATGAGAAGCGGGACAACCCGCGGTTCGATCCGCCGCCGCCCGAGACGCCGCAGGCTCCCGCGCAAGGCATGCTGGACGCGGACGACACGCGCCGCATGACGCAAGAGGCGATGTCCTATCTGGGTGGGTCGCGCACCATGACGGAGTGGCTCACGCAGAACCCGCGGCCAGTCGTCATCGTTCTCCCGTTCACGAACAAGATGACGGCGGCGGTCGCGCAGCCGGTGCTCGAGTCTCCGCGCCGTGAAGCGGAGAGCTGGTTCTTGCGTTCTCAGGCCGCGGTCGTGCTCGACAGGCCCGCCGCAGACCGCGCGCTCGCCGGTCGGTCATTGGATGACGCGAGCGACATCGCGCGCGCTGCGAACGCACGCTATGCATGCACCGGCTGGATCGAGCAGCGGCCCAGCCCGGGCGAGAAGAACAAGTCCACGTACGCGCTCACCGTCCGCGTCGTGGACACGCAGCAGAACGCCATTGTGTGGCAGCGCGAGACCACGATGACGAAGATCACGCAGCAGCCACGCTAGATAGCTCCTGCTTGTCCGGTTGTTTCAGCAAGACCCTGCCGGTAGTATGGGGTCTTGCCCAGGCCATCGTTTCCAGCAAACTTGCGGGAATTTCAGGCTCGCTTCGCGGGCGAAGAGGCGTGTGCGCAGTACCTGGCGGCCT